>WJMJ01000070.1 GCA_014728035.1 Promethearchaeota archaeon | reverse complement strand
CGGAAAAGGGGACCAATTTCTTTTCGTCGTCGGTAAGATGAACGAGTACCAACTTAGTAAGATGGGAATCGAGTCACCCGACGAGTTAGTTGGAAAGACCATCAAAATAGCCACCTATGAAACAGGGTCTTCTGGCTCTTTTGCTATAGGTAAGAAGGTGATTTCAGTAGAGTAGGCTTCTAGCCTACTTCTTTTTTATTTTGAGGTAACTATAATGACTACAAGCATTGCCCACAGTCTGTGTTCCTTTCAACCCTATTACTAGTCTGACTGAAACTATGTTTGCCGAATTTTGTGCTTCTTATAGAGAACGACTTTCAACCCTATTACTAGTCTGACTGAAACAACAAAACTTCGCTGGAGTGTTAGAAGTCACAGACTTCTTTCAACCCTATTACTAGTCTGACTGAAACAAACAGCGTCGATATTGAGTCAGAGTCAGATTTTGCACTTTCAACCCTATTACTAGTCTGACTGAAACCCGTGCTATTTTCATGCGTTTTTGGCAAAATAAGGTTTATGGGCCTCGCTACAGAAGACCATCTCATAAAACCTCCAGTGCTGCAGCAGAAAAAGAAAATCATTGAAGAACAGTACTCATTATTTGATACTGATTTCCAAGCTGGATATTTTTGGATTCTACTCTTGTTGTTACCACATCACCCGAATGTAGAAATAGTGTGTTTTCTATTGGCAACTGGGATTACATGCGAATAAGATGGTGATTGACTGTGTGGTGGTTTATATCTCCCAAGATCATATTTGGCGAAGACGCGATAGAAGAACTGGGCGAGTTCTCTTCTGGCAATGCATTCATTGTGACTGATCCAGTTGTATACAAATTGGGCCTGACCGAGAAATTGACTCAACTGCTTACAGCACGTGGATGGTCTGTTGCTCTCTGGGACTGTGCAGAACCTGACCCTACGGTTTCAATAGTGAAGCAAGCTGCTTCCGCAATGGACACGTTTTGTGCTGACATGATTATTGCGATTGGAGGTGGTAGTGTGATGGATACCGCAAAGGCAGCTTGGATTTTGTATGAACATCCTGATATTGACCTTGAAGCAGTGAATCCTCTGGAACCATTACATCTACGGCAGAAAGCTCGAATGATTTGTATTCCAACTACTGCGGGAACAGGGTCCGAAGCTACCCGTGCAATAGTTATCAGGGATGATGAGACCGGAAGAAAGTTCAGCACGAGTAATGGTGAGTTAGCTCCTGATTACGCAATTCTTGATCCTCAATTTGTCAAAGGGCTTCCAAAAGACCTCACCGCATATACAGGTCTTGATGCATTATCTCATGCGGTGGAAGGGTACACCTCTCTCTGGAAGAATGATTTTTCCGATGGATGTTCTCTCAAGGCGGTTCGGCTAATCTTTGAATGGTTACCTCACTCCTACAATAATCCCGATGACTTGGAAGCTAGGGAAAAGATGTTAATTGCAGCTAATCTTGGAGGTCTTTCCTTCAGTAACTCACAAGTAGCTTTAGTTCATAGTTTCGGTCATAGTATTGGATCTGTTCTCAAATTACATCACGGCATGTCAGTAGGAATGGTTCTTCCCTATGTTATCGAATTCAACATTAAAGGGAACGAAGATTCCGCTAAGTTATACCAAGAATTAGCTCAACAAATTGGTATCTCTGAATCAGATTCTACAAAGGCATCAATCGAGTTTGCAAATCGCATTCGTGCACTCCAAGATAAAATCCATGCTCCTAAGAGCCTCAAAGCTGCTGGCATTTCAAAGAAAGACTTTGAGAATGGTCTTGATGAACTGATTGAGTTCACTATGATGGACGCAAGTATCACAATGAATGCACGTGACATCTCACAGGAAGAAGTTAAGAAGCTGTACACCTACTTATTTGAAGGGAAATCTGTTGATTTCTAGGTGACAGTTATGTATGGGTATCGCGGAAAAATATTGAGTGTTGATTTGGGAACTGAAAAGATAACCACCATGCCGTTAGATGAAAAGCTGGCACGTCAGTATATTGGTGGAGCTGGACTTGCTTGTCGTATACTATATGATATGATTGACAGCGATACTAATCCTCTTGGCCCAGAAAATCCGTTGCTATTTCTTACTGGTCCTTTCTGTGGTACTAGAGTTCCCACAGGTAGTAAAGCAAGTCTATGTTCTAGGTCTCCTCTTACTGGACTTTGGCTGCATAGCACTTTTGGCGGACACCTTGGTGCTGACATAAAATTTGCAGGATATGATGGAATTCTGATTACAGGTGCTAGTAAGACTGCGAAGTATCTGCTAGTAGAAGATGATAAAGTGTCAATTCAAGATGCATCACATCTTTGGGGTCTCGATACTGAAGTGACTTGGAATAAGTTGAAAGAAGAAACTGGATATAATGTAGCAGGAATCGCAAGAATTGGCATAGCTGGAGAGAACCTCGTGAAATATGCCAGTGTGATAATTGATCATCATCGTGCAGCTGGCCGAGGCGGTCTGGGTGCAGTCTTCGGGTCGAAAAAACTGAAAGCTCTTGTTGTAAAGGGAACAGACCGGAAAGTTCCTGTGGCACAAGAGGAGAAGCTGAATGACTACCTTGAAGCCCTCAATGAGCGTAAACAGGAAGATGTTACATTCAATATGTATTCTGAAATGGGCACTGCTGGTTTTGTTGACACCGCGACTATGATGTTTGGTTCAATGACCGCGGGATACTACCAAGTGTCTGATTTTGACGCATTCAACATCAGCGGTGCCACTGTAAGTGAAACCATTCTCGTGGGCAAAACCGCTTGCTATCGCTGCCCAATTGGATGCGGTCGAGTAATTGAGATTAATGAAGGGCAATATGCTACTGGAAAATTTTCCGGGCCTGAGCTCGAAGTTACTGGTACAATGGGTATTCAGCTTATGAATGATGATGTGGAAGCTCTCTCTTTTGCAAGCAAGCAACTCGATTTGCTCGGAATGGACTTTATTACTGCTGGAAATGTGGTCGCTTTTGCTTACTACCTCTATACTGAAGGAATGATTTCCAGTGATGATCTGGATGGACTGGAACCAGAATGGGGTGAAACTGATACTGCTCTGAAACTTCTAAAGAAAATCGCTACCCGTGAAGGTGTTGGTGATCTTATGGCTGAGGGGTCTATTGCTTTTGGTGAAAAGTTTGGTAAGGCTCATCTTGCGGCTCAGGTCAATGGTCTTGATTTACCTCAACATGATCCTCGTGGATTTTCTGGTATGGCGATTGGATATATGACATCACCTCGTGGTGCGTGCCATATGACTGCGGATATGTATAACATTCAGATGGGGGTTTCGGACGAGTCAATTGGTGTTGTTAGTGAAGATCGTTTTGAAAATGCTGCAGTTATTACAGCAAGACAACAGGACTTTCGGGCAGTAACTAATTCCTCCGTCATTTGTAATTTCTACCCTATTCTTGGTGATGAGATGGTTGATCTATTCAAAATGGTGGTCGGTTGGGACTATTCTCTAGATGAACTAAAACTAACTGGAGAAAGAATATTCACACTGATGCGTTTGTTCAATCTTAAGCTTGGCTATGATTCATCAAATGAACGTCTTCCCGAGATAGTCATGCAATCGCTTGAGGGACCAACTGAAGGGTTCGTTCCCGACACTGAGGCTCAGCTCGATGCTTGGTACAGTTTCCGGGATTGGGATAGAACAACTGGAAGACCCTCCAAGAGTAAGCTTGAATTGCTTAATCTAGAAACTCTCTCAAAATGAACAACCTTTTCTTTGGAATCTCCCATGCTTATGACTGGAGAGAGTACGATGTTCTTTGACCCTGAATTTACTGTTGTTCTCAGAGAGCTTATGCCTTGGGCTGGGCTCTTCTTTCGGGCTATTACAGAACTTGGTTCGGAATTGTTCTATGTTGCACTACTTCTGACTTCATTTTGGGCATTCAAAAAACGCGAGTCTATCACTGTTATCTTTGTGCTATTGTTCTCGATTGTGTCTAATTACTGGCTCAAGACTGCCATAGCGAATCCTAGACCCCCAGAAACCTATCATTATCCGGGTGTTGATCCTACCAATTATAGTACACCGAGTGGACACTCCCAAAATTCTGCTACTCTATTTGGATGGATATCGGCGAAAGTAAAGATATGGTGGGTATTCCTCGTTTCTATCATTCTCACACTACTGATCGGAATATCACGTATTTATCTTGGTGTACATTTTCTTGGCGATGTTCTACTTGGATGGCTCATTGGATTTCTTATTGTCATCTTACTACTCTATCTTCAAGAACCACTCAATAATTTCGTAGCGGAACAGAATTATGTCCATCTCTATATTCTTCTCTTCGTCTTTGGGCTTGCAGCGACGGTCTTCAGCACGTATATTCTTCCACTACCTCCTGGTGATAACTTTGGAGCACTTGGAGGTCTCATTATGGGTATTGCTATCGGGTTACCACTTGAAAGAAGATATGTTGATTTTTCTGTGGAGGCTCCGGAGGGCCAGAAATGGAGGCTTGCTCTTAGAGTAATATTTGGACTAATCCTTGTTCTGGTAATAATGGTTGGTCTTGGCTCGATTCTTCCCACTACTGAGGTTTGGCTTCGCGCATTGCGATATGCATTGGCAACTGTTACTGGTTTGTTCATTTGGCCAGTCATCTTCACAAGGATTGGTCTCTGATATTATGCATCAATAAATCTAAGAGTACCACTCTCTATGAGCTTGGATGTGAGGTATATCGTTACGCTGGGCTCATAGGGAACCGATTCTTTGATCTCTCTAAATGTTCGTTTCCCATCAAAAGACTCTATCAGTTCGGGTGCGGTTATTAGAACCTCTCCAATTCTCTTATTGCGAACTAAAATGTCATCATCCCTAATGGGCCTCTTGAATTTGACCCACTCATATTTTTTCAATATTGATAGAATCCCAATCACATCATTCTCTGACATTGAGATAGACTTCAAAATTTGTCGTACCGAACGTTTTCCATTTACAAATTTCATGAGCTGTTCTATCTTCTCGTCCAAGATTCCAACTTGCCAGTTGAATTCCTTTCCTTGTATTGCTATTGGTGTATAATCATAGTTGATTGCAGTCATCGGGAATTGTCTGATTATCAGCAATGCATCTTCCTTGAACGGACGCATATCCCCCATATTAAGAGTCTTTTTTTCATGTTTCTCTTCAAACTCTCTCAGAATCGTTTTGAGCATTTTCTGATATTCTGAAACATCTTCGACTCTACCAAGTCCCATGACCACGATGACAAATTCTCCGCCTTCAAAGATGTATCGTTTGTTTTCCCATATTATCTGTCGGAGTCCTCTTCCAAGAAAGTCCATTACTGCTCTGAATAGAGCTGCAATTAGTGCTGGGTCCGTAATCATTTCTTGGTATGGTAGGTTGAGTAATGGTTCTCCTCCTTCTTTATTCATAATTAGAATATGTCTAATTGCTTTCAAATCGACTGGACTCAATTACTGTCCTCCTGATTTAGTATCAGCTTTTTCTATTTAAGAGGCTTTCTTTCAATCTCCGAGTTATTCTTTGAATTTACTTATCCCACTTGCCTTGAGGTTCCCACTTGATTAATTTTAGTGTTTTTCCATAATATGCTCGTAGTGCGACAATCAATGATAAAAAGAGGTCTGGATCGAAACTTTTTCCTTTGCATACTATCGAATGAATAACTTCGCCAGATTTTCTCTCCACGATTACTTGTCGGAGAGCAGTATGCGAAATATCATCTGAAACCACACGGCTTCCCCTTGGATTTCTTAGTAGGAGAAAAGGATAAGGTTATTGTATACGATTCGTTGCAGGATATGTACTCCTACTCCCCAAGTGAAACAAATTGTTCAGTTACGTATTTCCAAAGGAGCTCTGGTTCGTCACTAGCGATGTGTGTGCCTTTATTTGCAAGATAGCTCCAACCAAATAACGAATCGACACCAAGCTCATTGAATTCAGGAATTAGTGCGGATACTGCCTTCTCTTGCCCTCTTGGTAATCGAAAGAGCTGCAACCAAAGCTGGCTCTTCTTCTCGTATTTCTTTGCAACTCTGATAGCTTTCTTTGCTACTTCTAGTGCCCACTTCTTTGACTTCCCAAACACATGATAGTATGGATCTGTGCTGAACATATCTACGTTGGGCATTGAAGCAATTCTCTCCCAGTCGATTGTTCCAAACATTGGTCCCTCTACTGGGAGTACGCAGACACAGACCTCTGTGGTTTTCTTTGAAGATTTAACTAGACCACAGGTATCTGAAAGAAAACGAAACATGCTCTCTTCTCGAAATGTTTCAATTTGGTCAGTGTACTCCATTGGCATCTTTTCCGAGTGCATCTTCTCGTAGGCTTCTTGACATTCTTCACAAATACATGTAAACTCAGATTTTGAAAAAAGTGGATAGTAATGAGGTTCATCGAGAAAGATTCCGTCGATGTGTGAATCCTTGATTATTTTTCTAACCTCATTATGAAAATATGTTCTGAATACCTCACTGTTTATGCACGCGCTGGGAACTGCCTCTTTGGACTCAGCTGTAATCTGTCTGTATCTATGATTGTGATGCAAAAAACCAGAGTATGCTTCTCCACCAAACACACCACCATAAGCCCAAAAATTAAGCCAGACCTTGAGACCTACATCTTTGGCCCTATCAATGATTTCCAGCATATTGGGGTAGCAATCAGCTACTGAAAACTTGGACATTGTTGGACAAGATCTGATAGGAGTTTATATGGAGTGATCTGGAATAGAGATTTGGTCTACAGACACAGGATCCCTGACCAGGACCGAGCCAGTTCCAGTACCGTTTCTG
>WJMJ01000069.1 GCA_014728035.1 Promethearchaeota archaeon | reverse complement strand
TTCTACTTCAACATCAAGCACCTGTCTCTTCAGATGAGGTGCAACTTCACTCCATCTCTTTCCGACAACATCGATGCTATTGCCTCTACATATGCTGTTTACACTAACTACAGGCCGTTGCAACATACAAGATGGGAAATGAATAGCAGGCCATGGAACCTTCCAGCCGAAAGCTAGAAGTGTAGACAAATCCATGACCCAGTAACCATGTCTACTGAACGAGTATACCTTTCTCAGGTAAAAACTGTTTCGGAATATCTGACCAAAAAAAACGCCTCAACCGTCACGGATCTCATCCTAAACACGGGCATTACTATCAACCAGTACAGAAGGATGATCAAGAACGGAACACTGACCACTTCACTTAATCATGATCATAATTGGGTCACGCTTACCAGCATCATCAAAAGGAATAGCGACAAACAGGGTTTGTTCAAATCTAGGATAGCAAAACACTCCAAAACAGTAGTGATCTTCAGTGTGAAAAGGTCAGCAAAAAGAACGTTATCCTACTTGGTGTCAAGGAGATCATGGGGTCTGACTTATGGTGAAGCGGAACAGTTCCTAGGAAGAGACTGTAGGAGGCCCTTGAAAGAACTGGAAAAGAAAAATTCCATTCAATCCAGGATTGTTGGCGGTGAAAGGATATTCCTGAACAGGATTCACAAGAAAGCGGATCTACAGGTCAAGGAACGAAAGCTGAATCCCAGATTCAGGTCAGAAGATAAGGACGAAGAAGATAAGATCGGATACATCAAGTTTGAGGATTTCTGCAGAACGTTGAGAGAAGTCCTGAAGGAGATGAAAGTAAGAAACATACCTGAAGATAGGATCCAGGCACTTCTGCTGATGTTCAGCACCAACAGATCATTCAGAACCACCGAATCATGGATCAAGTTCAATGAACGGATCAGTAATGCCATTGGCTTGAAGAATACATTCGACCACACCACCTTATGCAGGGATATTGATAGGCTGGATGAGGACTTTCTCAAAGAGGTCTTCCACAGGTTAGTGATCAAACTCCATGATGACAAGATCATTACAGGTAAGTTCCTGGTGGTGGATGCTACTCATATCTACGCCTATTGTTCCACCAAACGTGACACCAACAAATATGGTATTGAAGGAGCCTCCTGGGGAGATCATCATGGTAGTTTCTATGGATACAAAGTTCATATCCTGGTGGATGCAGAATCCGAACTACCGGTTTCAATGATATTCAGCACTGGTAAAGATCACGATTCAGTTTATTTCATGCATCTAATAGAAGATTTCGATAAGAGGTATGATTTCGAAGATGTCTATGCAGTGCTCGGTGATGCTGCATACGATATTAAGGAATTCAGAAAAGCGACGATCAAGAAGACTGGTGGTAAATTTCTTCCCACATGCAATCCGAGAAGGAGCAAAGTGTTGAAAAGGATGAAAGAGCGAGTAAAGAAGCTTTTTGAGAAATATGGAAACTCTATCCGGACGGTTGAAGATGGTCTTAATCGGTTAGGACAGACATTTCTGACCAGGTTCGGTGTAAAGGTTGGAAATCCCGGAGAGAACAAGCTTGTTGAGCTTATCGGTGAAAGGATACATCGTCCGTTCAGGTCCAGTGTGGAACGTGTTTTCTCACGTTTGAAACTTCTTTCATCATTTGAACAACCAAGAACTCGTGATATTTCCAAAGTGGTAAAGATCGTCTGGTTCTGTCTGATAGGCCAGCTGGTTCAGGCAAAGACGGCTGTTGATAAAGGTCTGAAAGGAGCAATGAGGAAACGTACTTGTCTTGTTTAACAAGTGACCAATAACCATAGGATCATCTGTCCGAGAAATAGCTTGAGCTATCCAATCTTTTAGAAAATTCTGTTTTGAAAATCCGTTTCAATCTCTATCAATGAACTTTTTCGTTTACAATTCCATTTTGCATAGTCTATTCCGATGAAATTCAATATTTTATTTTCCTATCTTGTTCATGCAACTGCCTGAATATAATCAACTCATATTTTCCTGACAAAGAAATTTTTAAAAGAATGAAGGAAGTTTTTAGACTAGCAG
>WJMJ01000068.1 GCA_014728035.1 Promethearchaeota archaeon | reverse complement strand
AGCTAATTCATTCTCAATCACACAATATCTCTCAGATACAGACAATTCGACTTACGATGATGGATTTGAGATTTGGATGAATGAGATAGCATATCTATTGAAACCAACCATTGACCATCCAGCAGATCTGGAAATGGAGGCGGGTACCGATGGGCCAGATATTGTCTGGAATCCTGAGAGTATCAACCCCTATGAATACGCAATTTATCGAGATGGAGTAGAGATTACCAAGGGACCATGGAGTGGAGGGTCGATTACCTTCATTACTAGCGGACCAATGCCTTATCCACCTGATACCTACTTGGTTAATTGTACCGTATGGGATTCAGCAGGATACACCACAAATGATGTAGTTGAATTCACAGTAGTAGACACAACGAGTCCAATTATCAACGGAACTCCTGAAAATCTAGAATACCAGGAGGGTGTTACTGAACACCTTATCTCATGGAGTGTAGACGAGCTATTTCCTGACGAATATGAATTATTCATTAATGGCACAGGTCAAGGTAGTGATAGCTGGACAGGAACTGATATCGAGATTGATGTTGGAGGTTTGTCAGAAGGAATTTATAATCTGACAATAGTAGTGTTCGATTCTTCTGGCAACAGTGATACATCCACAGTATATCTAACGGTGACATCAGAGTCAACTACTACAACAACAGAAACTACAACCACAACAACTACCACGACTGATACAACGACCACAACATCAGCACCCCCACCAGATGGCATCATAGATCAGTCATTCATAATCTTGATAGCTTTAGGTGGAATTATTTTAATCATAATTCTGGTAGTTGTGCAAAAAAGGAAATGACACTATGAGAGCCGTAATTGGCTCTCTATTCTACTTTTTTCTTATTATTTCTGGATTTCTAATTTCACACTTATGATCAATAATTAGAAGTAAATTATTACCTAAACGTGAATACATAGAATATGAAAATCCAAGAAAGGTAAACATAATGTTGAATTATAAAAAAGAAAAAAGGTCATCCCAAAATGAGATGACCGGATTACACTTTTCACTTCTTTTTGTTTAACAAGAAAATTATTGCAACAAGTGCAACTATACCAACCGCCGCACCAGCTCCAACAATCGTTAATGGATTGACACCTGGTGGAGGAACACTAGTCGTAGTGGTAGTGGTAGTGGTAGTTGAAGTAGTACTGGTAGATGCTGTAGTCTCAGTCACAACAACAATGACACTATCTGATGCTGAATTACCACTATCATCAAATACAACCAGAGTGAAATTATAGACGCCTTTAGAGAGACCATCTATATCATAGACAATGTTCACAGAGTCCCACGTGTCACTGGACACCTCAGTTCCATTTTGGAGGATTTGATAGGTGTCTTTGTGAAGTTCGTTCGGACTCCAGACTATGGTGTTTCCAGTTTCTCCCTCAGCGTATGTGATATCGCTTGGCGAATTGACAGTTGGATCAGTGACATCGTTGACAGTAATGAATACAGTATCTGTAGCACTGTTACCGGAAGTATCGATGGCCTTGATAGTATAGTTGTATACTCCATAGCTCAAGCCGTCGATGTGGACAACGATATCCGAACCATCCCAACTAGGACTAGTCAATACACTTCCATTGCGATACACGATATATTCTTCGGGGTTGGTTTCATTGGCAGACCAAGTAATATTGTGTCCAGTGGTTCCTTCATTATACTGATAATCAACGGGACTATCAAGTACTGGTGCAGTTGTATCTTCAACTGTGACAAATACAGTATCAACAACACTATTTCCAACAGTGTCATTCACAAACAGAGTCAAATTATGAACACCTAGGTCAAATCCATCTACATCTAATGTGATGTCTAAGCCATTCCAGTCGCCCGATTCAAATACGGTACCATTATGGTAAGCAACATATGCGTCATGATTGCCATCTCTAACGTACCATGTCACCGAATTTCCTGTCGAACCAGATTCATAGACGATATCTTCTGGTGAATCAATTACTGGATCTGTAGAATCAGTTACAGTTACTATTACGGTGTCTGTTACATAATTGTTGAAGACATTTAAGACCTTAATTGTAAAATTATAAACTGAGGCACTCAATCCATCTACATCATAAGATATAGCATCACCATACCAATCTGATGAAACAACTTCACTTCCATTTCTGTATATTTTGTATGAGTCAGGGTAGTCGTCAGCAGGATTCCAAACGATGGAATGGTCAGTAGTATCAAATTCATAACTAAAATCTGCAGGAGAATCGACTGTTGGCGTGCTCTCAACGTAAGATGAGGGATAGAGATCAACACTATCAGCAGTTCCGTTGACGGTATAGGTTCCTCCACCTGAGTAATCGCTCCATCTATTGCCATGACTTCCATTATGGAATGAGCTATCTACACCATCGTCATATCCATTGTATCTTGTGTTGAATCCAAAATCATTCAGATAGACCAATGTGAAATATGAATTATCGTCGATGTATATTCCATCATAATTGAATTCAGATATAGTCGTATTAACCACAACATTGGTTGAATTATTGATGAAGATTCCGTGGTCACCATTCCATCGGAATAGATTATTCATGAACACAACATCAACTGAGTACCATAGGTTAATACCATGGTCTCCTGAATGTAGTACTGTATTGTTACTGAAAAGTGAATTACTGATCATCTCGATATGAAACGCTCTGACTGATTGGCCACTTAATGTATTGCCTTTTATCTCACAGTAATCATTACCGTGAAAATCAATTCCGTATTTATTATTCAAAACGGTATTATTTTCAATAACACAGTAATCAGACTGCTTGCACTCAATTCCAATATCGGAATTATCAACAACTGTATTATTGATTATTTCAGACCCATAACCAGATCTAATGGTAAAACCGTTTTTTGTACTATCTTCTGCAGTATTATTTACATATTGAGTAAATCCGGAATATTGGCCATAAATACCATCAACACCATTCTGATATGCGGTGTTATTTGTAACTATTGAATTATCAGAACTGTAGATATGGATTCCATTATTTCCATTTTGAGAACATGTATTGTTATTCAGAATAGTTCCTTCAGCTTCTGTGATATGAATACCATTTTCATGTGAAGTCACTACACAATTTTCAATCGTAGCGTGTGTGACATTATCCAAAAATATACCATGAGCGGATGAAGAGGAAGGTGCTGAAATGACGCAATCTAGAATCTCAAAGTATACTCTGGTATCGGTTATGTTGATACAGATTGAATCATTAGTAATTTCTAGATTTTGAATTATGTATGGGTCTCCATTAATACCTGCACCTGAAAATCCCAAATCAATGAAATCCTGCTCACAAGTAATCACGATAGGATCATGCGATGTATAGGATAGACTATAGCTCGTAGATTCTTGTTGTGTCGTTGTTATTGGCGATATTGCTTGACTACCGAAGAAAGAAAGAGGTGTGATAAACAGCAATATTCCAAGAGTACAGACTAGTAGAAATTTATGTTTCATAGAACAAATCATCCGTTAGAGTCCTTTTTAAAACGAATCAGAATGCGAAAATATAAGCTAACGTTGTTGCTAAAATATACATTATTTCTAATAAATAATAAAATACACTCCGAAAAGGTGACCAAATGGCTTTAGAGAATAAATTATCGTTTAACATATCATATATCCAAAGAGGAATATAGAAGTTTTATGAAAATGTTGTATTAGGAGAACATATTGAAGACTAGAGTACATGTCTATATCAGTGGAAAAGTTCAAGGCGTTTTTTTCAGAGCAGCAACTAGAGATGAAGCAAAGAAGAAAGGAGTAACTGGATGGGTTAAGAATCTTCGAGATGGGAGAGTTGAAGCTGTATTTGAAGGAGAAAAGAAGAAGGTTGATGAAATGATACAGTTTTGCCATGAGGGACCCAGACAAGCTAATGTAACTGACATAAAGATTGAACGTGAAAACTATCAAGGTGAGTTTTCAACATTTCGGGTAAGATATTGAAATAATAATCAGATTCATCTGTATTATGAATGAAATTATAAATTCACATCCAAATAATCAGTAATCGAACAAGTGTGAAAATACCTAAAGCGATAGCAGCAGTACCAATTACATTCTCTGCAATGTGGTCATGCAGTCGAGTCACAAGCAATGCACCTAGAGGCGCAGCAACCACTCCAGTGATTATCAATATGGTGAGTGATTGAGAGACCTCGAGTAAAGCAAATGGGCCTTCTAGTGCAACATAAATCAAGAATCCAATCGCAGAAATGGTAGATTCCGAGAACTGTGTTATCCCTACTGATTTTCGAGCTTTACTCCCACTCATTATCTGAACACTGGTAATTATAGGTCCGTATCCTCCCCCAGATATTGCCTTATTGAAGCCTCCAACTGCACTAGCTAAGTACATCTCTCTCCACCTACCTACGAAGCTCACTTTTCGTTTGACCATAAAACCAACTGCAACCATCATGATGCCAATATAGGTAAGCATGAACCAATCAGGAAGCGTGATTGCAATAATTGCAGATATCACTGCACCTATGATTCCAAAAGATGTAAAAAGTAGGTATGTCTTTGCTTCTCGTTGATCTGGTGATGAGAACTCAATATTTTTGAAAAAACGATGAAAGATTGTTCCAGATAATCCAGCTGCTGTTTGTGAAAGAAGTAATGTTGGAACAACTACCAAAGGATTTAAACCCATAAAAATCAAGACTGGCGCGAGAAGACTATACCCCATTCCAAATAGATTGTCAATAAAACCACCAATAAATCCGAGGAACAATAGAACTAACAGAAGAGCAACGGTAGGTTCTGCAAGAGTTTGCATGGTGAATCATCCGGTTTATGTCTTATTGGGTACTTGAAGACATCAATCAAAATTAAAAGTATTATTATATTCATTGTCAGTCGATGAATGTTTCTAGAAGAATGAAAGAGGTCTCATTGATCAATCCATTGAGACCTCCTTACTCAGAAGTTTATTCTATTTTGTTATTTCTTTCTAAGGTAAACAAGTACTGCTATTACCAATAATCCACCTATTATGCTTGAACCGACAAGTATCATTGAAAAATCAGTGGGATGTTCTGTAGGTATAGGGGTCGTTGAATTCTCAAGGTTAGTGATGAATACATTCATTCGATCAGGGTCCATTGTGAAACTATACCCGTGTTCAATAAGAACTTCATTAGATCGGTTCAAGTAGTTATGAAATGATTCGTCCATTGGATGATTTCCTGGATAGCTTGGACTGATAGGTTCATAATCTGGATCCATAGAAGAATATTTCTCGTATTCCAGATATTCAGCAGCTTGACAAAGCACATTTTTAGCAGACCAATAGTCTAAAGCAACGGGATCAGTTGAAGCTGCAATGATATCCGCAAATTTTGCAGAAGTATACATGACATCTGGACCACAACGACTAGACTCCTCCAAAGGATGAGGACATATCCAAATCATATCTAGGATATTAAGAATAGGAGCTCGAACCTCTGCCATCAATGCACCCATACCACCCAATGCAATCGAGAAATGCTCATGAGGAATAATGGAACTGATGGGATTCACAATCATACCCATCGGTAAACCCATGTAATTCTTCACACAAGCGGTTACACCATATCGACGGTGTGATTTGAGTACATTCGTATTGATAACCTTCAATTTATCAGAGTCGTAATGAGTACCGTTGTAGGTTCCTTTTTTGAAACTGACATTTGTTCCGAATACTGTAGTGAATTTTGGATATGATACATAGAGCTGAGTTTCAGTATCAAAAGAGTCGCTAACTACATATCCGTCATCAGTATCACCTGTCGAAAACTCAGCAACTTCTTCGGTTCGAAGGTCATCCCAAAGATAGGCAGACACTTTAGCAGGATGAAAGGATTCAACAACACGAAGCACATTATTAGAGTCATTGTAGGCATTCGACCTTCCGTAATCAAAATGGCCGTAGCCTTGTCCATTATCACAAATTACTATCTCCCCAGTGAAACCATCAGGATGATTAAGAATTGCTTGAATAAGACTTCGAAGTAAATCATTGTTAGTCCCACCCCTTCGATCCCATTGAGCATTTACCTTGAATACTATAACATCTGTTGCACTAATCAACCCTGAGCTTTCAGAACTATTGTAAAAGGATTCACCGTTTGATTCTAACATTGAAAACAAAGTTGTAACAGCAAGATCCATGCTACCATTCTGTCCAGAAGCATTTCTTACATAGTAGAGATTAGACGGGTTTTCCAAAGTTGCAATATGCTCATCAAGTTGAATTGGAAGTGTTGAGTAATCTATCTGAGATGGATAGAAGTAATCATTCTGCACCATATTCGTCGAAACAAACATAGAGGTTACAAGCAATCCACCCATTACAAGGAGAGTCTTAGATTTCTTACTAACGATTGTATTGGCAATTCCTGGAAATAGTGAGACCACCATCATTTTGAAAACATCAATGTTTGATAGAGCTGCTCTTTGACAAGGGTATGTTATTCTCGATGGTTTCAAACCAGATCTTAAAGCAAGCCATATCCCACTCATAATCGCTATAATTCCAGCAGTTACAATCCACTTCTTCTTACTGGATTTTCTATGTTTCTTTTCACCATTCATATAAATTCCCCCAAAAGGCTTTCATTCCGGATAGCAATCACATCTCCGACTGTAAGAAATATGTTCAACTTTCACGAATGACTTTCTATTTGGTACGCTTACTACATAGAGATACTATATATAGCGTCGGTTCTAAGCCATTTTTCAGCTATTATAAGAATCAATAAGAAGAGTAAATATTGCGTGCTCTGTTAATGATATTCTTTGCACGTTGAACAGAATTTTCAGAAACTGGCCGCTCTCTAAGATGCGTTTCAACTCGATACATCATGCTACGTAGCCGTGCAATATCACTATCATCAGGAGTTGTTAGTTCAAATTTAATGATTAATGCCTCAAAGGCTTTGAGTAGTGTTATCAAATTTTTCTCACTGGTAGAAATACGTTCTATTCGTTCTAATACTACCAATTTTGAGCTGTCAATCTGTTGCTGCATCATTTGAATCCGTTTCAATGCTCCCATTGAATGATTATTCTTAGCTATTTTTTCAGCTTCGTGAAGTGCAATCTCAAAATTTTCAACCATCATTTCTATCCTAGACTTAGCTATACTTTCATCCCATACTTTCATGTCTGTAAAATCCATCATCTCAAATCTATGAATCGCTTTTGATAGGTCTTCCAGTGCGTCATAGAGAATATCGTTTGGCATTAATGATTCCTGATATGTGGGGAATATAGTAGTTTTGTGAGTGGATTGCTTGATTTTGCCATAGAAGCGGTCTCGACAGAGATAGCCCAGAATGAATCCAACAAGAAGTAAAATTGGAAAAAATAAAGCAATTTCTAATAGCGTTTCTAGGTGTATTGAGAGACCTCCTCTACTATAGATAATATCAAATTTTTAAGAAATAGATTACTATCCAACAGAAAAACGGATAACTCTTTTAACTACGAAAAGGAAGCCGAACAAGATTTCTATGATTCGAAAAACGCATGCAAAAGAAGTATTAGTTATACTGATTGGGAGTTTATTTTTAACATCAGTATTTACAATACGTCCTTGCATAAATTCAGAGTATGATGCTGTTCAAAATATTGAGCAAAACCTAGAATTCAACATCTCAAATATTATTATTGATGGAAATATTACCTCAAATGAGTGGGATAACGCTGAACAAAAAATAGCTTGGTACATGGATGCAGATCCAGCCAATTCAGACGGATACAATTACATGTATCTAGCTGAGGACTCCGATAATCTCTACATTGCAGTGGATCTCTGTAGTGATCAGACAGGGTCTACTACAGAAGAGTGGATTGGAATTTGGCTAAATACAAACGAAACTGATACAACCGCACCATCCGTTAGTGAAAGAAGAGATAATTGGTATAATGGTCTCAATGCAGGATTGGAGAGTCTAATATTCGATACCGAAAACAATCGGACATATCCATTCTTGCGTGAAGATGATGCACTTATCGGAATGGCTAATGATTATACGAATCTAGATGATTTCACTGTTCATCTTGGTAGCATGGATGGTGAAGCAAGTGCACTCAATAATTTTGATGACAGTGATTACCTGAACATCACTTCAGAATACAACGGTACACACTATGTGTATAGATTAGACTATAATGCGACTTTCAGAGATTTCTACGAATACTTCCCTGAAATATTCGGAAGTCACACTCAAAGACTTGATCTGAACTTGGGTTCATTCTTCAATATAACAGTTGATGAACATTTCATGACGATTTTGGATCAAAATGGTAATCTGAGAAGTGATATTGAGGTTCAACTAAATACTGGAACGACCAATGATGGCGATGCATATCTGCATAGCAAAGCGAATTACACTGCAGACAACTACACTATTGTGTCGTTTAATGCGATTCATAGTGCTCCATTCAATGTGTCTTTGAGTTTTCTGAAAACATACTTTCAACGAAATTACACAAGCAATCTAGCGGTAGGTACGATAGAATATCCTTATTCATCTATCAAAAACTATGAAGTCGAGTATACTTTTGGAACCACTGAGAATAACAATACTGATCATCGAGTATACGAGTTCAAGATACCGAAATCCGAACTTGAGAATTATACTGCTGACACAGAACTCGGTGTCTTAATCGGAGGATACGGGACTCTTGCAGGTTGGCCTAACACACACAACTGGGTCTATGCAGCAACAGAACAGACGGGTATACCAGAACAAAGAACTGCAGAATACCTTTACTATAATATGACCATGAAGGGAATGGTACTTCCTGATGCTCCTACAATCCAAGATATATCTCCTGACCCAACCGAAGACTTGGAGATCTCTATAGATTGGAATGATGATGAGAATGCCGATTCTTGGAATGTTTATAGATATATCGAGGAAATAACCGAAGCTAATCTGGGTTCAGCGACTGAGATTGCCACAGAGATAACCGATAGTAATTACACAGACACAGTATCAGGTTTAGGAACGTACTGGTATGCTGTTGTAGCTAATAATCTACTTGGGTCATCTCCAGTCTCAAACAGTGAAAGTGTATCGGTGATAGATGGAACAGCTCCACAAATCACAGGACCTTCAGATTTTGCTTATGGTTATGGTGAGGATGGATATGTGATTAATTGGACCTGTTCTGATGATTATCCTGAATCCTATACCATTCAGAAGAATGGCACTCAAGTTGCAACTGGTGAATGGGACGGTTCTGATATATCCTACACATTAGTAGATTTAGACCCTAATGTTTACAATTTCACACTGATTCTAGAGGATGCAGGTGGAAATCTGATTTCAGATACTGTTATTGTTACGGTAAATCAGCTATCTACAACAGAAACGTCAACTACTACAACAAGTGAAACAACTACGACACCCCCAAATCCTTCTCTCGATCCTATGCTTTTAGTTGCGGGTGTTGGAGTTGGCGCAGCAGTATTTCTTCTAGGGATAGTGTACTTCCTCCGGAAGAAGTAGTTTCCCCAATTAAGAGGAAGTTCTCTTCCTCTACTTTCTCTTTTTTACTTAGTCCATAGTAATTTATTCCGATTCGAAGATTTCGAAGCGTTTTGAAACAATATCGCATAACCTAGTATTCATTAGGGACCATTGATTATTAACTATTGATAAGAATGACAACAAAGATAACGTCTCTGGATAGCTCTGTTCATACTACAGTTGAGTGGATGCGAGATATCCAAAAAGAACTTGGATGGGACGATGAAGAGCGAACATATGCAGCAACAAAAGCAGCGCTTCATGGAATCAGAGATAGATTACCAGTCACTGAAGCAGTACAATTTTCTGCACACCTTCCGATGGTATTGAAGGGAGTATACTTTCAATCATATCAACCAGATGAAACTCCAAAGAAGATACGTAATAGGGATGAATTTCTAAATTACATCAAAGATAACTTTGACCAGGGACCACTTGATCCTGAAACCATCCTAATGGCCCTTCTCAAAGTATATAAACAAAGGACAAAAAGCACTGGAGAACTGAAGGATATAGAAGCAATCCTACCAGAAGATCTTCGGGGCCTGTTTACCAAAGTTATCAAAGACTAAGAAGTTATTCTATTACCACAAAATGCTAGGATGAATAAGATATGGTTACTGAAGATGTGAAACTCGATGAGAGATATCACTCTCTAATGGTAGACCCTGGAGGATGCACAATACGTTTTGGTGCAATAGGAACAGGAATATCAGAAATGCGTACAGTTGTCGGACATCCTAGATACTCTCAGGTTGTGGATGAAGAGATTCGCCACAATCCCTCACAATTTTATTTTGGTAAGGATGCTCTCGACCATCGAGGCGTGCTTCACTTAGACTATCCGATTGAAAATGGAGCAATAACAAAGTGGACTGCATTTAGACAATTATTAGGAAATATCATGAACAAGATAGAGCATGCAGATCGAATCCTCATTGGACTCAAGAATCATTTTGAGTCAAAGCATATGAAGAAACTTTCTCGAATTATTACCGATGAGCTGGGTGCTTCTGAGTTTGCATTCAAACACCAAGCAGTACTAGCGCTTTACGCAATGGAAAGACCAACTGGTGTTGTGGTTGACACAGGTCTCAATAGCACCCTGATAGTACCTATAGTAAAGGGAAATATAGTTACGAAAGCGATTCGTGATATTGCAATTGGGGGACGTCAGCTAACCGATTTCCTAAGAAGAAGATTACATGAGAAAGGATATCGCTTTGAAAAAGGAATTGAACAAGATATTGTTAGGAATATCAAAGAGTCAGTCTGCAAATTTCCAATTGAAGATTTCATAGAGGCAGATGATAGTTATTATGTGTTACCTTCCGGGCTTACTCTAAAACTACAGAATGAAATCTTCGAGACCCCTATTCTTTTCTTTCGACCTGAGATGTATGAAGAAAGCATAAAACCCCTACATAACCAAATTCTAGAAGCCATAACTTCATGTGATGCAGTAGATCGAGAGGATCTCCTTGGAAATATTATATTAACTGGCGGATCATCAAAATTTCCAGGATTTACTGAAAGATTGACCAAAGAGTTAGTTGGGAAATCGAAATCAAATGAAGCTGTAAGGGTCAATAGTCACAAAAATAGGCAACACACGGTTTTTGAGGGCGGAATCAAATGGATTCAAGATAATCCTGAGTCTAGCTCATGGAAATCAGTATTCCAGAATGATGTATTGGAAAGTAGCTACCATTTCTTCTAAGACTCTACCACAGGATAGCAATCTACAATCTTTACCAATCTATATAACTAAAAATAACTATATTTAATTCGAGCTTGGCACTTTGGATTATAGCAAATTATCAAAAATCTTCGAGCAACTAGAACAAACAACTTCTAGAAACGAAATGATAGAAATTCTGGCAGACCTTTACTCTCAATCAACAGAGGAAGATATCTCAATCATCACTTATTTTCTGGCAGGAAGCATAGCAGCAGATTACAAGGACATAAAATTAGGAATTGGTTCTGAGATGGCAAAATCAGCCATAACCTTAGCTACCGGAAAAGATGAGAGCACTATCGAAAAGAAAATGCTCGGAGATGTTTTTGTAACCTATGATTTGTAATTTCGCCATTGTTATCACCAGCTATGATTTGTATCTTCCCTATATTGAGGAAAGGATAGAATCCATTAGAATTAGTCAAGACTCCTTCGTTGCGAAGGTGGTTTCTCTGCCGCATCCGTTCCTTCAAGTTCCTTCAGTTCCAAAGCAGTAATCATATCTCTGGTGTCTTGGAATCCAAAATTATCAGCAATTTGTCTAAGTCGAGATTCTCTAGTTTCTCCAGTTTGCGGTCTGTAAGATTCACTAGCAACTTCGGATATGAATCCTTTAAGTCTCTTAAGGATAGAAATAGTTTCCCTGTCAGATTCAACGTGTTCTTCTTTTTGTATTGCTTCAATTAATTGTCTGATAAAATCACGTGTCTTCTTGGTATAATTATCAGATCTTCTAACGTTCATGAAATATCCATCAATATTAAATATAGTTTAGTCATTGAAAAGACTTTTGGAATAAGATAGAATAGTGTAAATGACTTCAAGAATAATTTTGAAGTAAATTTATAATATCGAAATATTGTGTATTGATACGATTTAATAGAGAGATAATCTGATGTCTACTACAGAGGACTTTAGCAGTAAAAATTTGATACTGTTTTATATTATAACGTATATTTTCTCATGGGCCTTTTGGGTACCACAGGCTATGCATAGTCAAGGATTAATTCCAACGTCTCCATTTACGGACTTTCTAGCATCACCATTCAATGTGGCTGCTTTTGGTCCGCTGGTTGGAGCTATCATTGTCACGCTGGCATTTGAAGGAAAATCAAGTACAGTTGTTCTGTTGAAAAGAGGTGCAAAATGGAATTTCTCCGCAAAATGGTGGATTGTAATATTTTTCCTTTTACCAATTATAGCTATTATAGCTCTTAGCTATGCATCATTCTTCGGTGGATACACACCAAGTTTCGAATGGCTGAGTTTCCCCTTCGCTCTAGTAATCGCATTTGTCTTCATCTTCTTTCTAGGAGGCCCGTTACAAGAAGAATTTGGCTGGAGAGGTTATGCATTACCAAGACTACAATCAAAATTAGATAGTATCACGTCAAGTATTATCGTAGGATTGTTTTGGGGCCTATGGCATCTACCCCTCTTCTTCATTCCCTCACAGGTCATCTACTATAATCAGCCTATTTGGGGTTTGATGATTTCAACAATCTTATTGTCAATATTATTTACATGGGTATTCAATAATACCAAGGGAAGTGTTCTCGCCACCCTGTTCTTCCATACGACCTTCAATTGGTCACATTATGCATTTCCAGTTCTTGGCTCAGAAGTGGGGGCTACAATGTACCTAATTCTTGAGTTCGCTTTAGCTTTGATGATTTCTGTCTACTATTTCTATAACAGACGAAAAAATCAAGAGTAAAAAGATTCAATGAACCTCAATGAGTGTGCTTTTCAGCATATTCAGGAAGAGCAAAGGTGAACAACTGAGAGTATTCTATACCCGACAAACCAGCGATATTGTTCGACAGTCGTTTGATACCCTCTGGTGTCCCCTGAATGGTCAATACCTCAAAACAGTGTGTATCTGTAAGATGCACATGCATAGTGGAAATGACATGGGCTTCCGCGTCATGCTGATGTTTGATTAGTTTTGTCATCAGATTAGGTTTATGTTCGTACACAATACTCAGAGATGCGAATCCACCTGCTTGTTCAACCTCTTCTTTGTACTTGGATATGTATAATCGCATAGCATCACGGAGAGCCTCAGAGCGTCCTATGTAGCCCTTCTCCTCAACAATAGTATCGAACTCGTTTAATAGATCACCAGGGACAGATACTCCAAATCTTCTTAGTTCCATGTTATTCACCATAGTAATTATATCAACAAATAGTAACACAATTTCCCAATAAGTAACACACTTAAGTGTTGACATACACTCACTTGTAAATACTATGGATTGATTAGCATGCATGTACCAGATGGTGTACTCCCACTCTGGCTTGTCCTTACAATGTTGGGGATAAGCGCTGTGTTCCTGTTCGCCTCAGTAAAGATGGTGAACAGAAAATTTGATGATAGATTGGTTCCATATATGGGTGTCTTAGCAGCAGTAATCTTCGCAGCTCAATTGGTTAACTTCCCCGTTCCCCCCTTCTCAAGTGGCCATCTAGTAGGTTCAGCTCTACTTGCTATTATGTTAGGTCCATGGGCTGGTATGCTCATCATAGCTTTAGTCCTCTTTGTACAAGCACTTTATGGTGATGGAGGAATCTTAGCATATGGACTCAACTTCTTTAATATGGGTGTACTGGGGTGTTTCGCAGGATGGGCTATTGCAATTCTGATATTCAAGTGGCTAACGAAAGTAACTGAAGAAAAAAAATCAGTTCTTGTAGCTACTGCAATCTCGTCATTCTTCACAACCATCATTGCAGCTTTCGCTCTTGGTCTAGAGCTCTTGTCAGTGGAGGGGTTCACAACATTAGCATTGAGTGCTCTAGTAGGAGTGCATGTGATCATCGCAGTTGGTGAAGCAATATTAGCAACGGCGGTTATTGCATATTTTGTTAAGGCAAAACCCTCACTCATATCATTTCTTAAAGATAGTGATACCCGAGAGGTTTCACAGGTCGATAAGTTTCCAGTTTCAGTTTCAGCTGGAGGTTCTGATGAATGAATAAAGAAGATTTTACTAAGTTCGTTATCCCAGCATTGATAGTTATTATTGCAATCATTGCAGTTGTTATTCTTGGAGGTCTTGCCTCTGGAAATCCAGATGGTTTTGAATGGGCCTTTTTTGAGTTTGCAGGAATTCATGAACCCGAAGGCGGATTCGCACTCTTTCAGTTTGGTGAAGGTCCTGTCGCAGATCTATTAGCTGGGATTACTGGAATTGGAATAATCCTTATAGCCGCTCTTGCATGTTTCTGGCTTACCTCAAGAAAGACTGAATAGAATATACCAGTATTCAATTTGTGGAGAGAGAAGTTGAACGGATTCCTGTTACCATTCAAGGAAGGAAATACACAATTAGTACGCTTCTCTCCCACGGCCATTTTCATCGCCTCCATCGCTACAGCTATCATCATCTCAACCCAAACCGATCCCATTATTGTGGTTATTATGTTAACCTTGCTAACCATCGGAGGAACTATTGCAAGAACGAGATGGCGAATTGTCATTCGCTTAGTTGCTCGATTCGAGCTAGTTATTCTATTCTGGATTTTCTTTATCCCATTTCTCTATGGAGAAACCTTACTATTTGCCATTCCAACCCCCTTTGGATTATTGAATACGTATACTGAAGGTCTCGAACTAGGAATTCTATTTGGAATCAGGATGCTTACCCTCATCACACTATTTACAGCTGCATTGTCACATATGACACTGATAGAATTCATTCAAGCATTGCGAACACTTAGAATACCGATATCAATTCTAGGTTCACTACTAATTATGCTAAGATATATTCCAGTCTTTATTGCTGAGAGGAGCCGAATGCAGGATGCACAGGAACTTCGCGGGCTCGATAGGGGAACAAGAGCCCGTAGAATTCTGTCAATGGGTTACATGGTGGGTTCGACAATCGATAGAGCATTGGACAGAAGTATGGTTGTATACGATGCGATGACGCTTAGAGGATTTGGAAGAGGAACTATGGTAAAAGGAGCAGGATTTAGAAACACCGATGTAATCCTAGGTTTTGTTGTAGTATTACTAGTACTGTTTGTACATCATCTTGATCCAAGCTGGCAAGGAGTGATATCAATATGACCTGCGCAATTGAAGTCAATCATGTGAATTTTCGATACGAAGAATTCGTGATGGAGGATATATGTATGAATCTCCATCGAGGCGAGCACAAGGCACTCATTGGACTGAACGGATCAGGAAAGACAACATTATTCAAACTGATACTTGGCCTTTTAGAACCACTATCTGGAAACATACTGATATTTGACAGAAGACTAACAAGAGAGAATCTCTGGGAGATTAGAAAAGATATTGGATTTCTCTTTCAAAATCCAGACGACCAATTATTTGCCCCAACAGTCTGGGAGGATGTTGCTTTTGGTCCACGTAATCTTGGTCTCAATGAAGACGAGGTTGCAAAACGTGTAGAAGAATCTCTTAAATTTGTAGGGATGGAAGATTATATCAACCGAGCAGTCAATCAGATGAGTCACGGTCAGGCAAAGCGCGTCGCTCTCGCAGGTATTCTTGCAATGCAACCAAAAATCCTACTACTTGATGAAGCATTTACTGGATTGGACTTTCCCATGGTTCAGAGTATAGTTGAAATCATCTCTCAGCTGCGTAGAGAGGGAATCAGTGTCTTATTTACAACTCATAATAGATTCTTCATAGAGAATTGGGCTGATTCGGTTGTTGCTATTGACAGTGGTCAAATTGTATTTGATGGACCAACTGATCAAGCACTGTGTAACCAAGATGTATTACGACAGATGGGAAATTGGGATTTGTTAGAAAAAAAGATGAAGGAAACTCGCTTATGATTCAAGACAAGGAATATGAGTATATCAAAAAATACTACAAAAATATGATAGAGAAATTAATATAATTTCTTAACGTAATTACTATGAGGTTTAAGTGTGTCAACTGATGTTTCCGAGGAAGAAATCAGAAATGAAGTGGATCGGATTTCTCGCATATTGGGAAAACACCCCCCAGAGGAAATTGTTGTGGAAACATCATTTATTACAAAAGATGCAAGATTCGAAAAAGATGGAGATAGATTGGTTCTACAAGGAGGATGGGGTCTCAAAGATATTCAAGATCAAATCATCTGGACCTATTTGAATCGAGACCTAAAAAGTCACCCGAATCCGTTGGTTCGAAACCCTCACCGTTTAGATATGGTTTTGACTATTCTAATCGGGATTGGGTTTGTAATACTAATAGTTTCATTCCCGTCTATACCATTCCTCCTACGAGTTCTGTCAATATTGGGGTTAACGAGTAGCCACCTTGTTGCAACCTATCTGTTAGGTTCAAAAAAACAAGCTTATGCAGAATTTGTAGCAGATTATATGAGGAAGACTAAGTATTGGTCCGAAAAAGAAATTGAGAATTTCTTGAATGGGGCACACCTGATGGGAGTATGGATATCAATATTATTTTCTTTAATATTGTTTGTCGCTGGAATATCTTTCGCTTTTGTATTTAATTTCTAAGAATCTCGGAATATATCTATGATTATCTATTCACAAGAATGACATAACATCGCTGACCACGACTAAGTTAACTCCAGTACCGCCTCTGGAGGGACAACACTTAGATGTCCAAGTTTTTCCAACTAAGAATGAACGGTTAGTGAATGTATCGAAAAAAGAATCTGATACCTCCAAGAAGAGGTATCAGCTTGACTTGGTCTACGGCCATGCATAGGGTTTGGCTTCTACACTTAGATAGAAATCGGGTCCAAGATGGGATATAACAACGAAGTAATGAACCCCGGTCACAATACCAGTTAGATTGTACGATGGAGAACTCATACTCAGATAGAATTCAGTAATGATCTCCAAACTAGAATTCAAGACCAAGACTGAAAAGTCACCACCAACAGGAAACTCAGCAGTGAATTCATATCCTGAAGTCGATTCAAGATTAGCATATGCAGTTAGAAAGCCACCGTATTGACCCCATAATAACGGACTCCACCAGTATGGTGTATTCCAATCCATAGGATAGAGGGTGTTAAATGGGTGTTCTGATTCTGGAGTCACCATCATGGTCACATTAACTGCTGTTTCGTTTAAGTTATGCTTGATAATTACCAGTTTTGTTATTGAAACAGGTCCCGCATCAGGATCTACAACATAACCATTCCAAGTGCCATTCTCATACTCCACATTGAAGGTGTCATTGGTCCCATCTTCCCAATAGCGAATAATTGTGAAATTCCATTGTGTGTTATTATTACCCGTCCAATTTAGAAACACGGAAAATGCTTGAGTACTATTGACATGGATGACCTCAAATGCAGACTCTCCAGGTTGAAGTTCAACTGTATCACCAACAGCATCACCACTATAGGTCAGCTCTTCAATCTGATCATGAATGGGAGTAACATTCATTGTTATTTGTGAGTGAGTTGGTGTATAGAGACCTTTCACAACCCACAGACGAGTAATACGTTTGGGTGAGTTTGGATCTACAAGTATCTCACCAGATTGTGTAGTTTGATTGATCGGAACATTGATTGTTGCGTTTGTTCCATCCTCATAGAATACAAGAACTACTATTGACCAATTATCGTTTGCATTTGAATAATTCAGCTGAAGTGTGAAAGGAGACTCTCCTGTTACATTCAATTCCTCAATAACTGCACCTCCACCTCCACGAACACCAATAGTATCACCAACTGGTGAATCAGTGTAGTCCAATCGAACATGTGGTGTGTAG
The DNA here is from genome assembly GCA_014728035.1 of Promethearchaeota archaeon. Lineage (GTDB taxonomy): Archaea > Asgardarchaeota > Thorarchaeia > Thorarchaeales > Thorarchaeaceae > SHMX01. The sequence goes on along the minus strand of WJMJ01000068.1, from coordinate 12,711 downwards.
GTTGGTACACCATTCTCTCGATGTGAATCCAATAGCAACCAAGACCAGAATTTTGCTAGGGCTTCTTCCATAGTCAAGTTGAGGACTTTCTTGAGAGCATCTGTGGGAGGTGAATTTCTAGCATCTCCATGACCATAGTAGATAGTTTCATTGAATATTTTTAGAAGCGTTTCAGTACCATAAGTTTCATTCATCCATTTTGTGAAGAGAAATACAGCCATGTAAGAATCCCACGTTCCAGGCCATTTATCAAATGCACCAGTACCATTGAGATCGCGATAGTGAGTAAACCAATTGAGACCACCAATTCGTTGAGCCATCTTCATCCAAGATGTCATGGTCATATGAGGATAATTGGTCAACATGGACCACATACCCCAGAATTCAGCTTGTCCTTCGACAAACCACCTACTGTATAGCCAGATATGACGGTGTTCAGTTGGGGTTGATTCGTTTAGACGCTTCACTTGGAAAGCATGCATAAGCTCGTGTTCTCCAACCAGCTTGATTTCTTCTTTTGTGGTATTTGCACCGATTTCAAGCGTTATCGATCCATCAAAACCTGTTGCACCAGTAGTATAATTTTCACCACCTCTAACAACACGAATTCTAATACGGTCAAGCGCATCACGTTCGGGGTCGGTGAAACCATGTTCTCGATAGAAGTTCAGTGAGTAATTGATATGCTCTCTTACGAGATTAATAATTGTTGCATTCACACCAGGGCCTGGGTTTATTGTGATATTGTCAGATTGATGAAAACGATCATCGATTCCTTCAAGCTCTGTCGCTATCCGAAGCCCATTTGTGAGTAGAATCTCCTCACCACCATAATCACCAGAAGTCTCAAAGATGAATGCATTTGGTTCTCCTGGAGTTTGAGGGGTTTCAAACCAATCTCCTGTTGTTGATGTGGATAGTAACAATGATAGTGAATAATCATCTGATGGGATATCTGGATCCTTCGCTCCAGACCAACCACCTAGTAAATCATCACCATTCCCACTAGCATATCGCATGAAATCGACAAGATATCCCATAGAATCATGCAGACCCACTTCATCGCCTGAGAGATCCAAAATTGACGAAGATAAACCTGCAAAAATAGTTGCCTGATTATCATCTATATTTACATCATTTTGGCCATCTCCAGAATAAATGCGAATATACAGAAAATCACTACTACCTTCCAAAGCGGGTAGCACAATTTTGTCATCATCATAGGTGGTTAGAATCCATCCATCAATATCAGGAACAAATCCAGTGACATATAATTCAACATATTCTTCAGACGGAATTGCATTCGGATAAATTTCATTGAGGACTATCAGCCCAGCATCATCTGAAGAATCTTCAACTAGCTCTGGAGGAGTTTCTTGAAATGATATGAAAATGAAAAAACCAGCACCAATTATCAACGCTATCAGAAGGATAGCTATCAATCCTTTTCTCATAGTAACATCTTCTTATTAATCATTAACTATTGTTAACACATGAAAGCATATAATACTTGGTAAATTCCGGAGAATGAAGTACTTCTCTAAGCGTGTGCTGAAATTTGTGGCATATCATTCAGAGATTGTATGTTTACTAGAATCAGAGCTAAATATATCAATTTAGGAATTCTTAAGACGAATTTGGCAATTGTTTGTCTATGAAATGTTTCCCAACGTCTTTTCAAAATAGAGATATAGAGATCAAACCTGCCAATAGCGCTTTTAAAAAGAAGTCTGTAATGTTGATTCTCTTCCTCATTTAGTTGATCAACCATCACATATAGAGGATTTCCAAGAATAGGGTCAAACTTTCTAATTTCATAAGAAAGATAATCGTTAGTAAGAATCTTTACTTGCAAGATTTATTGAAATTTGAATAAGACATATTTGGATAACTCAGAACCTAAATCAATTCTAAGAATCTGAAGAATATGATGATTGGAGATTGTAAACAAGTCAAAAAATGAAATAATATGAAATATGTTAGAATAAAAAAATGAGGGGAGTAGATGAGTTTGTTATTCTACTTCCCAAGCATTTGTGGATTTGATATCTTCAACTTCTTCTGCAGGTATCGTCCTAACAACCACTCTCTTCAGTTTCATGTCCTGAAGTGCTTTCTCAAAGGATTTGAGATGACGCATGAGAGACAGCTCATATGCAATATATGGTAGAGTTATGGGTGCCATGGCCACTAAGGGTGCAATGATGACGACACCTATTGGCAGAATGAAGTACCAAATAGAAAGCTCAGCGGTTACTGGTAGGTTCTGAATCCAGCCATAGATATTGTATGCAATCTGTACATAGGCAAGCATTGTAGCAATACCAGCGAATCCTTTGAAGAAAGCTAGATACACATTGCCAACGCCTTCAATATCAACTGTTGTCCGTTCTCCTTCTTCATCATCAATTTTCTCTTCGCAGATAACTCCACTATCTCGCAGTAACCAAATAGGAACATAAACGAGAGAAACTAAACTTGCGATAAATAGCATCAGGAAGAAGAATGGAATCGTAACTGCAATCCCGGGTCCAGCAGCTTCTGGAAGGGTCTCAAAACTCTCTACAACAAAGAAGAAATTGACCAGACCTTCTGTATTTGATACAGTCCAAGAAAGACCCATGGCAAGAAATGCGGGCATGATTAATCTGGTAACACGAGTCTGTCGTGATACGATTGGGGCTAGATCTTGTACATGATATTTGAATCGTTCATCTGTACCCTTTCTGTGAATATTGAGTAGTAACAACCCAATTAAGTCACCTCGCTTGTAAACAAGTATTGCGATCAATCCTGAGATGATATACGGCCATAAGAAATCAACCAACACATCTCCAGGAAGTATCCGATACACTCCTAGATGAGAAGTGAATGGAAATTGTCCAATGTAACTCATTGCAATACTAACAATAGCTACTATTATCGCAAGGATATTCAGAAAGATCAGTACTATAAGAGGAATGGAAGGAGGCATCTCCCTGTACCAAGAGAGATAATCAGAATCCTCGACTTGTTCTGTATTACTCAATGTGAAATCACCTGATTGCGTAGGCTACATTACTTTTTGATTTACGAATCAGACTTATAGAAATATCTTAGATATCATAGCATATTTCCTATTACACAAGATACTTCTTTATAGAAGCTGATAGTCTTCTATTGAGAGTATCTAAAACTCTTGGTTGCTGATATACTTGAAAGGAATAGTGGTATTTGACGACACGGGGATACCTAGAGCATCAATTGGGTTTGAACAGTTAGAAATGAAACCAGAATTGTTTAGTTCAGTTATGTCAGCTATCCAGATGTATGCAAAACAGTCAGTGGGTCAAGAGATTAGTGGGATAAAGTATGGAAAACTTAGACTACTTATTGGAAGTGTTGAGGAAAGGTATATCGTAACATTTCATGCAGTTAGTGATGAAGAAGCTGAGTGGAATCACAATGCAGCTTTGAAAATTATTAAGAAAGAAGATTTCATGATAAATGATTTGACTTTAGAAATTCTCAGAGATCTTCTAGCGGATGAACCCATTTCATTTGATGATATCCGTGGAGAGGTTCACGTAATAACAACTAAGGATAAGAACTAACTCATTCTCGATAAACTATTAGCATCATTTTCCGTAATAGATTCAGAAGGTATTTCATTATGGTATCAATTCTACTTTGAAAGAATCCCCCCTTTGCAAAATAATTCTCTATTGACCCATCAGATTGGTTTTATCTAGTGCATTTTGGAATGAACTCGTCGTCCTTTTTCAATTGCTATCCTAGCTTTGTTCAAAGCTTTTGTTGAAAGACTATTTTCAGTAATAAAAGTTTCAAGATTGAGAATTGCTTTTCTCAACTGAGCAATCTGATCCTCATTAGGAGACTCGGTGTCAGCTGCTTTAACCACTTGGTCTAATTCATCAATGATTTCGAGTAGAGTCGCATGATTTTCTGTTATGAATGAAAGTCTCTCTCTTGCTTCATCTGCGGCTTGATCTCTCGATTTTTTGAGGGATTCATATTGTTCAAGTAATTCATCATCAGTTGCTTTCTCTAATTTCTTTTCAATCTCACTTGATATAACAGAGAGATTCTGAATCAACTCTTCCAATTTCTTTCTGGCAACACTTTCTTTCCATGTATCCATTCCAGCTGCATCAAAGTTCTCAACTCGTTTTGTTGCATCCTCAAGTTCGGTGTAAAGCTGTTCAACTGGCATTTTTTTAAGAGATCGGCGACTAGTCATTTTTCTACCCTACATAACATATGTCTTGAATAGTGTTTTTAAAGCTACTCCGCAATTGAATTAATACATAAACCCACCATAAGCCTTACGCTTTCGATATTTTTCACTATAATGATTCTTTTCAGAGAAATTGATAGTCAAAAACAGCTATAGCTATTGCAATGACCACATTTATGAGACTAACACTGAAATGTCCTGAGTGTAAAGGTATATTCTACTTTGATGTTTTAACCTCTTTAGTAGATAATCTGTGATTGTTTCTATAATCTCCACGAAAGGGAGAGAATAATAAGAAAAGTATCTTCTATCTTATCCATGACAACCTTCGTGACATTGAAGTTAAGATGTCCTGATTGTTCAGGTAAGTTCTATGCAGATTCATTGGCATCATTTGGATTTGCTAATGTAGACGAACATCTCTGCAAGAAATACTGGGGTTACAATCCGATGGTTATTTTCTATGCCATGTGTCCACATTGTAATCTAGTGGATTTTCCAAGCAACTTCGAAATGATTGATGATGACATTGAAGAGGACTTGCCATATTCAGAAGAAACCTGTGACAAATATGATATACTCATTGAGGAGGTGAAAAACGGAGATAATTCTAGTCTTAACTTGGCCCATCTGTATCATCAATCTGCATGTTGTAGGAAGATTGAGGGATTGGATTATGTTGAGTATCTAAAAAAAGCACATTATTATTTCAAATTGGTAAAAGAAGAAGGAATTGAAGAATTTTTAAGAACACCAATAGAAGATTGGATTGAAGCCACCAAGATTTGATAAGACACTTAGTGCATCATTTATTGGCATGTGATTTAATTGAGGAATAAGTAATGATTGCGCTAGATCTATCACACCTCTATGTATTAACTGGCATAGTTATTGGTATATGGATACTATCAAAATCAAAAAGAGTTAGTTTCCTTTATTCTAAGAAGATACTAGCTATCATTTTGATAGCACCATCAGTTGTAGCAATTCCGTTTCACTTATCTGGCCTAATTCTGATTGACGGATACAATACTGGCGATATATATCTTAGTGGTAGTCAAAGGTGGAGTGGGACTCTAAGTCCTAAAGATACTATCGAGATTACCCAACTGTCAAATTGGTATGTAGTATGCTCAGTTTATGCACATGTTACACCTTCAAATAATATCACACTTTCGTTAATGGACGTAAACAACGAGAGCTCTGAATATGTCCTGGAAGTTTCAGAATTCAATTTTACATCTTTTAGATTACCTTACCTGTATACAGAACAAGGGCAGATAGCCAATTGGTCTTTGATTATTAGCAATCCAACAGGGGAGAATCAAGAATTCGTTTTCGAGCCTAGCACGCTCGAAGATACAATGTACATAGCAAAATCGAATGTATACAGATCTGCATACTTGCCTATGTTCTTAGTGATGTCGGTTTTCTTCTCAGTAAGTATAGTATCTGTTGTCCAATTCAGAACAGATGAAGATGTTAGATTTGAACCTCTTGAAAGAATCGCAATCTCTGTTTTTCTCTGTGTGTCTCTAATAATAGGAATATTTCTCGAATCAGTATATTTCCATCTGTTACTTCCAGCGTTAGTTGTCATCATTATAGTATATGTCTTGGGAAATCTATTAGATCTGGTTAAGGTAAATCATTGGGCTAAAAGAAGTATCAATACAATCTTGATTTCGCTATTGATGATATTTGGTGCATTACTAATTCCAATGATATTTCCAATTGTATTGATGATTGGAGTGACATCGATGCTCACAGCAGTATTATTGGATTTCAGTTCTCATGAAGAAAAAGAAACCACTCATTAATCGAGTGGTTAATAATAAGCTGCCTAACCAGGTGGTGGGGGTGGAACATGAGAGGGTTTCTTCTTATATTCTAGACCGAGTGCTAACATCAATGATTTACCATCGATGTGTCCAAGCATATGAGCAATATCATTAAGAGCACGTTTCTGTGGAGCTCCAATAATGACATCATCAGTCTCGTCCATAATCTCTTTCACAATGCCAGTTATTTCTTCCAATGCGGTTGAGCTTTTCTTTCTCATGTCCGAATCAGATTCTGTACGAGAAGCATCGAATAGTAATCTAATTGCACCCCTTATTCTTTGTTCATAGTTACTCGATGACATTCCATGTTTCACATTGTAGTTGATACACCCAAAGCAGAAAAGGGTTATGAAGGTTAAATACTCAAAAGGACCATATATCACATTCAAGTTGGGGACCAACTGGGAACGAGGCTGCGACATGGAAGTCAGAATAAGCTATTTGAATCACATAAATAGAAGGTATGAGAAAGCTTTCGATGTAGACGAAACTTTCATTGATCTCAGTGGACTTGGTATTAGTAAGATCAATCTTGCCCAATTGAATAGATTTTCAGATATAAGGAAAATCGACCTGAGTGAAAATTACATCACTGAAATTGACTTGGGACCACTTGTACGTGCGGACCATCTTGAGGAACTCAACCTTGGAATGAATCAATTGACAAACGTATTCTTAGCACCTCTTGGGAGATGTGATAATCTCCGAATATTAGACCTTCACAATAATGCTCTAGATAGCATCTATCTTTCACCACTTGCTATGTGTACTGCACTTAGAGACCTCCGACTTCATAGAAACCTGATAGAGGAAATCAATATTGCCCCGTTAGCTCATTGTAAATCACTCGAGTACTTACGACTTGATAGAAATCCATTCATAGAGATTGATCTCAATCCATTATCAAAATTGAAGAATTTAAGAGAACTATTTTTAGAATATTGTCCAATTCTTCTATTAGAGTTGGACCCAATCGCAGAATGTGAGAGTCTTGAAGGGTTATGGTTAAGAAAACTAAGAGTCTGGGATTTCGAGCTCAACCCACTACAACACTGTAAAAATTTGAAGTGGCTAGACCTCTCTGAAAACAAAGTCCCATTTATTGAGGTAACAGCATTATTTCATTGTCCCAAGCTCCAGCGAATTGTAATTGATGTATCAAATATTCCAACAGCTAGTACAAAAGTTAGGTCAATAAAAGCCCCTCCAGGCCTTGATAAAATACGCGATCGTATCTATTGGAAGGATTTCACATAGAAATCGTGATTTCCTGATATCCAGTACAAAAAGTGTGTCATACCCAGGTGACACTAGCTCTAATCTAAGAGAATGTCAGAATAAGATTGAGTGGTATCAATGACTTCAGATGAGACCTCAGCAAGATTGACACTAAGATTAGCAGGAGTCTTGCAAGAAGTGCGTGATGCATGGACCGTACGATTAGATGCATATTTCAATCAACTTGATGATCTCGTTCAAGGAGAATGGTTTGATTCATCAGACATAGGTGCTCTGTTGAAGGAATCACGAATGGCTTCAAAGGAGGCACTCCACGGATTAGGAAATGATCTAAGCGCTGAAATCATTCATGCGTCAAGTGGAATAATCACTAGATTTGCAGATGAACGAGCCTCCTTATCTGAAGAGATAGCGGATTTACGAGGAACTATTTCTCAATTATCTAGTGGAGATGATGCATCTATCAGGATGGAAAATGAAGCCCTTCGGCGTGCATTTCGGACAATACCCGAATTTCGTGCTTTAGAGATTCTACAAAGAAAGAAAAAATCTACATATAAAGAGATAGCATCTGAAATGGAACTTAGTGCAGGAAAACTCAGGAAACACATCAAGAATTTGGAGAAGAAAGGATATGTTTCTATTGACAAAGATACTAGACCACACTCTATTTTGTTCATATCATCACCATGGGATATATCGCCTTCAGTAGATTCTGGAGCTAAATCATCAAGAGATCTCTATGAAGGGAATGTTCCCGTTCACCATCGAATGTGAAAGCTTTTCTATAAGTACAGATAATATGGTCTTGTACTAATGAAAACGGAGAAAAACAATTGGACTACAATATACTTGTTGTCGATCGCTACGGGGATTTACTAGAAGAGGTAAGCAGATTTACAGAAAAAATAGGTTTCGACATAAAAATATATCCTGCAAAATCTATGTTCGAAGCTATCCGTATATTTGAAGAAAATGAAATAGATGCGATTCTTTCTGATTTTGACATCGGAGATGGAGATAACAATGGAATTGATCTATTGGAATGGATAAAAGAGAATGATGGGACTATTCCATTCATAATTTTCACTGATCAGGTAAACAAGGATAATACCATCAAAGCATTGAACTTGCAAGCAGATTTCTTTATAAAAAAAGAAAATATGCAATCAATTCTTTCAGATTTATTCCACTATATCCATGAAGTAGTGAAAGACAAAAATACACGAGAAGCAATACAAACCGCTGAAAAAAGCTTCCGAGAAGTATTAGAGAATTCAAGAGATTGCCTCTATAAATATGATTTCAAGAAGAAGCAATATGTATACATAAGTCCCTCATTAAAATATGTGATGGGATACACACCAAATGAACTAAGTGAGATGGGTCTATCCGGAAGAAGACAACTCAATCATCCTGATGAGCTTGAAATGGTTTCCAAGCATAGAGAAATGCTAAAGCATAGCAAACCAAATGAGTCTTACCAGCTTGAATATAGATTCAGAGATCCAGAGGGATTATATCGTTGGATAAGCGATAATCACGTTGTTATATATGATGATGATACACATTTCAATGCTGTAATTGGAAGCATGCGTGATATCACAGAAAGAAAAACAAAAGAAAGACTATTAGTTCTTCAAGGTGAGCTCATTCACGATTTAACCAAGATAGAAAATGTTGATGATGCAATACGTATTTCTATAAATTATGTAAATAAAGCGACTAATTTTGATTTTGCTATGTTCCATTTGCGAGATGAAGAATCGCAAGATTTCTTGCTGAAATATTCGATTGGTGCAGACGAGGAGATGATTCATAAGTACAATACCTGGGTTAATGCAATCGAGAATCTTGGAATAACAGAAAGAAGAATAAGTCATATAGCTAATCCAAAGGAATTTGATAATGCTACCTTTTCAGAATACGAGTACACTTGTGTTATTCCGATGTATAAGGAGATGGAAATGATGGGGATTGTGTCTTTTGGATCAAGAGAGAAAATTTTAGCACCAAAATATCTTGTAACTTGGCTAGAAAATAATATCAATCTTATTGCCAATGTCATCGTGCAGGTTCAAAAATTCATAGAATATAAGAAATTATCAGAGAAATCATAGGATTGATTTGTTTAATTGGTTTGGTAAATCTTGCAAATACAATAAGCTGATAAATTCTGAAAGAATTCAATTAAGTTCTGAATTTACACATTAATCATCCATTAAATGAAAATAATTATATTATTCTACCTAATATAATAATATTAATTCGCGTAATAAGAGATTTGTAAAATGACGAAACCCATTACTCCACAAAAAATGATTGAACGTTTGTGCAAAAAAATCGTGGATTTCTGGGGACTCGGTGAAAATGTAGCATCTGTTTTGGGACAATTAGTAATTGCTAAATATACAGATATGAAACCACTGAGTGCAGAATATATCTGTGATAGAGTACCTTATTCAAGATCTAGCATTAACACAACGCTAAATACACTAGAGAGTCTGGAAATAATTTCCCATACCACTGATACGAGTCAGACAGGCCGAGGTAGAAAGAAAAAACTCTACAGATTACGAGTTAGTGTTGACGACCTTCTGGAACTTGGTCTCAAAATGACACTTGATAGAGTTAAGTCAATAGAAATACTTAGTAAAAAGGTTCATCGCGACTTAAAGAATATTGAACCACGTTTAGCGGTAATAGCTAGAGAAATCAAAGAAGCAGCTGATTGCCTATTTGATAAAGACAAAGTAAAAATTTCAGCTCCTCCATATTGACTTCATGCAACTTTTGTTTTCTCTAATCTAATATCTTTTGCACCAAACTTCCTTGCAATATTCTGAATAGGTTTAGAAAATCTTCCTAGAAGAAATTCATTTACCAAAATAATTGGAATGATGAAAGCCATAAGGATTACTGGTAAGCCAATAGTCCAGTAAAAAGCTTGGAAGATATTTCCAAACGTAAAAGGCAAGCCATCAACTATGAATGGTCGGTAGAAATAGTTTGCAGCCATTGTGAGTGGAAAAGCCAATAGTGAAAAGCCTCCAAAGTAATTACTAAAATAGCGACCAACTCCCATGGTATCAGGACATCTCCTATGTTTTAGCTCATCTTTCGTAAGATGATATACAATGCCTGAATCATTTAGAAGCCAAGTCGGTGTGAAAATAGCAAGAATAATCGGCATAGCTAGAAGACTGCTTGAAACTGACAACAAAGCTCGAAAAGCAGGACCGAGTGTTTGGACTATTAAAGGATCGGGTTCTTGAAATACGAAATCTGGCAAAAGACCCAATACGATTTGCGTAGAAGTTATACAGAATAACGCTGGAACAAATGCTCGACGAATCATTCGAACACCTCCAAATTCGTTCCCAATTGACATGATGTTCATATCATAAGCAGTAGCTTTTGCAATTCTGTTTCCTAGGATATAAACCGCTGAAAGAGGGATAGTCACTACGAGATAGAGAACTATTGCAATCGGAATAATTATTCCTGCAATTACTGTGGCATCATATGATGTCGGCCCCTGTAATAGAGGAATCATATTGTAGACCGGAAACTGAGTCGTAACAAGTGTCGCTGTTTCTCTGATGAACTGAAAACCAAAATATATGCCCAATATAGCAAACAGTAAAGGAAGAATGAATCGCTTGATGTCTTTCATTTTACCAGAACCTCTAAATCTCTTTATGAATGATTTCTCGTTAGGTCCTTTTATTGAAAAAGGTTCTCACTCTTGTTCCTGATGATTTCCGAAGCATCTTCATCTGATTTGATGTATTCTACTCCTCTAATCAGAACCAAAGGAACACCTTCATCTGCTTGACCCATAACTAACTCTGCAGCTGAGGCTAATTCATCAGCAATACATACCACTGATGAATGCAATTCATTCCCATAAAGGTCAGTACTACCTGCATATTTCATAAAAGGTGACATGCCTGCTATTCCAATCGCGAGATTGATAGACCCTTTTCTCCAAGGTCTACCCTGAGTATCGCTGATGATAACTGGAACATGTATACCAAATTTCTCTAAGAAATACTCGTGCAGTTTTCTTGCAGATCTGTCAGGATTTGTTGGAAGTAGAACAAAACATTCAGGTGGGGCATTACTTTCGTCCACACCTGAATAATCAGTTATCAGACCATGTTCATTTTGGGTTATTAGTACAGGAGTGTCCCGAATAATTTCACCATCTCGTAGAGCAAGCTCGACTTTGATGGGGTCTACATTGTTCTTCTTAGCAATTTTCATCGCTCTCTCACTTATTGTTACATCAGTCTTATTTACTACCGACCCCTCTGCGATGGAAACAATGGTATGAGCAACCACTAAAATATCCCCATCATTTATTTCCAGTGATTCTTCCTCAAAATAATTAGCGATGATAAGTTCCAAGTCATCTAAAATCTTTATTTGAGGAAAGTCTTTCAAAGGAATGACTAGCATTTTATTTCATGCAAAGGAAAAACCTCACTCCCATTTCACTTTTATGAAGTATCTATTTCATCTTCATCAAGCTCACGTAGTCCTTCTCGTACATGATGTTCTCCCAAGCCAGCCTCTTGCTTCAGATTCTCAGGAATGAATCTATAGAAAACAATTCCACCAACGACATTGATTATAGCTTGTAGAATATTCCATGGTACAAGAATACTTGACGTGGTTATTACAACCTCAATCGTTCCATAATATAGAGGATAGAATATTGGAAGGAGAATGATATTTGTAAAAAACATCCCAACTCCTCTAAAGAGCAAACTCGTAATACAGTATAACAAAAGTTGATACTTGAAGTCAACATCTCTATCCCTGATCAAATATCTTGTGATAACCAGACCTAGAACTGTGAAGAATTCAGCACATGACTTAAAGATAGCACCAGGAACATTTCGATACCCGATTCCAATAAACATCATAGCTATTGCAACAAGGGAATATACAAAACCTAATCCTACAAAAATTAGAACGATTGGGATTCCTGTCCAATCTATGGTAAATGGAGCAGCACCTGTCTGAAATTTTAAATCGGTTACACCAACAATAGGATATACTTCTAGAGCAACGACCATAGCTGAAAATATTGCCAATAATGCGATACTTTTCGAATCAGTTCTGACGTTTCTTGATATTCCTATCACTTAAAGTTCCTCAAAAAAAAGCCATCTGAACTATAGAGATAAGAATATCGATATTGATTCATATGAATAAAATTATGCCCCTATTTTAAATGACAGGGTAGCAATCAGCTACTGAAAACTTGGACATTGTTGGACAAGATCTGATAGGAGTTTATATGGAGTGATCTGGAATAGAGATTTGGTCTAAAGACACAGGATCCCTGACCAGGACCGAGCCAGTTCCAGTACCGTTTCT
>WJMJ01000067.1 GCA_014728035.1 Promethearchaeota archaeon | reverse complement strand
CTGAAGTATTTCTATAAGATATCTTTTCAAATGGGTTTGATATTAATATCATGTCAATTTTATCTAAATATATTTCTGAAACATTAACCATTCTTAAGAAGGGATATTTCAGAATAATTCTATCTTCATATAATTCATATGCAAAAAAACTATTCTTATGAATAGCAAGTTGAACAGTTACTCCAATAAAACCTATTAAGATTATTATAATTATTAAAATGATTAACCATCCACTTAATATTTTATTTATTGGAGAAAAAATAAAAAGGAAAACCGCTATTATTGAAAGAATTAATAAAAATAAATACAAAATTAAAAAAGATATAAGATTCCAATTTATTAATCGTATCATTCTTTTCCCCCTCATAATCGATTATCCTCCATGATATTGGATAAGAAAAACAATTGCATTCGCGATATACCAGATACCATCTGCTATAAAAACAACGGCTGCAGGTATAAATAAAGCTTGTGAAGCGAATACTAATAAACCACCAATTATTGTTATTATGCCAGAACCAACTAGTAGCCATCCCTTTCTGTCCATGTCATCATCTTTTGTTGTTAATGTATGACATGTCAAACCAAAGCTTATTACAGAACATATTATTGAAATTATCCCAACCAATATGCTAGAGACAATTGCCGCTGTACTAATAGAAGCAATTTCTCCTAAAGTTCCACCTATTCCAATTACAGATAATAAAAAACTTACTGCACTAGCAATTACAGTATAAAAAATTGTAACAGCAGCCCATATTGCTGTAAAATTTACTGATTTCGAATTCTCTTCTGTATTGTTTATTATATTTTCAAAGTTATCTATTGTAAATTCATTAGAATAAAAATCAAATGTATCTTGAATATCACTTGTTTTAGTCTCCTCGTCTATTTCAATAATTGTCATGTAACAGCCAAAACTCCCTAGTTTTGTAACTCTAAAACTCCATAGTTGGAGCCAGGATTACCCATCCAATCTTCAAGGTGGGTAACCCATGCAGAGTATCTACGACAATGAGACCGTCCAGTATCGTTTGAAATACGTTCTCGAAGTGAAACACGGGGACAAATCCATATCACAAGCAGCAAGGGATGCCCAGGTCGATTGGAAGACCATGAAGAGCTGGATAACCAGATTTGATAAAGAAGGGATCAAAGGATTGCTGAACAAACCTCGCGGGAATTCCCTTCCTGTGCCAGATGAAGTTGCGAACAAGATCATTGAGATAAAGAAAGAGAATTCTCATCGAAGCTCAAGACGTGTTCGAGATCTGCTACGAAAGAATGAGGATATTTCTCTTCATCGTCAGACCATCTGGAGAACGCTGAAGAAGGTTGGTGAGAACAAACGAGCCAAGAAGAAAGTGAAGGTGTTCCGGGATTTCGAAAGGAGTCATCCCAACAGTCTATGGCAAGTGGATTACATGGATGCCATAGTTGTGGAAGGAATTGGATTGGTGTTCCTGGTCCTGTTCATTGATGATTACAGCAGAAAGATCGTCGGAGCCAGATTCGTAGAAAACAGAGAAGCTATCCATGTACTGGAATTGCTCTGGGTCACTATCGAAAGATACGGAATTCCATCCCAGGTCTATTCAGATCAGGGCAAACAGTTCAGAAGTCATCTGGGCAGGGGTTTCACACACTATGAGAATGTGTGTAAACGTCTGGGAATTGAGACCATTCATGGTACACCCAGACATCCTCAAGGAAGAGGAAAGATAGAACGATTGTTCGGATTCATCCAGGATGATTTTATTACGGAATACCGATTCAAAGACCTTGAGGATATGAATGAGAAGTTCAACAACTGGGTCAAGTGGTATGGTGAGGAACATGAACATGAAGGGATAGGAGGTAAACCTCCCAACTCCAGATACACGGACTTTGTTCCGCGCATGCCGGAAGGAGATCTGTTCGAGATCTTCAGTATGCGCTTTGAAAGAAAGGTCAGAAAGAATGCTACGATATCATTCAAAGGTGATGTGTATCCAGTGGATCCCAGATACATTCGAGATACAGTTGATGTAAGATATTTTGGTCATGCCGTTAGGATCTATTCTCAATCAATATTGCTTGGAGAATATGATTCCAGGATCAACTATCATGAGAAGATGTTGAGGCATGTTCATATTCGATTGGTGAAGAAGGATGGTAGGATCAAGTTCCAGAAGAAGAAGTATCTGAT
>WJMJ01000066.1 GCA_014728035.1 Promethearchaeota archaeon | reverse complement strand
CACTGTTGCTGCATTAGTGATTATAAGAATGAACACTAGAGCTAGCAAAGATTTTGATTTGCCTGCTTTCTTTGGCATGCTTTTCACATCTATTTTGATAATTGAATAATGGATATGGGTCTAATAGCTAATAAATTGAGACGGTTCTATTTACCGTTTGAATTATTAGCCTATAGCACCTCTATTCTAGTATGACAGAACTACAGATTGAAGATATTGAGATTGGTTCTGGCCCATCTCCAAAGAAAGGTCAGAAAGTAGTAGTCCATTATACCGGTTGGTTGACTTCTGGAAAGAAATTTGATAGTTCTGTTGATAGAGGTGAACCATTTGAGTTCACTATCGGTGTCGGTCAAGTAATCAAAGGATGGGATCAAGGCGTTATGACTATGAAAGTTGGTGGAAAACGAAAGATTACCATACCTCCAGAGCTTGGTTATGGAAATCGTGATGTTGGTGACGGTTTAATACCACCTAACTCTACTCTGATTTTTGAGGTCGAGCTTCTGGGTCTGAAATGAGTCTACGTAACTGAAACAGAATCTTCTGGTGAGTCTTCATTGATTGACTTCACCAGTCCCGTCTTTTCTTCTGAGTGAGATTTATGTTAGAGCTTGATTTGGCTACTCAACAAAATGATTGTGATTCGAAACAAATTCTGTTTGATTTACATAATTTGATTGTCTATTCACTCTGTGGTTTGGTATTTGGCGTAGTATCTTGGATATACATAGTCGCATCGAATGTCGGTGAATTCTGGATGTGGTATTTTGATTTTGCACCAAACAGATATCGGATACTTCAACAAGCACTTCTTACAATCAGCGAATCCTCAGCTACACTAGGTCTTCTACATGTGATTATATGGGGATTGTCAATCACCGTTCTTCTAGGTATCATTCAACCAAATTGGAGGGAATCTGCTGCAATACTGATTCTTCTGACAATGATGACTATCCAAAGTCTAGTTCTTTCAGCTCCAGGTTATATTGTATTGGCCATTTATGCAAAACACAGAGATCATAGATACTCACTCATCCTGCTACCAATCTTGATTGTAATCAAAGAATACCTGTTCTTTGTTGCAGTGGTGTATTCATGTTTTCAGAATAGAGAGGCATTCTTTTCCAAGTTTGACTATAGACTCATTACGAGTATTGGTTTCTCTTTGCTGATGTACCTAGCTCTTGTTCTCTTCATGGGTCCTGCGTCAACTCCTTCTGGAGGAGTTCCATTTTACACTGTGAATTTTGTGATTGATATATTCCAGAATACCCCATCATCACATCTCCTTCTTATTGCTGCAATCAATCTGAGTGCCTTCCTTTTTGTACTTGAGCATAGACTGGATGGTGTTCTTCTGTTTTTTCTACTGTCACCAATCTTCATCTTTGGTTTCTTCTGGGAATCCCAACTATGGTTCCCTTCATTGGTCATTATCATTTTGAAGAGAGATGGCCTTGTGTCACTTCATCTCCATCGTTAAGGACCATTCCTCACAAAATAATCGTGAATCATCAAAATAGAAAGAAAGATAACTAACTATTACATCTTCTACTGTATTGTATTCCTTCGGTGGGGCAAATGAAAAGAATGGCATTAGTGATGATCGTATCATTGCTATTTATTTCAGTAATTCCAGCATCCAATAAGCAATCATATCAGATATCTCACTTCGTGCCAGCTGATGAGGATTTCTCACATCTGACACCACGTCTAGCTGTCATTATTACCAATGATAGCGACTTTGTCAGTGAAGGATTTTCAGGATCTGGAACAGAAGGCGATCCATTCAGGTTGGAGGCTGTACGTATCCTATCTGATGAAGCATCGATCAATATTTCAAACACAAGAAGTCATTTTGTGATTGAGAATGTACTTGTCTATCCGGGTTCCTCTGGTAGTGTTTTCGGTATTGTATTAGAGAATGTTACTTCCGGTACCTTCACTAACATGTCTGTGTATAATCATTACCGAGGCATAGAGCTCCATAATTCGTCAGATATCATATTCGACGATATCGTGTTCAAGATTAATGCGGATACCTGTTTCTATGCTGATGATTGCAATTTTATCTCATTTAAATACTGTAAATTTGAAGACAATGATGCTACTTTTCTTCATATCAATGATGTGGATCATTCGGTAATGACCTATAACTGGTTCAACGCTACCAATACTGAAACTGGTCTAGAACTCTACAAGATAGCGAATTTTACCTTCAGTTATAATGATTTGAACAGATACTCTGGAACAGGTTCAGCTAACTTGGGTCTCTACGAATCATCGAACTGTACCATAAGTCACAATTCATTTTATGGTGCTAATCTTGGAATTGGTGAGACTAACTATGATGATATTTTCATCATCTCTAATGAATTCATAAACGGTCAAATTAGCATTTTTGGTGGTGAAATTGTAACAGTCACTGACAATCAATTTACTAATGGTGGATTCTACTTCCAGGGTGAAACAGCTGAGTCTTGGCATCATGACCTTTCAAGCAACATGATTGAAGGAAAACCAGTAGGATACCTATGGGATACCACAAACACCTCGGTTGATTTATCTTCCTTCTCTCAGATCATTTTTGCTGGATGCAACAACGTGACAGGCTACGATGCAGCTCCTACAACTAGTCTGGACGGCATCATAATTGGTTTCTGCAATGCAACAACTATTCAGGACTCGACAATAGATGGGCAAAGTCTTGGAATTCATATCCGCTCATCGAATTATACAACTATTGAAAATTGTGAAGCACAGGATTCCTCTCGGGGCGTTTTCGCCTATGACACCAAATATCTTACAATCAACGCATCGGATATTCATGATAATTGGGGAATGGGTATTGCGATTCGGTCGTCTGAATTCTTCTTGATAGATAATAGTTCCATATCCGACAACGATATTGGAATTCTTGTTGGTGCTCCTGGGTCAGAAAATTGCAGTAGAGGCCAGATAAAGAGAAGTTCGATTTTCTCAAACAATGATCCACTTGATGATGTTGGATATGGTGTCTATGTCATGAACTCTAATCATATCCGTGTTGACCAGTGCAACATTTCATATCATGACTATGCAGGTATGTATATCTCAATGAGTAACTGGTCTTCGTCAGTATACACAAGATATCTCTACAATGACGGATTCGGAATTGCTATTGAGTCAGGGTATGATAACTATTTCTACGGGAATATCCTAGGATGGAATGAGCTAGGAAATGCGATTGACAATGGTACGAGTAATGATTGGAATGATGTATCGATTGGAAATAGATGGCGTGATCACAATCCTCTAGATAGTCAATACAATGTTACTGGTACTGGAGATGGCATAGATTACTATCCTCAAGCTTGGGATTATGATTTGATCTATCCTCCAAATGACGCTACTCATCCCCAGATTCAATCTCTCTCGATGTATGTCTATACTGTAGGGACCACAGGACACATGCTGGTCTGGGAGGTCTCAGATGAGTATCCCTTTTCATATCACATTATGATGGGGGGTGTTTGGCTTGAAGGTGGTGAGTGGGATGGTGATGATATCGAGTTCAGTGTTGCTGGCTTCGGAGTTGGGAATTATACCTGTACTCTCACATTAACTGACCTAGCAGGCAATTCGGCTCAGAGTTCATTTCTGGTCTCGGTGGTACCAGTTTCAGCTCCCCCACCAGAATCGCCGTTTGAACCACTTTAT
>WJMJ01000065.1 GCA_014728035.1 Promethearchaeota archaeon | reverse complement strand
TACTCTCATTGATGGTGAGACCGCCATCAACAAAATCATCACAATTCATCTTCAATGCTATTGGAACAGAATCAATTTGCTCTCTAATTCTATTATAGATACGCTCAAGGAAGGTCATTCTTTGATGGATGTCTCCACCGACCTCATCTCAAAAAAGGAAGGATAGAAAGAAATCGAATTGCTAACCAAAACTCGGTCAATTTCTTCTTTCTTGAAATGTGTTTCTCATCCATAACACCAGCGCGTCTTGAATTTGCTTAACTGGCATCCATGAGATACTAATGCCTTTTATCAATAATGGCAATCTACTAATCAAAATCTGAAAGATGAGTGTCCATTGCGCTGTCGAAGTTCTTTATATCCATAAATGGTTCGTTATTTGGTAAGGTGAAAATATGAACAAGAGAATTATGACAGGTCTATTTGTTATCTCTCTCGTTGCGGGTACATCTGTTATGGGAATACTCGTACTGAATCAGCTGCAGGAAGATAACACAATTTCACTAACCTTGCTTGAGAATGCAGGGCTAATGATTGAAACCAAAGGCCTGAGAATATACGTGGATCCTTACAATCTACGCGAAAACTGGACCTACTCTGCTGATGCCGTTCTAATAACACATCCTCACGGGGATCACTACGATGCAAATTCAATAAACCAGATATCCACTGAGGAAACAACAATCGTCATGCCTGAAAACATGTCAACACAAATTGATACATGGTCCGCTGCAGCTATAAATCCAGGTGATAGTGTTCAGATTGGCGAGATAAATGTTACAGCATTCTATAGTTACACTTTACCCGTTGATGGTTGGCCAGCTAGTCATCCGAGAGAAGCAAATTATTGTAGTTATATCATTGATATTGACGGATTCACTATTTTCCATGCTGGAGATTCTAAAGTTATTCCAGAGTATGAACAGATAGCTGAACAAATAGATGTGGTATGTCTTCCTCTCGGACCAGGATGTCAGACCATGACAGGAATGGAGATTATAGACGCTATCAATACTCTTGAAGCTCAATATTACATTCCAATACATTATCAGAATATCTATGATGTAATTAGTTTTCTCAATACATATGACACACAGTTAGAAGAAGCAAGTATAACCAGCATCTGTTTGGATAACTACGAATCTTATGAATTCACCATTGGATAATCTCTTTGTTCGAATGAAGGTAGCTTAGTCTACCTTCTTTATTATCATGAATCGACTATTTTTTAAAAGACTCTTTTTCAATAACTTTTACAAATTTTACACAGCCGCGATTCAGGAGAATAAGATATGGAATATGTAATAGAGACCTCAGGTCTTGACAAGTCATATGGAGAGGTGCACGCTCTCAAAAAATTAGATTTGCGAGTACCAAAGAATTCCATTTTTGCTTTTCTTGGTCCCAATGGTGCTGGAAAAACCACAGCAATCAGTCTATTATTAGGACTGAGAAGACCAACAGCAGGATCTGGAAAAGTATTTGGAATGGACATAGAAACACAGAACGACGAGATACGAAAGAGGATTGGATATCTTGCACAGAAACCCAACTTCTACAAAGAAATGTCAGCAAGACAGACACTAGAATTTGCTTCCAGATTTTTTTACACAGGTCCAAAGGAGCTCATTGCTGAGCGAGTTTCTGAATTACTTGAATTAGTAAATCTAACGGAAAAAGCGGATAGACCAGTGGAAGGATTTTCCGGAGGTGAAACTCAACGTTTAGGTATTGCCCAGGCATTAGTGAACGACCCAGAACTGTTGATTTTTGATGAACCTGCAGCTGGACTAGATCCACAGGGTAGAGAGTCAGTTCTGAAGATAATGGAGAGTCTTAGAGACCGTGCAACAATATTCTATTCGACACACATACTTGATGATGTGCAGAGGGTCAGTGATGAGGTTGCAATCTTGAACAAAGGGCAACTGATTGCACAATCTCCAATCGAGGAACTTCTAGCAGGTTCAGAGGGAACAGTATACTCAATGACTCTTGAGGGATCTACTGATTCCATAAAGTCGAAAGTATCCAATTTGGACTGGGTCACTGAAATTCACGAGCATACACAACAGGGTAAGACACACTGGACAGTTGCAGTTTCAGACGAAGAACAAGCAAAGACTCAGTTACTGAGAACGATTCTAACTGACAAGAAAGTCAATGTTACAAAATTTGGAATGAAACAATACGAGCTTGAAGAGATTTTTATGCGCGTTGTAGAGGAGGAAGAGAATAATGAGTGAAACACTGGTACAAGTTGAAGAACAAGGATGGAGGATGGGTCTAGGCAATCTCATGAGAAAGGAATTCAGAGCCTGGTTTGCTACAAACGATTGGTGGCAAAACGCTTTACTCTGGACAGCCCTTGCGTCTTTCTTCGCTTTGCCGTTCCTTGGAGATCCTCCAGCTGCAATGTTCATCTTCGTGATTATGAGCACCATCTTTACATCAATTGCAACAATCATTATCACACAGGAAAAGATTCTCGATGAGAAAAGATTTGGAACTGCCGCATGGGTATTATCTAAACCGGTATCAAGGGTCTCATTCATCCTATCCAAATTGATACCTAACGCTGTAGGACTATTCTTCTCTATGAATTTAGTGCCTGGGATTGTGCTGTTTATTGTATTCACTCTAGCAGGAACCCCACTACCAGCTAATACATTCTTTCTAGGAATTCTTGCAATGGGTCTCTGGGTGATATTTCTTGCATTCTTCACAATCACTCTCGGTACCTTCTTTGATGAGGAAGGTCCAGTAATGGCACCAGGTTTCGTTATGCTGTTCATTATTTTCAATCTGGGCCCTTCAGCAATTCTGGGTGAATTCTCACCATTTGGGCTATGGCTAACAGCAGCTGCATTCTTTGGTGGTACCTTTGAAGCGGATACACCTTCTCCGGACAGTTGGATCTATCCATATGGAGTAAACATGATAGCCACGTTAGGGATAATCATCATTCTCACTCTGATAGCAATATGGCGATTCAGAAAAGAAGAATTCTAATTAATCAGGCTCTGGGAAACCAGAGCTCACTTTTTTATTTTGTAAGTGATTCGAAGACTGCTTGTGCTTCACTAATGATATCATCCACAACCTGACTCACTGAAGGTATGTTTGATATTCTCCCAGCACACTCCCCCGAGAACATGAGAGCTAGGTCACGATTGCCTTTGAGGAGTTCGTCAAATCCTGTTCGTTCCAATTCCAATATCTTTTCATTAGACTCTACGGGGTCACCTAGAAAGAACCTTGGAACATCCGCAAGTGTCTGCTCAACTATTTCTTCAGACCTAGTATTTCTCAGAAACCGCATTGGTCCAAAGAGACCTCGACCTGTTAGAGTCCCCCTCTCATCTTTTTCAACAATCATGTCTTTCCAAATGGATTCAAAATCACTCTCTTTCGTTGCAATAAAACGAGTTCCCATTTGAATTCCAACAGCACCAAAACACAGTGCTGCTGCAAGAGAACGTCCATCACAAAATCCACCAGCAGCTACAACAGGGGTCTCAACAGCCTTCGCCACAGCAGGAACTAGAACTGTAGAATGAACCGGCTCCCATGAAATATGAGCTCCACCTTCATGACCGGATGCGACAATAATATCAGCTCCTGCCTTTTCAGCCTTCTTCGCATGATAGACTGAAGGAACAACATGAATCCAGATTAGGCCATGTTTCTTAACTTCAGACCATCGGGTAGGATTTCCAGCAGAGGTTATAATGACTCTCAACTTTTTCTCAACGTCAGAACTGGACTGCCGCGCTTCAATTACCTCTTCAACAAACATCTTTGAAGCAATAAGGAATTCAGCAGCTACTGGAACATTAACACCAAATACCGCATCGGACTTGGTCTCTTTGGTGACCGACTCGATTGATTTTTGCAATATGACTCTAGGTGGGTCCGTTCCAAATAGTTTCAATGCATCTACTGGTGCTGCATCAGGGAGCAGAGTTGCGGCCATTCCAATACTACTGATGACACCAAGACAGCCAGCATTAGCCACCGCAATGGCAAGAGATTCTGTCTTATACGGCCCCATCCCTCCTTGCAAGATAGGATGTCCAATACCTAGTATATCACATAGTTCTGTCTGAAGACCAGTCATAGCTTAGGATAAATTTACTGACACTTAAGCTAGACTGTTATTTGTCACACGCCTTGACCAAATCGAGAACCTGCTTATGCAAATCCTTGTTTGCAGCAAGAGCTGAGGTTCCAAGTGCTTCATCATTTCCATCGAGGTCAGAAAAGACGCCACCGGCCTCGGTGATTATGGGTTTTAATGGTGCTATATCCCAGGGCTTCATAATCGGATCAATCATAACGTCCGCTCGTCCAGAAGCAACGAAAAGATATCCGTAGGCATCTCCGTATGTGCGACAAGACTTTGCTGTTCTGAGTAGTTGTTCAGAAAATTCAGGTCGATAAGTCACAAGGTCTGCATAGTCGGTAACTTGAACACGAGCTTCAGATAGTTCAGTCACATCTCCTACTTTGCAATGTGCCTTACCGTGTATACATCCTAAACCAATTGCAGCCGATACGGTCTCCCCACTTGGTGGATTATGAATAACTCCCAGTATTGGTTCCTCTTCATATAGTAACGATATGAGAACTGTATAGAGTGGTACTCCATGAATGAATGACTTGGTTCCATCAATTGGATCAATTAGCCATCGAAATGGTGAATCAGATTTTCGTGTTCCAAATTCCTCCCCAACAAGACCGTGTTTTGGAAAATGCTTCAATAACTCGTCTCTGATGTATCGTTCAGTTAGACGGTCTGCCTTTGTAACTGGAGTCATATCGTCTTTAATTTCGATTTCGGGAGACGACAGAAAATACTTCAATGTTATCTCTCCAGCTACAACTGCAATTCTTGTAGCTTCAGAAAGATACTTCCTTCGGTCCTTTATTGAAACATCAACCATTGCAAATACCTATGAAACCGATATATTTCATCCTAAAAAATCTGTTTCGCTACTAAGAAACCTCTAATATCCTTAGGAGAAAATTTCAGTGTCTTATCGAGTTCTACCCATTTCATATATACATCATTTGATGATGGTGTCACATTATTAGATTTAGTAGGTCTAGAAAGATATTTGGAAGAACTATTGGATATAGAAGTAGCTATTGTTTCAGAGAGAGGATTACGATCTAAGCTCAGAGAGAAGATACTGAATGAGGTTGTAACAATTTGAATCGAAATCCAGAACTTTTTTTGAATGATTTTCGAACACAATAGAAGATACAGAAAAATTTGCTGTGAGTTGAATTTCAAATTTTCTTCTAGGTTTTGGTTGACAGTATAACAAAGAGAGGAGAATGTCAAATCCTCTCTTCTCAAAAGAAATCCTAATTCACATGACAATGCACAATGTCAGTTCCAAAATTCTCTGGCATTACACAAGCATTACATCGGGTACAAGCCACGACTTCTTGACCCTCTTTCAGCTTAATTGATAGATCTGGTTCTCTGATGAATGGTCTACTCATACTGATTATATCTGCGATATCAAGCTCAAGAACTCTGTCCATCGCTTTTCGAGTTGCAAATCCGTTTACCAATGCGAGTGGTGTTGAACCTGTTACTTTTCGAATCTCAGCTGCGTGTCCTGCATAGACTACTTCATCAAGGATTGGGTCTGAATGCTTTGCTCTATCGTGCAAGGAACGGTCTTGGGGGACTCCGCCTCCACTTAGTTCGATAAGATCTACACCTCTCTTAGAGAGAATTTGAGCAATCAGCTTAGCTTCATCAACAGTATTTCCACCTTCCACGAAATCATCACAATTCATCTTGATGGCTACAATCTTGTCACCAATTCGTTCACGAATCTCATCATAAATCTCAATGACAAACTGCATGCGTTGTTCTACAGTGCCCCCATACTTGTCTTCCCGCTGGTTGGTATTTGCTGAGAGAAAGAGATTAACCAAAAATCCATGAGCTAGATGGATCTGTACCCCGTCGAATCCTGCCTTTATTGCTCGTTCTGCAGCTTTTCCATATGCACTGACTAAATCTGCTATCTCCTCTGCAGAGAGTTCTCTTGCTTCGAGGTTTTCTGCTTCAAGATAACTTGGTGCAACATGTGCTTTTGCTCTATGACCACCATGATTCAGCTGAGCAATAATGATTCCATCATGCTGATGAACTGCTTCTGTAATCCTTTTGAGACCTGGAATGTGTTTATCATCGCTTATTCCATATTGTCCGGGATTTGAGATACCGTCATCAGTAACATAGAGATGTCCTTTTACAATAAGACCAACATGACCCTTAGCTAACTCCTCATAGAGCTTGACCGTTTCCTCACGAACGATTCCATCTTCATCAGCATATAGTGTCGCTGAAGCGCTCCGCATGAGCCTATTAGGAAGCTCACGATTTCCCACTTTTAGTTTGTCGTACAAATCTTTCATACAACTACGTTTGTTTTGCAATATACAAGGCTTCTGTTCTAAGTAAAAATTAGGAGATTAAAGGGTTTTCAAGAATCTCACTGTCGTGAATTCTCCATCCTTTTTCTCGTTTATCGAGATAGCCCACTTTCACCGTTCATTTTTAGTTGGACAAACTTGGACACCCGAGCTTTGTCCGTCCAGAAACGGTACTGGAACTGGCTCGGTCCTGGTCAGGGAATGTGTGTCTGGTGACCAGACCTTCATCCTGTATCATCCCATATAGACTCCTATCAGTTCCTGTCCCACAATGTCCAAGTTTCCAGTAGCTGACTGCAACCCATTCCAGAAAGAGCTTTTGAGCTTCTGTAAAAATCCCATTGTCGACAATAGGAACACCATCATAAAGGGCTTCCCAAATCAAGTACCTTCGTTGTTGTGTAGCAAGACGAAACTCATCAAGAGGAACAACAAATGATTGGATCTTCCCCCGTGATAGTTTTTGCGCTGCTAAATTACGTTCATACCAATCTGAGCCCATATCATCACTTACAATAAGCAAATCAATATCACTACGATAGTTCCAGCCGCTCTTAGCTGCACTTCCAAACACAACGACACATTGAATCTCATATCTATTTGTTAGGTTCGTGATTTACCTCCTTTGCATCTTTGACTGCCATTCTGAATCCTGATGCTCATGAGGCTTCAGAATAATAGTGTGAAGGAAATAATCTCATGCAAAAACCGATTGAAATCAGTACAATATTCATATTGGTTCTCTTTATTGTAGGGCCACTCTCTATTCTTCTAGCGTTATTATCAAAGGATAGAATTAAGAATCGACTTGGAAAACATGAAACTGGTGAAGATTTAATAAACCTACCCAATTATCTGTTGATCCATCCCGAATTAGGTTTTCTTGGGATTCCAGTTCTTTTCTTGAGTGGATATAGTGAATTGTTACTCGCTGTTTTGTTAATGATTGAAGGAGATATTCCTCAGCTATTGGCAATTGGTTTTGTTGTTTTTAGCAGCTTCATTGTCGTGGGAACTTTCCAATTATACCGCGAAGTAAAGGCAATGCTAGTATGAAATATGTGTTTTTTCAAAAACGAGAATCAATTCTATTGTCTTTCCACTTCAAGAGCATTTGCAGATTGTTCATTTCCGGATAAAATCAATCGAGTGTGAGTCTATAGCGGAAGTCTAAGGTTTTCTTCTTCCACAGAGGAAGTTGCTAACATGAGATACCTGCGATTATGGAACTGGTGGAAATCGAGTGATAATACTCTTGACAGCCGCTGTCGGGTCTCTGATGAAATCTTCTCTGAATTTGCTAGAGTCAACTAGTTTCTTAACAACTTTCTCCATTTGGCTCTGGTCCAACTTGGATTCAATAGAATCCATATTACTTGCAATCTTTCTAATCATGTCTTCTTGTATACTTGCTGCTTTCAGTATCGGAATGTAATCATAATCTGTTCTTCTCATAGGCATTTAGCACACATCCATTTTCTTTATGAACTAAAAAGAAGGATATTAAGATTATATGGATGCTATCTTTTTAGAAGATCATTGAAATGACCCTTTCATCTAGAGCGATTGACTCGATAGGACTCAGTGGTGGTATTCCACAGGATTGGTCTCAACATTAGCAGAACACAGTCACCCTCTACTTGAGGAATTGGTATATTCAGGTCCTGCTGCTGAGATTCGAAAGGAAACGGGTTTAACACCCCCTGCTCTCGTGTATCCGGTGCAATGCCTGTGTGATGCATGAGATTTTTGGAACTGACATTCTTCACGGTCATTTTGAGTAGTTGATGAGCTGGGGAGTTGTTATTCCTCCAGCTCACCTGTCTTCTTTCTGCTATTTCCTTTTCTTCATTATGAACAGCAATAGAACCACAATGACTACCCCTGCAATCGAGCCAACTGCAATCAACATCACTGGATCTACCCCACCTACGGGAACTAGAATATCAGTACCCTGTATTGTGATGTGGTGTTCACTATGCATATACTCAAAGTGAATCACTGTAGCTGTATCATTAAGAACTGTTCCGAACTCGATTGGATCATCATCGAGAAGGACTACCCATTCATCTTGAGGTGCGAACAGAAGACCTCGTGGAATAGATACATTACAGAATCCAATTGTTCCATCCGGACCAGATACATCAAACTCAAACGTACCTTCTTCAGAGCTAAATCCTATATTGCTTACCTCAGATGATGTTCTGAAGTTCACATTGAATCCATACTCAGGAGCTGTCCACCGGAAAGTCTGTGGGAAGTTTTGTGGATTCAACGGGTCTGAACCCCAGTTGATCTCCCAGCCATCATTATACCCATCGCCATCGGTGTCACTAATAACTACAAGTGTATGATTGAGAATGTGGAAGTAGTTACTTCCTGTTGTATTTTCATCATTCAATGATGTGTATGTATATCCTGGAATGATCATAGTAAGCTCGTGATAATCCGATAGACTATCATTATCAAAGTCCGTGTCCATTCCATCAGGCCACATATCCGAGTCTTGGTCGCCATCGAACATGTCAGTACCAAGTGGATACCAACTAAGTGACGGATCATCATAGTGGTATACCTCGAATGAATCATAGATACCATCGTCGTCTGAGTCGTAATCTAGGATGTTGATAACCCCATCATTGTCGAAATCACCTAGCGGACCCATCTCAGGATTACCACTTGCAGTTTCTCGATCCAGGCAGATGATGATCTCTTCATTGTCGAGAATTCCATCAGCATCGGTGTCATTGCTTAAGGGGTCAAGTGAGACACGTATTTGTTGTAGACCCTCAAATGCGTGATATGTCACAACCTCATCGTAATCTGAAACCCCGTCCTTGTCAGTATCAGGGTCAAGTGGATTGGTCCCATTGAGAATCTCCCAATAGTCGTTCAATCCATCGAAATCAGAGTCTGGCTCATTTGGGTTTGTATATCTAGTATTCGCAGGAAGAGATGTATTGGTAGTCACAGTAATACCTACATCTGGATCGAAGTTGGGATATGACTCATTTGCAACTGAACTTGGTACAAACAATTCCGTCCAATCATCGAGACCGTCCATATCTGTATCTGGCATGAGCATATCGGTTCCTTCTTGGAATTCAACAAAGTCACTCACTCCATCCTTATCGTAGTCAAGATAGTGCCAGGTATCTGGAACATTGTCCCACGTGTCCGAGAATCGAGTCGTCAGGTAGTCTATTTCATCAACATCGACCCAACTATCTGCATCTGTGTCGTTTGAAACTGGCGATAGAACGACTGATTTCTCGAGCCCATCTGGAAGCCCGTCGAGATCTGTATCAGGATGTGCTGGATTTGTTTGGAAACGTGCACGATATGGGTCAGGAGCTCCATAGAGAATATCGATAAGATACTCATCATCTTCCTCAATGAGTGATTCCGTGATATTCTGAGCTCCTGGAACGACCCGGCGGTCTAATGCCCAGTTCCAGCCAAAATATTCCTCGCCATCCGTTAATTCATCATCATCTGAATCAGGATCATTTGGATCCGTGAAGAACGTCACATTGCCATGATACAGAATATACAGACTCTGTTCAGCTACTTCTGTAGCATCATCCAGGCCATCATTATCGGTGTCTTGTCGAAGTGGGTCTGTATTGTGGTCATGAACTTCAATCCCATCCAATAGCGAGTCTCCATCTGAATCTGGGATTAGGGGATACGAGCCTATCTCTAATTCTTCTCCATCAAGCAGGAAGTCTCCATCTGTGTCGTTGTTAAGAGGATCAGTTCCGATACGCAGTTCGTGTCCGTCGAGTACGCCATCATCATCCACATCAGAGTCATTTAGATAATGAAGACTTGCGATGGTTTCATTCATGATTCCCCTCGTGAGGTTGAAATAGTTCACTTCGTCACCGTCTCGAATACCATCAAAATCAGTATCCGGTTCTGAACAGTTTGCGTTGAATGTGAAGAAGTCTGCAACATCGTATAGACCGTCACCATCATGGTCATTGGCGACTGGTAATGTTCCAGCAGTGTATTCTGCCACATCTGTAACACCGTCATTATCAGTATCATTACTCAATGGATCTGTGGGTGTAGGGTTCTTGGGTTTACAATCATCGAGACCAAATGGCCATTGAGACCATGTGTTTCCATTAACCTCACCATAATCAGTGAAGTCACCGTAAATCCCATTATTGACCGCTGCCGCTTGCTCAGTGGAGTTTATCACATTGTCATCGTTCCAATCATAATCTCCATCAGTATCAATATCTATTGGAGACGTATTGTACGTATACTCCTCACCATCAAGTAGTCCTTCACCATCAACATCATCATTTAGAATGTTTAGAACCGGGAATGGAACTCCATAATTGTTGACGTACCAATCATACTCGAATTGATCGAGAAGTCCATCATTATCAGAGTCTTTCTTTCTCGGGTCGGGATGTGGTTGTTCCAGAGCAGGACCTGCAAACTCCCACTCCTCGTAATCAGTAAATCCG
The DNA here is from genome assembly GCA_014728035.1 of Promethearchaeota archaeon. GTDB lineage: Archaea > Asgardarchaeota > Thorarchaeia > Thorarchaeales > Thorarchaeaceae > SHMX01. The sequence continues at coordinate 15,871 of WJMJ01000065.1, read as the reverse complement.
TCAAAGTCCGTATCAGGTAGCGATGGATTTGTCTTGATAGTTTCCATCCAATAAGCACTACTCATGCCTTTCAGTTCTTGTTTATCATTGAGACCGTCATTGTCTGAGTCATAGTCAATGATACAGGGTTCACCATCATTATCATAGTCTGCAAGAGGGTCAAGACCTGCCGCATAGAAGAGAGCTAATTCTTCGTAGTCTGTGAGACCGTCATCATCCGTATCATTATCCAAAGGATCTGTGAAGAAATTCAACAGTTCATTTCCATCTTTCACGAGGTCATTATCAGTATCTGCTTGGGTTGGGTCCAACCCTATACTTCGTTCTAGCTCGTCCCAGAGCCCGTCATTATCCAGGTCGAGATTCGCATGGTCTTCAGTTGGTGGATTACTACTTCCCTGTGATTGAATAGACACAAACGGAATGTTATCATCCCAATTCTTGGTTATATCAAATTTGAAAATCCAGAACAGTGACGCATAGAATTTGAAATAGAGTTTGTAGAAGAGACCTACAGTGAATGAGTCTCCTTTATGACCAAAGGAAGCCTGAGCCAGGATTCCCGTTTTAGCATTGAGCTTCACGCCTAGTTTGATGAAATCAAGCGGGAGACTAATACCAATTGCATCCTTGATGTATGATGCTGGTGAAGGTAGACTCAGTGAGATATCTAATCCGAATCCTACCTTGAGTGTGACATCCTGTTGGGATGCTTCAGTTGTTGAATTGTAGCTCATGCCTAGAGCTAGTGAGAGGTAGTTGACCAGGTTGACCTTCATGTTCAGAAGGTCCATAATAGTAGTCACAGTTTTACCAGTTCCTGGAATCAGATAGTCCAGAAATGTGGCTAGTGGAATTCCGAGTTCAAATCCGAGTTCTATTGAGAGCGAGCCTCCCATGAAACTGAATGGATTCCCATCCAATGCAGGATTGGCGTCCTCCATCTGCTGGAGAAAGTTCCCTATCCGAAGAGTAGCACTGAGTTTGGGTGTAAGAGTGAGTGATACACCATATCCTGCAGCTTTCATGATCTGTTTGAGACCTATGACTTCTGCAAGGTCAAGTGCTCCATCTTCTGCAGTTATCGTGAAGACAAGATCGACATAGTCTGGTAGATACCATGGACCAGTTCCGATACGTGGGTCGACATCAAAGTCGAGTGGGATATCGAATGGGAACTCTCCTGTTTCACTATCTCCATTCCCCATGTCTTCCATCTCCATTGATCCCCTATCAGTAGAACCACCATTGACCTTATCTTCGTCAACCGTAATGTGAGTGGAATTGCTACTAAACCAGTCATTGCTTGTGAACCCGGTTACTAGCAGAAGGCTCATGAACACATCAACAATCCATCCCCATGGCCCTCTGGCATCTGTTTCATCCTGACCATAATCGATGTAGAATCCATCAAGGGTCTCCTGAGGATTGAATGAACGTTGAACGATTTTGTTGAGGTTACTCAATAGATAGAATGAAGTTGTTTCAAAGAGCGAGTCAGCTATCTTTTCGTATTGTGGTCCAGCTGCATCTACAATCTCGTAGATTGAGCATAATGCACCAAGGAGAGCAATATCGGTATCGACTGCACCTTCAAGTGTGTGGATATTGTGTCTATTGGAAAAGCCATCTAGAACACTTGAATGACAGACTTGAAACACATGGTGCTCCACAACGGACTCAGTGGTATATTCATTCATCTCACTCCAAGGTAGGATATCGTTTCCAATACAGATACCTGCATGGACTCCGTGAAATACGTATATTATGGTCTGGGAATCTTTCATATTTTCTACGAGGCTATCTGAGTCTGTGACTGGAGTCATCTCTACTATGAGATCTGATTTTGTCAATTGGTGTTCAATATTTCTTGCAGATCGGACACTCGTAGTATCATCCTGATTATAGAGAATCCTCACTGTATATCCATTATTATTCATCCTCGATGCTCTGTTGTCCAAATCCATTTCTGAGTTGAGCTGAAATGTAGGAGTTGCTGTAACTGCAAAAATCAGTGGATTAAGAACCAATGAGAGAATCAGAAGAGAAGCTATCAATCTTATCTTCATATCAACCACGCGGCTTAATTGTAAGATATTCTCCCTCTTCCTATTTATGATTATAGGCAATTAGAGTAAGACCATGAAATTATCCAATACTAGTAAGAAGTGTGTAGTGACTTTATTACGGAAGCGACAAAGAACCCAGATTTTGAATGGGAAACGGTCTCTGATGCAGAGTTCAAATGTCTAACAGGAACAAGCTACCTGAAACCAACCTCAATTCCGAATTCTCCCTCAGGTTGGCACGGTCCAAATTATGTTCACCACCTCTCGCGTCCCTTTAGGCTATTCCAATTGGATGAATTCTCTGTCATTGGTGAGATGATTCAGGCGACCACATCTACCATGGGCAAATACTACATTGGACTATTTGATGATTCTGGAGAGATTGCTTTTCAGATTGCATGGGGTGACGCTTGGGGTTATGAGAAGAAGTGTCGATTCAGTGTATTTTACTATCCTCAAAATGGCGGATCACATAGCTATTCCTCAGATTACGAATCCACTACTACCACTTGGGAGGGTAACCTGTGGTGGGAACAGTGGCAGGGTGGCGAGGGAGCCATCTACGGGTCAATAGACGGAGACGTCATGGCCTACCCCTGGGAAGTTGATAATTCCTCACGGATCATCTCTACTGTTGCTATCAGAGCCCAACGTTACTCAAGTTGGGCCCTGGCAGATATGCGACTTCACGACATCAGCCTCATCGCTGACCTCTCCCAGCACGACCCCAACGACCCCTATCCTTGCGATGGAACTAATAGTGGAAATGAACCTTCAGTGACAGCATGTTCTTTTGTTGATGGTATTTTCAGTATGATTGAAGACAATACTCACAGCGAATGGACAGGGCCATGGCCTACGTTGCACATGATTACGGATGTTACGTTAGAAGGAGGTGGTATGTATATCTGTGAATTAATCGTGGATTTGCTTGAATCTATTTCGATTGGTGAATTTACCTTAGATACTCCCTTAGATGATCATCTCACAGCAACTCAGACAGATGAACTCCATGCTCAAGGCATAAAGGAGTTCATGCAAGATGCATTCCCACCTGAGGCAAATTTATTACTAGTTGCAGTTTTAGCGATGGGTATTATCGAAGTTTATCTCGAAGCAATGACAGTTGCTCCAACGCCCTTCCAGCTTGCTATACTTTATGGGCTAATAACAGTATTCGGAATAGCAATGTTTGCAGCTCTATATGCAGTTGTAGATGCAGTATTATCTGAAAGAATGACACCTGGAGTTGCTATTCAGTGGTTATTAGCTGCATTATTAGGTTTGGGAATAGAATCTATTATCGAGAAGATGCAATACTTGAAATTCTATTCAAAATACTGGAATACAAGGAACCTGCCTTGGGGTAAACGTGGATTATTATTAATCGGGCTATCGTTTTATATGCTTGCAGTGAAATGTTTCATTATATCTCTGATTTGTAGTCTCATTCTGAAAATGTGGGAACTATCGATTTCGTATTATGATATCTTTTCATGAGGTAATGATATTGATTGGAATTATATTTCTGTTAGCATTTGCAATCTCCCTATTGGTTATCATACTATTCGAATTTCCTTTGAGAAGAACAATTCTCAGAAGAAAGAGAAGTATGCTGATTGATTCAAATTGGAACCTCGTGTTTCATCTTGTTCCTGGGGTATTCCTAATTATTGGTCTTCCCCTTTTTGTTGCAGAAACACAGATTCCAATCATAATCGACATGTATCCAACTCCTATGTTCTCCTTGTTTCCTGGAATAATCTATACTCTTGGTATGATTGTTGTTAACATTGTGCGATTTGAGCGATTCGACCTTGCTGAACGTCATGCTAAAGGGACGTATATCGAAGCAGAATGGATAATAGTGGAATCGGATAAAATCAGCTATGGCTTTCAAGAAGCTTTAGACTATGTTGAAAATGCTGAAAAAATCTACAAATCCGTTTCGGTTAGTGGGTTTCTAAAATACCTCTCAAATCGTGATGATGATGTTAGAGAGATTGCAAGACAACGAATGAAGGAATTGGGGATAGAGATACCCGAACAGGATTAGAGTAGATATACAGACAAGTGTTAGAGCGGTGTACAAGTCCTCTATTCTTGGATTGGTGGTACCAGCATTACTCGACCTTGACTGATGTGCATATTCCCGAGCGTATCATCATGTATCTCGTGGTCAAGGTACAGGCATACGACCATTGGGATTGCTTGGACATGCAGATCCACGACATAAGCCTCATCGCTGACCTCTCTCAGCACGACCCCAATGACCCCCTCCATCAGATGGAACTGCTATGGGTCTTATTACCAGAAGTTCAAGGAACGAAATGAAATCCATTTCACCCATAGTTGCATCAAATCATATTAAGGGAGTGTGGAAGTCAGGATGGCCAACTTTCCATGTGAAGATTCTTGCTTCCACGAGTGTGGTTCTGGTACATTTCTCAATATGCAATCCATACAAGAATTTAGGAAGATTAGATTTATTTTGAGTAAATACTCTACGAGAAGAAAATTAGATACTAAGGTAGAATTCCATGGACCATCCACATATACCTAATAAGATTTCGAACATCAGAGCTAATCATGGACTTTAATGAAGAGTTTCAATTGATTCAGGAACTTGCAGATGAAGACGTAAATCTGGCCTATGACGAGATTCTCCATTCAGAATGTCCGTGGGTTGGGCTCTATACGCTGAGTTTGGAAGAATACTCTTTGGTGGTGGATCAATCCAGATTATACGAGATTGTGAACAAGAGAGAATCAGATATCCTTGGTTCAATCAGATCAACGTCCTCTGCACAGGAGATACTTGGTTGCCTAGAGTCATATCCTTCCTTTTTGGAGAGGAATAATGTTCTAAACGTAATTGCAAGAGTTATCAGAAAGAGCAAATCTCCATTTCAAATCATTGCTACCATCAAACATGTGCAGACAGCCATGAATCATTCACTATTGCGCTCCGCAATCATTGAATCACTTCAGAAGAGTCCAGAGCCCTGGAATGTGATTAGTACCATTCGTGATTTTCCTCAGATATACAACGATGTAGCAGTTGTCGAGTTTATAGTTGATCACTTACAAAACCATAATTCATACTGGGTCATGATTAATGAAATAAATGACCTGAGAACACTTGCAGAACATCCAGAAATAATAGATGCAATCAGAGGTAGAATAGATGATATCGCTGAAGAGATAAGAATTGCAAAACACATTCGAGATCTTGGTAGGGCTGTCATTCACAACCCAGAGCTCAATAATGATTTGCGGATTATCAAAGCGATTTCTGAATACATTATCTATGGTGCTGATGCAAAAACACTCATCTATGAAATCCGGACAAATCAAAACATTACATCCAAAGAGTACATCCAAAAAGCAATAGGAAAAAGAGTACGCCAATTACCCACTGACGAGCTATCCAATATTATTGAATACATAGGTGAGAATCGTATCCTGCTAGAGTCTCCTAGTATCACCAGGGCAATAGCTGACCGTTTGGATGACCTGACTCGGTTCATACTAGATACAGAAAAGCCACACACAATTGCGGAGAATATCTCACTTGTTCATCCGGTAATAGAGGACCCAAGGATACGAGCCGCCTTTGCAGAACGAATTGATGATATTGTATCAGGATTGAATGAGGTGACCCCATGGTGGTCATCTTGGTATCTTTTTGAAAGATCCATATGGGTTCCCGAGATTTTCAACAGTCAAGGTATCAGAGAATTGCTTGCAGACTACATTATCCTTGAAGATGAAGTAGGCAACCTACCCAATAAAATTAGAGCGCATCCTTATGTTCTTCAAGACCCCGTAATATGGGAAGCAGTCATTGAAGCAATTCATAAATTCTCCAATCCAATCTGGATTATTACCTCAGTATGTGATAACAAAATCGTAGAACATAATAGAGGAATCAGAGCCGCAATAGAAGAACGAATACCAGACATCATACTCCTGATAGAAGATGAGGAGAGTCCCTATTATCTGACCCAAGAGGTCTCGGACTCGTCGTATTTATTGAGTATTGAGGCTATCAATTCAAGCATTATGGAAAAGATACAAAGTAAACCAATCGCGTGGATTCTCTTAGCAGGTCTCCCTGACACCTTCTTGGAAAACAAAGACGTAAACAAGATAATCTCGGAAAATATTGATGAATTATGTGGGGTCCTCTATTCAGTTCGCGGATACCTCTCTGTGCAATTGAGTGGTATCTTGAGATATCCTGCGGTAAAATCCTCAAAGAAAATTCAGAAAGTGCTAGCAGGATACAGAGACAGATACCTCTACGAGCTTAAGAATTCCTGGGATGTATGGTATGCGATATACCATCTGCGAGATTATTTGGAGATTGTTGCTGATGCCGAACTGGATCAGGTTGTTCTAAGCCGTTCAAAAGACATTGCATATGCTGTGAAAAATCGCGACGATGGCTGGTCTATACTAGGCCTTGTTTCATGTATTCCTGAACTTCTCGATAATCATCATGTGTTTGAAGCAATGATAGATAGAATCAGGACTTCAGTAGATCCTTGGAACATCTTTAGTCTTGACAATATCGATTATCTGCTAGAGAGGGAAGAAATCAGGAATTCTCTAGACTCTAGAATAGAAGATTTTGTGTTCGGAATTACCTCTACCATTGATGCTCAGTACATCATTGAAAGTATAGAAGATACTTGGTTATCCAAAGACACACAAATCCAAACTGTAATCAACAGGTACCAAAGGAACTTCTAGTTTTACAAGGTTAATCAAAAATGTGTGGGAAAATGCTGGACTAAATAATTCATTACATTACCAATCTTGACTCGTAAGGAATAAGAAATGCGTTTTTTAAAAATGTTACAATAGTACAACATGACAAACTCAAGGAACATACTAGATAATCGTACATAAAACACCAATCATATCATTGTAGCTTGATGATTCCTAAGGTATCAGTGCTTTCATCTTTCTGTAGTAGAACAGATCCAATACGAATAGAAATGCACCTTGGATGATGATTCCAATCCCGTTGCCAATCATGAATTCATCCTGCCATCCGAATAGTATGAGTAAGAGTCCAATTGCTTGGTAAATTATATCCAAACCAACATTGATGAGAAGCACTTTAGCAAGGTCTGCTGCAGGAGAATCTTTCTGTTTCTTCAATGTATAACCAGCTATAATCAGGTCGATGAAGCCCCATAAGATAGCCATGAGACCTATTCCTTGGAGAAGAGGAAATCCAAAGAAGTACAGCAGAGATCCTACAATAATACTTGAGATGCTCCAAGTGAGTAATGATTTTCCCAAGCCTTGGGCTAATTCAACGGTTGTAGACAAGATTATCACCAAAAAGAGATGGCAGTTGTTATAGATAAATCATCACATTCAGAATAAAGTAGATACCTCTTGTTAAGATTATGTTCCTCATTCATTGGTTGAATAGAAAAAAGTCGTTAGATTTTGAAAACCTAACGACACATGAAATTCTTTCTTTTCAGAATCAATCCTTTTTTACCTTTGTAAAAATACAGGAAATAAATACACCAACTGCGAGACCACCAACCAGACCAATCGAGAGCATAATCATACCTTGGTTGTCACTAGGAGTACTTGGTGATGTGGTGGTCTCAGTGGTTGTTGTAGTAGTCGTTCCTGTTGTAGTTGTTGTTGTAGGGGTGGTCGGTGCTGGTAGTACTGTGACCAGTACGGTATCAGACGAGCTCTCCTCACATTCGGAGAATACAACAAGAGTATAGTTGTAAATCCCCTCTGTATCCAAGCTATCCAGACTGAGCGATATATCAGATCCATCCCAATCACCTGAGTCAATAAGAGTTCCATTTCGATAAAGTTCGAAAGAATCAGGATATGAATCTGATACGAACCATGTAATATCAAAACCAGTCTGACCAATCATATACTGAATATCAGCTGGATGATTGATGAAAGGTGTTGAGAGAGCAATGACGGTAAGCCAAATAGTATCGGTAGCAAAATTACCACATTCGGATATTGCAAGCAGAGTGAGATTATGTTCCCCAACACCCAATTGTGATAGATAGTAGATGATGGAGGTTTCATTCCACTCACCTGATGCCACAAGTTCATCATCGAGATAGATCTCATATTCATAGGGATAGAGATCCGTTGCAGTCCAAGTGACTAGACTAGGCTCCTTGGTATGGTAGAATGTGAGATTATCTAGAGGTGTGATATCTGGAGTTGATAGGGGAAGAATCGATACTATTACGGTATCTGTATCGGACTCACCCATGACATTGAAGGCTGTTAGTATATACTCGTAATCACCATTTGCTAAGCCATCAGCATATACAATCACAATAGAGGACGATATTCTTCCTTGTTGAACAATGGTTCCGTTTCTGCTAACAGTGTAACTCTGCAGATACCTACCAGAAATTGTCCAAGAAATCATATTCCCAGTCTGACCCTCGAAAAAGTTACTATCAGATGGAGAGCTTAGAACAGGAGAGGTAGAACCCAGTGTTGTTGGGAATCCGTCTGAACTTCCAGCCATTCCACCTATTGGGTAATTACCACCGGACACATAATCGGACCAAGCGTTGCCAGAATCGATTCCGTTATCCCATGCAGTTAATATTCCATTATCAAATGCTTGAACTGTGTTGTATCCAAATTCGTTGTGGATGTAGGAATTATCCTCACCATTGTCCACGTAAATTCCATAGGAATTATTGAAGAATCCATTGTAGAATCCCTGACAATAGTCACTACGATAATTGTATATACCTCTGAGATTCTCAAAGAAGGTATTATTCTCAATATAGGCATAATCAGAATAATACAGATAGAGTCCATGTTGTGCAGCATCTATGATAATGGAATTCGTGAGATTCAGGTAGTTAGAATGCGTTAAAGTAATCGCACTCAGTGTGTTCCCTGTAATAGTTGCATTGTCAATCACAAGATAATCAGAGTACAGAAACCTAACGCCGATATCGGTTTCATCTACAAGAACGATATCATACAAGTATATGTAAGATGAATATGCAATCTTAATACCGCCATAGGTTCCAGTTGAATCAAAGTTCTGAACAGTGACGTTATCGCAACTAAAGATAAAGAGCCCCATTCCAACATCAAAAGAACTGTTATACACTGTCATATTATAGCAGTCATAAAGAAATAGCTGACTATAGAGAGATGCATCAACAATACCAGATTCATTTCTAAGTTGACCGATGGGTTTTCCGTTCAATTCGGAGTCTTCAATTGTAATATCATATCCATCCATACCAGAGGAACTAAGCCGTATTCCTTGTCCGTCAAAGTTTACTGATGTGATGGTGACATTAACGCCGCCCGAAATAGCCAAGCTGTAACTTGTTGCATTAATGGTTTGAATATGATCCAGAAATACACCTGCAGAGCCAGAAAGAAAGATACCTTCCCAGCAGTTATCAATCACAGTGCCGGTCATATTGCAATCAACAACACTCTGGAAGACTAACCCCTTTGATGAAAGGTAAATGTAATTATCTACTCCGCTGCTATTGGTAGATGAATAGAATCTAAGACCCATCCCACTGATATCTCCTATAACACAATTTTCAACAAATGCATTGTTACACGTATCGATGTTAATTCCGTACAGAGCATGTGTTGCATTTGTGTCTTGGATAATTGTTCCCTCAGATTCGTCGATATTAATACAATAGCTACTATCATTCACTGAACATGATAGAATGAAGGTGTCAACTGAGGAGTATGCCACTATTCCATTAGGACAATTTTCAACATTACAACTAGTCACATTGAAGGAATCGCTGAAGTATACGTAAATCCCGGTTGTCGAATTATCGACAGATACTTCATCAAATGCACCTCCGGAACAAAATGCAGCTGTAGCACCAATTGAGTGATTAGTAAATGAAGCGCCGGTTACAGAAGAGTCAGTACAATTCACCAGGATTGCTTGTTCGTAATTCGCTCCATTAAAGTTCAGGTCGGTTCCATTTGCAACATAGAGCAGAGGTTTTCCAATAACTGTAACATCAGTGAAGTAATGATACCAATCCTCTTTGACTGCTGAATCAATTCGGACACCTCGTTCGCCAAGTGTAACCGAATAGAAATGACATTGTTCTGATTCTATTAGAAGAATATCATCATCATAGCAGTTTACAAATTCAGAATCGCTAACTGTAACATTCCAACATTCTTCTAATTGGATACCATAATCATCACATGCTTCCGAATGTACATTTGTCAGATTGCTTGAAGTGGATTGAAAGAGAAGATAACCAATGTATGAATCACTGACATAAGCATTGGAAACTGTATAGTTAGTACCAAAGTAAATTCGATACCCTTGCCTGGCGCCTGTTATGTTGTTATTATCAAATAACATATGGTCGCCACTCTGCGAATATATCCCGTAATATGTATCGGCAATCACATTGTTTCTCACGAAGCAATATGTGCTCCCGTAATTGTATATTCCATAGGAACAATCGAATATCTCATTGTCTTCAACTATTGAATTTTCACAGCTATAGGGAGTGATGCCTTTTTGATTGGGATTGGTAACTGTGTTATTGGCTATAAGCACGTCATATCCATCATGTACGTATATCCCGTCACCTCCGCAATGATCTACATAGTTCCATTCGATGTTACTATGTTGACCGCCATAGCCATGATAGATTCCAATACCACCGTTTTCTGTTGTGTTACAATGTTCAATAGTTGCATAATGACTCCAAGAGAAATTGATACCCCTATCTCCATTGCCCGATGAATTTGTTGCATACATGTATGTGTAGTTACAGTATCTTAGGTAGATTCCAGTTGCATCATTATCATAGAAGTAATTGTTGTAGAATGAGCAATTATCACAGTAATCGAACCTAGCTCCGTTTCCAGAATTAGCATATGCAGTATTATTTCTAAAAACTATAAAATCAGAATTTTCAACATTATATCCCTCATCATTATTTCCATAGGATATACAATTCTGTAACGTGTTATTATCACAGGTATTAATATAGAAATTCTGTAATGAATTCTCATTGGCAATACAACCATCAAAGGTGTTATTCTGGCTTGTATCGTACACATTGAAACCGATTCCACAAGAGTTGGCAACACAGCGAGTGAAAATAGAGGAATTGCAAGATTCAATATCAAAACCTGAGTAAGAGAGATATGCATCAGAAGTAACTTCTGTAAAATTGAGGTAATATGAATCAATCAATTCGATATGATGAGAATAAAAGCTCACATCATAAAAGATACTAGATTCCACATTGTTCAAATGAAGACCTCGAGCCATCGGAGTATGGATGTATGACCCTAGAACAATGATATTATCGCAATATCCTATATCTAAGCCACGATTACCTCCGTCTTGAATAGTCACGTTATTGAGTGTCACGTGGTCGCTCGACCAAACCAAGAAGCTATACCCTCTTCTTCCAACGATGTGAATATTTTGAAACACACCATTAGACACATTGGATAGATAGACAGCATGTATTGATGAAATTGAATCATCAGGGATATAGCAATTATTGACCAAGAAATGCTTCACGGTGTTTCTTATGTAAATTGCATAGGTATCTGTTGTGGAAATATTGTATCCATCAATAATGTATGGATCCCACGGATCACCATTTCCGGGCCATCCACCATTCACAAAATCTTCATCTCCGTCTATGGTTATATTTGAAATGGGAGTGTAACTCATGTTACTTGTCTTCTCAATAACTAGAGAAGGAATCAATGAATTTTGAGAACCACTGAAAAGGAGCGGAAAACAAAATAAACAAAGTAGAAAAACAACTGAATATCGTCTCATCTAGACCACGCGCATGACTAGATACAAAAAAAATGCTAATAAGCCTACGTAGAGAACAATATTTCAAATCATAATTCAAATGGTCGCTGGTTTTTGTGATTTTTCTTTCAATATTAGATGAGTTTGTTCTATCGTGAAATGTGGAATAAATATGAAATCTCTATTTTCAAGAATGTTTATGTAATTGGATGTTTATCGTATACTAGTTTGAAATTCGAGGGAGATAGATGAAGAAGGTACTGAAGTTGGGTCTATCGGCTATTGGCCCGATTGCAATGATTATCATATTGACTATGCCAATTGGGCCTCTTGCTGGAGGTCTCGGGATACTCCAACCAGTAGGTGGTATATTCGATACAGGACACGCAATAGATATGTCTGGAAATCAAACAATAAAAATTTCTGAGCTTGATTCACAGGTTCAGGTTATCATGGACGAATGGGCAATACCACATATCTACGCTGAAACAAAAGAAGATGCATTCATTACTCTTGGATATCTCCATGCAAAGGATCGTCTCTTCCAGATGGTCATGCAGAAATATTTGGCTGCAGGAAGAATCAGTGAGATCATGGGTGGAGAGTCATGGGCTATCTCTTCAGACAAATATTATCGAACTATCGGGCTTGCCAGATCAGCACAGATGACCTACGAGGGCTTATTGGCAGAGGTAGATACGAATCCAGATGCGGAATATGTGCTAGATGTTATAGAGGCATATGTATTTGGTATCAACACCTACTTGACTAGAATGAGTGATGCTGAGGTACCCTTTGAACTCAAAGTAGTAGGATTCATTCCAGAACCATGGGAGCCAGTGGATATCTTTGCGTGGTCAAAAATGATGAGTTGGGGGTTATCAGGGAGCCTATCAAGAGAATTAGCATATCACGAGATAAATCAGGCATTCAATAATGATACTCTATTTGAAGATATGTTCCCTGATGTCTGGCCGTATTCAGTACCAATCATTCCTGAACAATATAATCTGAGTCTTGTAGAATATCCCAATGCACCTGGTGGTTGGACAGCTGGCGAGCCTGTCTCCTCACAGAATACTGCAGAGATTCCGATATTAGATAGTCAAAAAACACAATCATTACTTTCCATAGTTTCTGAGGTCATCCAACCTTTTGGAAACCTCGATTACGTTGGTAGTAATAATTGGGTCGTAAACGGTTCTAAAAGCTCCACAGGTAGACCAATCCTTGCAAATGACCCTCACCTGCGACTACAACTTCCGTCACTATGGTATGAGGCCCACATAGTAGTACCGGGACTATTGAATGTGCAAGGAGGAACTCTTGCAGGAACACCGGCTGTTCTCATTGGGCATAATGAACACATTGCATGGGGACTCACAAACGTTGGTTTAGATGTGCTTGATTTGTTTGTTGAGGAGGTAAATACCGAAAACCAAGATCAATATTGGTATAATAACGAATGGAAGGATTTCGAAATCATCAACGAAGACATATTACTTAGAAGTGGTGAAATTGTCGAATATGAGGTGAAATGGAGCATTCATGGACCTTGTATAGATTCCATAACGGAGAGTTATGATGTTTCTAATGATGGTATTGTCAATCTAGCCATGAATTGGACTGGATCAGGTTTTACCCATGAGATTTTAGCGGTATCTAAGTTGAACAAGGCAAACAACATGACGGATTATTTTGATTCGTTGTATTGGTGGGATGCAGCTCCCCAGAATTTCGTCTATGCTGATGATGAGGGGAATATCGCATTAACTGTTGCAGGTAGATTTCCGATTCGTTCAGGATACTCAGGAAAATATCCTGTAGTCGCCCTCAATGATTCAGTAGGATGGACAGGTAGTATACCATATGCACATCTACCAAGAAGTGTAAATCCGACACAAGGGTATCTGCAGTCAGCAAATCAACTCTCAATAGATCCTGAATCATATGCCTATCCTTTAGTTGGCATTCAAGCACCAGGATATCGTGGTCGCAGAATAGACTCGCTATTAAGTAGTGATTCATCAGTTACTGTGGAGGATATGATGCGGCATCAAGCGGATGACTTAGACCTATCTGCTCAGAATATTCTTCCTTTAGTTCTCGACGCTTGGGATAATAGTGCATTCAGCAATTCCTCAATTCAGTCCATGGTTACTGAGATGAAAAATTGGAATTATAGAATGGATCCTGATAGCATTGCACCTACTATCTGGATGTATCTTGATGACTCGCTGACAAACGAGATATTCGATGAAGTAACATCAACGGGAGTAAGTCGAGGAAATATCTACACTCCAATATTGGAGAGAGTAATCAAAGAAAACGAATCATACTATATTGATGATAAATCTACAACCGATATAGAATCTCTTGAGGAAATCGTAGTTCGAGCGTTTCAAAGATGCTACAACTTATTGGTTTCTGATCTAGGAGAAAATCAGGACAACTGGGAGTATGGTCTCTATCACATCATCTATGTTGACCATCTAGCTAGCTTCACCTATCTGGGTGGAGGACCGCATCATGGTAGTGGATATACTCTGAACGCAGCTTTTGGATGGACCGTTACTGGAGGTCCCTCAAGGAGAATGGTAGTTAGTTTTGAAGATATACTTGATATCTATACCGTCTATCCAGGAGGGCAGAGTGGAAATCTGGTCAGTGAACATTGGTCTGATCTGTTTGCATTATGGTATGAATATGATGATGAAACAGAACACTATGGTTACACGCACGAGAGATTCTACGCTTCCTTTGCTACGTTTCCAACAAATCATGTCAAACAATTTTTGACATTCAATCCCTGAGGTGATTAAATGAACAAGATAGACACACTACTACCAGAAATCGATTTGGTGCCCGCCATAATCATCGTTGGAGTTCTTGGACTCGTCTTCCAATTATTTGGAACATGGGTTCTTATGCTAGTTGTAGGATTCATTGGAGCACTTCTTGTTAGGAATTCTAAGAATGCATTTCTTGCAGGATTCATTGGGGTAGCACTTGCATGGTCTATTCTCTTTGCTTATCTCATCGCTACTGCACAAGCTTTGCAAGTTGCAGACCTCTTCATTGGACTGCTAGGTTTGAGTGGACTGGGAGGAGTTGTGATAGCAATTAGCATCATCATTGGTGCACTTTTAGGTGGATTTGGTGGCTTATTTGGTCGATCCCTAGTTGAGACCCTTGACAGTCTCTTGGATGATACAAAGGAAACCAATCAAGAGGAGACAGATGAATTGCCAATAGAAAACGAATCAGAATAAATTTGTCACATGTGAAGACTAAATATTTGAAATTCTATGCAATCACATGTGATGGAGTATGAAGCCATTTTCAATTTAGATGGCTTTCCTCCAACATGTAGGAAATAGTTAATCATGGGTCGATTGGAATATCCCAATACTCGCTCGCATCCCAGTGAGATAGAATCACTGAAATCTGAATCATTTGAGGTCTAGTAATTCAACTTCGAAAATCAATGTTGAATTTGCAGGTATCAGTCCGCCACCAACTTCTCGAGTACCATACGCTAATTCAGGAGGGATAGTTAGTTTTCGTTTTCCACCAACTTTCATCGTCATGACTCCCTGATCCCAACCTTTAATCACTTTACCAACTCCGATTGTAAATTCGAAAGGTTCACCTCTATCAACCGAGCTATCAAATTTCTTTCCAGAAGTCAACCAACCAGTATAATGGACTACTACTTTCTGTCCTTTCTTTGGTGAAGGTCCTGTTCCGAGCTCGATATCTTCAATCTGTAATTCTGACATACAAAAATAGTAGCTCTATTATGTAATAATTCAAACGGTAAATAGAACCATCTCAATTTATTAGCTATTAGACCCATATCCATTATTCAATTATCAAAATAGATGTGAAAAGCATGCCAAAGAAAGCAGGCAAATCAAAATCTTTGCTAGCTCTAGTGTTCATTCTTATAATCACTAATGCAGCAACAGTG
>WJMJ01000064.1 GCA_014728035.1 Promethearchaeota archaeon | reverse complement strand
ATCTGCTACAGGTCTACACCTGAAGAATTACAACAATCTCACAGTGATTGATGTGACCCTTGATGGATGTGATCACGGCTTCTATATTGGTTCGATTGACACCTCTGGAACTGGCGGTGGGTTGTACGTCAATGAGACCATATTGACTAATTGTGATGTTGGTCTATATCTCGCAGAACCGTATTTGACCATGCGCGACTGTACCATGTCTAGCATTGGAACTACAGGAATCGAGTACTACGATGTTTATGGCACAGATATCCACATAGACATTGATACCAGTAACACGCTTGAAGGATTTCCAATCTACTCGTTCTACAACGTGTCAGATGTAACAACTTCAGGTTTCGAGACCTATTCCTTTGCAGTTATTGAGTCCCGAAATGTAACGATTGTGTCTGCAGAATTCCATGACTTTGATAATCTCTTCATCCGGTATTCTGACAATGTCACCTTGGCAAACTCAACGGTGAACACTGATTTGGATCTGTCTGGTGATGACTACTACTTCATTGGTAACACCTTTGATGATACAATCATCAACTTCATATCCAACTCTCAGAACTTTACCTTCACTCTCAATGCCTTCAAGACTTCTTACTACTTTGATGATTCATTCAGAGTGACTGATTTGCACTTCAACGCTTCAGAATATGGTAACTATTGGTACAATCATGATGGTACTGATGCTGACCATGATGGAATTGGAGATGACCCATTCAGATTTCCAGGTCATGTTTCTGACCTGTACGATTACCTACCTCTTATGGTTAATCCAGTCTCATACACTGCATATGTGACCATTCATGCACCGAGCGATAGTGTAATGCTCTCCGGTCTTGCGAATGTATCCGTCACTGCTGATGTGGTTGTTGGATTCTATTACGAGGGTTCAGTGTCAATTGTGACCAGTATAACCCTGAATGGAACTGAAGTCCACAGTGCTGCTGATGGAACTATCGAGTTCGACCTTGATACAAGCGCTCATGGTGACGGTCTGTACATCTTGAAGGTGACTACAACCGTCAACTCGGTTGATGAATACACTGATGAGGTTCAGGTCACCCTTGACAACACTGGTCCGAATCTCGTGGTATCCATCGATGATGATACTGTCACTACAGATGACAGTCCTAATTGGGATGTAGAGGCAGAGGATGACATATCAAATCTCCTCTGGATTGCTGCCTTTCTTGATGGTGTATTGTTCGATAATGATACCGAATCGGGCCAGACAGGTACGCTCTATTTCATGCCTGAATTTGACTCTGAGAAGAGCTACGAACTCTGTCTACGTTCAATGGATGAACTTGGCAACATTGGTGAGGTCAACCTGACAGTCTACTATGACATCTCAGCTCCTCAACTCTCCTCTCCTGATGATATCAGCTATGAGGTGGGGACCAGTGGCCAGACCATCACTTGGGAGGCCAGTGATTTAACTCCTCAGAACTACACTATCACACTAGATGGTAGTATCTGGCAGGATGGAGACTGGGCAGGAGATGATATCATCACAAATGTGAGTGGATTACTGGCTGGAGATCACACTCTTGTCATTACAGTCTATGATCGAGCTGGTCATTCAAGCACGGATACCGTTGAAGTTGAAGTGACTGAAGAGAGCACCACCACTACTACTACAACTACTGACACAACCGAGACTACTACCACAACCACTGGCGGTACGACTCCACCTCCTGATGGTGTGATATCACCGATGATGATAGCGATAGCCATTGGTGGACTAGGTGCTGGTATTGTCATTGTTCTCATCGTGCTCAAAATGAAAAAGAGCGACAGTGCATAATTTGATAGTGAGCTATCACAGCTCACTTCCTCTTTTTTATCAAGATTCTAAATCTAACTAGATGATATTGAGAATATTTTCGGAAATAGGTTTTTTATACAAAGATTCATCAGCATTATTGCTTGAGTATTATGCTCCTTTTTTTAGTGGAGAGGGATGGTAATGAAATCAGAAACACATATCAAACTAAGGCATAAATTCGAAATGATGCTCAATGAGCATGATGTTCGTTTTGAACCTAATACTGGGCCTAAAGTGTGGGAATTGGGACATCCTTCTCTCAATACATTAGTTAATAATCTCAGGAAAAGTGCAAATCCCATTTTTCTTGTTGCTCGCTTTCCAGTACTGATACTCTTCTCATCGATTTTAGCATTCTCCCTTCTTTTTTCTCAATCAACTTATATCACCAATGATGGTTTACTTCCTCTTTATTCCTTTCTAACTCAATTAAACCTTGAATCTCTATTCACTCTCCTTTTCCGATACCCAACTGCTTCTTTCCTATGTATCACACTTACTATTATGCTGATATATCTCGATTCGGTTCTCTATTGGAGCGATATTGAAAATTTGACAGCAAATATGAAGAAATGGTTCGGTCTGACATTTGTCATTCAGTTAATCGTTTCCTTCTCAGTCGGTCTAATCACTGACTTGCTCTTTGCTCAAACTGCAGAATCCTCTGACAAACTTCTTGGCTGGTTCAGTATATCATTCTTCCTCGCGATAATCCTTGCCTTAGGTTTTGTTGCATTTCTGAGGAGATATGTGTATTTGTATTCTCCTTCAACTTTTATCTTGGAACAAAAGGTAAAGGCTGTTCGCTCCTTTTTGTATAGTGTTAATCCTGTAATGAATCAATCATCTTCTTCAACTACCAGTATTGCTGATGCTGCCTTCTCAAGCGTGAAGCGTGATGTCTATCTCCGTTGTCTTGCTTTGTTTCTCTTTGGATTTCTACCCGCAATTGGAATCCCGTATGTGTTCAGTCTACCAGAAGAACTGAGTTTTCTGGTTACTAGTCTTCCTATGTTACTGATTTGGATTGGATTATTGGTCATACTAGTACGATTTCAAGTAAAATCGATTGAGTCTCATTACTCGGATATCTCCCTGAACGCAATGTTGCTTCTCATGGTAACATTGCTTGGTTGTCTTATCCTTGGATTCCTACCCGTTACTCTACTCTCAACTGGATGTCTTATCGCATCTTCATTTTTACTGATGTCTTTGTTTTTCAAGAGAATAGAAACTGCTGCAAAGAGTCGAGTTGAATCAATGGGGTCCTATTACTATCGTGAATATATCAGACAGAGTTCATCTGAGAATATTGAAATTTTCATTAATTCAGTATATGATACTCTTGGAGAACTACTACGTACTTGATTACAAGATTTCACAATCAATTCATCAACTATAAGAAAACGAATCAGAGTTCATTCCCTCTTCCAATTCCAACTAACTTGGAATCGGTTGTCCGGAGAATTGGGGTCTTCTAAAGGAGCAGCAAAATAGTGGTGACACCGATTATTATCGTGAGGACTATACCCCGTCTTCTATAGGAATACAAGTATGTTTCAAGACGATCGGTCTCTTGGAGTGCTCCTTCATCACGAAGGCCTGCTTGTTCTAGAAGATTTTCAAGCTCATCTAGGGAGTATACCTCTGTGATATCAGGATGCGATTCATATCGTTTCCGAACTTCAGTCTCGATCTCTTCATCACTCTTCTGTAACCAATTCTCTCTCTTTCTCTTTGCGATCACTGTTATGATACTGTGCCCAATCATTGCAAGTAATGCCACGATAGCAACTGCACCACTGAGAGCATGGATAAACACTCCTTGGTTTAATCCATCAATGAGGGCAAACATTCCTACCCACACAGCTACAATAACTGTGCTCGCAGTTAGAACGAAATTTGCTTCGTGTCTACCAAAGAAGGATGCTAAGGAGTTTCTGTAGTGTTCGGTTGCTTGAGTCTTTTCCTTCAGAACACCAACAGCAAGATAGTCTGGTGCGGACAGCCTCCACCAAGAAGCTAATAGAACTCGGACCGCAACAAGAATTTCAACAGAGAATGATAGAAGAAGTAATGCTATGGTGATCAAAATAATCGTGATAGGTGCATAACCATCAGAACTGGCTAGACCCATCTTCTCTACTTGCCTGGCTGAAATAATCAGAAGCAAGAAGAGAACGGAACTGAGATTCATTACGCTTTTTGATGTAGGCGGTTCTCTGATATTCTGAATCATCCGTCGTATATTGTTCCGTTTCCGTTCCTGCTTCATTATGCTTGCCTCTCGCAGTATCTGTTCCATTGAAATGCTGGACTCTGTACTTGTTAGCTGAAGAAGTACTGATACTCCTAAATTATTGTGTTTTTGAATCTAGTAACTCATAAAGCAATTCCTTTCTCAATCTTGATTACTTCGGAATCGGTTACATTTCCAGATGCATCCACAGGGACATTGCCCTCATAGGTGATGTTCTTATCGGTGAATATCTTCGTGAAGACTGAGTAGTTTGAATTGAAGTTAAGGTAGGTTTACTATCTTCTTATGATGTGGAACTTCATTGATTAGCGAATCAATCTCAATTCGTTACAACTATTTCATCGTTATAATATTCTCACCATTACTAACTGAAGTTGAATTGCAAAATATTTCTAACTATCATCAAACTTTTGCAGGATATGCCATTTTGCTTCTCTACCAAGTGATTGAAAGGTTTCTAACTTCTCGATCTCTTTTTTTGGTATTCCTTCAGATTTTGCTGATTTTGCCAAATAGTGCAGAACGATTTCTTTTGAATGCGGATGTTCAACATAACAAAGAATTTTCTTTAGTCCTGAATATCCATTTTCTTTTTGAATGATATCTAGGACTTTTATTGACCTCGAACGACCGGACCAAGAATCAAGATAATCATCTTCCTGATTTGCCCTCTCTTCGTATACTTGATCAATTCTATTCGCGATATGTTGAATTATCTCGTCATCATATCCTTGGAATATGTAGCCAAGGTAAAGCATATCAACACCTCCACTATCTTTTTCCTTGAAAATCCTTTTCCAATATTTTCGTGCAATTGCTTTCAGTGTATCTGTTTCTTCAAAGAATCTATAACACTGATCAATCAAATTGTTTTTCAAAAATATGATAAGATGTTCTTCAGCAATCACTGGATGGTCGGAGATATATTCAAAATACATATCATACCCTCCCAGTTTATCTATCTCAAAAAATATTTTAGACAGTGGGTTAGTGAGTTCTTCAAATATGGTTTTAGATAAACCTGGATTTTCATCCCAAATCTCTCCGAGATTTCTAGGATGTGTATTCAAACTACGGATAAGTAGGTCAATATCTGATTTCCTTCCATGTCTATACATCAACTTATCAACATCTGGGAAAATGAGCTCACCCCTTTCAGAAAATTTCATGTAATACGGTTTAATGGTATTAATCAGGTCTCTTGGTGGAATATATTCCAACACGAACGATAGTTCCATTCTATAATTAATCGGGTATTCCAGTGAATCCTTTATGATGTCTAGGAGATATTTGTATACATTGGGAGCTTTTTCTTCTAGTGGATTTAAGCTCTCTAGTAGGTTCCTCCTTTTGACAGAATGTAATCTATGGTGATGAATTTGGGGTTGTGTTGCTAATTTCAGAATGTGAAGCGAAAATATGGCAATATCCTTGATTTGTCTTTTTCTTACCCAATCAATCAGGGTATCACTTGTTTCAGAATCAAATCCCGTTTCTTCAATAATTTCATCAAACAACTCTATAGCTTCTTCAATATTCTGTATATTGTCTTCTTCAAGATATATCTCCATGAACTTACTCCAATTGAGAATCTCAGATCTTTCAATTTTGTCAATATGCTTAGCCCAAGATTCTGTTGAAAGCGGTAATATTGGAAGACCTCGCAAATATTCTGGATATCGTTTAATCAAAAGATTATCTAAATATATTCTATCCTTAATTTCCTCGTATATTGGATACAGATGATCTCTAATATGGATATCAGTAATATCAATGTTAGATTTAATCAATTTTTCAAAGAAATTCTTCTTTGTAGAAATTTGTTTTTTTTCCAACCATTTTACTACTCGTTTGAGAATATCAATTCCTTCATATCTGATATAACCCAAATTTGAATCCTGTCTTTCTTTAGATATCATCATGATTATGTGGATTGCATCCTCAACATTTGTTAGGTTGGAACTCCACCACATCTCAACAAGCTCATTCACTCGTTCCTCATCCCATGGATTGAATCTCATGTTACTGAAAATTTCAATTGTCCCAAGACTTAGATTCACAAATTCCTTGTTCACTTTTTCATCGTCGTAATCTTCTCTAAGAAGTCCCGGAATTAGTAATTCCACCCATCTTCTACTTTTTGTGTCTTTCAGTGTTTTGATGATTTGTTCTACGGTGATATCAGCGTTCTCTTGCATTATAATTATCGCAATTCCATACTTGAGATCCAACTGTCCATTTAATATCATTTTCGAGATATCTCGGATTCTCTTATCAGAAAGTTTCACTTTCACTCTTTTCAAGCAATTCAGAATTCCGAATTTTCTATGTTCATTAACATGTGTTTTTGACATCACTTCAAGAAGATACCCAATTTCGCTTTCATCAATCGATGTTTGATTTTGTATGATGTAAATAGCTGTTTTATCCCATAGAAGAACTGACTCCAAACGTTTGGCATTAGTAATTAGAAACTCTAGCCAAGTTTTATCCATTTGCGAGAAATCATTGGTATGAACTCTGACAAAATCAAGAATCACCTTTTCATCCGACATTTTTTCAGCAATTCCTTTTATATCAGGAATGAATTCATCAGATACAATTCTACAAACCCATGGCAATAGCCACGGCTGTTGATGTAAAGATTTCACCAAGAATTTCTCAATGGAAGAACGGTCTAATGATAATTTTAGAAATCCTTCTACATCATAGATTTGCAGATCATCTTGAGATGCATTATCAGATTTGAAGTTATAATAGCTAATATTGCCAAGTTTCTCCTCTATTTCCAATACTGGAATGATAAAATTCTCTGGGTTAATCTCTTTTTCAAGAAGTGCAGTGTAATGTCTTAGAATCAGGTAGCGAATATTCTCATTCTTTGAACTGTTCCAGTATCTGATAAAAGCCCTGAACAAAGCAGTATACATTGGTGTTGACATGATATTTCTGGATAGAAATTTCGGTTTCAATTCTATTGGATGTGTGTTAAATCTTAATCTTCTTGATTCAGATTCCAAATGAATCATGACAGCTATTTCCATAGATGTCAACTTTACCATGTATTCTGGAAAACTATCAAGTCTTCTTCTTTCGGAATCGTATCTTAGAATTTCTACGAGAAAGGTGAACGTTTCAATATCGCCTTCAAACGATACATTTTCTCCCTGAAGATATTTTCTAAAGGTGTATTCTGCAGAGAGATAAGGAATCAAATGATTTCTCGAAATTTCTGGATGTGGGGAATCACCTGATCCATATCGTTTCTCTAAAAGATTCTCCAGAAGAGGATTTTCTTTGATTAATTCATCATAACTTAATCTAGTATTATTACCATCTCTTTGCAGTAGTGCAGTTTTTGTAAGTATATTCCACACTGAACTTGGATTACTTCTTTCTCTAATCCACTTCATTAATGGAATCCCCTCAAACAATTCTCGTTCCATCAATTTATCAAGTGTAGTCCTAGATTTCAATTTTGATACCCTGCTTTCTGATGGTAAGGTCTGAAGTTCAATCCATGTTCTATAAACTGGTACTCTTCCCTGTTTAATCTCTTCTAATTTTGGAACTCTTCCTAAGATTTCGAGATCGAGTGGTGTAAGGTCTGGAAACCAATTGCTGATTCGTCCTAAGAAGTCATCTTCCATATTACGAAATCTGAGATATTCTACATAATTTTCATCATCAGGCTTATCTATCATGAAACTATCAGAAACAAGATTTGTGATGTGATTGTCTCTTGACCTCGAACTAATAATACAATGAATCTCATTTTCGATACACGCCAAAATGAACCTCTTCAACTCATTCTTTTCCAATGGCCCTAATTCATCCCATCCATCCAGAAATATTACAAATTCTATATCTTGATGTTCCCATCTTTCTAGAATCTTTCTTATATATTGAGAAGATTTCTCGAGCATTGCTCCTAGTGTATTGTCCCTCAGAAATCCAGAAGATACCTCTTCAGGTTCATCTTCTACATACCAAATGGGGTCTTTTTCGCCATATAGTAATGTATTACCTCGTTTTGTTTTTCCAAAGGATACTGACCCCAATTCAAGGAAAATAGGTATCAGTCTATTATGCTTGTCCTCATATGTATCTTTTATGAACTGATTCCATAATTCAACCGATTTATTAATCATCCAGAATGTCTTTCCACTTCCAGCAGATCCCACAAGAAGGATGGGATTCTTTTTCGGTTTCATTTCAGTATCATTGTTTTGATCATACTCTAGAGAATTCTTGAGCCATTTGTTGATACTAAACTTCTCTCCGTCATCAGAATGCTCTGAAAGTAAATAGATCGGTTCATATTCAATTAGAAGTTTCTTCTTTCTTGGTTTTTGACGAAAAGCATGATTATGTTTTCTAAGTTTTTCCAGCAATGCTAGTTGTATGTGTGGAAGAATGTCTTTCTCGTCTCTACTTGTTTTCGAAATAGAACTCAACGCAGGATATGATTCAATGATATTCTGGACTTTGTCAAATAGCCAAGTTTTTTGTCCTTCATCATCTAAAAGAAATATTCTTTGAAATAGTTTCTCAGATTTTTCTTCCTGTGAAGCATTTTCAATAATCTGATTGAAACTAGTTCCATAGGTTTTGAGAAATGCTTGAAGTAGTTCTGTAAATAGAATCAGAGCTATTCCATCAGCTCCATTTTTAGATTCCAACTCATATCCTAATTCAGTTTTCCTGAATAAATCCTCTCTTCTACTAGGTATGCTTCTAGCATTCTTTGAACCATTGATGTACTCTTCCTCATTTTCAAACCATTTCTCAGGCATAGAGAGGTTACTTCTAATTTTGCCAAATTGAAAGATATAATATAGTGAATCTTTCCTTTCCTTCGAAAATCCGAATTCAATTATTTTTGAAATCTCATGGAATGTGGTACCCTTGATAAGATACGCGATTAGGAGAAGCCGGAATGTCCATTTGTTATCTCGTCCAATATCCAAGATTTGTTCAGCATCACCAATCTTCCCCAATGCTCCCAGATCTCTAAGAATTTCTGGAATCATCTCTTTTTCAATCGGCACTATAAATTACCTCCTTTAGATGTGATTGCGTTCAAATATCCAATGACTTTCTCAAATTCTTCCCTAAGAAACGGCTTCAAATCAAAATTAAATTCTGGACGTAGATAGCATGGATTCAATTTAAGATTATATTCAGTTTCAAAGCCAAAACCCATCAATCCTTCTTCACATCTGTTTCGATATTGACATGTTCTACATAGATGATACTTGCTTGAATCCTTGCGGTCAAATCCATTCACAGTTACTATTGAGCCCGTTTCGGTTTCGAATGAATAACGATATCGTTGAGAATCGACATATTCGATGAGTTCAAGCCCTTTCCAGTCACATACATATGGTTGAATAATTTCTCTCCAATCGATATGGTATTTCTGGTATTCTCTAGTATTGTGTGGTTGCCATAACAACTGATAGAGCTTGAGTTCAAACTCTTTCAACGATGCATAGTCTAGAAGTGCTGAAATATCATCATTCAAATTTTTAAGTGCAACAACATTCAATTTAACTTTGATATCGTGTTCAGAACAGACATCCAATGCTTCCCATATAGGTCGGATACTTCCTCCAGTAATGTTCTTGAAAATTATTGGGTCCATTGAGTGCAATGATACTGTGATTTGAGTCATTCCTCTTTCAATAAGATATGGTAGAAATCTTTCGAGACGTGATCCATTTGTTGTTATGGAGAAGTCATCAATTTTATACGATTGTGTCAGATCTAATAGATCAAGTAGATGGGGATGGATTGTAGGTTCCATTCCTGCAATCTTTAGAGATGACATTCTCCATCTCTTCATTCCATCAAGCAGCATAATCCAATTTTTCTTTCTCATATCCCCTTTTTCTCCTGCCATCTCGGTCCGTGAATGACACCACATTATACCATTCGGATATCTACATCTATGATTACATCTTCCATTAACAAAGATTCTCATTTGATTGAGGTATCCCTCGATTTTGGTGACCTTTGTTTTTTCATCGAATCCTGGCAAATTCCTTTGCTGTTCTTGTAAATACGTCATACTACTATATGAATATTTTATGCAAATATACACAAAAATACATGTAATGCATGAAAAAATTATGCATTACAATACTAGATGCCTCATGATTCTTAAGTCGCTTCTTTAGCTATGATGAGCAATTTCTAACCTGATGATTCACTGAAGACTGGTTACCGAGAAACTCGTATGTCTGAAAAAAACGTGAGACTCATATATTTCGATTCTTAAATCTAAACCAATACGTGGTATACACTAATTGAGGTGTTATTATGACTAAAGAAACGGATAGTAGTTTATTTTCTAGATATGTGGAAATGTTGAAAGAATATCCTTGGGATTTCATGATTTTCATTTTCTTATCGATGTTGATTCCAAGAATCTACTCGATGGTTAATACATACTGGGTTGGTCATATTGACTACAGCGCCCTTGCCATTGCTGAGCAGTATGAATTCATGGGGATTCTGATAGAGATTGTGAATGAAACCATACCTTTCGGTGTATTAGCTCTTGTGAGTCAGAACTACAAAGATCGGAATCTTGTCGTCAAGCAGCTTGTAGCAGGATTGGTTCTACAGTTGGTTCTCTCCTCGATACTTGCAGTGGCAATATTGGTCAACATGAATCTGTTTGTTGATTTCATTGGGACTGCTCCAGAGCTTGTTGACCAGACTGTTTCCTATCTATCATTGCGTGCAATAGCTCTCCCATTCGCTTCACTGTCATTGTTATTGTTGGTCGGTCTGAAATCGATGGATAAGGCAAAACTAGCATTGGCTATAGTTACTATCAATGTTGGACTGAACATGACACTTGATGTTTTGTTGGTATCTCCATTACCCTTCTCACTACAATTAGGTTTGATTGGTGTAGCTCAAGGATATCTGATATCAAATGTGGTTTACTGTTTACTTGCATTTGGTGCTGCAGTGTGGACTCTTCAAATGCGGCGAAGAGAATGGGGATTGGATCCGTTAATCTCACACTCTCAACCTCTCTTCAAGGTGGGTGGCTGGACTGGTCTGGACTCGTTTGTCCGTAACTTCTTCTACTTCTTTGTTCTTCAGACTTTGAATTTTATGGGTCCCAACCAATATGCAGGATTCCAGCTCTTTCAGAGGATAATGTGGACCGCTCTGATTCCAGTAATTGCCATATCACAGGGTACGAGTATTCGTGTTGGCAACTATCTGAAAGAGTCCGACTCGGAAGAAAAAATCACGAGTCTTCTTTGGACTTCATGTTCATTAGCTTTTGTTATCATTGGTGGATTTGGTATTATGGGAGCTTTCAGTATTGATGCAATGGGATTCTTCTTCACTGAGAATGCAGAGGTTGTGGGTTATTCTACTATCATGTTTTGGTGGCAGATTCTACCATATATCATATTCGCGGTATCCATGAATCTCAGAAGTCTTTTCTTTGGGACTGGTAAGACGTATTACATATTGATAGTAAGTCTAATCTTGAATCTAGGCGTCATTGTGCCATTCTTCTACATGATGGAATTACTGATACTTCCACAGGTGTATGAATCAGTGATGTTGATGTTCGTATTTGTTGACTTCATAGACATCATAATCACATACATTCTCGTACGACATCTGCTTGATCGTTATCATAGTGGAGCAACCCTACTGGTAGATGCGTGAATTAATACTGATTCTTTTGTGGGTTTCCGCTTCATAGATGGAAACCCCTCCACTTTCTTTTCGACACGCTACAATTCCACCGAGATAGGGAGTCCAGTTTTCATCTGATGCATCCATATTGAACAATGCACATTTTGCCCCCATGAGAACCAAATCATGGGTGACATGACACTGAATTACATCCTCAGAGGAATCCATCAATCTTCCAATTGTTTCCTTAATGAATCGTCTTTTGAAATCCTCATGTTTTTCTATGACATCTGTAGAAAATTTATTCAGGATCCAATCATTCACGAATTTTATCCCTCCGAGTGTGATCATGCTATCACCTATTTTCTCACCACTACCAAAAGGCCCAAGCAAGACTCTGATATCTTGAACCATTTCTCCGTTTCCATCATCTTTCTTGTGCCCCCTGAGGATGCCTTCTGCAGTTTCAACACAGCGCGGATGTTTACTATAGAAAAGCTGTAGATGTTTTTTCTTTGGGAGTCTTCTTCCAAACTCAAAAGCCATCTCATGTCCAATTGGTGTTAATCGCTTTTTCAGTAGTTCATCAACATCTGTCGAATCCTCTCGGTGTGAATGTCTTACAACAATCATAGAGGGAGCAGATTCTGAAATATTATTTAGAATTCGTTTAGCACTATCCAGCCATGGATGTGTTTTCCAATCATTACTCACTATAACCGACCTCGATTATTACTCAGTGTTTTTCTACCACGCTGTATTCTTTCCCTTTTTCATACCATTTGAACTGATCTGATACCTGATAGACTCCGAAGCCTCCAAGAAACGGTATCCAATTACTTTGTGAAGCTTCTATGGATAAAATACCACATCTAACACTCATTAAAACCAAATCATGTGATACATGGATATGCATTTCATGTGATCTTGTATCTTGGAGCCCTACAGTATTTTCCCATAATCTTGTCGAATAGCTTCTTATGGGTTCTATTTGGGTCTTCGGAAACTCTCCTCTTGCCCATCTATTGATGAATCCATCAATACCGTATTCAACCAACTCGTGCCCGATTGAACTGTGAACCATTGGACCTAACAACTCACGAATAGGACCCTCTATCGAACAGCTGATGTTTGATCGTATACAACCCTCACGTATTCTCTCGGCGGTTTCAACACATCTTGGGTGTTCGCTGTGATAGATTGACACCGATTTGTTTTTGGGTATTTTTGTTCCAAATAGGACTGCAGCTTGGTGTCCTCTAGGTGTTAACCTCATATTCAGGAGCTCTTCTTGATCATCAGAATGCTTTCTATGTGAATGTCTGATAAACAACGAGATTGGAACTTTGTTCCTTTTCTCAATCCACTGAAGTAACCCTCTTGCATCTTCGAGCCATTTCTCTCTCCAAATTTTTTCATACTCCAAAACCATAACCTCAATCACGAAAAGTATTTTTAATTAGCATATTCAATAACAAATCAACACAGTAAGTTATGAATCTAACTTTAATAGTTCATTCTGGAATATTAATGATTCATATTTTATTTCAGGTAAGAAATTTCTTCTTCTGTTTTACAAATTCAGTTGCAGTTCTATAGAATTGAAGTAGTTCAAAATGGGACCAGAAGTGATATCGTTCTTTTATCATGAGATATGGTCTTTCTCTTAGCAATTCCTCGAATTGTTCTCTCTGGTTCTCATATCCAATCAATACAAATCTAACATCAAGAGCTCTCATTTTGTAAAACATTTCAAAAACATCTGAGAGGCCGTAATTATCACAGATCTTGAAGAAGTAGAGAGGTGGTACTTCTTTGGACCATATGGAATCAATGTTCGTTATTTCCTTAAATCCTACGAACTCCGGTGGGATCTCATCAATTGAGGTTATCTCCGAAATTGCTTTTGATGATGCAATATTGGGGTTAACAAATGTATCAAATTCAAGAGCCATTCCCAATTTGGAAGTGATTCTCATAACTTCTTCATTACTAAGCTTTGGAAATTCTCTCTTAGAAATCCAGAATCTGAAAACTCTCTGGTTCTCACCATTTATCTTCTGTCTGGTCACATGATTATCTTCGTATCCCTGAAGTTTCCATATTCCTCGATATATCCATGAGCCTTCAGCTATACTTGGGTCGTGAACAAAGAGGTGAATGTCTTTGATCCAGCCTGAGCCAAGGTTTTGTTACCATGACTATATGTCTGATGTCCCTTGTCTGGTTGTCCTTCTCCGATATAGTAAATCCATGAGCTCTTAGGGTCGTATTCATCATCATAGTAGTCGGTTTCCAAATTTAACCTCAACATGACTGCTGTGTGTTCGGTCTTAGGAACTGGTAAAATTACTCTGAATATCTGAGATTGTGTATAGACTTCTCCCTCTATGAATT
>WJMJ01000063.1 GCA_014728035.1 Promethearchaeota archaeon | reverse complement strand
GATCGGATGTACAATCAGATGCAGAATATCCTGCTGGAAAACCTTGAGAGTTTCGAAGGGATTCTGATTGCCACCACCAACCTGATGGATAATATCGATGTAGCCTTTTCACGCCGTTTCGACCTGAAACTAAAATTAGATATCCCCGAAATGCGAGAACGCAGAAAGATATGGCAAAAACTGATCCCGCACGAACTGCCCTTATCAGATGATGTCGACCTCGATTATCTTGTAAAATCATATCGATTTACGGGTGGACAGATCAAACTCGTCATCACAAATGCAGCTATTGCCGCCTCAAGTCGCCCCATAAAATCCCAGAAAGTATATCATAGTGATCTAATAAAATATGCCGAGTTGGAGCGTAAAAGTTGCTTTGACAGCAACACTAAAATGATAATTGGATTTTAGTTTAATAAATGGTATATATAATAATCATGTCAGAAATTAAGCAGATTGAACGGATCATCCGCATACTACAGAGGCTGTCATTGGGCGGAGAAGTCACAGTCAATAAGTTGTATGACTACTTCGAAAAAAAGGTGCCCAAACGAACTTTGCAGAGGGATCTGGTTGAGCTATCCAGTGCCAATGTGCCGCTTGTTACCAAAAAAGGACATGGCAAAGAACAGGTATGGTATCTCGATTCCAACTATTTGAAGTTTATACCATCGACAATGGGCAGCCAGGAGCTTCTGGCATCTTACTTCTTGGAAAAGCTGGGTGCCGTTGCTAAGGGCACACCATTGGAGAAGGATATTCTCTCGCTTCTCGATAAATCCCGTCAACTCATTTCGCCCGAATTGTTTGAGGTTATGGATGATCAGAGATTCGGTGAGAGCTTGTTTGCCGCTACATACATCGGCTATGTTGATTACAGCTCTCATTCGCAAACAATTGAGCAAGCGATCACTGCTATTAAGGATTGTAGAGTCTGTAACTTCAAATACAAGCCGACCTGGAAGGAGAAAGAGTCGGAGTTTGATGGAAATCCATATATGATTTTGTATCACAAAGGCGCTCTGTATCTGGTGACTCATCTGCCTGATTACGACAATTATGTATTCCTGCCCATCCAGAGGATCGTTAATATTGAGCTAACTAGAGAGAATTTTGCGCGAAATCCTGATTTTAGTTTGGATAAATTGCGTGAGGGTCGATTTGGGATTTTCGGTCATGAGGATCTCAAGCCTGAGAAAGTAGTACTGAAGTTTAAGAAAGAGGTTGCCGAGATCGTGGCCGAAAAAAATTGGCATCCCACACAGAGGCTGACCAATAATAAAGATGGTTCATTGACTTTGGAGATGAAGGTAGTGATCTCGGATGAACTCCGAAGCTGGATTGGAGGCTGGCTGGATTATGTGAATGTAATAAAGCCGAATAAATTGAAATGAGTAGCCTACTCATAGATAAAGAATTGGGAGTGAAACATGACTGTTTGGAGAATTAACATTTGTCCAAATTCAAAAGAAGGGCTCGATCCGAGAGAATTTTGTATAAAAAATAATATCTTAGGAATTGGTTGGCAAATTGAAGAAGTAAACAAACCAATCGAATGGAAGGAATACCTTGACAGAGCAAAAGCTATTTACGGAAAAGAATATAGCCGCGGTTGGAATACTGCTATGCATGCAATTGGTAATCGGATGAAGATTAACGATCTATGTTGGACAAGAGATAAGTATGGCAACTACTATATTGGTCGAGTAACAGGTAATTGGGAGTACAGGTATTCAAGAGAATATGTTGAAGCTGATATAGTTAATGTTAGAACATGTGATTGGAAGAAAGTTGGAAAAGTTGATCATGTTCCAGGGAAAGTAGTAAACAGCTTTAGAGGAAGAACTCTGCAGGCTGTTTCTGGTGACAGTATCGAAATTTATTCGAACTACACGTATTATGGAAATTTGGAGAAAATTGATCAAAACAAGATATATAAGTTTAATGAGGGTTTATACAGTCTATTATCCGCTGATGACCTTGAAGATATTGTTGGGATTTATCTTCAAAGCATAGGTTATGTTTTTATACCAAGTTCATGTAAAATTAATACTTCAGAATATGAATATGTTATGAAAAACAAAGTTGATGGCACTAAAGCAATAGCACAAGTAAAAAGGAAGAGTGTTCCTCTTAATGCAGCTGACTATAGTCGTCATAAGTGCAAAGTATTTCTGTTCGCAGTTGGAGGTCAATACGGAGATGATATTTCAGAAAATGTTGAATGCCTTGATCCCAACAAGATTCGAGATTTCATACTTAAAAACTTGAAGACTATGCCAGATAAAGTTAATGATTGGGTTGAAATATCTGAGAAAATCTTGAATTCCTGAGAGTCCGGTCCATGAATACCCTAATCAAATCAATGCTTAATGAAATTAGTATGTATTTACTCAACCCCAAATGGCTTATTGCGCCTTCGATGAGAGTTGGATATCAATGGCTCGATCAGGTAGCGAGAGCAGGTCAGCCGGCTTTGAATATCCATGTAAAGACATTTAAACGTATGGTTTTGGATATTGCTTCGCCATACTTGATCGAGAACGGACAGGTATTTCTTCAGAAGATTCAAGCTGAAATTATCCTTCATGACCTTCTATCAAAGGCTTTAAATGAAAGCAAATATTTCAGATTGCCAAACCTTGATCAAAACCTGGTTCAGACATTTCTAAAATCAATTAACGATCTCAGGCAGGCAGGTTTGAAATCAGAGGAGCTGATAGTCGGCGGTTTTGAGGATAAACAAAAAGGTGTTGAAATATCACAGATACTATATGAGTACGAGCAAGCTCTTGATAAGAATCGTCTGGTTGATTATGCCGATGTGCTCGAAGTCGCATCTGAAGCTATCTCCAAAGATCCCACGAATGTGTTGCGCGGCTGTAAGATACTTATTCCCGATTACCTTCCGGCTGATCTTCATGGGCTCGAATTGAAACTCTGGAACACGATCCCAGAGCTTAATAAACATCTCCTTTCAATAGACAAGTCCGCAGATTCGAATGCTAACAGAGCCACCGACTCATCGTTGTTAGGCCATATCCTGAATCCGGATCAAGCTCCTGAACCTCATGGCGATGACACAGTTCGAATATTCAGCTCGATTGGAGAGGTCAATGAGATTCGCGGCCTTTTTCGATTTTGTATGGAAAACCGAATTCCTTATGATGAGGTCGAACTGCTCTATACCGATTCGGTTGAGTATCTGCCATTGATCTATGAAGAAGCTATGCAGTATGCCAATACACGCGAGTCAATCCCGGCGACATTCGCGGAGGGTATTCCGATTTATTTTACCAGTTCCGGAAAAGCTCTTATTGGCTTGATCGAGTGGAAGAAATCCAATTATCCCCGCAAGATCCTGCTGGATTTATTACATGACAAATTGATTGTTTATCGTCGAGAAAATAACGAGAAATTAAGTCCGAGAAAACTGGCTTCCACTCTCAGAAAACTTCCGATTGGAATTGGTCGTGACAATTACCTGAAAACGATCGATATATGGATGGGAGATATAGAGGAGACTGCAAAAAATGCTGCTAAAGGCAGTGAATCACCCGACAGGCTTGCTAATCTGCAAAATGAAATCGAATCTCTTGAGGAACTGAAAAGTCTGATTGAGAAATTGTTTGAATGTCTGCCAGAGGAAAACGATCTTAATAACAAGCTTGATGGCTATAAGAATTTTCTTGAAAACCATGTGAAATGCTCTGGTCAGCTCGATGAATACGGCCGTACGATGCTTTTGAAAAAGATTAATGAATTCAAGGGCGCGATATTATCGCTCGATGTAAAGCGATTTAACCTCGATGACTGGTTAGCTGATCAGATTCAGTCAGAAAAAGTAGGCGGCCAGGGGCCCAGACCTGGCTGTATTTACGCAGCACCGTTGTCTAACGGAGGTCATTCAGGACGAAAGTTTGCATTCATTGTCGGTATGGATGATGGTCGCTTTCCGGGAAGTGCAATTCAGGACCCGATTCTTCTGGACAATGAAAGAAACCGGCTTTCGCCTCAGCTACAAACGACGATCGGAGATCTCTCAAAACCCTATGAGAAACTCGCCTTACTATTGAGTGGATTGCGTGGGACGGTCATACTCAGCTATCCCTGCTACGATTTAAACGATGATAGTGAGAAGTTCCCCAGCCAGGCTTTGCTGTCTGTTTTCAGGATTATTTCCGGAAATCATCAGGGTGACCAATCCGATTTCTCCAAAATCCTTTCCTCTCCCCTCTCATTTTCGCCATCCACACCTGAGCAATCAATGAGCCGAAGCGAATGGTGGATCAATCGGTTGAGTGAAGATATTATT
>WJMJ01000062.1 GCA_014728035.1 Promethearchaeota archaeon | reverse complement strand
GAAACGGAATAGGATACGAACTGTGATTGTTGCTGTACCTGGTTTCAAGGCTTTGAATGTCCAAAATCCTCTCTCAGCATCTCCTCCAGTCCATCCTGGTTTCATCTTTTCTGGATGGAGGTATTTGGTTTCAGTCTGCTCATGTGTTATCACGTCGGAATCTGAAATCTCGACTTCAGCATCCTCTCCTACAGAACCATGTCGATGAAATCTGAATCGAAATTGCTCTCCTATCTGAACTTGGATATGTGATTCGTTTCGCCAATCTATTTCAATGGGTGTTTCTGGTGGTTTCATCTTAATCACTCCCAAGCTCTTCAATTGGACTGCGTTTTGATTTGTATGAACGATAGACTAAGAATCCAACTATGGATGCTATCACCAATCCAAGACTTATCCCTAAGATTGTAGTAAGTGGTATATCTCCGGATACAACAGTTGGCATTCCCTCATACCAATGAACCAAGATGACATCAACTAGGTCATTACCCAATGATGTGTACCTTATTCGCATATAATTCAGAGTACCGTTTTCCTTCTCGTATCGAAATTCAAAGTAATAACCAATATTGGTCGATTCTGCTGAATAAGTTCCCTGTGAAATGGTACCCCACTCTTCTTCAGTGTCTATTATTGTTACACCTTCAGCGTCTGCAAAACCTGATAATTCTTCCAATATGTCCCAATCGTTAATGGGAACAGCTGCAGCAGTCCAGTTCTCGATTATGACCTCAGAATCATTTTCTCTTCGCAACGTAATTTTTGCTACGGGTATGTCATTAGTATCAATAACCTCTTGAGGTACTTCTTCCAAATATTCCACAAATGCGGTTGCTTTCTGGCCCTCATCAAAACCGCGGATAAATGGAATCTGGGACTCAACAAATGATAACTGGTCTGGATCCGCTACAAATTTTCTTTGAAGGGCATAAGTGAAGGACTCACCTTCTTCAATCCCCCATTCCATTGTATTATTTGACTGAGCAATACTAATTGGCACTATGGAATAGACAAAAATGATTGTCAGAATTATTGCTAAATACTTTTGTTTACTCATACGGACCAGCCTGCTTTTTTCAGTACTTTCTACTACAAGAGTTTATGCATCTTGGTTAGTCAATGTTTCCACAATATCTTGTTGACTATGTTTTTTTCTCCTTCTAATGTACCAGATTATAACTACGAGCGAGATGATTGAACCTATGACAATTGGCCAAAAATTGAATGAATATTTTGGAGTTAGGTCCGGATGCCACTTGACAAAAATTAAATCAACCATTTCAGTACCGGTTACGGTCACACGTATTTGTAATCTCGATAGCGATCCGTTCTGCTTTTCAAAAACCATCTCCAAATATATGTCTACAAAGAAGATAGCAAAGACAAAAGATTGCTCAAATTTACTTCCCCATTCTCCTAGATTATCAATTACGGTCCATCCATCCATTCCAGTATAATTGTTCATCTCAGTCAGCAAATCCCAATCTCGTACTGGCATCATCAGCATTGACATGTTTTCTATTAACACATGGCTGTCGTTTGCGCGAATAAGAGTGCAATTTGCCTGAGGTATATATCGTGAGCTTGTAGTATTGATTTGGTCTGGAATGCTTTCAAGCTGTGTAACTCGAGCAATGATTTTCTGTCCTACTTCCACATCATCAATGAACGGCACACTCATGTTTTCCAGGTAACCTTGAACAAAAGGATCAATTGTTTTCTTTTCCATATAGTAGGTGAATTCATCGCCAACACTAACTCCCCATATTAAACTATGATTTGATTGAGCTGTAACTCCTATCACTGTTGGTGAAAAAAGAATGAGAAACAGTAGTCCTATTCGAATTCTTTTGAACATATGGCACCCTCTCATATATTTCTAGATAATTGGCTCCTCTTAGAGATTTTCTTTTAATTGTTACAAGATTTCAGTCTTTGTAGATAGTACCAATCAGAATCTATATCGTCATTCTTATCATTACTATTATTCAATTTGTTCAATGTGCTGAACTCAAGCCTTTTCAATGAAGTGAATCAAATGGGCATGGTGATAGCATGAGTTCCGACAAAATCACTTTAGGTATGGTCGAAGAGCATCTCAAAGAACATCCCAATGATGCAAATGCTTGGAATATGAAAGCAGTTCTTCTTGCAGGTGAAGAAGACTTTGGAGCTGCTCTCCGTTGTTTGGAAACTGCTATCCGGATTGATTCAGAGCTTGCAGCAGCCTACACGAATCGAGGGCGTATACTTATGGCCTTGGGTCCAGAGAATGTACAGAAAGCTTTGGAATCTTTTGACAAAGCTCTCAAGTTAGAACCTGCTAATATTGATGCTCTACGGGACAAGTCTTTAGCGCTGAGAATGCTAAACAAACCAAAAGAGGAATTGGACTGTCTATACAAGATTACAAAAATTGTTACCGACGATTGGAAGCTTTGGCTAAGAATCGGTGATTTGCACCTAGAAATCAGTGAATATGATAAAGCACTGGAATACTACGAGAAAGCTTTAGAATTGGAATCTGATTTGCCTGCTGCTCTACTTCATCGTGCAATTGCGTTTTCAATGCTTGGAAAATGGAAATCTGCGATTAAGTCTGCCAGAAAGGCTACCAAACTTGCACCAGAAGATATAGAGTCTTGGCGTGTTCTTGGTGATGTCTGTTTTAGAGCTGAGCGGTATAACTCTGCAATGAAGGCATTAAAAGAAGCAATCAAGTTGGATCCTCGAAACCCCTCTATTAGAAATACCATGGGGATGATTGCATTCAAAGATGGACGCTTAAAGGATGCTGCAAAGCATTTTGAACATGCACTGCGAGTGGATTCGGAGCATAAGGATTCACTTCGAAATCTTGGTCTCATATACATGGAACTGGAAATGTGGGAGAAGGCAGCGGAGGCGTGGAGTCGCTTTACTTCGCTTGAGCGAGGTTTTCCAGAACCTTTCGATGCTCTCGGATATTGTTATGCTCGTCTAGATGATTTTTGCTCAGCTCAAGAAGCATGGGACCGGGCAAGAAAGTTGTTTTCGAAACGAGGGGAAAAGGATGATGCGGAACGGACTCAAAAACTGGGAAGAGCTGCAAGAATTAATTGCTCAAGACAAAAGAAAGCTGAAAAAGCTAGAAGAAAGCATGAGAAATCTACTCGAAGCCTTCGAGAAGCTCTATCGAGACGACGAAAAGGAAAGTAGCTTACAGCTAAACTGATTGGACTTCTTCGTTATCAATAGGTATGGAATCCTTGATTACCGAATTGATGAAGTGATCAATACCAAATCGTCCCTCGGTGAGGTCCATATACCAAGGTCCCTCTAATTCTAAAGCTGTCTGGATTTCAATAACAGATTTCCCTTGCTCATGATAACTCAGAATTTCGTCTTTGATTTTGTGCAAGAAATCTATTCTTACTTGAATGTGTTCCTTTGGATTTTCGATAGGTCCACGGTGCCCGTCAAATAGAACTTCAATATCCATGTTTTGTATTCGTTTCATTGTAGCAATTATCTGGGGAATGTTTTCCTCTGGCATTGCGATTGTCTTTTTTGAAGGTAATGGGATTGCATCTGCAGAAAATAACCATTTCCTTTCTGGTTCATAGATGCCATACATATTCTTACAGTGACCTGGTAATGGGATTGCTTCAAACTCAAAATCTCCCTCTATAATAACGTCTGGCACTGGCAGAACTTTTTCGACCTTCTCAGGTTGGCCCCAGACATATTGGAAGAATTCTCCAAGTTCATCGGGGTTTTGAATTAGCTCTATACTCTGTTCTGGAGCGTATATCACAACATCTTCAAAGGCTCTAATACATCCGATATGATCTTCATGATAATGACTAATGATTATGCGTTCTATTCCCTCTAATTCCGGACAATTTCTGACCTCTTCTCTTGCATTACCACAACCTGCATCAAATAAGAGATTGCCAATCCGATACGCATAGACCCACATGATTGCTTGACCAGCCTGTTCTGTGGCTGTCTTTACACAGACTATCTCATCAAAATGTTCGATTTCTAACATCATATTTATTGATGCAATCATCATAATTGTACTATTCGGTTGTAGGAAGGTTGAAGCGGTTTCAAGCTTGTATACTATATCATGTCCAATCATATACGATTTGCTACAAGAGGCCCTAATGGTGAGTTTTTACCACCATTTCCAATAGATCCCATCGAGCTCACCCAAAAGACTCGTGAGCTGGTCTGCAAGACAGTGGATGGAATTCCTTTACGAAAGTATACTAGTTTTTACGGTGTTGGAGTCTATGGTGGTATTGCTACAGCTTACTCAGTAGGTTGTAATATTCGATGCATATTCTGTTGGGTCGATTGGAGCCGAGATTGGCCAGAACGATATGGGGAATTCTACACACCTCAACAAGTCTATAGCAAACTTCGTAACATTATGAAAGAACGTGGTTTCAAGAGAGCAAGGATTAGTGGGGCCGAACCTACATTATGTTCGGATCATTTGTGTGAAGTACTTGAGCAAGTTCATCGTGACCGTCATGAATTTGACCTTTTTGTCATCGAAACAAATGGATTTGTTCTCTCTCAAGAACCCGAACTAGCTGAGCGACTGTCAAAATATGCATCAAGAGATGATGATACTGTAGGTCATGTTCGAATATCTATCCGTGGAGGCCTCCCAGAAGAATTTACAGCAAAAACTGGATGTGCATCAGAATTTATGGATCTGCCATTTGAAGCAGTAGAATCTCTGTGGAACGCTGGAGTTTCATTTCATGTAGCTGTAGTAATAGATCCACGGTTCACTCCAGAGGTAGAAAAAAATGCAATCTATCAACGCCTGTCCGATATTCATCCCTCAATAAAAGAAAACGTTGAAGAAGAATACCTTGATCCCTATCCGCACGCCCTAGTAAGACTCCGAGCTATTGGACGAATTGATGTGGTTGGTTCGTCGATTTCTGAAAAGGAAAGAATAGCAGCAAGTAGGATGCCCTCCGATTAATGCCATTTTCGGAAGGTTAATTGACAGCTAAGATGTATTGCGAAATCACATTTGATTCTGAGAGTAATAGAGCATGGAAAAAAAACCAACCACTACAAAGGAACCTGAAACATCCTCATCCAAAGATCCAACTAATCTCTCGTGGTTCGAATCCGTAAAACATGTTACAAGTAATCGGAATTGGACAATATATCTACTTACAGTATGGATTTACAGTAGTATGTCGGTGCTACAACAGTATTTCACACTCTATTTTCGAGATATTGGTGTGACTTATTTTATGGTTGGTGTGTTCATCTCATTGATGTTTGCTGTCAATGTGGTGGGGTCTTTTGCAGCAGGATATCTCGCTGACAATTTTGATCGCAGAAAGTTATCTGTAATCACAATGGTGGTAAATGGTATCTCCTTCTTCGGTTTGGCTTTTGTAGATGGTGCAAATCTCTTGCTTATCACTTTCGCTATGATTATTGCGGGATTGTCCTCTTTTACAGGAGCAGCAGGACAAGCATATTCAATGCAACAGGTTGATAGAAAATTCGGAGGCGTTGCAAATAGCCTTTTTACTCTTGGAACAACTTTTGGGCTGGTTCCTCTTTTTGTGATAACCCTGATGTTAGGAGTTGGAGTAGGTTTTGTTGAGATAATGCGGTACATGTTATTGGCTGCCGCAGTTCTCTACTGGATTTCAGCACTAATCCGGGCCACTGTTCTAGAATCCCTTCCTGTTCAAACAAAGGGTCAAAAACGTGATGTGGGCATTAGTGATTTTTTCAGAGAAAACGTTCGAGGTCTCAAGTTGCTGATGCGTGTCTTTCCGATTTTTGTAGGTATTATTGCACTTGATGCATTCAGTGACAGTTTCTATAATTTCGCAAGTCTCTATTATGTTAACGAGACCCTTGACTTTGGCATTCCTGAAATCAACCTTATGCAACTCATCACTCTTGTCTTTTCAGTACCATTGACACTTGTTCTTGGTC
The DNA here is from genome assembly GCA_014728035.1 of Promethearchaeota archaeon. Classification (GTDB taxonomy): domain Archaea; phylum Asgardarchaeota; class Thorarchaeia; order Thorarchaeales; family Thorarchaeaceae; genus SHMX01. The sequence continues at coordinate 81,584 of WJMJ01000062.1, read as the reverse complement.
GAGTCTTTGATAAACAGGGTGGTCGAAAGCTCACAATTGCGGTTTATTCAATCATGCCTTTTGCAGTATTCCTTCTTGTTATTGCTCAGACAGTCCCCTACATTGCACCAATTGAATGGCTACAAGCAGCAGACCAAATTTATCCTGGTTTTCGGGTCATCTTCTCTCTTGCTTTTCTAGCCACTGCAATAAAGAGAACTAATGATATTCTCTGGTTCTCTGTTTTAGGAACCTATATCCTCAAATCACTTCCCCGTCCCGATTTAGGAAAAATGCTTAGTCTCACGCAGGTTATAGTACTGGCATTCATTTCCTTTGGTCCTATTCCTGCAGGATACATTTACACACTTTGGGAAGGGTTACCTCTGCTGTATGTAGTTATCATTTTGAATATCTTTATTCTTGGTATTCTTATCACTAAGAGTATTGAACCACGAGTAAGTGTTGAAGAGTTGGAACGTGAATATGGTCCGGATTCGGAACCTTTGGCATCTTTAGATAGCGAAGAGAAATCTGTAACTGACTCAGGTGATCAAAAGGAAACGTAAGTTATTGATCTGGTGGACTATGAATTATTGGCGGGCTGATTTTTTTAAGCCTCTTTAATCCACTAATTTTCTCTCGTCTACCAATTTTTGCCTCATGTATCGCTTCTTCCATGAATTGAATTGCGTTATCGTATGCTTTTCTCGGGACTGGAAAAGGAACCCCGTCCTTTCCTCCAAAGGCAAAACACATTCTGACTGGATCTACCCATGACGGACTCGTTCCGTAAATCAGCTCGGATATCAAAGATAACCCTCGTATGGTAGCGGGACCCATGCCTTGGATAAACAGAAGTTCCTCATAGTTAGAAGGTTGAATCTCATATGCTTTTCTTACAGCTCTCCATTCCATTCTTCTAGGAACTACTTTGTAGGACGGCAGTTTTGTGTGGGATTCAAATCCTTCAAGCCATGGAATGAGTGAGGTTTCTCCATAAGGCTTGATATCTTCGAACATCCGTCGGATGCGTATGGGTTTTTCTTTCACGATGTCTAAAGTTGTTTTTCTACAATCATCTGAAATCTTTGCTGTGAGGTCTAAAGTTGACCTTTTGACCTGTCCTGATATCATTCCAGAATGGGGTTCTTCTATGTATTCTTTGAATCCCATAGATGTCCAATGATATCGTCTTGCATCATTTGAGATTTGATCCATTCCTTGTTGAACAACTGTCCAATTTTCTTCTTCGTCAACAAAGAATACATGTTGATACAGCTGATAACCGTCCTGAATAGCAGCATTATCGACCTTCGCAACAGATCTACTTACTGACGCTAATCTTGTACCATCCAAACCAAAATCTTCGAGTGCTATTAGTCTATCTGGAACTTTTCTCGAAATGAGGCCTTTCCCTCCAACTCCTACTATTCTATGCTTTTCGAAAGTAAGAGCGGTTTTTAGTACCCCACATGTCACTGTTGTCGACCCTGATGAGTCCCAGTCATATCCCAATGCATTAGAGAGAGCTTGAAACCATACTGGATCTGATAGTCTTTCAAGTAGTACTTCGGGTCCATATTCGTCCACAATAAACTCACAGACGGCACTGGCCATAGGAATCATTCTTTTAACTAACCAGTGTGGTGCTTTTCCCGGATGCAGTTTTAGGTCTGCTACTCCTCCGCGTCGCATCGTGTTATTTTCCCCTTTCTATCTAACAGGTCGCATACTTTCTAGTCTGGTCTTTGCCTCTGCTCCCAAGATTGTCATAAGTGATTCTAATTTGTCACAGATGTATCCATCACAATGAGCGCAGGTTTGAACTCTTTTACCACTTGCACAAGAACGCACTTCACATACACTACAATGTCTAAATAATTCGCCATCAGATTTACAGCCATCACAGTTTAATTCCTCTGGTTTGACAGACCATTCATCCGATGACCACTCTTTTGCAGTTTTTTCTCGCAAGTAATTATCGTCATTTCGTTTTGCAACATATGCTGGACACTCCTGGCAATCGATTCCACAATATGCGGTCAAATCATGAGTCATATCACATACATCCAGAAGGGAAATAAAAATAAAACAGATTGCCGAAACTATTCTAGTTTCTTTGAGCCTTCTCTTATTACAAGCTTCGTCATTTTGTTCTTGTATTCTCTAATGAATTGGCGAACCGCATCAGGATTTCTTTTGCTCAATTCACGTAAGACCCATCCTACTGCTTTTCCAACGAAAAACTCCTCATCTGAGATATGAGGAAGTACTGCACCTAGTATGATTTCTGTGTACTCTGGCTTGTAGGCTTTCTTCAGAGCAAGATAGAGGTATGGCAAAAATGATGCTCTTCTTCTCCAGTAATTTGGACTATTATGCCAACTTTCTAAGGTTCTCGTTAAATTCCAATTCCTGAGCAACATAATTCCTATACAAGGTGAACAGAGCGGATCCACAAGTGCCCAGGTGTCTATATCTTCTATCCATGTGGAAGCAATTCTGATTGCTACCTCTACATTTCCCTTTCTTGCAAATTTGGTCATGAAATTGATAGCGGCTCGTCTGGTTTCAAAAATTGGCAACTCCCACAAACGAATCATATTATGTCTTAGCTCATCAATATCCATATTTTTGGCATAACTTTTTGTAATTTTATGAATATCTGGTAATTTGAGACCATAAAATTCTAGGTCACTTGTTTTTAGGTACTTTGCCATATGTTTAGCTTTTTCTGTTGAACTACATTTTCTCAGGTCTCTAACAATTTGCTCATAGGACAACGTAGGCATATGACTATGGTGGGGAAATATCATATAGACATGACGATATTCGAAAAATTGTTAATATATACTGAATTGGTGAAAATTCTACTTGACCGATAAGTCTTTTATCCAATTAATCCATTCATCAAGGTGCTGTACCCACAGCGAATTCTCTGAATATTGAAGTGGTACGCATGTCTGAAATTACAGAGTACAATGAAGCTATTACATACGAGAAATTTCTGGATACAGCTCGTGAAAATATCGAGCTTATGAAGGCCAGATTTAACGATCTCCTGCTCAATGAACAGGAACAAGAAACACTTAGGACCATTCAGAATAGGATTAATATCTTGGTTATTGGCACTGACCGTTGTAATGACACAGCTGGTAATTTACCTGTGCTTGCAAGAATGGTTTCTATCTCACCAAAAGTGGAATTACGAATTCTTGATAGTGATAAATATGCTCGCTTCCATCAGAACTTTCGAGTGAATGGCAAACGAAAAACTCCCGTAGTTCTTTTTCTCAACGAAGATTTGGAAGAACTCTGTAGATGGGCAGAACGTCCAAACACTGTGTATAAACTAATTAACGAGAAGAACAATCCGTCTCTAGAGGATCGAAAAGTAGCTCTAAAGAAATTATATAGCGATCCAGAAATCTTACGTCAAAGTCTTCATGAATTCATGAGTCTAATACTACGATCGGATTACATTTTAGGACGGCACTAATGTGTCTGATTTAGCAAAAGCGGACTGGAGTGATTCCGAACGAGTTAGAAGTATAGCAACTTCATACCAGCAACGATACGGTGAGGGTTTTTGGGAAGAACTTACAAAATTGGTTACGCCTATAGAAATCAACACAGTCTGTGATTTTGGTTGTGGTCCAGGACTATTCTTACAAGATGCAGTGCAAAAATTAGGTGCTACAAAAGTAATTGGTATGGATGCAAGCACTGAGATGTTAGCTTACGCTAAGAACATAGCTCTTGCAGACTTAACAAACGTACAGGTTGATATAATTGAAATTGATTTTGACATCAAACGGATATCTTTGCCCTCTGATTCCATATCTTTTGGTTTTTCGGGATACATGATGCATGAGGTCAAGAAACCTCTTGATTTCGCTTCACAGGTATATGGAACTATCAAGACTGCTGGGGGTTATGCAGTTTTCGATTTTATTTCTGGAGATCGTGAGGAATTTATCCGAATCATGTCCGATGGTCATATGTCTGCCGAAAAAGCACGAAAGCGATATCCCCATATGTGTAAACATTCAATTAATGACTTGGAAGATATTCTTGATGCTGTTGGATTCTCTCCGATCACATCAATTAAACTAGACCCTATACGAGCGATTGTCTTTGGTATTAAGAAAGGATGAGGATAGGTGATTATTTGCCACGAAACCGATATGATTCACCATGGGCATATGACGATGATGATGTGAAATGCCCCAAATGTGGTAGTGAAAGAGTTCAAAGAGTTCTAGAGAGATGGGCTATGAGGAGAGGAATTCAAATATTCAAATGTGGATCGTGTGGAAGTAAGTTCTACGATAAAGGTTATGACGATTACAAACCTCTATTTTATTGATTAACATCGAGGGTGTCTTATGCTTACTCGTATTCAGATGCTTCAATATCCGTTTTCTGTTGAGGCTCGTCGTAAATCTCAAACAATTGCACGAGATTTTCGTCGCCTTTCAAAATTTCTTGGTGAGAGCGAGAATCGATACATTGTAGAAGAAGCTGGAGAACGAGTAGTAAAAGCATTAGACCAGCAGTCGATTCGATTAGTTAATACAAATGATGAACGGGATGTACTAATTTATCCTACAGCTCGTTTAATTGTTGAGAAGATCGGCAATGCACGATTACGGTCCTATCAAGCAGTTGCTGAGTCTAAAGCTGTCCAGAAGTACTTATCTCGAGAAAGCTCTGATATTGTTCAATATCTTGCAGAATCATCTTTTGGTTGGAAACTTGAATATCAAGGGAAGATTCTTGATAGGAGTGATCTCTCTCCAATTCTTCAACCTTTCGAGTTTAAAATAGCTTTTGAGAACTTTCTGGAGGTTGCTCCTAAATTCCATGTAGATAAATGGAAGCTCGTAAACCGACATATGGACAAAGGAATGGTTTATGTTGCAAAACGTGAGTTAGAGCGTCTCATATCTGGAAAGTTCAGCGATTTGATTCTTACAGGCTCTTACGAAGTTCCCACTCTACCTACTCGACTAACTGAGATTGTTCAATCAATAGATGCTGAATTAGCTGGAAAATTGAAGAGTACCCAGCCTATTGAATATAAAAAAGAGTCAACCCATGCCTTCCCTCCTTGCATTTCTATTATGTATAAAGAATCAACCGCAGGAAAAAATTTAGCCCATGATGCGCGATTTGCTTTGGCAGCTTTTCTTTTACGGATTGGGATGTCTGAGCAGGATGTCATGGGTGTATTCAAAGCTGCACCTGATTATGTGCGCAGTTTGGCAGAATATCAAGTCCGTCATATATCTTCCAAGTCCGCAGGTGAAGGTTATAATCCTCCTAGTTGCAAAAAGTTGCAGGTCAATAGCTTATGTCCCGTGTATCTTGGAGCTGCTTGGGATGCCCTTTGTGAATATGTACTTCACCCATTAGAATTCTATAATACCCGTGCATGGGAACAATCGAAGAATATTGATGATCATTCTTGGTATTCCCGAAAGAAAAAGAGAAAACAGACATTGAAGTAAGCTCATCTAACATCTTGTTCTCATAAAATGAAAGAGATATTGTTGTGCATAACCTGCATATCTTCCAAAGTATGCTCTTGCAGCTTGTGATTTCTTCTTGTACGATTTTCCAGTTGAAGTAAAAATATCATAGTGTTCTTGGATTATCCTTTCTATCCAGACATCAATAGGGAAAGCTTCTAGAAAACCCAAAGAAAAAAGACTGACACAATCAGCTACTTTATCTCCAACACCATGAAGGGTTTTCAGTTGTTCGTGAGCTTGTTCATATTCCAATTTCTGTAAACACTTTGGTTCTATCGAGCCCCTTGCTACCAACTTGGTACTTTCCTCTATGAATTTGGCACGCCATCCAAGACCAAGAGTCCTAAGTTCTTTTGCGGAAATTCCGTCCAGTTGACTGGGTGTAGGCATACTGTAGTATTGCTTGTTTCGAAATGTAGTCTTCGTACCATATTTTGCTCGAATTGATTGTACAAGTTGACGTATTGTGGGAATGTTCTTTCTGATTGAGCAAAGAAATGAAATAAGACAGGGAAAGAAAGGGTCTCGCACTACTCTAAGACCTGGCATGTAATCTATACTCTGCTTCATCAGGCCATCCTTATTGACCTCTTGTTTGATGGAATCGATAGGATCTTTAAGCCCTAGAATCTCTTCAATATCCACTTTTGATGACGAAGATTCATAGACTAATTGATTCCCTTTCTGCTCCACATAGACTACTTGTCCTATGTCTGCATTGACATACCCTTCTCCTTCATTTATCCAACAGAATGTCTGCCCACATTCTAATGTGTCCTTTAACGAGAAATCAGTTACCGAAATTGACCTCATCAGACTAACACTGAAATTCAAAGAAATTAGTATTGTGATAGACCGTATATTTGGGAAATCTAAAGTAGCTTTGTACTAGAATATTACTCGCGGTGATGATGAACTACCTTTAAGTGATTGGAACAAATGAACGGCCTTTAGGGGTATCTGAGCCGCTCTACCTAAAAAAGGAAAATTGCCACCGTTCAAGCAGTGGCTTCTCTTGCTTCTTCCGCATCAAGTCTTTTGTATAATCTAAGTTTTAGAAATCCAAAAATACCAGTAAGGATAAGAATTGCAAATAATGCGATAGGGGCTATCACGTTTATCCAGTGGTCACGAGGATCCCAATCCAATCCATCAGGAATGCCATCTCCATCGGTATCTGGATTTGTAGGTGACAGGCAAAATTCCACTTCATATGCATCTGACCAACCATCCCCATCGGTATCCTTATTGGTTGCGTTGAGTTGATTGAGAATTTCAAAGAGGTCTCCTAACGAGTCCTGGTCTGAATCTGGTGAAAGTGGATCCAATCCTGCATTGATCTCAAAACCATCTTCCAGCCCGTCAAAGTCAGAATCTTCACTGGTTGGGTCCGTGAAATACAGGTATATCTCATCGTAATCCCCAAGTTCATCATCGTCTGTATCTATGTCGGTAGGATCCATGTTTCTCGCTATTTCGAATCCATCTGAAAGTTGGTCACCATCAGAGTCATTCAGAAGCGGATTGCTACCATATTCTATCTCTTGGTTATCGGTTGCACCATCTTGGTCAGAATCTTGGAGCAAGGGAGATGTTCCCATCTGAACTTCCACATTATCATTGACGTTATCAGAATCAGTGTCTCGTTGATAAACTGAGGTTCCAATTTCAGTTTCCTCTCCTCCATGGAGCGAATCCCCATCAAAATCTTCAAGGCAGGTGATGTTCAAACTAACTTCTGCAGTAACAGAACCTAGATTGTTCAGTAATATGCGGTATGAGCCTAAGCTGGTCGCTTTGTATTTCATGACTATTAGTGAATCGTTTTCAATACGTTCGTATACAGTTGTGCTAGAGCCAAGATTCTCAATACGTCCCCTTAACTCGGTTCCCTGCTGCCATGATATAGAAACATTGATGAACTCTTTTCCACTGACTGTGAAATAGAAACCAATACCTGAGCTTATTTCGATGGTCTGTTTATCGTAATATGTTGCTGCATGATTTCCATCCATAAGCCCCAGATGAATTACAACTGACGCACTTGTTGAAATAGCTTCAACTGCTTTGTCATAATTATAATCGTCATTATTCCAGACATCAGTTTCGGAATCACTGTTCGGATCCGGATAATATCCTTGGGCCAAGTGTATTCCTGCTAATCCAACTCTCCACATCTCAGAAGCAGTGGACCTGTCAGCTTTCTCGTTATCTGTTTGCAATAGAAACATGTCAGAGCCAAACTGTTTAGATGTTTGAAGTAATAGATCTGGAATCAGCAACCTATCGTGATATAATGCTGAAGAGATGGTCCGGATAGCTATTTTATTGTGATTTATGAAACCTGTTCTAGTGAATAGCATTTTGTCAAATGAGAGTGTGGTATAGATTCCAATGTCATTTTCAAGAACCCATCCAACGAAATCACGACTACCATAGTCTATATGTGAATTGTACCGTCCCGCAAGTGATAGAACATAGTATATGTCGAATGATAATGAGTATTCACTGAGAATGTCTATCATTTCCAAGACCATTGCAACACTAATTCCAACACTATTTGCACCAGGGTAATCCTCTGAGTCTAGTATCCCCGATATGACTATTGCAGGTTCGTTGTCAGCTCCAATTCCATCTTGTTTTGCATAGATGAATCTCTCATCTACCTCTCTATTGAAAGCAAGGTTTCCATCTGTAATTGCTTGAATTGTTGTGTTCACCCATATGATTGCATTTGAAAGCGGAGTGGTTGGTGTTGAACTAGTACTATCCCACCTTCGTTCAGGATAATCTTCAGAAAGGGTTTTAGTATAGTTCGAAATTCTATCTTCAGAAGTAGTGTTCCAAATATTTTCACAATACTCTGATAGGTTGGTGTATGTTGGGGGCCCAGAAGCTGCGTGTGTCCCTTTTGATTCGGTTACTATATCTATTGAGTACTGTTCACTTGTTATTGTTGTACTGAATATTGGTACCGTCAACAGTAATATGATAGGTAATAATGTTAGATACCTTCTTGCACGAAGACCCAGTCTGTTTTTCCTTCTTTCTTTTTGCATTATCCTACACACCCCTAGAGTACGTTCTTTTCTTCATCAATAACCATATACACATTACAAGTAGGAACACACCAAATGATACCACTGGTACAATGTTTATCCAATGTTCCCTTGGTGCCCAATCAATATTGTCTGGAATTGAGTCTGAATCAGTGTCTGCATTATTTGGCATAAGACAATGTTCAATTTCATATGCATCTGATAAGCCATCTTGATCAGAATCTTGTGAGAGTGGATTCATGTAATTAAGCAGCTCAAACAAATCTGAGAGACCATCACCATCCGAATCCGGTGAAGTTCCATCGGTTCCCGCAACAAGTTCTTGATAGTCAAGTAAACCATCTTGGTCTGTATCATTGGAGAGAGGATTGAGCCCTAGCTCTAACTCAATATTATCAGCAATATTATCCTCGTCTGTATCATTCGATGATGGTGAATAACCCGCATCAATTTCGAATCCATCACTTAGAGTATCACCGTCAGTATCTACCACAGTCGGATCTGACCCAAGCATGATTTCAATGCCATCAATTGCACCGTCTGAATCGGTGTCGCGAATAAGCGGATCTGAACCGTATACCATAACTTCTGAATAGTCATCTGCTAAATCAAAGTCCGAATCGCTATTTATTGCATCTGTACCATAGATTGGTTCAATATTGTCGGTAAGGCCGTCTTGATCAAAATCATAGAAATGAGTGTAATTATATTGTACAGTTGTACTATTAGTCCCCGTATTTCGAATACGTAATGTATGCTCTCTTGTCCACGTATTTGAATAATTCAAGAATAGCAAGTTGTTACTGCTTGAATTTGTGAGAACCACGACATTGAATCTATTTCTTATATTCACTACTATTGTTGTGCTGTCACTCCACGAAAGACTTGCATTGAAACTTGATATGCCTGTTAGATATAGTTTGATGTTTCTCGCCTCTCCTGCAGGAATTAACACACTGTCTTGAATTAATGGAGTATTCCCTTGATTGATGTGTCCCAGATATGAAATAATACATGAAGCAACTCCCGCAGCTTCCCTTAACATAGCATAGGTGTAGTTTGAATAATTGTATACATCATCATCTGAAGCTGATACGTAATCTATATAGTATTGTGAAAACAAAATGGAGGGAATTCCAAATGTAACTGCTTCAGCTGCACCAGACTCATCCCAGTAATCGTTTGTACTTGTCTTGATTATTGCACGATTATTACCAGAAAGTTCCGATATTTGGGTGGAGAGAAATGCAAGGTATTTACTACCATCTAGAACCTCGTCCCCCATTCCATATTGAACTGCTAGCTTTTCTCCATTGGAGTAATCACTTTCAAAGAGGATGTGGTCAAACCATAATAAAGCTGCAGGCCGTCGACCTTGCTCTAATAGGAGTTCTATCAGGGCTTCCATACCTGGATTTGTATCATCTATGGTATGATATGATTGATATGTATTAACAAGAACGAAATAGACATCATTCGTAAGGTTGACATTCTTCAATATCGATGCCACATGTAAAACCCCAGCTACGGAAGCAGCATAAGCATTTGCTGCTGGACTATAACGACTACCAATCGTTCCTGCAACAATAATTGGAGCTATATTTGACTCGGTACCGTTTTTGATTGCGACCAGATTCAAAAATGGAGTCATTATTTTGAAGCTTAGCTCGTTATTAGTTTCAGCTTTTAGTGTTGTATTTGCCAGTCCCCAAGCTCCTTCCAAATTAGGGGATGGTGCTTTATCTAAAGTATACCATGTTCGATGAGGGAAGTTTTCAGACATTTCCTGCACGAAGTTCTGCATCCAACTACTCGATACACCACCAAATAATGAATCCCATGTGGAAGTTATGTCAAACGTAGAACTTGGGATATTGCTTTGTGTATTTAGTGATATTGATGTGTTCTGGATTTGAACGTCTGCAGCAAGAACCGGACTAAATACTAGAACCATTACGGCAAAAATTGCTGTATATCGGAAAATCTGGTCTCGGGTCATACATTTTCGAGAGCCGTTCCACAGTTATAAGTTACGGATTACGCCATATCTTCTCTCCACTCAGAAATTCTGGATATCTTCAGCGTTTTGAATAATAATTGAAACCAGTTGTTCAGTATCATTAGGTGTTAGAATTGGTATTCTCTTCTGTGTTTCAGTTCTTGTAGCTCTTCTAATGACTATTGCTCTTACTTCGGGAAACTCTATCCATGAATCGTCGTCACTTTTACTGCACCAAATTTTTGGGATTTTACTCTGTTTCAATCCTTCAACAATCAAAAAATCTACATCTAGTTCAGAGATTGTCTTTAAACTTATCTTCCCTTTGTATCTTAGTATAGAATGATCTTTCCCTCTTAGGATTGTTGGATTTGCACCTGCTATTTGATGATGGTATGTGTCGGATTCAATATCGTCTTCTAGATTCTTATGGGTACTTTTCAAGCTAGCAACTTCAAATCCCTTTTCAATAAGGCTCTTGATTATTTTCTTTGCGAGGGTGGTTTTTCCAGTTTGAGACCATCCTGAAATTGCAAAGACCTTCATGCTATATCCCTTTGACGAACCTTGTAGATATCTACCTAGATAGTTCCCTTTTTTAGGTATTCATACTGCTGGGGATTTGTTGCTTTAGACGCAACGCTAAAAACTGAATGATAGAAATCTATCTCCCCTGGAGAGACCACACTTGACACCAGACAACGACATCGCTGTAGAATGCATGGAGGTCTTCCGTGAATTCCAAGACGGAACTCGAATTATCAAAGTGCTTAGAGGCACAAATCTGACTGTCCGCAAAGGTGACTTTGTTGCTATTGTGGGTGCATCGGGTTCAGGGAAAACTACTTTGCTAAATCTAATAGGTGGACTTGATAGACCTACTGGCGGAACAATATTTGTTGATGGCGTAGATATCACTACACTGAATGATGATGAAATGTCTGAAATGCGCCGCCATAAAATTGGTGTGTTATTTCAAGATCAACACCTTTTGCCAATTTTCACAGCATTAGAAAACGTAATGGTTCCAATGCTACTTGATGAGATTCGACAGGAGAAACGAATTGCCAAATCTATGAAGCTTCTTGAGGCTGTTTCAGTTGACCATCGAGCACATCACATGCCACACGAATTGTCTGGAGGTATGCGTTCACGAGTGGCTCTGGCCCGTGCATTAGCAAACGATCCAGTAATTTTGTTGTGTGATGAACCTACGGGTGATTTGGACCATAAAACGGGTGGCGAAATAATCAAGCTAATGAGGGATCTTGCAAAGAAAGAGGGTCGTGCAGTTATTGTAGTGACACATGACCCCGAAGTGGCAAGGATGGCAGACAAGATCATGCTTCTCCGTGATGGTGTGTTAGTTGAAGAGTTAGTATCTGCTTTCTTCAAACATAGTGGTGTTGATGTAACTACTCCTAAGGATGATGAACCTTCTGTAGATGCAACAACTCAGGGGTGAACTATTTGGCAAAAGGCAAGACAAATGGGTTTTCGTTTCGAAAAGGAAGTAGGCTCTATCCATTTTCGTATGCTCTAAGTGCGATGCGTTCTTACCCATTCAGAGCTTTAAGTCTTGCATTAACGCTAAGTTTGGGAGTTTCTCTTATTGGGTCTGTATTGATCTGGGCTGATACTGGAGTTACAGTTAGTGTTGATGGGTATTTTGATGACAATTCTTTTCAGCTTATGGTTTCTGGTGATGTAGGTGAAACTCAAGCAATTGGAAATGCAGAAGAGTATGCCAAAACTAGCGAGTTTGTTGATTCTGCATATCGTGTTAACTCAACTGTAGGTTTAGTCTATGGAACTAATTTACCAGGGACAACGTCGTATGGACTGGAAAAAGCAATATATTCAGACGGAATAAAAGATTGTCAAGTAATATTCGTAAATAACGAATTTCTGAATATTGTCGAGTCCGAGTTTGAAATCGAAGGCAGGTTTGCCCTCGAAGCGGGAGAGATAGTTGTTTCACAGTTATTTGTTGAGTCTTTCTACGAAGTCTATGGATTCAGTGTTACAATTAATTCAACCATTGATATCGAACTATTGACCAGAAGAACAACATCAGTAGCTCCTATATCAACTCTTGATCGAGTTAGTCTGACAACACTTCGAGTTGTGGGTATTTATGAGATAATGGGGTATGACTCTATTATTGAAGCTGCGTTCCCCTCAATCCTTCGCTCAAACTACAAACAATATAATCTCGATACACCAGTTTTGGGTATTCGGGATAGTGTTTTGATACTTTCTAGCGCAATTAATACCGCACCACTTCCTAGTAGTGGGTTCTTCCCCGCTCGCTCATTTCTTCGAGCTTCTTCAACAGCACTGGTAAATTCAGGTGTTGACAATATTGCGGATAATCTCTTGACGTTGAAGGATCGGATTAGTGAATTATATGATGTTGAAGTGGAGGGTTTAGATGAGGTTATGTATCTTCAAAGCATTGTTGACACATACACTGAAACTATGCCTTTGGCCTTACTGAATCTTCCAATTTTCATACTTGCACTTTTTCTTTCAGTATTTGCTGCAGATACATTTATGGCCACGAGAAAAGTAGAGGTGAGCGCTCTTCGAGCAAAAGGAGCTAGCTCTAATCAAATATACTGGATTTTCTTCTCAGAATCAATAGTCATTGCAAGCATAAGTTTGTTCTTTGGTATTCTGCTAAGTATTGCTTTCTCAGCATTGATTCCATCTGTAGTATCTTTTATGATATTTGATTGGTCTGCATACCTATCATTTCTCTACGCTTCTGTAGTTAGACCTGAAACTATTGTGTATGTTTTTCTATTTTGTATATTACCCCCTCTATTATTTATCTTGAATACTGCCCGTAGCACTTCTAAAACTGAGATTGGTTCTGGGCTTGTCGAGTCTAGTGAAGCTCTAAGTGAGGGGAAGCAAGCTTATGGGTTTACCATTGGCATGTCCGTAGTGCTACTTTCAATGGTTCTAGGTGCAGTTATTTTCTTTCCTGCAGATCCAATCATGTTACTTTTGGAGCTGGGTCTTGGAACAGCTTCATGGTTCTTCATGGCTTATAATGGGTCGAGGATTTCCCGTCTAGGGTTTGCTCGGGTGACTCAAAAACTCTCGTTTATACTAGGTGAGAAGAATCTGGTTGCTGCTGGTAATCTTCGTATGCGCAGAGGAAGAATCGTCCCACTCATGGTAGTTTTAGCTCTTACTATGTCTTCAACAATCGCTTTTACTGTACAAGCGGAGAGTTTTCAAGCGGATTTGAATATGGAAATTTCGTATGCAATAGGTGCAGATTTGCGTGTCGATTGTACATCCAGAGGTTTTGCATTTAATGACACTCTTGAAGAATATCCTGGTGTTAATCGAGCTACTCCTGTTCTCAGAACTTCATCTTCCCTTGGTGTTGAACGAATAACTTTGACGGCTGTGGATGCCATAGAGTATTCGCTAATTGGTGACTTTGACGATACCAGTTTTGAAGGTGAAACATATTCCACTGCATTGTCCAAACTTGCATCTGTTGAAAATGGAATCATTTTGAGTCGTTATCATGCAGAAAGATGGAACAAAACAGTTGGAGATAGTATCACCATGGAAGTAAACACTCGTGGTGATGATATGGATGTGACATTTGAGATTGTAGCTCTTGTGTATAGTGCTCCAGCTTTTGGATATGCTGCAGCTGAATATATTCCACCATCACGTCTTGGTCCTGGATTTGGTTATCAAACAGGTCTTGCGGGATTTGCATTAACAAATCTGGAATTCGTATCCAGTGTAACGGATATGACTGTTGCAACACTATTCCTTGCAGATCTCGTCTGTGTAACTGATGAAGATTTGGTGCTACGAGCTTTGAATGACCTTCCAGGAGTTACTGCAACTACTCCAGACAGTTTTGATTTAGAGAGCACCTCTTTTGGAACTGCACTTTTCTTAAGTACTGTTCAGGGATTATTTTCAATTGGCTTTGCAATGTCTCTTCTACTCAGTATGTTTGCTCTAACATTATTTTTGGGCTCCATTGTACGAGAACGAAAACGCGATTATGCAATTCTTCGCGCAGTTGGTGGGTCTAAACAACAGATTGTGAAATTGGTCCTTTCTGAATTTACTGGAGTAGTGCTTGCAGCGCTAACTCTTAGTCTAATTCTTGGAACAATATTTGGGTTTGTACAGAGTGTAGTCATTTTCACTATGAGCCCATTCGCAAGAACTCTTCAAGCATTAATTGTATTTCCAGTTGGTTTTCTAACAGGAGTTCTCCTGCTGGAGGTATTCATGATGATACTCGGGTCATATTGGCCTGCTAGAGAAGCATCAAAGACTGATCCTGCTATAGTACTAAGAAATCTGTGAGGAATTGATATCATTGACAAAGCAACCTAAGATGCTGAAAGGAAATCGTTGGTGGTCTTTAGGGTATGCACTTAGCTCCCTAAAGAATTATCCAGTACGAAATGCGGGTATTGCGATTATTCTTGCTATTGGAATTGCTTTACCAACGACTGTGTTTATTTGGAGTGACACTGGTACTCGTATTGTTATTGAAGATTACTTTGATGAGGTCGCTTTCCAGTATGTGGCTTACCCAGCTGGTCATAATTCCTATTTCACAGCTGACATGCCACAGGTACAGGAATACACAGAATCAGTCAATGTTCTGGAACATTCATCAAGGGTTGGGACCACGATTGGTATACTAACCGGTGAAGAACTACCGGATTATTCATCATACGCTATAACCAATACTAACTATCTTGCTGGCCTAAAAGATATGCGGGTGATAGTCGCAGAAAATGATTTCATTGACATCTGGTCCCGGGAGTTCATCACTGAAGGCAACTTTTCAGATTTATCTGTTGACGAAATTTTGGTTTCAGAGCAGTTTTGTGAGTATACTCGTCAAGTTCATGGACTAACAATTGAGGTTGGTAGTAAAATCTCTTTGGACGTAATTAAACGAATTCCGGGTGCGGGTGAGGTGTGGAGCAAAACTCAACTAAATGTGAGATCGCTTGGAAATCTTACAGTAGTTGGCGTTTACACACCCAAGAGCTTGTCCTCTATCGCTGCTCAAGTTTTCCCAAATATAATGCGAAGAAATTGGGATCCATTTGGCTTTCCCGATCCAGTTTTGGGCCTTTCAGATTCAGTGATAATTAATGAAGATGCATTACCGGAGGGTGATATGAATGAGTTAGTAGTTCATGGATTCGGTGGCTATCTATTCATGCGCGCATCGATTTCAACTCTTATCACAATGGGCACAGATAGATTGGTAACAAATCTTGAGTCATTTCAAGAGAGTCTCCAGGAACAATTTCCTGATGTCGATTGTGATGGCTTGGGGGCCATATGGGAGTTAGAGAACACCATTAACACATTTATCGCAAGTCGTGTTCTTTCGGTTATTGTATTTCCAATTATGATTATGAGTTTGATGCTGACCTTATTCACTTCTGAAACTTCCGTATCAAGACGGAAAGTGGAGATTAGTGCATTACGTGCCAAAGGCGCATCATTTAATCAAGTCTTTTCCACATTTATGTACGAGTCCTTGTTTCTTTGTATCATTGGATTTGTAATAGCTCTAGGACTTTCAGTTATAATGGCACCTCTGATTGGGTCATCAACAGGTCTATTCGTCTTTGATGTTTCATTATACATGACATTTTCCTCCAATCTTACCATCAGTCCCGTTGCATTGGTAATAGCTGGAGCAATAGCTATGTATTTACCCTCCGCATATCTTTTACACGTTGCACGCCGGATTGATGTATCTGAGGTTGGTCAGCCTGCTGGTGTTGATGCAGAAGAAGGTGCAGAAGATATCAGTGCATGGAAATACACAGGTGGTCTAGCTCTTTTACTTGCTAGTCTTGTTATTATTCCAGAGATTATTGCACCCTTGGGTGTTTTCGCACTATTAGAGATTTTAATAGCTACACTTGTCCTATTCGCAGCGGCGTATCTCGGTTCTAGAGCAATGCGGCTAATTACAGCAAGGGTTTCTCGTGGGACAAGCTTCGTTCTAGGTGAAAAGAGTCTATACATGGCACAAAGCTTGAGGAAGCGAAAAGGTCAATTCATACCTTTATTGGTGATTCTCACTCTGACGTTAACCACTACAACTATGATGCTAATTCAAGTATCTACTTTTGAAACGACCTTGCAGAATGAATTGGATTATTCACTTGGAGCTGATATACGAATTGAAACTGCATCCAAGCCGTTTTCCTTCAATGAAACACTCCTACACTACCCTGGCGTTATTGAAGCTACTCCATTGGTTGAAACATGGGCTACGGTTGGTTCGCAGATGCTTTTCATGGAATCGGTCGATCCTCTGGCATATTTACGGGTAGCTCATTTCAAAGAAGACTCCTTTGTTAGTGGTACCCCTGAAGAGGTACTTCAGGCACTTGATGATAACAAATATGGTATTGTCATAAGTGAGTATCATGCAATAAACTGGAATAAGACCATTGGACAGACTGTTGCGGTTTATTATGGCTCATTTGATGATGAAGAATCTAGATATTTCCATTTTGAAATAGTAGGGCTACTAAAAAGTGCTCCAGGTTTTGGTATTGCTGCAACAGAAGAACTGGTTGCACCCAGTTTTGGCTCCCAGTTTGGTTTCCAAGCAGGTGCTGGTGGATTTGTCCTAACTAATTTGGAATTCATATCAGAGAGTGCTGGATTTGTTGAAGCAGAAACTTTTCTAGCAGATGTTTCTTGCTTTTCAGATATTACACCTCTCATCAATACATTAGAACTGGAAAGAAACACGAAGGTATATACTCCACAAACATTTGATATCAAATCTGAATCGTATTCGATTCAGCTGTTTCTATCAGGAATCCAAGGTTTAACTGTTGTATCCTTTATAATGTGTGCTATTATGGGATTGGCATCAATTGCACTATTTCTGGGATCAGCTGTTCTTGAACGTAAATCTGAGTATGCACTCTTCCGGTCACTTGGTGGAACAAAAGGACAGGTTGTATCAATGGTCTTTGGAGAGTTCTCTGGTATCGTGATTGCAGCTATTGCCATTAGTGCAATTCTTGGTTTGGTTTTCGGATATGTGATGGCTATTCTGACTCTAGGAGTATCTCCATTCTCACCAATCCTTGGAGAAGTACTTTCATTCCCTCTAAGCATGATGATTGTAACATTATCTTTGGAAAGTTTCGTCATGATTGCTAGTTGTTACATACCAGCTCGTAGAGCCGGACAAGTCAATCCTGCCACAGCATTGCGAAATCTCTAGTTAACTTGTGCTGAGAGGAATCTTACTCCTCTCAGACCTATCCTTTTTCTTTCATGCTGTGTTTTTCACTACATTATTACAAAGCCAATCTTTAGCGCAGTTCAAAACCCTTATCTGATGAATCCACTGGAAGAAATATCGTGCCTCCTATGACCGTAAGTGATGAACTAGACCTATATTCTGATTACGCTGATGATATTGTAGTCAGTTGTGATAACGTCTATAAGATCTACAAGACCGCTGAACTGGAAACGGTTGCATTGAGTGGTGTATCTATCCAAATTCAAGAAGGGAAAATCATGTGTGTGGTTGGCCCATCTGGTTCAGGCAAAACAACACTTACAAACATCATTGGTGGTATCACAAAAGCAACCGTTGGAAAAGTCTACTGGGCTAATCTCCGATCAGACATTACTAAGATTAGTGAACGTGTTCTAACTGAGGCTAGGAGAAACTTCATTGGTTTCATTTTTCAAGTTGCTAATCTTCTTCCCCACCTAAATGCGTGGCAGAATGTGGAACTAGCTGCTCGGATAGCAGGGGTGCCCAGAAAAGTTCGACAAGAACGAGTTGATCGGCTTATCAAACTTGTTGGACTGGAAGAGAGAAAACGAAACAAAGTCACAACTCTCAGTGGTGGAGAACGTTCTAGAATCGCAATTGCTAGTGCTCTTGTGAATTTAATCGATACAGAAAGCAAGGGTCTGGTCCTTTGTGATGAGCCTACAGGCGACTTAGATCCTGAAACAGCAGAACGAATTCTTGAACTTTTCAAAGAATTGAACGAAACTCTTGGTACTTCATTCTTTATTGTCACACATAGTCAACAAGTTGCATCAAAAGCAGATGTAACAGTTGAGATTCGAGATGGAATCATATCTGGATTTCACCAAACGGGTATCGATCTTGATACGTTGGATACGACTCGTATCATCAAACTAGATAACAATTATCGATTACCTATGCCAACAGATTTACTTGAGTTAGCTGGAAATCCTGAAGAATTCAAGATAAGTTGGGAAGATGACCGCTTCATCTTGATACCTCGAAAAGGCGATGAGACCGAAATTGCGGTATCTAAGAAATCGCGTACATGTCGTGTATGTGGAAAAGAAATTCCAGCAGGTAAGTTCATTTGCTCCAACTGTGGTAGTACTATCTAGTATAACCATAACTGGAGCATAACATATGAATCGTCAGATTGCTCTCCTAGTCATTCTATTGATCACAATTCTTACAAGTAGTCTGACCTCGGTATTACTAGCAGTATTTTATCAATTCCCCACTTCCCTATCAGAACCACCACCACCTGATGAATTCTATACGAATTATTGGGACTTGTCAGATGCAATTTCAGATCCGTTACATATTGAAGAGATATCCAATTCGTCTTCAATAGAAAATGATACTTCTTTGATTGAATGGCGGTTCACATATTTCAGCGAAAATTACTCGGGTGATTCTATTCGTATCAACTCGATACTGATACGACCCGCTAGTATATCAAATCCATTACCTTGCTTGCTCTTTCTACATGGATATCATGGTAGATATTCTGATTACCTGAATATTATGCGGAAAATTGCGTCAGCTGGATTTGTGGTACTTGGAACTGACGCACCTGGTTCAGGAGATTCAACAGGCCCACCTCTTAACCCCTTTACTTTTTTCAATATTACAGATGGGCCTGAAAACACTCATCTTTACCGTTCTGTTTGGGCAGCCGCCCGTGCAATGACGTTTATCGAATCTTTACCTTACGTTGATTCTAGTTCAACTGTTGTTGGAGGCGTATCAATGGGCTCTATTGAAACCATGATTCTCTCGGCTATCGATGAACGTGTAGATGGCTCGATACCAATGATTGCAGCTGGAAACTTCAAAAACAGCCTCATTGCTGGTTCTGTTCTTAACACTGTAATCGTACCCGACTATGAACTTCCCTCTGAAAACATCGATAAAATAATTCAATGGTTCGACCCGATTGCTTATGTTACTCAACTATCCGAACCTGTTCTCTTCATGTGTGGAACAGATGATCAGTACTTTCCGTTAGCATCATTTATTGATACTATACAAAAAATATCAGCACCATTATCTTTACGAATTCAACCTGGCTGGACTCACACGGTCACTGACCTCTGGACACCTACAATTATTGACTGGCTAAATAGAGAGTTCGTTGATGATACTCCCCAAATTTCGGTAGAAGTGTCTTTCACTCAGAATCTAACTCTTTATGGTGTTATTTTAGATGTACACGTTGAAACGAATATTGAGACCAATCTGACTGTTTGGTGGAGAGCTAGTACTCCTGGTTCGGTGTGGAACAGACAAAAAATGGAGAAGACAAATGATGGATACAGTACAGAAATTTTACCCTTTCAGGTTGGTAGGGTATCATTCTTTGTTTCTATTGATGAGGCAGACAGTATTCTATACACCTCTTCCGTTGTTTCTGGACTTGCTGGTTCTATTTACATTCCTGTAGCATTACTCCTTTCGATTGGGCTATTATCCGTCATTATTGCCAATGATTCCTGGCGTCCAACAAAGAAACGAATTATCCGAGAGATTCCTATCCATTTTGGTTTAATTATGATAATTGGTGGTTTTGTTTTACCTTTCTTTAGCATATCAGAGCGAACAGAAGTTGCTATGTTAGAGTTCATCGAACAGTATGGAATTCTTTTTGGATTGGACGGATGGTTCATTCCCAGCATGATTATTGCAATATCTTTCATTTACGCACTTTCTGCATTCAGGCATAACTTACCAATGAAATTAACAGTTCTAATTTGGGTTCCATTAATCTTGATTTTTGTGGGACTGCTCACACTTTTCTACAGCTACTTTGTGATTTTTGGAGCCAATCTTGGCATTGATATTGGGGTCGGGACATATCTATTGCTTTTCTCATTACCTGCCATGCTTTTGATTGAACGTGCCTTTCGGATATACGATATTGCAGTCCCAAACAGATTGGAGAAAAATGATGAACTGTGATAGTCTATTCTGGTGTTGGTGAGTCTTTATGTTTAAAGAGAAATACCAGTTCTTCTATACATCTAAGATCTCTCATCAGCTTCCGAATTGTCCGTCGAAGTTTCCTTAGTATCTTGATCTTTCTAATTTCAAGCTCTCTCTCAAGAAAGTGGCATATCTCTACCCCTTCATCATCAAAGTCTGTAAGAATGAGTATTGGTCTTCCCTGCGAATGTTCTACAATTTCATCAACAAGTTCCGGTCTGGCAAGAGGCCCTTGAGTGCGAAAAATCGGACTTTTAATCCCAAAATCTCTCAATACTCTCTTGTCCCTTTTTCCTTCAACGATAATCAATGGCTTGTTGTATTTCTTATCTATTTCAGAAAGAAGGTCAATCAATTTTCTCTCATTATCTCTAAGCTTTCTTCCTCCGTGAAAAATCACGGTTTGATTGCCACCTTCATACTTTTTCCAGAACCCATCATTTCTATTGCTTCAGTTATCTTCTGGAGCGGCATCTCATGAGTAATCAATATCTCTGGCTTTATAGATCCAGAAATTATTAGATTTAGAGCTTGTTCAACATGTTTTGGAGTAAGATGGAATACACCCTTTATCGTCAGCTGCCCATAATGAAATCTAACCGTGTCTATTTCAAATTTTGTGCCTGATGCTGCACCTCCAAATAAAACCGTCATTCCCGCATTGCGAGTCATCTTAACAGCTTGTTCCCATGTAGTGGGAAGTCCTACTGCTTCTATGACAACATCAGCTCCATATCCTGAAGTTTCTTCCTTTACTCGCTCAATAGGGTCTTCTTCAGCAGGGTCTATTACAATATCTGCTCCGGCCTTCTTTGCCATGTTGCGTCGTAATTCTGCTAGATCTGATGCTATGACTGTTGATGCCCCACTCTTCTTTGCAAGCATCATCAACATCTGTCCTATGGGGCCTGCACCAATAACTACTACCGTATCTCCAAGTTCTATATTTGCTTCTTCTATTCCGTGAACAACACAAGCAAGTGGTTCGGTCAATGCAGCCTCCTCAAATGCAAGCGAGTCGGGAATCTGATGTGTGTTCCATTTTACTACGGCTTCAGGGACACGAATGTACTCTGCAAATGCGCCATTCACAAATGTGTTTTTTAACTGCTGACAAAGATTTGGTCTATTTCTTTTGCAAAAAAAGCAACTTCCACATGGTGCTGAGTTGGTTGCAACAACTCTCATTCCAGGTTCAAAGTTCTTGACCTCTTTTCCAATCTCTTCGATAATTCCAGCATATTCATGTCCAAATAGAGCTGGAGGATTTCTGAGTAAAAGTGGATGTCCTCTCTTGTAAGTCTTGACATCTGTTCCACAGGTCAGTGCTTTTTTGATCTTCACTAAGATTTCTCGTGGACCTATTTCAGGGATGTCCGTTTCTTCATATCTAACATCACCTATGTCATGAAACATAGCAGCCATCATTTTGCGAGACATTAAACCACATCCAACTTTGTTCTTTCTGAATGGTTTAAATGACTTGCTGATTATTTTCTTTACCAAAATGCTTATGGTTCAAATAACCAACCGTCATTTGAGGATCGTATCATGAAAGTCAAGTCTAGGTATCCTGAGAAAATGGAGTATAAGGCTCGTACGGAATGGGATGGTAAGACTGGCGGCATTGCGTTTCTCAAAAACGGTGAACTCGTTTTTGACACCCCTGAAGTTTATGGTGGACGGGGACAGGGATTATGTCCGTATCGGTTGTTCATTGCTGGAATCTTGGGTTGTATTAATAATACATTTTTAGACATCCAACGAATGTCAAATTTAGAAATTATTACATTCAATCTTGAAGGAAAACTCTTAGTACAATTTGACGGCGCTGGTTACTCGGTATCACAATTTGAGGTGTCTGGAAAGCTGGTTGTTCCAGAAGATGACTTGTATCTCGCTGAAAGATGTATTGAACAGGCAAAGAAGTATTGTCCACTTACACGGTCAACAAAGGATTGTATTCCTATTAGTTATGACATCAAGGTTGAAGCAGAATAATTAACTATCATGATTAAATTCGATTGCAAGTAATTTGGTAATCCTTTTCATGTATTGCACCATGTTTTTCCAGTGACTTCCTTCCCAGAATATGGAACCGCATTGTTTGCATAACCAAAAGAGTTCATGATTCTCATAAGTTCCACGTTTGACCATATCTTTGATTTGGGCTTTCTTTTCTGAATCAATCTTCCTAAGTTCACCATTGCATTTTGTGCATCGGGAGATTTCAGGGTCTATGTTGGTAGAAATATTGAACTTTCGAAATATTTCAGCTACTCTTGAATCAACACTTCCTCGCACTAAATGTGATCTTATGTTTCTGGCATCCGCTCTTGAAACTAATTCCTCATCGCTTGTAAGGATAATCCGGTCTTTTACACTTGCAATCTCAAGAATTTCATCATCGTGAATGTCTGGATTAAATCTCGTATCATGTCCGGTCAATCTTAGCCAGATTGCAACTTTTCCAAGCATTGCGTCAACAAAGAATCGTTTCATATATTTTCACCAAAGAATAATCTTGCAGCATTTTTCCACATCACAATCTCAATTTCCTCGGATGTTATCTGTTGATATCCGCGGTCTAGGAATGAATCAGGCATTTTCAAGTTTGCAAAATACTTCACCCATTTTTCTAAACGCATTGCGTATTCAAATAGGGGAAAGTCGCTTCCCCAAATCACTCGATTTGGAAACACATGCCAGAGCTTGGCTTCTGCAATCATCTCATACAACTTATGTGGAGTCTTTGAGGCAAATATCTGCCAACCAGATATATCAACTGAAACATTTGGATTCTTAGCTGAAACCATAAGTGCCTCAGAAACCCATGGCATTCCAACATGTGCAAGCACGATTTTCAGTTGTGGGAATTCAGCTGCAATTTTGTCCACATAGACTGGTCTTGCATATTTGACATGTTTGAATCTTGAAGTAAAGCCTTGATGGATAACAATTGGGATATTCAATTCAGCTGCAAGTTCATAATACGGGAAGAAATCTTCATTGTCCGGATAGAATCCATTAGGTGGATACATTTTCCAACCTTTGCAGTTTTTCACTCTTACTGCACGTTCAAGCTCCTCGAGACCCTCTTTTCCTCTTCTCGGATCCAATCCAACAAATGAAATCAACGAGTCGTCATCTTTGACCTCGTCAGCATGCCAGTCCGTCTTTTCTTGTAATGAAAGTGGCATATCTTGGTTGAGACCACTATCTATAGGAAGAATAACCGCACGTTCAATTTGAGCACGTTTCATTGCTGTTACTAGATTCGTTACTGGTGAATCAAGCTGAGGCTGTATCCCAGAACTTTTTGCAGAGATTCTTCGCGCATCAAGGTCTTTCTTGGAAATTATTTCTCGCGACCATGTATGAACGTGTGCATCAATCACTCGCATTGGTTAATCCCTCTTTAAGAGCAACTATGGTGTTGATTAGGTTTTGGGATGTCAATAACCTTCTTCATGAATCTGTTGTATTATATTTGCAATTCTGATTGAAACTGTAATACCGCCTATTGGACTATGCGATGAATCTCCATGTGAATCACTACCTCCGGTCAAAATTAACCCTAATCTTGTCGCTATAGATTCCAGATTCTGCAAATCTCTCCACGATTCATGTTTTCCATATTTGTATCCCAGCTCAACACCAATCAGCCCAGCTTGTTTAAATCGTAATAGAATCTGTTCAAGATTCTGAACTTTTTCAAGTAATGGATGTGCTAGTACTGGAATCGAATGTTCTCTTCTAAGCAGCTTGATTGTCTCTATTGTATTCATTCTCTCCTTCTCAACATATGCTGGCTTTCCCCTTCCGAGATATTTGTCAAATGCTTCTTGGACGGTATCAACTGCTCCAATCTTAACAAGAGCTCTACCTACATGAGGTCTCCCGGGACTTGCAATATTAGCGATTGCAACGACGTCTTCCTTAGAAATCCCTATTCCTAACTCCTCTAGTTTTTCACACATTTTTGGAATCCTTTCTTTTCTTGACCGTTCTAATCTTTCGAGCGCGTTTATCACTGGTTTTGAATCCAAAGGGGGATAATACCCAAGTAGATGGAATCTTTGGTTTTTATATTCTGTACTTATTTCTACACCAGGAATACGCAACAAATTGGATTTTGATTCGGCGTGAATGAACTCAGGAATCCCATTCAATGTATCATGATCTGTAAGTGCAATAGCACCAAGACCTTTTGCTTCCGCAACTCTCACAATCTTTGAAGGGGTGAGTTTCCCATCCGAAAAAGTTGAATGGATATGTAAATCAGCACGGTCCATCACGGCAGTCCGCCTCTTTCATCAAAACAGTCACAAGAAACTTGACTTTATCGCAAATCTCTTCGATGTCCTCTTCGGTCACCGTTTTTCCGGATGGGCAATCATAATCCACAACACATTTCCCTTTTTCCACATTGTATACAATTGGATAGTATTTACATCCTTCTGGTCTGTGGCTATAAATCCTACAAGTTAGCTGGTCGGGATTGTAAAAATAACATCGTCCTTCAATGTTTCGTATCTGACAGAAACCGTCATCCATCCTGATTAGATAGTCTTCTCGGTTATAACCGAGTGCATCTATTCGTTTTGCATCTTTTTTTGTAAGTGTCATCTCTGTATCTGTGCAACATAATCTAATTTCTGTACAAGTACCATCATGATTACATTTGAACGGTGGCAAGATTCTTCACTCCAAAATCTAGTGTCGAACTCAATATTCTTGGAAAGATGCGGTCAGATTGCGGTTTATCGGATCATAGCGCTTGATGGACGCTCACCTTCCTTAATATATCATCATCCCGCATAGAACAATTATCGGAACTCTATAAACCTCTTCTTACGAATCTTCTTAACGGTGAGAGTGACTCGGATACATTCTTTGGTTTATTGGAGGTCAAATCTGGAAATATCAATCTTTTTCCAGTTATTTTTTGGAATGCATGAGCTCTTATTGCTTGGATATACTTCATCAGATCATTTGGATGATTCATCGCACCAATTTGTAGACTTGATTGTCTGTTAAAAATGTCTAGAATCTTATCGAGAAGACGCATTTATTGCACTCCGATATTCTGTTTCTTATCTATATTGAAAAGGTTTTGCAAAAAGGCGAATAGAGCCAAAGTCCTAAATAGCAATCCAGTTCACCGAAATTATACTTCAAAGGTGGCATATTAATGCGTATTGCTGTTCTAGATAAATTTCGCTGTAGACCAAAGGACTGCACCCATGAATGTAGAAGGTTCTGTCCACGGGTACGTACTGGAGATGAGACCGTTGTCTTTACCGAGGGTCCTGATAAACCCCCTACTATTGTTGAGTCATTATGCTCAGGAGAAGCAATATGTGTGAAGAAGTGCCCCTATAATGCAATCACAATTGTGAATCTACCAGAACAGCTTGAAACCGATACAAGTCACAGATATAGTGCAAATGGCTTCAAACTCTTTCGGATGCCTATTCCAAAGGAAGGCCGGGTGTTAGGTCTAATTGGGCCCAATGGAGTTGGCAAGACCACAGCACTACGAATACTTGCTGGTGAACTGAAACCAAATCTAGGAAGATTCGATAATCCTCCAGAATGGGATGAGATCATCACCCAATATCGTGGGTCTGAACTACAACCCTTCTTTGAACGTATTCAGGCTGGTGAAATCACTCCAATTCTGAAACCACAGAACATAACCGATTTACCAAAAATATCGTCGATTGCGGATAAACCGATAAGTGATCTTTTAGAAGGAGCTGACACTTCTGGCCGTCTTAAAGAATTGAAGAATGATATGAACCTAGAAAGCATTTGGGACCGTCCCATCAAGTTTCTTAGTGGCGGAGAACTTCAACGTACTGCAATAACCGCGGCTATAGTTCGAGACGGAGATATCTACTTTTTTGACGAACCTACCGCTTACCTAGATGTCCGTGAACGATTACGAGTTGGAAGGGCTATTCGTCAACTCTCAGAATTAGGTAAGACTGTAGTAGTGGTTGAACATGACCTCTCAATTCTCGATTACGTTTCAGATCTTGTCTGTATGTTCTATGGAGATCCTGGAGTCTATGGTATCGTATCACATCCTCACGGGACTCGTGTTGGGGTGAACATCTTTCTTGATGGATATATTCCAGATGAAAACATGCGATTTCGTGACACTTCGATATCCTTCAAGGGGATGTCAGCAGAAGATAGTGATTTTTCTCATGGAGAAACTTTGCTTGAATATGGTGATATGAAAAAGGAGTTTGAGGACTTTGAACTCCATGTCAAAGGTGGGCGAGTTGCTAAGGGACAAATTATTGGAATTTTGGGTCCTAATGGAATCGGAAAGACAACCTTTGTGAAGATGCTAGCAGGACTGTTGGAACCCGATGCAGGTGAAGTTCCATCTAAGACTGCAACTGGATTAGACCTAAAAGTCGCTTACAAACCACAATACATTGAGGATTCCTATCCTGGTACTGTACGTATGCTCTTACGCGAAGCAGGAGGTTCCACTGCTGATACATCTGATTTCAAGACATCTGTGATACGGAAATTAGAGCTTGAACACCTACTGGATCATGGTGTTGGAGATCTTAGTGGTGGTGAACTCCAACGAGCTGCTATTGCTACTTGTCTTGCAAAGGATGCAGATATCTATCTCTTTGACGAACCATCTGCTTTTCTCGATATTGAGCAGAGATTAGCTAGCTCACGAGCAATACGTCATATGATGCAACTTAAAATGAAGACTGCTTTTGTAGTTGAACACAGTATTCTCATGGCAGATTATTTGAGTGACAGCATGGTGGTCTTCGATGGCACCCCTGGAAAGAAAGGTGTTGCACACAGTGTTACCACTCTTCGTAGGGGAATGAACGCATTTCTAAAACAGATGGGCGTTACATTTCGTAGAGATCCACAGACAGGACGCCCTCGTGTTAATAAGACGGGGTCCCGATTGGACCAACAGCAAAAAGCTGAAGGTGAATACTACTACGTTGGAAAATAGCATCAAAGATAGATATTGAGTCAAGTCAACTAGTAAGTCTTGACCAATATCTTTTCTTTCTACTTTCTTTTTGCTCATCGATTTCTGCAAGAATCTTCGCGGCTTCATTTCCACATCTTATTACATCATTTTCTCCTTTTACAGCAAATTCATCTCTTGGACGATTTGCATATACGGCACATACAGCCCCCGCGCGGAATCCGTAAAGGTTAGCCAAAGTAAAGATAGTTGCAGCTTCCATCTCAAAGTTGTATACATTTGCTCTGGTGAGTTCCTCTATCAATTCTTTACTCCATTGTTGCTCATATCCCCCAAAACCCGGTCTAGATTGTCCGAGATAGAACGAATCCGTCGATGCTGAGAGCCCCAAATGATATGTGACTCCAATATTTTCCGCAGCCTCGACCAATGCAAGTATGACCTCGTATGACGCAATGGCTGGATATTCATTTCTAATATATTGTTTACTCGTTCCCTCTAATCGCACCGCACCTGTTGAGATTATAAGGTTTCCAATTTCAATATCTTTTTTCAACGTAGCACATGATCCCACCCTGATGAAATTCTGTACTCCTACATTAGCAAGCTCTTCTACTGCAATAGCAGCTCCCGGCCCACCAATTCCTGTTGAGCATGCGGATATTGGCGTCTTCATGTAAGTGCCAGTATGAGTTACATACTGTCTGTGATTGCCTACCTCCTCAAAAGCATCCCATTCCGAGCTGATTTTCTTAACCCGTTTTGGATCCCCTGGCAACAAAACGGTGGGTGCAACTTTTCCTCTTTCGACTTCAATATGGTATTGTTTTCTATCTGGTGTTTCAGGTCTCTTAGCTGAAACTGTATCTTCTGACATTTTTTCACTCCCTTGTTACTTTCAGCCTGAAAGCATATCTTGTCAAATATGGTACATTTCTACCCTCTTATGTACATTCACTATTTTGACAAGCAGCTACAGTTATATGTATGTAGAATAGTTATCATCACGCAGAGGGCGATGCTTCCGAAACGTCTATTACACCGTCATCTTCGGCTTGTTCATCCCTCTCAGAGCGGATTCGCTCAATTAGATGTTGCATTAGGAGTTAATATGAATGGTTGAAACTACCATCACCGTGATCAAGGCTGATATCGGTTCACTTGCTGGCCATGTTGTTGTTCCAGATTTTATTCTCGAACTTGCTAGGAAATCCTTGAAAGAAGGAGTTGAGAAGAAAATCATCAATGACTTCTATGTTGCCCATGCCGGTGACGACCTCGAGCTTATCATGACCCACGATAAAGGTGAAGAAAATGAAGATGTTCACCGTCTTGCTTGGGATACCTTCATGAAAGGTACCGAGAAAGCCCGTGAGATGAAGATATACGCAGCAGGCCAAGACATTCTCTCTGATACCTTCAGTGGTAACATAAAGGGGATGGGTCCGGGATCTGCTGAAATGACTATCACCGAAAGAAAATCTGAGCCATTTGGTATTTTCATGGCTGACAAGACCGAACCCGGCGCTTTCAACTTCCCGCTATTCAAAATGTTCGCCGACCCTTTCAACACAGCGGGACTTGTAATTGACCCAAATCTTCACCAAGGATTCAGTTTCATTGTACAGGACATCAAGAAAGAAATTCCATGTTACGTGGAAATGAAATGTCCGGAAGACATGTACGATTTACTCGCATTACTCGGTAGTACAGGTCAATACACAATCAAGAAGATATACCGGAAGGATGGCCTTATCGCAGCTGCAGTAAGCACTGACAAACTGCACAATATTGCTGGCAAATATGTTGGAAAAGATGACCCCGTGGCAATTGTTCGAGCTCATTCAGGACTCCCCGCCATGGGTGAAGTTCTTGAAGCTTTCACGCTACCACATCTTGTATCTGGTTGGATGAGAGGTTCACATACCGGCCCCCTCATGCCAGTTGACTTAGAGAATTCGGTCTGTACTCGATTCGATGGGCCTCCTCGAGTCATAGGTCTAGGGTTCCAGATATGCAATGGTCAACTAGTTGGTCCAATTGACCTCTTCAAGGATGTTGCATTTGACATCACTCGTCAGAGAGCAATGGAGATTGCTGACTATCTCCGCCGAACTGGACCATTCCAACCACATCGTCTTGAGCAAGAAGCAATGGAGTACACAACACTTCCTGGTGTCCTCAAAAAGTGCGAACCTCGCTTCTCTGAAGAAGAGATTGTGGTTAAAGGCGAAGCTAGAGACGATTCAGACTCTGCAGAATAATTCAATTGCGAAACAAATTGATTTGCTGCGAGCTTTACTGCTCGCAAGCAATTTTCTTTTATCTATTATAACTCGGAAAAGAGTGGTTCATCCATCTATTAGTTGTTCTAGCCTGTTCTTTTAATGACATGATATCCGAATTGAGTCTTCACTGGGTCTGTTGTTATTGCTCCAACACTAAGTCCATAAGCTGCCCTTTCAAACTCTTTGACCATTTGCCCTCTAGTGAAAAACCCGAGGTCTCCGCCCTTCTTGGCTGAACTACAACTACTATGTTCACGTGCTAGTGCTCCGAAATCTTCTCCTTCCTGAATGCGACGAATGAGATCCAATGCTTGGCTGTGTTTCTCTACTAGGATATGACTAGCTCGGACTTTTCCTTTGTTGCTTGTTTTCTTTCCCATTTACTTGCTACTCCTTTGTTTAGGAATTCATAGGACCAAGCTCTCTTAAATTCTCCCGAATAACGACCTAGTGTTACGTGGATGTATACTGGCATGTGACTCTATTTAATTAGTGATAGATTCTACAATGCCCGTGGTGCTAGACACTTTGAAAGTAGTCACAATATGCATGCCTGAATCTTATGTTGAAGGTGTGGACAAACTAATTAATGCAGGAATGTACCCCAATCGTTCAGAGGTAATTAGGATTGCAATACGCGACCTTCTGGTTGACGAGTTGTGGGGGACAAAGACGAAATCCGGTGGTCTTCCTCTGGTTGCACAGCTAGAACAAGCGGCTATTGAGAATGGCTCTCAGTCTTCTCAGGTATCTCCTACCAGTTAATGTGTACACTCTAATTATGTTTTTCAAGGAAGACATACTTATACAATACATAGAAAATATGAATTCATAGGACAAGTTGGAAACCGACTTTTGTTTTATGAATTCAATATACGGAGACCGCTTAAAATGCTAAGAAGATTGCTGGGACGAGGCAAAGAAGACGAAGATGAGAAGGAAAAGAAAGAAGAAGCTGCCGAAGAAGTAGAAGAGGTGGAATCTGAGGCTAAGGAACAAGAAGACGCCATAGAGGAAACTGAAAAATCTGAAGCGGTTCCATCTGAAGAAGAATCTGCTGCTGCAGAAGTTGATTCAACACCTATAGCAGAAAGGGGAGGAACAATTCCCTATCATGATTCTATTACTGATCGTTTGAAATACATGTTTGCTGATTCCACGATATGTGATTGTCTTGAAGGTCCAGATGAGTTTCGAATCGAATTCATGGCAATGGGTGAACGTTTCAATGTTAGCAAACCTGCCAATGATGAAGTGAAATTTGGCTCTGGTGCTATTTCGGATGAGGATGTCTTTATCAGAATTTCAAATGATGTTGTGAAAGAACTTTTGAGTGCTGCAACATTTTCCGAGTTCTCGGATATTTACATGCAGTACTACAAGAATTCAGAACCTGGAAAATTTGTTAAAATTGAGTTAAGGAAGCCCATCGGCCAACTTAATCGAAATGGCTACGCACGAGTTCCTATTCTGAAGCTCCTTGTGGGTACTGTTAGATAGTTTGGTATCATAGTAACTTATTAACCAGCACTGTTCGCTCTTTCCTGCCGAGGTTGTTCTAAGCAGCTCGGTAGGAAAGAGTAAGTATGGTCAAAATCGATCTACCCGTAATTGCTATTAATTTTAAGACTTATCCGCAGGCCACTGGTGAGAAGGCCGTACTTCTCGCACAAGCATGTGATAAGGTGGCAGCGGAATTTGGTGTTTCTATTGTTGTTGCACCTCAGACTCCTGATCTTTACAGGGTGAGTCAGGCTGTAGATATTCCCGTTTTTGCTCAGCATATGGACCCGGGTGATCCTGGTCGCTTCACAGGTCATGTGCTAGGAGAGGTCTTGATCGAAAGTGGATGTGTAGGTACACTTCTCAATCACTCTGAGAATAGAATGCAGCTAGCAGATATAGAAGCTTCAATTCGAAAAGCAGAAACTTTGGATTTGGCAACAATTGTATGCACAAATAATCCTCTTGTGAGTGTTGCAGCATCAACTCTAAATCCATGGGCTGTAGCAGTTGAACCTCCAGAACTGATTGGAACTGGTATTTCTGTATCAAAAGCCCAGCCTGAGATCATCAGCGGAACCGTAGAGAAGATACGTAAAGTAAACAAAGATGTTGTAATTCTGTGCGGTGCTGGTATTGGCAGTGGAGAAGATGTTAAGTCCGCAAGTGACCTTGGTTCTCAAGGGGTTCTATTAGCTTCCGCAGTAGCAAAAGCTGAAAAACCAGAAGATGTACTGAAGGATTTGATTGAACCAATAAAGAAATAGTTACTGGGAGCTTCGGCTCCTAGTACCTTCCGTTCCATTTTTCAATAGCTTGTTTTGTCTAGAACCTGTTGAAATATCATGAAAGTCAGACTTCACTGTGTGCATTGTCTTCTTGAACGAGCGATTAATCAGACAAAACTTGCAACAGATGACCCTGATTTGCAGATGCAGGTAGCAGCAAAGATGTTGGATTTTTTGGCAAGAAATCTGACTGAAAATTCAGTACCCTCTCATATAGGGACTGACCGTGATTTGCTTGTTCAACAAATGACCGGGAAGGATCCATACGAAGAATTGAAAATCCAATCTAATAAAATGGCTTTAGATATTCTTCATGAATTGAAGCAAATTGTTGAAGAGGCTGGTGAAGACCGTGTAAGATTCAGAAAGGCCACTTTGATAGCTGCAGCAGCAAACGCAATCGAGTTTGATGTGTCTGGAAGAGATTTTGACCTTGAGGAACTTCGTGGTATAATCGACCATGTTGAGTCTGACCTTGCTGTAGATATGATTCCCGAATTT
Source organism: Promethearchaeota archaeon (assembly GCA_014728035.1). Lineage (GTDB taxonomy): Archaea > Asgardarchaeota > Thorarchaeia > Thorarchaeales > Thorarchaeaceae > SHMX01. The sequence goes on along the minus strand of WJMJ01000062.1, from coordinate 48,630 downwards.
AGAACTTTAGTACAAAAAGCGAATGAAGTTGTTTACCTCATGGATAATGCAGGTGAGGTTGTTCTGGATATGATTCTTATCCACGAAATCAAAAAACTTGGTCCTCGTGTTATTGCAGTAGTAAAGTCTGGACCTATTTTGAATGATGCTACTGTCATTGATGCTGAGCAGGTTGCATTAGGTGATTGTGCTGATGAGGTGAAAGAAACTGGTGCTGCTGCTATTGGAGTCAACTTAGACCGTGCATCTGATGAATTCAAGGAGTTATTGAATACTGCAGAAGTAATTGTTGCAAAAGGAATGGGGAATTATGAATCAATGACGGAATTCGAGCCAACATGTCCAACTGTACATATACTTCGCACAAAGTGTATTCCCGTTGCTGAACATATTGGTGTTGAGAAGAACAAGAACGTGATTCTAATCCGTCGGCCCTGATTGACTAACGAGACCTTAATGTTTTGGATATTGGTTCAGATTCAGTGAATTCGATTTTCAGTTCTGGAAACTCCAAACTCATTCGGTGACGAAGGCGTTTCATCCCAATCTCTTCCATAACAAACTCTCTTACTTCGATTACATTTAGTCCCTGTTCAGATGCGATAAGTCTGCACTCGGGAGCAATTCTTCCAGTGACAATCGTGTTGATATTCATGTGATTTGCTGCTATAATATTTGGGATGTCCATGTGATGTCCTGGACAAACTAAAATTGAACTAACCTGTTGGTCTAAATCACCAGTGAACGTAACTGAATCTTGTCCTAGTTTCATTGCGATGTAATCAGCAAATCGTGAATGATTCATCTCTCCATTCATCTTACATATACGACCAAATGACACAGTTTCGGAATATTTTCCAATTGTATAGAATTCCTGCACTTGCTGCAAACCCAATGTTTCTACAAGTGCATCTGATAACCCGTTTCTAGCACCAATGATTGCACTGCCTAGTACATATGATGAAATGTAATTTTTTGCAAGTAACCGAATTCTGACCAAGTCCAAACCGGAAATTTGAGATACTGGAAACTGGAAAATTGGGAAATGGGTAATCAATAGGTTTGCTTTGTCTTGTGTGCTTCTTGTCACGACTCTTCCAGATGGGTAGGTTGCAATAAGAATACGCTTAATCGTTGTATTGATCTGCTCTTGTTCAGCTTGGGGTCCAATCTCAATTCGGCTATCATGATCACCTATCGTAAGACTTTGTGGAGCGACAGATTCCAAATATTTCACTACATTTCTTAGATTGGTCATACTAAACACCTTGAAGATTGAATGAGAAGTAAAAAAACTTCTAAACTACTCTTGCATTCTGCTCTTATGAGTTAGTCGTATTATTAGTTGATTTGAAATTTGGCTCTCAAATCTATTCATCATCGAAATCTTCTAACTCATCTTCATCGATTGAATAGATCTCTTCTAGCTCTTCATCGATTTCTTCAAGTTCTGGCTCTTTAGCTGGTTTTTTGCTCTTTGGTGCTGTTTTCTCTTCAATGATTGATACTTCAGCTGCAACGGCCTTCTTTTTGTGTCTCCAATATGCAGTTCTTATCTTACGAGCTTTTCGCATCCGTCTATAATCAACTTGTTGAGGGTTCTGTACATTTCTCAAGCGAGCCCTTTCTCTTTTGATGGCTTTGAATTTGTTTACCATTTCCTTCACCGTTGCCTTGTCAGCACAATGCACTCGATTCTTTTTATAACTGTGTCGGAACGTGAACGAAGAGCAATGCTTTTCATGTACCAGATTTCTTTGATTTAGTAGGATGAGATATTCCTTGACAGATACAGAAAGTGATGATAGAATAAGTATCAGATTGCGTCTGCCAAAGGAAATTCTTGAGAAGATAGATTTACTCGCAGGAGATAATAGCAGACAACGTTTCATCGAAGAAGCAGTTAGATGGCGACTACTTTGGAAATTGGATGATGATGTCCCTCCTATTATTACACAAATGCTTGAAGATATAATAAGTCTAAGAGAACGTGTATCATTTCTTGAACAGGAACGTTCTAGTAGCGTCTATCTTGCAGGGCTTAATGATGTGACATATTCTAAGGTATGTAGAGATGAGTTGGATCGACGGATTCTTGCATATCTTCTACAGTATGAAGGTGCTACCACTCCTGAGCTAGCAGAACGCCTCCTTGGAAGTGATACCAAACGTAGAACCATATTGGATAGACTAAACCGACTGAACTCTCGTTTTGAGGAGGAAATCGGCCATGAAGTTCTCCAATTTAAACAGGGTGTGTTCAAGGGGAAGCGTGGGGCTTGGTGGATCGAAGAGCCAGAATTAATCTCGGACTAGGATATGTTAGCCTACCACTCATTGAGATTCAATAGGAATTCTTTAAAGATGATTCGGAGCCAATCTGATTGGGGCCGTAGTCTAGCATGGATAAGGCACCAGCCTCCGGAGTTGGGTATCCCCGGTTCGAATCCGGGCGGTCCCGCCACTGATATTTGAGATATACTCTCTCACACTATGAAAATTAATGGCGTTTCAAATCTGAAACTATGTGGACCTTAAATAATCTCAAACCGACTCAATAGTAGGTCATAGGTATCGCTATGACCATGAGGTCATTGAAGTTGAGCGTAATCGAAGAAACCGTTCCGCGGCATAGCGTTGTGTCTCGTTTCGAGAGATATTTGAATGGACCGCTTGGACGACCAGTTTTAGAGAACTTAGAAGATGGTGAGAGTTTTGTTCTTCAAACATCAGAGCATGTTCTACGAATAACCAAATTGAATGGTCGCGCATCGGTTGAACTTGTTCAATCGAAATAGTGTAACATCTATTCCACAGCGAAGAGTCTATAAGTTGATTTGAACTCGCAGGAAATGGGGCCGTAGTCTAGCCTGGATAAGGCACCAGCCTGCGGAGTTGGGTATCTCCGGTTCGAATCCGGACGGTCCCGCCATCTTTCTTTTCAGAATTGACATGTTCGTGAAGCTTAAATGTTGAATTAATTCGACAATACGAGCAGTGCACAGTCGCTATATGGCATCACTACTGGAGACTAATCATAATATGCAATTTACGCCACAACGCCTTGAGAGAGTACATCAAATTATGCGTCATGAGAAGATAGATGCCATTGTGGTAACTTATGCGCGTGATGTCCACTATTTGACTGGTTATGATATTCCAGACTCGCGACTTCCTGTAGCTTGTGTCATAGTCGAAGGATACAAACCACGATTAATAATATCCGAGAACCAGATGGAATCAGTCGGAATCGAATCTGTTATGGCAAGTATTGAAAGCATTCCTGTTACAAATCTTGAAGAGTGGCTTGGCACACACACACCAAAGCTATGGGATAAGATTCACGATATAATTGAGGAACTCGAAACAACCTCCGGTATGATTGGATTGCAGCAAGACTTCCTCTCTGTAAACGAGTTTAATTATGTGAAAAAGATACTTCCTGAAGCCGGATTTGCAGACTATTCACATATCTTCTGGCGTCTAAGACAGATCAAGGATAATTCAGAATTGGATGCCATTATCGAGGCGGTAAAGATTGCAGAAATAGGTCTCCGAACCGCATTCGAGATTATTGCACCCGGAAAATCTGAGGGTGAAGCGGCTATAGAAATTGAATCTGCAATAAGAAATGTGGGAGGGCAACTTCGTGGAATAAGAGCAGCAGTACTAACTGGATCTTCAATTACTTGCCCGTATACAAAATCATCTGGGAACCGTTTAACTATGGATGACCCTATTGTGATTGATATCACAGTAAGTCATAAAGGATATTTTGCTGAACTTGCCCGAACACTTCATCTTGGGACTCCTACTAGCTCCCAGCGAAAGTTATTTGAAAGTGCGATAAAAGTGTGTGAACAAGCGGAGCACCTAATAGCACCAGAAACACGTATTTCTGATTTTGTTGCGAAAATCTATCAAGAATCTACTATTCAGAATAATGTACAATCGATTGGCTGTTCAATTGGTCTAGATTTACGAGAACCACCTCAACTATCCATAGAGAATAATCTGTCTTTCAGAGAGGGAATGGTCTTCTCTCTACATCCTTCTATCTATCGTGCTGATGTCGGTGGAGTAAAAATCGCTGAGATGATACAGGTCACAAAGGATGGATGCAGAAATATTAGTGGGATTGCTCGTGAAACTTTTTGAATCATATTGAACGTTGCCAATGTTTCATTTTCTTGAATACTTGAGATATTGTTTCAGCCTTCATTTGCTGCTTTTCGACTTCTTCCTTTGAAATCTCTCTGATTTGTGATGCTGGAACTCCGGAATTCAAACTCCTCGGTGGAATGACAATATTTGCAGGGATAATACTTCCTGGTGCAATCATCACACCTTCTCCAAGAGTAGCACCATCAAAAATGACACATCCTTCACCGATTACTGTAGAGTCTCCTACATATACACCATGCAGAACACTGGCAGTACTAATTACCGAATAATTCCCGATTATTGCTGGATTGTCTTCTGAGTGGGCATGGATTACTACGCTATCTTGAACACAGCTATTCTCACCGATTCTGACGGACGCTAAATCACCTCTTATGACAGCACCGGGCCATACGTTTGCTCCCTTGGATATCTCTACATCTCCCACAATAGTAGCTTGTGGACTAATATATGCATCTTCACTAATTTTTGGTGTTTTATCCCCATATGGTAGAATCGGCATGAATCAAACCTCTTAGCTTTTAGATAATGTGTACTATCTGGTTAATAAAATGTATAGGTGGACTCCAACTAGGGAATCACCTTATAGTAAATCCGTAATTACTTTTTTGTACCTTTCAGGTCCGGAGAGACCAATCAATCTATCTGTTTTTTCCTCTTTTTTACCTGCAGGATCCACAAAACTTGCTGGGTTGCCATCAAGAAATACTAGCACACATGGAATTGCAGTGATCCTTTTATCCACAGCATATTCACGATGATCCTCTGTATTCAATTTCAAAAATTCAATATCTGGATCATCTTCATATTCCTTTTCTAATTCTTCCAAAATTGGTGCAAGTGCTCTACAGGGTCCACACCAAGGTGCCCAACAGTCAACAAAGACTAGTCTTGTTTTTCCGATTGTTTCTTCTATTTCTTTTGGACCTACATCTTTTACCATGATAACCATGAACAAAGAATACGCTAAGACCTATGAATGTTACTAGTGGCTAAAAAGAGAAATTGCCAAAGAGGATACCTCTTTGGATCGAGTTTTTTACGCTGCGAGTAATTCTTCTGCAATCTGCGAGTAGATTTCTGGAGGCATTACTCCAACTAATCTATCCATCTTCTTGCCTTTTCCATCATCAAAAACTACTTGTTTCCCTTCACTGTATACAAAGACACTAGGCACTCCTGTGACTTGATGGGTCGTGCTAAACTCTCGATTCTGATCAACATCTAGCTTGACAACTTTCAGTCCTTTTTCTGAAAACTTATCATCTAACTCTTCGAGTATAGGACTTAGTGTTTTACAAGGCCCGCACCATGTCGCGTGACAGTCTAGAAAGACAACCTTGTTTTCTGAAACAATTTTCTCAAGTTCATCTGCTTTAATCTCTTCTACCATATTATTCAATCTCCCGTGGCACGGGTCGTATGTGCATGACAATTGCACAAATGCTTAAAATACTTTGCATAACGTCTTAGGTAATTGGAATGGAAAAGGAAAAAGTTGAGCCTTTGCCATAAACACTTTCTACCCAAATATTGCCGCCATGTTCTTCTACAATCCGTTTTACAATCATTAGCCCAAGACCTGTGCTTTTTTCGCCTCCAGTTGTTTCGATACTAGTTTTTCCATATGGTTTGAACAGACGTCCTAACTCTCTCTTTGGAATTCCCTGTCCTTCATCAGAAACATCTATGACAATTGTCTTATCCACAACCTGTGTTACTATCCGTATTGTTGTAGATCTTGGTGAATATTTTATTGCATTGCTGAGTAAGTTATTTATTACTTGGTCTACTTTGGAGATATCCATCATCGTCACCGGAATATCTCCTCCTTTTTGTGATGAGATGATTGAGATGGACTTTTCATCTGCAAACAACTGATTCAATTTTATACAACGTTGAATTGATTCTGAGATATCAGCTTTTTGAAGGTCTAATGATAAGTTGCCAGATTCGATGACGGAAATGTCGAGCAAATCACTGATAATATTTGACATATACTCGCTCATCTGTACAATTTGTTCCAGAGCTTCTTTTTCATCCTCACTCAGTCTTTCTTTTCCGCTCATGAGAATGAATTCACTTAACAAGTAGATTGATCCTAATGGGCTTCTTAGATCGTGAGCCATCATTCCAATGAATTTGTTTTTCTGTTCATTTAATTTTTCCAATTCTCTGTTTTTTCTAGCTAGATTTCTCTGCATGGAAGCTAATTCGTTATTGAGCTCCATAAATCGAGTATAAATTTCTTCAATCTGTTGAGTTTCACTCAAAGTTGCCATGAAGACATCTTTTAGGGCTCTTCTAAACGCATTCACCTGTTCATTATTTATTTGAACGAGTTCATCAAAATAACTATGGGTTCCGTAAGGGTCTGTTGAGCCAATTAGAAGTAGATTGTTTTGATGTCTTGCTCCAACAAAATATACTAAAGTTATCTCGCCATGAAGTAAGATGTTCATCTCCCATCCGTAGATTGCTTGCTCAGTTCGTAGTGCTGAGAGAAAGGATTCTGCTTTTGATTTACTCTCGTTATCCATTATGTCAATTAGTTTGGGAAAGTCTTTTTCTGAATCAAAGAGTTCTAGGTCATCTCGGAGTACATCGGAGATTTGTCCATGATTATCCGTAATTATTACGAATCCTCTTGAAGCCTTCACCCTACTCATGAATCAATCTCCTTGAACAAGCATGTTTCCTACTTTAACTGCATCTTCAGCATTTCGTGCTGTTCCGTCTGCTCCAACAGTTTTCCAAAGATTTGGGTCCATTCCGAATGGACGTCCTCCAACAATAATTTTAACATGTGTGAGATTGTCCTGAGCTCGAATTTCTTCTATCAATTCCTGTACTTCAGGTATATTGGTTGGCAAAGTGGCTGAGATTGCAACTAATTGAACATCTCTATCTATTATTGTTTGAATAATGTCTTTTCTCGGTGTACTTGCACCCAAGTAGAATGTATTCCATCCGTCAATCTCAAACAAGTCAGCCACCATTCTGATTCCAATCTCATGCAATTCTCCTGAGATACAAGTTGCTACCATATTGAGATTCTTCTTTTTCGAACTAAAGAGATATGGATATAATTGTGCCATAATGAGTTGTGTTGCTGCAGTACAATAGTGTTCCTGAGCGACATTGATTTGATTTGTTTGCCAAAGTCTACCAATTTCGTATTGAGTTCTTTCGAAAATATTCAGATATATCTCTTTTATCTCTCTACCTTCATTCACTGTATCCATAATCAGTGCACTTGCAGCACGGCGATTCCCCTTCAGGAGTGCGTCGAGATACTGTGTTGCTATAGCAGCCATAGGGATATCTTCTCCCATCAATGTGGGAAGGTCTGAGCTAGCCAAAGCGAGCTCTTTGATTCCTATATCTATATACTCAATTGGTATATTTTGAATCTCATCTGAAAGATATGCAGGTAAAATTTTCTTAATACACTCAAGATTATCTAAAAATTCCTTTTCTGGAACTCCAAGATTTGAGAATAGCACTTTTGTCCATCTCAAATACGAGTTGAAGATTGCAGTACTCTGAACTCGAACTGCTGTTGCTAAAAATTCCAGGTGATATGCAATATCCTCTTTGCATTTTTCAATGAGCGGTTCAGAATATCGATCTGCTATTTCTGTATCTATTTCCCATTGACATGAGATAAGTTCCTCAACTAATTGGTCCATATTATCGGATATTATCTGACTTACCATTCGATGCTTTTCCACTTGCGGTCCCTCACAAAATAATATTCGTATATCCATTTTAGTCTGATTAAATGTTACTAGTGTAGCTTAAACTAAATGTAGATTGATTTAGTTTTCAGAAACTCTCATTCATAATGAGAATCAGTGTTAGTGCCAAACTTTGATAAGATTTGTATCCTGCAAACCTTTGCTAATCGGTGATTAAAATGCCTGTCCTACATTGTGCAAAGTGTGGTTCAAAACTGGATATCAAACAGGGTGGCCCAGTTTGGACTGTTCTCTGCACAGGGTGTGGTGCTGAATTATCTATTGGTGGAAAGAATACCGATTTATTTGATGCATATGATGCCTACACAAAGGCTATTCAATCTGGAAAGATTCCATCCGAATCATCAAAGTATTTTCCATCTAAGCCTGCTTCAACAGGAAGAAAAACTAGAAAAACACGAAAGCACAGCAAAGTACAATCTGAAACAGAGATACGAGAAATAATCGAAAAAGGAGGTACTTCCTTCTCCAAGATTCCAATAGAAATATCCTCTATCCTTGATGCAGGTGTAGATTACCTTGTAAAATATGAATACATGCCTGCAACCGATGCTGAATATGGTTGCACTATCGATGAATTGGTGATTTCTCGCCAACTCAAAAGTTTTCTAAAGAAAAAAGGAATCGGGAACCTCTATCGGTTTCAGGAAGAAGCATTCGATGCCATACAGTCTGGAAAGAATGCGGTTATAGCTGCTCCTACTGCACAAGGGAAAACTGAGGGTTTTATTCTTCCTATTATACAAAAACTAACCGAGACCATTCAAGAGAGTTTTATGAATCCTGGAGTTAGAGCTCTACTAATATATCCAACTAAAGCTCTTGCACGAGACCAATTTGAGAAAATCAAACAGATGTGCGAAAAATCCAGTTTAACAGTAAGTATTTTCGATGGAGATGTAGCTCAGACTGATAGACGAAAAATCTATGATCAACCACCTGACCTACTTCTTACTAATCCTGATGTACTTCATTACCATCTTGGATATACGAGGTCTCAGCTTATTCCCCTTCTTCGAACAGTCAAATACGTAGTACTTGATGAGATTCATCTCTATACTGGGTCAATGGGTTCAAATGTCTACTATATCTTAAAACGATTAGAGTTGGAATCTGGCGAGTTTCAGAAGATAGGTGCTTCTGCAACTATATCAAACCCGAAAGAGTTTGCAGATTTGCTTTTTGATACGGATTGTCAACTCATTGAATCAACCTCTGCAAAACGAGGGCCTATCCATTTTATGATGTTTTATCCAGAGGTCAGAAGTAAGTATGGTATGATTGTAAACTTAGTCCGCATGCTTCGTGCTGGTGGATTTAAGACTCTCGTATTTGGAAACACTCATTCGGAAGCCGAAGTTCTCAACATGCTTCTTCGCGATATTGGTATTCGTTCCATGGTTCATCGTGCTGGGTTGCCAAAGAAGTATCGTAATAGAGTTGAGAATCAGTTCAAATCTGGTAAGCTTCAAGTCTTGGTTTCTACACCAACCTTGGAACTTGGGATAGATATTGGTGATTTAGACAGTGTTGTGAGTATGATTGTTTCAATAACACGACTGACACAGCGAATTGGCAGAGCTGGAAGAAAAGGGCAAGAAAGTGTTGCAGTGTTAGCTCTTCGTGAAAAGGATCCGATTTCTTCTTTCTACAAACACAAGCCAGACAAATATTTCACAGATGTTGACGCGGCGTATATGGAACCTGATAACGAAGTGGTGAGTTATTATCAACTCATTGCTGCTGCTTTCAGTAACAAACTGCATGTTTCAACATTTCCGAAACAGGGAAAGATTCTCGACAAACTGGTTGATGAAGGATTATTACGTATCGACTCTGATGGCAATGTTAGAGTTGCAAACTATGAAACCGCTCAGAAAAAATGGCGCAGTTATAGCATTCGCGGTATCGGGGATACCGTTCAAATCAAGCTAGATAAGAAAACTCTTGGTGAGAGGTCAATGCCAATGGCTGCTCAAGAACTGCATCCTGGAGCTGTGTATTTGCATGGAGGACAGAATTTCATGTCTGTTGATTTCAAATATACTCCAGGTCTTGGGAGAGCAAAAGTAGTTCCTCTTGAAGACCGTTCTTTTCATACTCGACCACTTTATCAAACTTTTCCAGAAATTATCAGTGTTAATGAAGAAGAAACTATTCTTGGGTTGAAAATGCTCTATTGTACTCTAGAGATGACACAAACCGTTTATGGATATATGAAAAGAGAAACACGATCTGGTAAGGTTTTAGAACGATTAGATCTTCCTCTCCCTATCGAGTACAAATTCAGTACTCGTGGATTCGCTTTTCGTGCACCTGAGCCAGTCAAACCTATCAATGAATACATTGCCGGAAAGTTGAATCAGTTAGAAGGTCCTGTTATGGGTCCAGCTGAGCTTTATGGTGGTTCTTTTCATGCTTTAGAACATGTGATAATCGAATCAAGTGACATGTTAACTGGTGGTGGAACTAGAGAGATTGGGGGTGTTTCAATGGGGGATTCTGGTATCATCTTTGTGTACGACGGAAGCCCTGGGGGAAATGGTGCTTCAAAGCTGCTATTCAAAAGGTTCGATGAAGCTCTAAGAAGAACAAAAACAATACTCAAAGAGTGTGACTGCAAGACGGTTGATGGATGTCCTTTATGCACCTACTCGTATTATTGTGGAAATAATAATAGTCCTCTGTTCAGATATGGTGCTTTAGATAGTATAAAGAGAATACTAGAACATACTGAGACCTCGGTAGATATTGATGATTATTTGGGTTATCAACCACTAGTATAGAGATGATGACATGACACGGTTTTTGTTTAGTAAAGGTCACGATGGTCCGATACGGCAAGGAGAATTTGAGACCAGTGATAAAAGAATAGATTTACCTGCTCTCTCCGGGCCTGGAACAGATCTACCTTTCTGTGTACTTGATAGGGAGTTCTGCAGGGAATCTCTCTCCTTATTGGCCCTACCCCCTCTTACTACAAAATCAAGTGTTCCAATAGGCTCTGAACCCTTCTTCCTACCGTCAATACCAAACACTTCATTGTTCAATGCTGAATCGCACAGATCACTGCTTAAGTATCAAATGAGTGTGCTTGAATATTCAGACTCGGAAACCTGTTCTCGTGCAGTCCTTAGGACGAATCCGAATCTTCCATTGGACACATTTACTGCTTTCATTTCTGAGGGAAACTCGTTTGGAATTCGTTCATCGTCCTTTCAATTTGATGGTGACCTTGGGCAAAAAGATTTGCATTCAATTCGGTTGAGAGTGTCAACTCCCCTTTCTTGGACCGTATTTGCTTTGGGCAGAATTGAACCATACATGCTTCCTCTTTTGATTTACTTGGGGTTCGACATAATTGATGTAAGTAGAGCACAAGAAGCAGCTGCACAAGATATTCGGTTGTGGAAGTTTGTCCCCGAAACCTTTGATGAACATTCCGAAGAGCGTTTCTGTTCATGTCCTGCATGCAATGATGTAATTATTAACAATCTACAAGACAAGCAGCGTTTTGATGTTCTCTTCCATCATAATCTTACATTGTATCGAGTTATCCTTTCTCAGAGCATACAGATGGCTAACAATGGTCGGCTTCGATGGTTCATTGAGAGTCTAACTCATGCAAATCCAAATATGGTGGGATTTCTACGTAGAATTGATTCTATATTTTATTCATATCTGGAGGAATTTACTCCAACTGCAGGTTCAGGTATAGTGCCACTAATTGGTCCCGAGTCTTATTTCGCTCCTTTAGTTAGACGATTCAGAGATTTTGTAAAGAATCGATATCAACCACCCACACAGAAAAAAGCTGTATTACTCTTACCGTGTTCAGCTAGAAAACCCTATTCTGATTCTAGATCCCATAAAAGGTTTCAACGTGCAATTGATTCAGCACTTGGTTCTGTCAAGCATCAACTGTCTGAAGTTATTCTTACTTCACCTCTTGGTCTTGTCCCTCGCGAGCTCGAACGTATATTTCCTGCAGCTAATTATGACATACCTGTAACTGGAAACTGGGATGCGGAAGAGTTACACATTGCTGCCGATACGTTAGTGGACCATCTTGGAAAATTTGACAAATCTGTTCCTGTTGTCGCACATGCAACTGGGGGTTATCGATCAATTATTGAACTCGCGGAGAATAAAATTCGCCAAAACATCATCTATACAGAAATATCAGGTTCAGCAACGCGGAGGGAGTCTCTGACGAACCTATCGAAAACGCTCGAAAAATTGAAACGCGATCAAAATCTAGAACCTAGTCCTTCTACAGAACTTAGAGACACACTCAGAGCAACTGCAGATTTTCAATTTGGAACTAGTGCGGGAAATCTCCTAATTCCTGACAAAGCTAAACTAAAAGGAAAACTATACCGGATGGTTCTTAGTAAAATTGACAAAGAACAGACTTGTGCATTTGTTGCAAGCAATGGCTCTCTCTCACTCACCCTTTATGGTGGAGAACTGATTCAACCTCTTGAAAAATACTGGGCCCGATTTGAAGGAGCCAAAGTTCGTGGAGGCGCTCTTTTTGCAGTAGGTGTGAAGAATGCTGATTATTCTATACGGCCTGGTGATGAGGTGATTGTGTTGAACGAAGACAACAATGTTGTTGCTGTTGGACGAAGTGAGATGTCTGGTAGAGAAATGTGTGAACTTGATTACGGAGAAGCAATTTCATTCCGTCACAAAGTGAAGTGATAGCCATGGCCAATCAAAACAATATTCTACGTGATGCAATTGCGGAGATAGCTAGAACAGCGAGAAAAGATTCAATTAAAAAGAGAAAGAAACGAGACCTCAGTCGTCCTGCATCAAAATGGATTGTACCTACTCGGTTAGGTAATAAGATTGGTACAGCTCTTTCTATTGTTCTTTCAACTGTTGGATGTTCTCATGCTTCTAGCGAGTCTGGCGGTTGTACAATGTGTAGCTATCTTCTGGATGGGACTGAAGAGCCACCTACTAGTGAGCAGATAGTACACCAGTTTCAAACTGCAATGCATGCTGTTGATGACAAGGAGTCTCCTATATCCGTCAAGCTGTATACAAGTGGTAGTTTCCTAGACTCGAGAGAAGTATCGGATAGTGCAAGGTCCGAAATTCTTCAAAAAATAAGTGAAGATGACCGAGTTGAGCAAGTAGTAATTGAATCACGTCCAGAGTATGTTAATGACTCTCTAATGAGTGATATCCGATGCATTTTAGGTGATAGAATCGTTGAGATTGGTATCGGACTTGAAAGCATCAGCGATAGTATTCGATCTATATGTATTAACAAAGGATTTACTCTCGATGATTTCACAAAAGCATTAGAAACCTGTAAAGAATACAACATTGGAATTAGAGCATATGTCCTTGTAAAACCTCCCTTTCTTACAGAACGAGATGCATTGCTTGATTCAGTTTCAACTATTGTGAAAGCTGCAGAACTCGGAGTTTCGACAGTGTCTGTTAATCCGGTCAATGTACAGTCTTATACTCTAGTTGAAAAACTCTGGAGAGCTCGGGATTATCGGCCACCTTGGTTATGGACAGTTGTTGAGATTTTGAAACAGGCTCGTGAAGCAGTGGATTCCCAAGTAACTATTGTATGTGATCCTGTTGCTGCAGGCAAGTCTAGAGGAACACACAATTGTGGAGATTGTGATACCTCCTTTGTTAAAGCAATTAGGTCGTTTTCCCTCGAACAAAATCCAATCGTCTTTGGGAGTTTATCCTGTGACTGTAAACGAGAATGGCAACACATTCTATCCCATGAAGATGTATCTTTAATGCATCATATATAGGGAAATCTAGAAAAAGAGCTAGTCAGAAAAGGCTTAAAGGAAATCAAAAAGGATTGAATCTATCCGAAAGAATTTGAGGTATACAATCATGCCAAATTATGTGACTCGTGTATCAGTATGGTTCAACAGTGAAGGTGCATCTCCAGCAGCAGTAATTAACAAGCTTCTCGAACTTGGCTTCACGCCTATTAGAGGAGCATACGACTTCATCTATCGTCATGAATCAAATGGTGAGATGGAGGAAGCTGACCTCGGGAGTGCAATAATTGAAACCGCCAATGCTCTACATAAGACGTTATCTGGTTTTCAAGTCATGTATACACTTGACACCCATCTTGAAGATGATGACGATTATATCCCTCTTGAAGATATTGACAAGGAACTAGAAGCAACTCGTGAAGAAATTAGTGCTTTGGAAAAAGAAACTGTTTCGAAATAAAGTGTAGAATTGGGGGCTTAATTGCCCCACAATTCTCATGGGTGATTTTTTATTAATCTGAAGCCACTGCAGGCTCTCGTCGTTCGTATTCTCCTTCTCCTTGGACAGCAACTCTGAGTTTTGTCTTGTCGCCTGGGTTCATCCTGGTCCATTTCCACACCATGTTGGTACCATCTGCAATATTACTCAATGTCGGGGATTCATCTGCTGGGTCAACCGATACAAATTCAAAGCCCATTGGAATCCAATCTGTCACTTCTACATTCTCAACTGTGACTTCACCCTTGTTTTCCACGATGAGTACAACAGTATATTCTCCAGGATTCGCTCCCTTGTTGATTGCCTTCTTAACAGAGATTCGTCTCTTCTTGTAGACAATTCCCAATTTATGGCCATCTTCTGGACTAGAAACTTCTGCTTCGAGCCCTGGTGGGAACGTATTTGCTTTACAATGGATTGGTGACGGATACTCCTTCTCAGGTCTATTTCGCCACGCCATGATAGCATAATTGACTTTGACAACTTCTCCTGGTTGAATTTCTCCTACAGAATCTTTCAGATTTTTGATATGAATAGTAATCTGGTGTGGAACTTCCGGATTTTGGTCATCTGGGTCGATAACTAAATCAAACTCACCAGTGTATTCTTCTCCTCGAATCCATATTGAAACATGTTCTGCTTTTGGTGGCATTATGTCGTCAGGCATTTGATCAATTATTATTATCTCATTCAGTCTAGCAGTTCCAGCATTCTTTAATTCAATTTCGACTTCCACAGGTGTTTTGTCGAAGCTATTGACTTCTGGTGGATCAAATACCTTGGTATATTCTATCTTGTATACTGGAATTGTTTGTGGCACTTTCTCAACAGTACCAAGCACCCTATTTGTAATCACTCTCATTGGTGTATACGTAACTTCAGGTGTACATTGAGGTGGTGATTTACTTTCAATCTCAAATGATGCACTCCATTCCTCACCAGGTGCTAGTTTTGCTGAAGGCGTTTCATCAATCATTTTGGTATCAGCTCCACCATCTTCAGGTGTTAGAATTACAGCGGCTTTATCCAACCTAACCATGAGGTCGCTCTCATTTCCACACTCTAATGTGACTTCCCACTGATTTGGCTGTGTTTCAGCAGTGTCAATTCCAGAGAGGAATTCTGTGAGCGCGGTCATATCAGGTAGTAACGCTGATCTTTGCTGGCCTTCTGCTCTATATGTTACCACTATTTCCCCTGCATTTTTCGGTTCTACATCTTCAACATTTGCTGTTGCAGTAATGACTATCTGAGAGTCTTCATTGGGATAGATGATGAAGTCTTTCCAGACGATTTGTCTTGTCCCCTCATCATATTCAGCTACACCTGATTTTGAACTCTCTATTTTGACATCCATTAATTCTGGAGGTATGGTCTTATTTAGAATGATATTGTCCATCTGCCCATCCGTTTCATTCTTGACAACAATGGTAATTTTGACTGGATTGTCTTTTCCATGAACATATGCCCAATGTGGTAACTCTGTTTCTACTGTTTGACATGTGTCATATACTTCTGTTAGAGTGAGAATTGGTTTATCAATAGTGATTGTGTATTGACTCTCCCATCTTCCACCCGTATCAATCTCTCCGGCTTGCAATACATCCTCTGAATAGCTGGTTTTTGTACGGCTATCATTAAGAAGTACTCGAACATTCCAGATTCTATTTGCTTCTGAAATGTTGTTAACACTCAGTACACCAGAGGCTTCGCTTGCTTCCAAATCGCTGAGTTCACCGATTCTACTTCTTTCGGTTTCCTCTAGGTCAATAACGACGGTTTTGTGTTCATTATCTTCGCTCAATTTTATCACCCATCAACAACAGCATTCGGCTGTAAAGATTTGTCTTGATTCTAAGAAATGGTATACATGTTTGAATATCAATGTAGTTATGAGGAACGAGCTATCAAACATATCATTGATGCAGTTAGGCTCTCTGACGAAGCTCGATTAGTTAGGATATATCTTAGAATCTTGGAGAGGCAACTCTTGAGGATGCTTTTTTCTAACAGATGATAATTTGGAGGTATCTGTCAGTGTATAACTTGATTCAAACAAACATCCAAAGATTAATTTGTAGGAGGAATGGTAATTGATTACACAGAGAAAAACCGGATTTAGACACTGGATTCTTTATAGCAGAGGGTATATTTGTGAAAGAGATTTTGATTCAGAAGCGATATACTGGGTGGCTAATTCGGAGTTTGATTCAACAATAATTTTCATGGTGCTATTCACCCAGATAAGAGCTGGTTTTAGTATTGGAGTTACCGAACCCGGATTTGATTTTACAATCTTTCCCATTCTCGGTTCCATACTAGTGATGCGCTTGTCGTAAATGCTCTGGAGGGTCTGGAAATGCGTCTGCACTAGCAGGTTGGAAGAAGTAATTGGTATATGACTCGAAGAATGGGTTCACATAATACTTGTTGAGAGTTATCTCTCTGTTCCAATCTAACATGTAATACATTTGTGCCTCTGATATCACGGTATGCAATGGCTGTATTGACTGGGACATCTCTATTTCTATATCGTTCTGAGTCAGTTGTTCATCTATCTGGTGAAATTGATTTGCAGATAATCGTAACCCCTGCTGCCTTTGAAGAATGCCACTCTCAACGAGGTTGATGACAAGTTGATATCCATGAGCAGTGAAATAGAGTGGAGTGAGGTCGTAGACAACTTCACATTCACCTTCAATAGTTCTCTCTTGTTTGAGGACATAGAGATGTCTGTCTTCTTCCATACGTGAACGCAATATGGGTGCAAGAAGCCTAGCTCCCTCGTCCCTTGTGATGTCTTCGATATCTATTAGATGAGTTGGGCCCCCTTTTTCTATCTGAGTCTGCAGTAGCGGAATGAGTCGTTTCCGAAATTCCCGTCTTATAGAGTGTACATCTCTGTGATCCGGGATGTTTCTCATGACCTCTCTCAGGTCTGCATCGAGAATTCGAAAATGTTCTAAATCCAACTGTGTCAATACTTCTCCTTGGAGAAAGAGTCTATTGAGATATGATAGTTCTTGTATCTTCATCACGAGTTGATTGGAGAGTGTCTTCCAGCCATCTTGCTCTATTATGGTGGGGATATCCTTCCATGTCAATCTATTGTACCAATCGTCCTCAATATCTGGCGGCATACTTGGTCTGAAGATGTATCTCAGTTCAGGTAGGTTGCCCTCTCGGTCTGAAATTGAAAATTTCTTTAGCTGGGGGAAACAAAACACAAGGGATAGGTCAATATATGATAGAGAATTACCATCTATGGACACCCTCTCTACGTCCTTGCATCCTGTTAGTGCGTCAAGGGTAAAGCTATCCAGAAAATTATCACTAAGACCCAGAAGATACAGCCCAGGACATGACGATAGAGAAGACAAGTCGATATGTTCTAACTTATTTATTTCTAAGCCAACCAACTTCAACTTCTTACATGAGGCCAGAGGTGACAGGTCTATCTGATGTAGGTTGTTTCCACTGAGTAAAAGGTAAGTAAGGTCCGTGCACGATACCAGAGGTGACAGGTCTATCTCAGTTAGCCGATTGGATGCCAGACCGAGACTTCGAAGTCTTTCGCAGGATGATATGGGTTCTAGGTCCACCTGTTCGAGTCTGTTTTCATCTATCTCTAGCTTCCTAAGATTCTTACATGCAGAGAGTGGAGTGAGGTCTATCTCGGTGAGTTCATTCTCTTCCAGGATGACCTCTTGTATAGACTCACAATAAGCTAAAGGTGATAGATCTATTGACTCAAAAAAGTTCCCAAACAGATCTATCTTTTCCAAATCCTTACACTCTCTGAGGGGTTCTAGATCTATATGTACTAAGCCCAACCTACCCGCTGGCAATTCCGTAGAAGAACGAAGGATAGAGAGTCGAAATGAGTCAGATTCGACATCCACGACATTGAATTCCACTGTTGGACCCAGTCCACTCACGAGATATACCACTTCTGTGTCAACCAAACGGACTCCACCAATACTCTCTTGATATCCTTCCCTTTTAAGCTCGTAGAAGATGACTAATGAGGCATTTTCTTTCTAATCTTGCCTCTTGGGGTGAAAAGAATCAGCAAACAAAACAGGATACTGGAGTAAATAGCGTTCGTTTATTCTTTCTACGGGTTATTATAACATATCTACATTAGTGGGGTTCTATAACAACTCCGTACATTGAATAGAGGTATTATATTATGGATGATAAGTTATCGATAGTGGTTTATATTATTGCGTCACAACGAAATTTCAAGCAACACCGTAAAGTAGGTCCATATGAAGGAGTATGTCATATCAATCCATCATAGCTGTCTATTGGTGTTCGGGTTGGGAGTAGAATTCCTATGCAGTTCAATGCGAAGTTACTAAGTCAATACATACTTGTGATGGTCTTGATTCTATCCAGTTCTGTTGTTATGACCGCGTCAACGAATCAAGTCTCAGAACAACACATCGATATCCCCTCGTATCTTGTCGATTGTTACGATCCTCTGAATCACGGATTTGGAGATACACCTGGGAGTAATGCAACATTATCATCCACATTATCAGCTCTACAGCTATTGGAATTAGCATCCGATTCTGAATGGGATGCAAGACTGTCAGAGATATTGGATAGGGTTCGGGATGATGTACTAGCCCAGCATGAGCCTATTCAGGGTGGTTTTCAGACTGATGCATCTGCTGGACCTGATTTTGAAACAACTGCATTTAGTCTCGAAATCTTGAATCATATAGGTGGTATTCCAAGAGAAGTCTTGGAAGATGTACGTCGTTATCTCCATTCCTCTTTTAGACGGTCTGTATCTTTACGGAGTCTAAGCAACCTCGATAACCTCGCTGTCTACTATTGGGTATTGAGAATAGCTCACACAACAGGTTTCTACTCTGAACTAGGACTATCTCCTTTTCAAATCTCTGACGTGAAACTCACGTGGTCGGACTATGAGCCTGCTCGCAAAGATAACATGTTAGTCTTGGATTTGGTATTGTTCAATGATCTGAGTGAGGAACTTGCGAATTCTGGTCTGGATTCGATTGTTCAATATACGGAACTACTTCACTTTATGGTCGGTACTCACTCTTATGACTCGGCAATCATCTCTCATCTTATCGATACTGAATCAATAGCAGAACGAATTGTGTCACTCTATGATTATGATTCGAATTCATTCCCTCCAACTTCCACTATGACCTCTCACCAAGCTACTTACAAATCGATCAACACACTCATACGACTTGATGCATTAGACTCCTTATTTTCAACAGAGTCTGGACCAAAGGAGATTGCAGACCTCCTAAAACGAGTAAAGCTAGATCTATCTTCTTGGTATTCTGGTCAAACAAAACGGACCACTTCACTATCAGAAGGGCTTTCTTTACTTCTACTTCGCGATACCCTATTGAATCTGACCTCAGAAATATACCAGACTTATACCCCGTATGTAATCTCAGAACAGAATGATAGTTCAATATGTTGGAATCTAAAAGATCGATATAACTATCCGGTTGCAGAACTTCTTTCCGAACCTTCCACGTCTGAGACTCCTGACAATGATTTGGTCTTTCTGTTTCTCTCATTAACATTGGTTGGGATTGGAATTAGTTTTGTCTCTCCTAAAAGAACGATGATGGTACTATCTTTGGTATTTCTATTCATGTTCCTGATGGAACTATCTCCAACTGTGTCCTTGGGACTGCCATTTGGGAAGATTCAGGAGCTATTTGGAAAATGGGAATCTTCCATTGGAAGTCTGGAATATGCTCCTTGGACCTCATATGAGAATGTCTTCATCCATAAGACCCACATCGAGCTGGTCAAGCCTTTTCAACAAAGACTGGTCATTGATTCGATGACACAAAGACCCGAACTTGATATTGAATGTCTTACTGTTGACACTGTTGATGTTTCCTCTGTTGATATTCTCCTATACTATGACAATACCACTCGTAGACATACCTGTGAATGTATCGAGACCCAAAGAGATCAAAAACGGTGGACCAGCACAATACCCATAGATACTCAGGTATTCTCCAATGAGGTCATCATTCAGGTTCGTGCTACAGAGGCCGGATATAATGGCCAGGTCACTCTGAAGAATTTCTCCATATCCGTTAGTAGAGCTGACAAATCATCCCCATTTACTCCAAGCTTTTTGAATCAATTTTCTCCTGATTTTACCTCCTCAGAATTCACGAAGACTTTGAAGACACCGCTACTCCAAAATCTTCTAGGAAACAACCCTGAAATTAGGGTCACAATCGACCTTACAGACCAGTTTCACTCGGAAATGATCAATGTTGAAAAAATGCTCTCGACTACTACAAAAAGTATTGGGGAATACAGCCTTGATAATCTTGGATTTCAATATTTGTCTCGCAATCTTGTTCTTCTGCATAGCAAACAAGAGATTCAAACGATGCGTCTGGATGCGGAGATTGCAAGTCTTCTACGTGAGTTTAATATGGGCCGCATGAAGGATGAAGTTTCGTTTAGAGATGCACTACTTATTATTGAAGGCTTCTTGACTGTAGCGCGTTTCACTCCGGGAATGGACTCTCTGCTACCTCTACTAATGCATCCTGTTGCAGTTCGTGCAATCGAGGTATACCAACGAAGGGGGCATCCTATTATCGATGTAGAATATGAAACAAATATCAAGATATCTAATAACATGAATCCCACAGATCTGAAAGGCCGATTGGACAAATTATACAAGGTGATTCAAGGAAGAAGATATGCTAGGGTCACATTAATGCCTACTAGTCTACATCGAGAAATAGAGAATCTTCTTACTGACCCTACTGAAATTGATAGATTGAACAAGGCATACCGAGCTCTAGTGGAGAAAGATGGTAAGTCTGAGGACTCAGACCTAATAACACCAGCTAAAGATGAAGCTGTAAGATTTGCAATGATTCTTGCTGAGATCATATTCATGTCTCAACTAGTTCCAGATAATACTGACAATAGAGACTATGGTATTCTTGACAAGATCCTCTCTTACGAGATTGGCGGTGCTTTTGAGTCTCGTAGCATCATCTCCCCCATAAGAGCCGCATCATTGATGCGGCAATTATCCTGTAGACAGAGAGGTATTACCTTGGGTCAAGAACTTGGTCGGTTGGCTCTGGCCAAACTATGTATTGATAAGGGCATTTCTCCAGAGGAGCTGAAATCATTAGAATTATCACCCACCGATATCTTCTATCTCGCTTTGGCACATCTTCACAGTTCACTATCGTCTTTTGAAGTTCATGAGGGTGGATTGCTCTCAGTCTCAAGTGAAAGAGGTCTACTCAGTGTTCCTGATGTGGTCATAGCTATCTCGCAACAAATCCTACAGGAATTTGAAATATCTGAAGATGTTGACAAGGTTCTTACTCATCTCATTGGTACGGTGCGAGGTGCAGTTGAAACTCTTGCAATAAAGATGGGTGAGCTAGATGATGTTAAGAATACCCGGATTGCACTACTTCACTACTTTGCAAAGCCTTCTTCGGGAAAGCATCTTCGTGATATGGTAGAATACAGACGAATCAATAAAGAATCAGAGAAAGTAGAAATACTGAAGACCACAAGCGCTCAATCTGAACGGCATGGTCTAGTGGGAAGCGATATTCCTCCAATATTTGTAGCTCTATATTCCAGAGATGAATCAGGAGAGATCCGTCCCCAGAAGATAGTCTATCTTAAGCAGGAATATCATAAACTACTTGGACGAAAAGAATCCGATCTGGAACCAAAGGAGCTCGACTTGTTCAAAGATGCAGAGGTAACTGGTATCCTGCGAATCGAAGAAGGTGCTATTACTATAGACCCCGATGCATTGATGAAACATGCCATTGATATATCTAAAACGAGTGGCATTTCTAATTCTATTCTTGGAGAAATAGGTTTTCCTAGTGCTCTATGTGAAGGAAAAACAGAATCGGGTCCTAACCCTTCTAAGAATATTGATACCTTTGAGAAACTGTTCTATTGGGCAGCACGCTATGAAGACTCCGATAAATATAAGATTCCTATGAGTGGTGCAAAAATAGTATCTGAAACTAGGAGTTCATGGGTTCGGATAGACTCTGGCAAGCTACTTGGAAAAATCTATCTCGATGAGGCCGACATTGCTCAAAATTTCATGTCTAGAATCCTGAAAGAGAATAAAAGAGAAACTGAAAAAATAAGTACAACTATTCATCCACTTGGATTTACCGATACGGAATATGGTAAAAAAAAGATAAAATATGAAGATAGAACAGGTCGACTCGTTGAAAGATATCTTTCTCTGTTTAAGTCATGGGAGAAATTTTCTGAAATTTCTATCCAGATTGAATTGCCCGTTGGTCAAATCTATCCGCAAAAAGGAAGCAATTCCAATAATCCTGTCCAAACTCCACTTCTAGGTTCTCGTAATCCGGGGAAAGTCCTACATTCTTTTTTTATTGATAACGATTTTGAGATTCCTACACTGTTCACCGTACCAGAAATATCCGGACAATACGACGATATTGTCATAGAAATCTCGAAATTACCCTTAGATGGTCTAGATGATTACGTGATCTGCTATACCCATGAAGGGTCTCCATTTATTGGCGGTCGTCTTAGCAGTCTTTGTAGGGCTGATGTTCCCATTATTACAGAGTTTAGTAAAGCTCTATTAACGAGTATCGTTAACAAAATAGAAAATAAAGATACCATTGTTTCACCTCTTAGAGGGTCTTCAAAGATACAGACAAGTAGTAATCGCGAATTCTGGGGAGGCAAAGAGGGTGAGGGGGGTGTCGCCGATAAGTTACGCGCTTTGATAAAAACAATAACCGACTATAAAATAGCTCTAGAGAAATATAGGACCGAACCAAACTCTCAGAGTTATTCTGAACTAAAACAGGTTGAGGAATCTCTCAGTAGTGTCTATGAAGAAATCTATACGATACCTGCATATAAAGAGAATCTGGTCATAGATGGAACACCAGCTCCTCAAAAATTCCGAATTGAGTTCAGGAAGCTCTGTAATATGATCGATGTTATCTTATTTTCGCCTGTATATCATCTGCTGCAACGTAGTAGATGGCGATTTGAATCACTTATTGCTGAGGTTGATGAAGGATCACACAACACACATGATACTAAAAGTGATATCTATCGTACCGGAGATATCTATACTGGTGAGAAGTGGCCTGATAACAGAAGGTATGGTTCCTTTGCAGCAATTGCTTCGATTGACAGAACTCGCTATAATGAATTACTAGATAGAGGATTGATATCCTCCGACACAACCTTTAACGCAGCTGATGGTTGGAAGAGTGATGAAGGCGACGGTATCTGGATTCCTATTGACATCGAACATCCTGTTGGAGGTTCCTATCTTGATGCCCAGCATGCTTCTGATAGTCGAACGTTGATGCTCCTTGCTCAAAAAGATAGTGAGGGACATATGTGGTTCTCATCGGGATTCATTCTGGATATCGGTGCAAAGTATCTAACCTCTATCAATGTAATCGAGGGTGAAACATCCATCAAAATGACAGGGGTCAAATCTACAGGGAATATTCAAACCTTCGTTCATACCCATCCCTACAAAGAAGGTGTATATGTCGTCCGAACATCATCAGTAAAGGGGGATGCTATTCATCCGTTTGAAACAATCGCTCTAGCTATCAACGAAAATGGCAAAGCAGAGAAATATTTTGATAGGTCGGATCATAAACTCGGCAAGGATGGTTGTACAAAATCCGCATACCTCAATGGTGCACGAAGTAGTGCCAGAAAGATCATCGCAGCAATTCTTCCAGATGATCTACTCCCAGAGATAGATGCACTTCTATCAGAAGCTGAAGATGTCTACAAGAAGACCGGAATGGCATTTGATACTGGAATCAATTCACTCGCTACACAAATACTTACGTTAGTCGGTATCACTCGATCACCCGAACGAATGAGACGCCTTGAATTTCTCCTAAGATTAGATCCAGGCCCACTCATTGGTGATATTGACCTAGACCTAGTATCAGAGTATCTCAGCTGGTCACTTGGCAACTTCGACAATGTTAAGGAAATGTTACCGTCAATTGTCACATCTGACTTGCTGACAAATCCAGTTGAAAACGATTGGATTCATCACCTCTTACTCAACACATCGGTCTCCAGTTCGCTGAAGACTATTGCACTTCAGATGGTTGGATACGAGCTGATGGACAGTTCACCTCTGTGTGATGATTGGGACTATCCTCCGTATCAGTTGGGAGAATGGAGATATCGTGGACTTGGTGAACAAGATACAGTCACCAAGCTGTCATCCATTCCTATCACGGCTACCATCCCCTCCATAGCTGGAGCGATCGAACAACAAGCACAGGTAAAGGAAGATATACAGGCGTCTGGTATCTATCTCTCTCTTAGTGATGTGGATATTACTTCCCAGGAAGTCTCTATAGAGCTGGTCCACAATGGACATCGCTACGAATCCAAAGAAACTGTTGATACTGAAGGAGTGTTCTTGTTTGAATTTGATAGGTCCATTTCCCTCTCTGCTGGAGATTCATTCAGCATAAGAATCCCCTCTCAGGATATCACCACCGGTTTTGGACTGAGCTATTCAGCATTTTCTGATTCGCAAGCATTTGTGTATGATGGTGATTCATCTGTTTCAGGCGACTCGCTAGATGACACCCGATTGATCTTTGGGATCCATGACGCTTCACAAGAGAATAGCATTGGATACCAGAAGACAGGAATCTATTTTGAGACTGCTATAGACCAATCTCATGAGACCATTCTAGGCGAGGCTAAAAACTATCTCTCAGCTTACTTTGCTCTTCACCCAGAATCACAACTACCCTCGACAGAGATAGTTACTGTAACATTCAACAGTACCACAAATACAACCCATGTGTCTATCGCAGACTATGTCACATCCGACAGTCAGGTCTATAGTCAAATTCCTGATGATTCGTACAATACAATCCCAGTCTATGTGTATGGTGAGGATACTGCAAGAATTTGCACAAGCCTCATTATGAGTGGTCATTCCAATATTGCGGTAATAAATGATGAACAATTGATTTTCTTAGTTCAAAATCATATCCCCGGCATTCTGGTGATTCTCTCCGATAGTATTCCATATCAACTATTGGAACTAGATGGTACTGGTGACTCGTATATTCATTCTTGGATAGCTGATGGTAATCAGATTGTTTCGTCTGGAGTGATTCCATTTGACTATGTTTCTGTTCAAGGAAAACTGTACTCTTCAGAGGAATACCTATACCTGTCTGGTACTTCCGCACATGGGAGAAGCTTGAGTTCTCAGCTCGTTTTACAATCACAGATTGATACTAGTATAGTACGATTTGATGACATGAAAGAACAGATCTACTATAATGGAACAGAGCTTGTGCTTGATGGGTCTGGAAATGAAGTAGCAATGACTAGCTATATTCCAAAAGAAGCATCTTACTCGTACTCCTTCTCTCTCGCTATACCCTCTGATTATATTACCCTCAACAACACCTTTGATATTCTAGTTGATGATGAAGTAATATTTGACAGAGTGTCTATGACCGCATTGGCACATGAGATAGAAAAGGGCACAAGAACCGCATCTATCAACGAGAACGACTTTCGACTCACCCTCATTTCTCTTGGCTCAGTTACAAACAGAACCGAGTCCTATGACCACTATCTTTGTTTCCTGACTGGCTATGAGCCTTACTCCATTGGGTATCATCAAGTAACCTTGAGAGATTCAGCTGAGAATATGATGACTGGTTCAATGATAGTCTATGCTTCCGACTCGCTACTCTCTGAGGAATCGCGATATCGACCCAATATCTACAACGACCTGCTCTCGTATATGAATGGCATTCCACGATTCGGTGCTGGTGTCTTTGCAGTATCGGGTTACGACATGATAGAATTAGCTCCTGCTCTCTCCTTGGACTCTTTCACCCTGATCGAGAATGGTGGCTATTCACAGATCTCAAATCTTTACGCGGTTGATCTATCAAGAGTCAACCCTCAGAATATCTACAGTAAGGACTCATCTGGTCAATTCGGAGAATGTACCGTACGTGTTGGAGCAGGACTTCTTACCATGCTTGATATGTTCCCAATGGATGATGAGACTTATCTCACAGAAGGGATTGAAAAACTAGGATATGTCCTGACAGGTATACGCTGGGACTGGGATAATCTGTTATCTCCCGCCTCTCTACTTGAGACTGATCCATATACAGACTCAGGCTTTATGGGCTTAGCAGCTGAGTTTGGCAGTATTGAGCCTTCAACACTATTACCTCGGTCTGTTCAACCGAATGATGATTTTCAATCGGATGGAGCTTATGCAAACTCGTTTACAAATACAAGTCAGATTACGGTTATCAATGGTGATGAGCAATGGAATGACGGAAGACTGGAGATTGTTGGTAATAATAGCATTGATTGGTTCTCAGTGACTATCGAGGACACCTACATCTCCTCCTCACAGATGCATATACTTGGAATATCTTCAATCTTTGTTGATTGTGCTGTTTATGTGTATGGTGACGATGAGTATATTGGACTTCTCACAGACAGTCTTACCTTCTTGGACTTTGAAGGCATTTTTACAGATCTTACATTCAACTGTTCTGTGTCTGGAAACATGCCCTATCTCAGTCTGGACTGGCTACGAACCTGTAATACTCCTGCAATTGAGGCGGAGAGTCAGTATTCTATTCCTGACTTCTTTGGCCTTGAGGTAGAAGGTGGAACGACTGATACAGGCGCTCTCAATATCCTTCATCCTGGTGAAGGCACTAGCAATGTCTGGCTAAATCTTGATTCTACACAACATCTGTCTGTGATAGACATTGCTTGCACAGTCAATCACTCAACTGTAGACTCTCTGTCTTTGACAATATGGTCCGGAATGAATCGGACTGGTGTCTCAGAAACCTTCTCTATCACCCCCGATACTATACAGAATATTCAGCGAATACAGACCTATCCACGATATATCAGCTCTATCGAATTCAGTATTGATGGTGCCGAATTTCTGAATTGGTCTATTTCATGGATAAATATGCATGATGGCTCTGACATGGCTCTCACTATGGATACCCCTCTACTTGATAGAAAGTATGAATCCATCTCAACATTGAGTGAAGACTCATTGGTCTATCAGGTTGATAGCACCATGACCGTGTACTATCCTGACAGCTTGGAGATTGATATATCAGCCTCACCGTTCCTTCATGTGGATTCCACCTTTAATCTAACATTTTGCGACCTCATTCTTACTACCGATTCTGGTAACCATACCATCAGTCTTACCAACGTTAGCACCGTCTATGACATTTCCTCTCTTGGTAGTACTGTCTTGGGATATGGATTTGTCCTTGGTACTGACGGACAAGCCCGTTCTCTCTCTGTAGATTGTATTGCTTTCTCTCCATCGGACCAAGCACTCAATGAGCGACTTGAGGTAACACTTCGGTATGACACAGATATTGGATCTACAAACATCATACTCGGTGATTCCTTGATGGAATGGTCTATTGGTCAGATTGCTCTTGAGAATGACACACATATCTTCACCAGAGCTGAGACCACTATTCTTGACTGGACGCAGAGCTATGTCGTTGTGTCCCAAGAACTTGTTGAAACAAAAGAATCGGTTGAGGTCTCCTTCTGGTTCAATGGAGCGATTGATGTATCTACACAGTCCGATATGGATATTCGCTTTATTCTGTCAGAACAGGCAACCAGATACAGCGATTCCTTTGGTGTTCTGAATCAATCCGTCACTGAACCTATCATCTCGAACCCGCAATTCGCAGCTATCTACTCATCTGGATTGGGATTTGGTCTTATGGGTCTTGATGGACAGTATGTAACTGCCACTCTTCCCGCCAGTTCAGTCAGTGTAGATACAGATCAGTCCCTTGTTCTCCTGCCCTTGCTTGAGGAACGATTTGAGTTGATATCCGGAATCGAAATCGATCCTAACTTTGTGGTTTCCTCACATGATATTCATCCATCAGGGCTGTTAGATGGATGGACTGGTACTATTGAGGAGGTCAGCACAGCATTTCATGATGGGACTTTTGCAGAAGAATATGCTGTATTTCAGGACTTCTCGACAACCAGTTGGTGGATAATTGACACCGAAGAGTCATCCTCTGACGCATATTCAAAGACCATACTGTCCTACGATTCTGGGCAGATGAACGTCACTCTGAACTGTACTGACCAATCATCTATGGAATACGTGATTCTTAGACTAGAACATCTCGATGCAGTTCCTGAGGAGTATCCCTTCATGCGTTTCAAGCTCTCTGGTGTTGGAGATCTACATCTGACTCTACGATTTGAGATGACTGATGGACTGACAACTGAGACCCTTGATATTCTATCAATGACCCCTTCAGAATCTGTTGAGGAAAACAGAAATATCTACGAGCAACTACTATCTACCAATCGTCACGACTGGTCCATCACATCGATTGAACTTCTCATTAAGGAAACCCAGTCCTCAGTCTTGTTGAACAAGTCAATCCTTCTTGACGAACTTCATATCTACAGAATCAGAAATTGGGAATATGTTCACACGAACAATTCTACGATAGCTTCTGTTGCCCAAAGCCAGCAAGGCATTCTTACCATCACTTGTGATTCGTTCAAGGAAACAAAACTGCAGCACGTTCAGGATCCGAAGATAGATACAACAATCTATAGTGTATTCCAGTTTAGAGAACGAGTTGGCTACTCTTCACAAATGAACATCTCAGCTATCAATTCCACCGCTACTTCGTACTCTTTTGATGAAGAATCAATTATCTGGGCAATCGTGACTGCTGATGTAGAATTCCTTGAGGATGTTGCAGAGTTAGAGATCCTAGTTCAGGCTGGCGAGGTTGAGGGTGAGGGCCAAATCGATTGGCTCAGAATAATTGAACCATTCCTCTCAAGATTTGAGTGGGATTCCCATTCAGATGGCTCTTGGAACTCATGGGATGGAATCATGACTCTCATGTCTTATCCTCCTATGACGGGATTGAACAATGCTATTGACCAGCCTTATACCGGAACAATTGGCTCTCATTCAATAGATCGATGGGCAAGCTATCAGGCGTCAGACACGTTCACCAATGGTGAACATCTCAGCATACATAATGCTATCGAATATGACTATACCTATTGGGATCTGTCTTCTATTACCAATCGTGTGATTGAAAATCTTCATGATCCATCTGGTACTCCACAGGATGAAGATTGCGGCTGGAATTCTGGAAATTGTTATGCACAATCATTCAATATTGCATCTGGTTCATCTGTATCTGAAGTACAGGTATATGTAAAAGCTGAAGAACAGACGGGTTTTGTGGGTAATAACATACACTGGTTCATATATGGTGGGACTGAAACGGCACCAAACTATAATTCGATTCTTCGTTCCGGTTCCTTTGATGCCTCGACCTCTACTCATGAGTGGTACTCATTCACATTTTCATCGTTATCTAGTGGGTGGTATTGGGTATCTATCCAAGGTAGCAGCTTCTACATTACTGATCCGGAAGAAAAATCATCGATTCAGGGTGATGACTACGTGTATTCAAAACCGTATTGGAAATACGGTGACTACTCTGGTTCGACAGGTAAACGATATTGGAGTACTGGAGGGAGTGATACTAATGACTTTTTTGTAAAAGTCAGAGTTGATACTGTAATCACTGGTTCAACCATGTTCAACTACCAGATTGAAGTACATTGGACCGACTCGGGTGGTTCCAATGTACAACAATTGACTGCGAATGGTCAGACCGTTAGTCATGCCGAAGCAAGTGACGTATGGATCACTGCACAGACTTCGGTCATCTCACTATCTATAGACCAAGTCAAGACATATTATAGACAAAGTTCGCTCTCAGTGTCAGCGTCCTTCTCATCCAACCCTGTTAGCGATATCACTACATGGGTTCTTCCATATAATTTTGCGTTACAAGATTATGGTGATCATCAATCAACAAGTGATGGGGAATTTAAGGTGACCAAACATAGTTCATGGACTTTCTCTAGTGTGTATCCAACATTATCCTATACTGTTGATGGCAACATATACACCTTCACTGGTGTTACCTATGGTACTCAATACAATGTGACATTCACCGCATCAAACACTGAGCTTGCCCTTGTGACAAGACGAACTGATGCGTACGGTAATATTCTTGAAGAAAATCCTGATGATATTCCTACTTACGGATACCATAGTCTTCATGCAGATGTTTCGGGAATCGCTTCAGGTAGTTTTGGTATTATGGAATATCTTTGGGACCAGTCTACAGAACCATCATTCATGTATGGGTGGGTACCAATCTCAAACTCATATACCACGTCACCTCGTCAAGCAGGTGCTGGATATGATGATGACGAAACTGTATACTATCGTGTGAAGTGGTATTCCTCTGATAGTTGGCATGTCTATTGCGACTATATTGGTTTCTACATCCGTGCTCCTAAATTACGTGCTTCAAGTCCTAATCCAGACTTTGCAACTTCCCAATATGCTGATTCCGAACAGGTTCATATTGAGATTGATTATATGTATAGTTCGAATGACTTGTCACTATGGTATCGTGTTGGTTCAGGAGATTTCATTCAAGCTACTAATCAAAGTAGTACATATTACTCATTGTACAATCATTATTCGTCATATTCCTTTACTGGGTTCTTGGATGTTGCTGACGAAGAAAACACCATCTCCTTCTACTTCACTACTGACAAATACGGTGGCCATACCTGGGATAATGATGGTGCATATTGGTCATTCTATCTCGAAGACACTGACACAACAGATCCACAGGTTTTTGATGTGTGGCCAGTTGGCGACCCAGACCCAACGGACAGCAGTCCATATGTCAAACCAGGTGGGCTCTACAATCAAGGGCAGATTCGGGTGAGTTGTACTGTGAACGATTCACAATCCGGTATTGCTAATGTGTCACTACACTACGAGTATGTCATCTCTGGGCTTAATGACACTCTTATTATGCATAATGGGGGCTCAGGCCACTACTGGGTCGATTTACCACTTCATTACATTGATGACCCTACTGTTACGGAAGCCTTCGATTACACAATCACTGCATATGATAATGACACTCCGAGTTGTGAAAGTACTACTCATTCCGAGTGGGATGTAGTTGTCTATGACGATAATACAGATGGTCCCACTTTAGATGTCCCAGGTGATGCGACTATCCCCTCCGACGGAACAATTTCTGGCTATATTACTGCATCTGATGAGAACAAAATTGACCTAAACCTATCATCTGCATCTTGGAGATTTATAAACGAGTCCTATGCTCACCCTGTTGATATCTGGACGGGGCCTGACAACACATCCACCATAGTATCATTCTTCTTCCAAATATACTCGGATAACTTTGATGATGCTGATGAAGGGAGAACTATCGTAGTCGAGTTCTCAATCTACGATTTGGACCGTGATAGAGGAATTATTGACCAGAGTGCTTCTGGTGCTTCAACATGCTATACTATTAGTGACGATGACCTCTTAGCCCCGACTATAACTGACATTGACGATAGTGCTGTCATGGATGGAGGGCAATCGTATCTCTATGTGACTGCAATTGATGAAGAGAGTGGTATTGGTGAGGTTATAGTTGAGCTTGACGGTGTAAACTACACTGATGATGTTCTTGTTGATGGCTCTGCGGGAGATGCTCAAGTATTCCAAGTTGCAATTCCGAATCTAATAGGTGAATACACTATTACTGTCTATACCAGAGATAATGATGGAACAGTAACATCTGATTGGCTTTGGGACTCGATTGAGACTATTATATCTGGACACGATGATGATGTGCTCCGTCCAGAAGTCAAAGTGTGGATCTCAGCATCTACCTGCGATGAAGATGCAACCATATATGCTAATGTTACTGATTGTAGTGGTGTATTAGAAATAACGGTCTACTACTGGCATGAAACAGGTATTCATTCGGACACAATGGTCCTCGATGACTCATACAATGCAACATCCTGGCGGTACATGTTCTCGATAGATGCATCCGTCATCGTATATGGATATCCTTTGTGTGCATATGTTACTGTAACTGATAATGATTATGACTTCTCGAATCCCGAGGATAGAATGTCTACTCAAACCGCTACAGTATCAGCTTGCATAGAAGATCTAACTTCTCCACAGGTTCATTCCTTTGATGGTCCCGTTGGAGATGAACTGTACAACGAATCGTCTACTGTACAACTGGTTCTATGTGAATCCTCTGATGCTTCTCTTCCTGAACAAGCTTATCTTAATTATACCTACGGATTGGGATGGATGACGGTTAGAATGGGTGTGCTTAACCAGTACATTGAAAATGGTGTGACGTATGTGCTATTTGTAGCTCACCTTCCTCTCTTCTACGGTTCGTCCATACAATATTACGCGATTTTCTCAGACTATGCAGGTAATGAAGATAGTACTTCAATACGGACCGTGACCTCTGTTAGTGACTTAATACCTCCAGAACTTGTGTATACACGAGTCATGGATGCACAACCTGATCTCAACGGTACACTTGTAGCAAAATTTGTTGAACCATTCACCTCTTCTGGAGTACAGTCTGTTACGGCACTGCTTAGCATTGAAGGAGAAGCTCGAAACCTAACAATGACCTACAACTCTGAAACAGCAACATGGGTATCGACACTTCCAGCTCTACCGGAAAACACAGTATTTTCATACTCATTCTATTGTACCGATAACGCTGGAAACGATATACAGACTCCAATATTCTATCATACTGTGGTATGGGAATCCTATCCCGATTCAGTAGAGCCGTATCTCTCCCTCTTGAATATCATTCATGATGCGAGTAAAGTTGGAACCTTCAGAAGCTTGTTCACGGTAGATGCTGAGGGAATATATTCATTTGTTCCCATTTGTAACGGCGGAGTTGCTAATGTGACTCTCTGGTTGGATGGTACTGAAATTCCTTCAAGGTCACAAGTTGTTCTCTCTCCATCTGTACACATTCTGATGATGCGAGTTGAAACTGGTGATAGTGATGCATTATGGGGTCTTCAGATTCATAATATGAAAGCTGAACTCAATGATACCAGTGGATTGCTCCACTGGAATGTGTTAGCACCAAGTCCTGTGAAGGGGCTAGTGAAGCTCAAGGATGCCTCCATGACTGGAATTCTATCCATGTTGGACTATTTTGGAACGTATTCCTATGATGACATGGATGCAATAGATGGTGATTTCGAATCTGATACCAATCCATACTATTCATATGGTGCATGGAATCATTCCATAACAGCCTTTTCATTGGAGGGATACAGAAGTTCTCATTCAGTTGTGCTGTGTGGTGGTGATGGCACCCCTGGATGGATCGAATACAACTATGGCACTTCGCAGCTCGTTTCCGGTCTCGTCTTTTATGCAAAAAGAAATATCACTGGATTCACAGATATAGAGATTCAGCTAACTCACTCTGAAGGATTTACAACCAAGCGAGAATTTCGATTCTATCAAGTAGCAGACTGGACTCGGTATGAGATAGACCTTCCTGAGTTTTCTCTTACTGGAGTTCGTATTGCAATCAAGAACTATAGTTACATGCTTTACAACACACATTTGAAACTAGATGCTATTGCACTCTCAAGAACCAAGGTCAAGATGCATGAATGGTCGGTTTCCACTCATGGAGATATCAGTCCGCATTTCCTCTTAGAAGACAAAGGTGAACGGGTTACAATGGACTATGCTGCGTATAGCGAGTTCTATGCTCAAGAGGGGCTTCATTATCTCAATATATCGACTGGTGATATTACTTTCATGGAGATCTATCATGGAGGAGATATGATAGCTAACATTACTACTAATGCAGATATCCCTGTAATTCTTAGCCAAGGGATAAATGCATTCGTCGTGTTTGTTCGAGCAAATTCTGCACATAATGTTCCTGTGACTTTCAAGTTGCATGACGCATCTGCTATATCATATGGACAATCATGTGGCCTTCTTGCTCTAACAAGCGAGGCACATACTCCCTATCTTCCTATTTTCTCCTCGGATTGGAATGTTACTGGAATGGCTAACATGCAAGTCATATACCCAGATACCCCTGATATTATCTGCAGTTTCGAATTTGCTATGAATAATCACGATGATACTTCAAATGACTATGTGACA
This sequence comes from Promethearchaeota archaeon, assembly GCA_014728035.1. Lineage (GTDB taxonomy): Archaea > Asgardarchaeota > Thorarchaeia > Thorarchaeales > Thorarchaeaceae > SHMX01. The sequence continues at coordinate 14,214 of WJMJ01000062.1, read as the reverse complement.
TTCACAAACAGCACCGAGATAGACATTCGGGGAGTTCCCATCCTAGTTAGCACATTCGATTCTAATTCGTCAGGTCTTCTACTTCAGTATCGAGCTCTGTTACATTCTGCAGCTGATGGATCTACTATGTGGGTGGAAACCAATTGGTACCCATTATCCATACAAGAGTTGACTATTGATCTACCTTTTCTCGCAACTAAGATGTATGCATTACCGAGTGGAGATATTGACAAGATTTTCGAACTAGAATTACATATTGCTGATCTTGCGGGTGATGGAGAGATTGCCTATGATCAACTGGTCGAGCTGGTGACCGCTTTCAAGGCGAGAACTGGAGACATTATTTCGCTATCACCACGAAATAGTAACTCACACACACTATTGAATGACTTTGATACTGGTAGTGGGTATAATTGGACCAACAATGCCTTTCATGGAACTCGTGCAGCTCTAGTTGGTCCTGATTGTCTTATGATGCCCATTCCTGTATATCAAATGGTCAGTGATGGGTTAAAACTAAGCTTCGTTGCAAATGCAACCCCCACAGTCATATTTTCCATCGCCATTGAAGAAGATGTGTATAATATTTCTACTTCAAGCGCAAGTTATGTTCCTTTATTCGCAGACTGGTTGCGATGTGAGATTGACATATCTTTACTTGCTGAGAAACTACTTGTTCGCCAAGGCTTGAAAAGAAATCCTATTCTGACATCAATCTATATCTATGCTGATGATTATACTCGGATTGACAGTTGTGAATTATTCTCTGTTGAAACTCAATCTGTCTACCTACCCTATTGGGATTTGTCTCTTTCATGGAATACAGAAGTTCTTGGATTCTCAGTCAGCTCGATGGCAGATGTTCTACATGAAGCAACTCCATATTACCGAGTGGAGTTCAACGGAACAGAATATTGCACACTTGACAAATCATGGTATGAGACCATCTCACTCGAAATCGTACAACAGGATGATAGCACACTCGTTATTCAGCAGGCCTTCAGTACTTTTGCTATTATCACTGATTTCTATGAGGTACTAGAATCTGGGTTTATCAATTTTAACCGTGAAGTCAGAAGACTCTCTGATAGTTCATTATACCAAAATGAAGTTATGATTGCATTCGAGTATGATGTACAGAAGCATCTTCGTGAATACAGGATAGATGGAACCCATGTGCCCCTACTCTCTCTTGAAGATATGGAATCGACCACAGTTCCAAGTTACACTTCCACCTTTGATATTGATCCAGTAGAAGAACACGTGGAAGATAAATACTTTGCAACTGATTTCAGTCGTCCTTACTCAATCGATTCTGTCTATGCGGTCTACGGATCAGATGGTGACGTGCTTACACTTATGCCTCTCGAAAACAGAAGTGAGATGTGGGTGGAGTATGACTGCCTCTCTATCCCTTCAGCTATGGTCAAATATCTCTTGATGGATGTCGTGGAGCTTGTCAAATGTGATGCCTATGTCCTTGTCACATCAGATACCTCCACAGAGTTCTTCAGATTCAACAAATCTGGAAGATATGTTCAGACATTTTCAATTACTGGAACATATATTCAAAGGATTCGAATTGGTGCAGAAAAGACCACTTCAGGCTCAAAGATTCGTCTTGATTGGTTTGGGCTTCGCGAACGAGCTGTAGTCTTCGAAAATGACTACCAACGTATTGATCCACAAAGAGTACATTTCCCCTATCTTTCTGAAAACTTTCTGAGTATTGACGGATGGACTGCAGAACCTGAGATTGATTTGGGAATAAATTCCGGCTGTCTGATTGTGGATGGCACTTCTATCTCTGGTGAAACTGAGATATCATTGGACGTTTCCATTGATACCGCCAAGTATCCTATTCTTCATATGCCTTATCATATCAAGAGTTCTGAGTGTATTTTTGTCGGAGTCAGAGTCTACTATCAACAGGCTAATGGTGGATACACTTTCGATACTTATACCAAAAGCTACGATGATGACTGTGACAAGACAGGTCTGATTTGGGCCAATCTCTCTGCTGATCATGGTGTTGATTGGGTATCAAAAGTATCTATCTTCATATCATACTCTGGAAATGCTCCATTTACTCTATGGGTTGATGACCTACTTATTGTCAAAGACCCAGAATTGCTCTACATCTCCCAGACCGATTATGAATTCCATGAGAGTTTTGGTGATGTGTCAGAATGGCATGCGATAGATTCTGGATATATTGAACAAAGTGGTGTAGAAAGTATTTTCGATACTGGGAAGTTCGTAGCCAGTGAGAATAAAGCTAATTTCTCCAGAGATGTAGATCTTTACATTCTCCCTGATAGCTGTCTGATACTTGATGTTTCTTATAATGGGGCTACATCTTACTGGTTGTCGTTCGTCTTGAAGAACGATACAGTCCTTGATGTTTTCGAAACCTCTAATTCTGGATGGTACACAATTGACCTTTCCAAGTATGCTTTTATAAACGTGAAACAACTACTCGTAGGTGTTTCCAATATCGGTGGATATGTGGCCGTTGACCATCTTGAGATATCTCCAACTGAAGGAGCAACTGTCGTTCAGGACACAACAGCTGGATGGAGTGGAGACGTTACCGAGGCTGAAAACGGATACACCTCTATTATATCAACAACACCTTCGTGGAGTGCTATCTATAGACTTCCTGAACCCGTTCCACTTGAGACCTATAACACACTAAGTATTGTCTACTCAATGACCGATTGTGATGATAGCCCGTCACTCCGAGTTGTAGGAATAAATGTAAATTCAGATCCAGCTTATGGAGAGGATGGAGTCATAGTATATGCTGACTGGATTGACTATGGCTTCATTGCTGACGGTACTACTCATCGATTAGATATTGACCTATCTGTTATTGATGCCCTTGCAGGGAAGAAATTCTATCGAATTGAATTTACAGACAGTCCAAGTCAAGCTTATAATCTGACATTCTATAGCGTGTCTTTATCACAGGTCAGTGGGTCTTGGACAAGAATAGGAAATGATAATGAGCAATATATCAACACACTTGCCCCCTCTGAAACCATATCCCTAACAGCTTGGACCCATGCAAGTATAGGCTCCTTTGGTGCCCAACATCCGCTATCCTATAACATCACAAGAATCAACTCGATGGTTGTAGAATATCGGTCAAGTGTTGAGGCGGACTGCTGGCTTGAAGTATTCTTCCTGCTGGATGGCCTAAAATTTTCTACTAAACTGCCACAGAACTCGGAACCAACAAAGAAGGCACTATTTCTACAAGATATATTGAATGAATTCTCAACATCTAATATATCTGCTATTGGGTTCTCTATCAATTGGTCTGACAGTGCAATTGGAAAGGAACTCTGGCTCAATATTGAGAAAGTTTCTATTTATGGTTCAATACCTAGTGATCCAGCTCCTGATACTCGTACTATTGTATTTTCAGAACCCATATTAGTTTCTGATTCTCCCTTTGAAAGTCAGAATACTGTATCCCCCTGTTACCAAGCACTTTCATTAGATTTACCTCGATACAGTACTGAAGGAATAGATTCTGATAACGACGGTCTCTTGGATGATTTGGAAATAAAAATAGGAACTGACCCTAAGAATAACGACACTGACTTTGACTTATTGACTGATGGATTTGAGTATTACACGTTGAGAACCAATCCAGTAAGCGATGATTCAGATAAAGACAAAATGCCCGATGCTTGGGAATATCACAACTCCCTTGATCCTTTAACTAGGGATAACAAGGAGGACCCTGATAAAGATGGGTTGGATAATCTCGGAGAGTATAATGCTGATACTGACCCACAAGACAGCGATACAGACTCGGATGGTATTCTTGATGGTGCTGATGCTAATCCGTTAGAAGCTCTGGTCATGATGACCCGGAGTGCCACATATTCAATCTACTCTGACGCTTGCACCTCCACATCCGGTTGGACCTTACTCACTAGCTCAAATTGGGATGGAGATACCTTTTGGGGTGAGCTTCAAAGTTCTACCCTCTCTATCAATAATGGTCGTTATGCATGTGGTTCAATTCCTTCATCTTCTCAGTATTCTCACGGACCAATGTGGATGAGAGAGCTAAGTACTCAGAGTACACTCGATGGAGGGCTTTGTTTCACAGCTGAGCTTGAACGAATTCAAGATAGTGCAGGAATAATGATGAAGGTGGCTATCCTTGATGAAAATAAGGAGATTATGTTCATGCTGAATGTTCATGACCCTTGGTATTCGTCCTATAGAATGCTGAATGTCTATTACTGTTACTCCGATGCGGAAGGTGGAGGATCTGAGCAATATCAAGATGCGGCTTATGGTAACTATCTTGGTGATTTCGAGATTTATTACGACTCAACTCAAGATGCAATCATTGCATCCATTGAAAATAAGGGCAGTTCTACTCTTGTTTCCTCTCCCTCTGCAACCGCGAAATCCCGTATTGCAACCTATATCGCAATTGGATGGGCTCGAAAGTACAACTATAATCAAGGCTTTCACTGTTACACGAACGATATCCAGATCACAACCGACCAGATCTATTCGTCTAATGAGGCTCCGGTCATTGATTCATTTTCAAGTGACGGTTCAGTACTCGATGAAAAGAGCGATACCTACACCATACAAGCCCAAGTGACCGATGCGGATAGTAATCTTGATACAGTCTACACAGACTATTCTCTTGATGGCGGAACAACATGGTATAGTTCTTCAAATGGATGGCTTGACATAACAAGTTCTCAATCCGGGGATCTGTTCTCTTACGAGATACCTAGAACTGGTACTTGGGGATGGCTATCTGCGCTGGATTCCATTATCAAATATCGGTTCAAGGCTATCGATACTGAGAGTGAAGAAACGACTAGTACTGCCCAAACGGGTGGAACTGTCACAGATGATGATTCTTCAGCTCCTGTTCTCTCAGGTGCTGGTGATGATGGTTCGGTGACCGACGCAAAACTGGATTCATATCATATCTGGATCTCAATATCCGATAGTAGTGGTATTAGCTCAGTGGAGTTCGTCTACTCTCTCGACTCTGGAATAACATGGACCTCCTGGGATTCCTACGATTCCAACAGTTCGGACACCTATCACTACTACATCTCTCGAACTGATTGGCTTACCGCTCTTGACTCCACCATCTACTGGAGAGTCAGAACGACAGATAACGATATAGATCGTTCAAGTGATTCCCTCACGACAACAAGCTCTGACTATACTGGTGGCCAGATAACGGATGATGATACAACCGTTCCTACTCTCTCTAATCTTGGTGATGATGGAAATATTCTCGATTCAAAATCTGATGGTTATCTCTTATGGGTGGATGTGACTGATGCTAGTGGAATATCCTCTGTTGAGTTTATATATTCCCTAGATGACGGTACTACATGGAGCTCTTGGACTAGTTACTCCTCCATAAATGGCAATACCTATTCCTACACTATTGATAGGACCACATGGTTATCTGCTCTTGATAGTAGTATTATGTGGAAGGTCCGAGCAACCGATAGTGATGCTGATAGAACAGGTGACTCTCTCACACAGACAAGTAGTGAACAGATTGGTGGTTCGGTTTCAGATGATGACACGTCAGCACCTGCTATCAGTTATTATACGTCAGGAACAGTCTATGATGCCAGTTCACAATGGGATAATGGTATACTGACCATATCTGTCGATGTTGCTGATTCTAGTGGCATATCCTCCATAACATTATACGATGTTACAGGTTCACCTATCTCCTATCAAATGAATGGGCCTGGTGGCAACGGAAACGGAATATGGACTGTTGAACTATCTTATGATGTTGGACAGACCCTTGACTACTTTATTGTTGTCACCGACGGAGATGTCGACAGAACTGGTGATACTCTAACATCACAACAGGGTAGTGAGGTGAATCCCCTCATTGTTGTAGTATTAGATGATGATTCAGATGTTCCATTGGTCCAATCTCCATCTGATAGTGGTTCGCAAAATGATGGTTGGAACAGTGATTATGAACTCGCTGTGTATGTGACTGATAGTAGTGGTCTGTCTTCTGTGGAGTTTGCTTATTCTCTGGATAATGGGGAAAGTTGGTCTTCGTATGAATCATATTATACCAACACTAGCTGCACTTATGGCTTCTCCATTGCTCCATCAGTCTGGCATGAGGCGACTGGCTCAACACTGATCTGGAGGGTCAGGACTGTTGATGCTGACAGTGATAGAAGTGGAGATTCAACTTTGCTGTTATCAGAGTTCATAGGTGGTACCATATCTGATGATGATTCCGCATCTCCTGATTTTTCAAGTCCGAGTCCTATTACAGGTACAGAATCCGGTGATGTTCTGTTGAGTATAACTATCTCTGACTATTCTCCTCTATCTGAAGTGGTCTTCTGGTTTGAGATTGGCGGTCAATGGACCAGTAGAGCAGGAACACAAGATGGTGCTAGTTGGACCTGCATCATCTATAACCATGAGTCAGTAGCAGGTTCTGTTCTTTGGAAAGTATATGCCAGAGATGGAGACAACGATAGAACGAACGATACCTTAGAAGCAGAGTCTGAGGTGTATTCATTTGATTGGACATGGAGTTCAGAGGCAACCGTAGGACCACTTGACTGCACTCTATCTTGTGATGACTGGATATCCTACGGTGTATTTGATACAGCAGATTACACCGCTAGTCTTGAAATAGAATGGAACTTTGCGGACCTATCTGTAACTGACCAATGGTTCATCATTCGCTGGCGATACGACTCACCAATTCAGTTGAACAGTAGTTCGATACAAGTCATGTTCGAACATGAAGGAATGAATATCACGCGAAACATGCTTCATGCTTCGGTTTCGTCTGGGATATCTGATTGGAGAGTCTATACAATTGCTCTAAGCAATATCGTTTCAAGATTTGATACATTGACCAGACTGTTCATTCGGGTTGCAGCAGGCTCTATACACATTCAACATATGACTCTTGGTTTTGGTGGTATCAGTAGCAATGGGTATCTCCTACCAAAAGTTGATGGTCAGACCGAGCTGGAAATTACGAAATATGGATATTCTGCCACCTCAAATTCGTGTACCAATGTGTCATATCTCAATCTTGACTTTCCAATAAGTTCTATGAGTGAACTGGTCATTAATGGAGATCTATCTGTGTCCTCTGGTGCTACTTGGCTGAACATCAAAGGACTCACAAATGAATCCGTATCTCAGACAGTATCTCACCAATTATCTTGGCCTACTTGGGATAGAATTGTCCTTAATATTAGCGCGATTGCTGGCCATCTTCAAGTCATCACGTCAATTGGGATATATCAGGATGCACCAGGACAAAGGTTATCCATATCCGAATTTGCCCTTATCAATAGGCCAATGAGCAGGATTGATGTTGGGTCAGACTATGTTGAACTACTTGGTACAAGCAAATATTCTGGTCTAACCCTGTTTAACCTCCAGTCCCTTGATGTCAATACCCTGCAGACCACTCGTGAGAACTCGACTGATGTGACCACAACAGGAGTTCTTAGTATGTTTGCTAGTATCACAGAGTATTATGACCAGGGGCCTGTATATACGAAGTTCAGTTCATTAATCAACGGTATTCCCGAGACCGTCCACTATCATCCACACTCGAATCTTGAGGTCTGGACCACAGAATATGACCTGAATCTACATGTTGCTACAGATGCCATTGAATTCGAGATAGGTGAGAACACCACTCAAGTTCTTCTGGATGAGGTGATCATCCTGGACCAGACCAGACATAGAATCGAATTTATGATGTGTGGTTGGGTCGAGGGTCGGTCTATCAACAGAACGTATACCATTACCGAAACTGGCCTTATCAATTGGACAACCGTCTATGCTGACGAGCTCACTATGGAGAGTGTGCGATTATGGGCTGCCATCAATCAGGCACCTGTATTGTATCTGAATTCCGTAGAGCGCGAGAGTGATATAATAACATCCGCATCTACCTATCCCCTAGCACCATTGACAGAAGGTAAACACTCTGTACGAGCTCTCACTCATAAGAATAAAGTCTATGTATCTGTTATTCTAGTAGACAATGCCACTCTGAATGCGACTGATTTCTCATATCTTCATCTATCGGTCAAACCCTATGTGGATACAGGATATACTATTGAAGCTGTACACGAGTATAGAATTCGCATGGTATTGGATAATGGGTCCGTGGCTTATGCAATCTCCTCAGATGGAGATGAGATCTTTGAACTACAAGAGGATCTTCATCACGGAGTCAATGAACTGTTCATCTCTCTGGAGAACCTTGACCGGGATATATCTAATCGAACTATTACAGAGATCAGCTTCATCATGTATGACAATTCCCTCTCACCTGCTATCATTGGAGCGACTCTTGATGATGTCTATCTGACCAACACACTTGATATTGCACAAGATGATTATCTTTGGAAAGTAACACGAGAATCCGACTCAACGAATTATGAATATATGAATAGTTCAGAATTATATTTTGATAGTTCTGGTTTGGCTATCTCCCGTTTCACCTCATATAACGGTCTGATAGTCTATGGTGATGTCCTACTACAAGATAGTGTCTTCTCTAGTTCAGCTAATTCCTCCTGTTTTGCAGGGTATCTTACTCATAAACAATCTTTGAAGGGAATTGACGTTGATGGCTCAACCAGTCTTGATATATATGAGCAGAGAGACCTTCGATTGATGGTAGATCCTGCCAGTGGTGATAGCAATATCACTGTTTCCTACTACTGGGCAAATGACACAGTTTCTCCCTATTCCATCACAGTTTCCTCGTTAGCTGGCAATTCCACACAAGATACGATCTATCTGAATCAGACCGTCAAGACTGTTATATCCTTGGATATTGTCAGTCTGTTTCTCCATCTGAATGTCACAGAGGGCGAGTTACCTGACCTGTATCAGTTTAATGTAACAACCGGAGTTTATGATGTTTACATGACATCACCTGATTCAATAGTTCCCGTTACAATGTATCAGACTGTAGACCGCAAAGGGTCACGACTAGCTCCCTCTGGAGATACGGATGGTATTGATGAAGATGGCTTCATTACCAGTTGGATTGCTAGCCCACGAGACCTGATGGATGGCTCTCTCTTTATCTACGATAATAACTTTGACTTGTCTCGACTCAAAAAGACCGTCAATCTCGACAATCCCAATTGTTCGATTCAGTTCTACACATGGTTGGACTTTGAAAATGGGGTTGATGATTCAGCTCCGCTATGGTGGAATGATTATCTCCCCCAACCCGTCAGTGATCCTGTTGGACAAGAGACAACTGTCCTTAGTAGTGGAACATCTCAGATTCTTGAGGTCATCCATGAATATACTACAGATGAAGCGGTTGGACTATTTGGCAGCTTCGAAACATGGATAACATGGGATTGGCACTATGATAGCGAGTTAGATCTATGGGTTACTGACAGCCCGCGTGCCTATGGTGACCAGTATCGTTTCAGTGTTCGTAAGTATGTCTGGGATCTAGATGGTGGCGCAACTGAGCCTATTACCATTCTCTCTGAGTGGACCACAAGCGTAGCTCATAACCAATGGGTGCATTGGGACCTTGATTTTGCTAGTGACGAGGTGCGGTATCGCCAGATGGATATCACTGGTGAACCTTCATCTGTGGTATATCATGAAGAATTCTCTTCTCCCCATGGTTTAGGCGGAATCACCCAAATTGCCATCGTCGAGAGTCTTGGTGGCAACTCAGGAAATATCAGCTACTTCTTAGATGACCTACAGATATGGGCAAACAACTACACTATGCTGATCTATCGAGAAGACTTTAGTCACTATGACCTGAATGAGATGGTCTCCGTTAGTGGATGGGACCTTGAGATTGGAGCAACCCAGTTCTCCATCGAGACCTGTAGGAATCAGGGCTTCAGCTGGTCCGTGATGGACATCGACCCTGAACTCCTCACAGTCTATGACCGACCAGAAGCTCAGCTTGAGTTTATGAATGGATGGTATCGAGCCATGCATTATGATGAGGAGACTCCTACATATGCGAACTACCTCAGTGGCTATCCTCGTGAGTATGCCGAGGCTCTGGGTCAGAAGTGGTACCAGCACTATTTCACTGTGCTTGAGGTCCCACAGACAGATTGGTATACCTTCTCCCTCACAGTCTCATCCATGACCAATGTTGAGGTCTGGATAGACGGTATAGATATGACGCCTGAGGCCGGGACAACAATATCGACCTATCTTCGTACTGGAATTCACACGATCTATCTCCGCCTCTATCAGGATGGTGGAGCATCAGAGAACTGGTTCAAGTTCAAGTTCACGCATGAAGATGGTTCACCAGTGGAGAACTGTAATACCTATCTACCAACTCATGGACGTTACACGGCTGTATATTATGACTATGACCACTATGAGCGAATTCGTGAGGGTGGCTCTGTCAGTCTATACGAAGCTCCCTCTGCAATGCTCGACAAGACCAACATCCTGATGAAGACGGATGCTATTGGTGGCATGAAAGTCACATTGGATGCTACTGACCTCATGCAGTATATGATTCGAGATGTGGCATCGATGGGCTATTTCAGTGATGGTCGTGCCTTTACACCCTTGATGGAGACCGCTGGCTCGGTGATATTCAGCTGTGATGCTGTTCCTGATACAATCTTTCAGGGAGAGTATGATGGTAGTCTTGCAGAACGCTTCCTAGAAGCAAGTGGATATATGACAACGGATGGCTGGGCTCCCTTCTACTACACTACTCACAAGGACGGTAGTGCCTCCATATGGCCTGATGGTCCAGAACGAGTGCTAGACCTTGACATGGACAGTGCGTGGTATCATGCTGACAATGCCACAGTGGAATTCACACCCAAGGACATACCATACAAGGGAATGTTTTCACAAAGCTATTCGAATCCAGAGTACTGGGCTGATTCCTACACATATGACATAGACCTACCCTCTCACACTGATAGGTATCATAGTGTAACTGTGAGTTCGGTTGATACTAATAATTATGAACAAGGTTTAGAATATGAGTGGTGGACCGTTTCTACTGACCCAGCTGATAACAATACGGATACGTATAAGTCATCGGATGATGCCTACAAGTTTGTTGTTCCTCCTGGAAGCACAAAGATTCGGGTGGAAGGCAGATTCCCTGATGAATGTCCACCCTTTGACCCAGCTTACACTGGTGAGGTTGAGAATCATTATGGAGGCATCTATCTAACTATGGGTGGATATTATGTCTACAATACAACTCGTGCAAATTCAACAAGGCTCATCAATGATGTAGAACCTTATACATGGTATATCCATTCTCCACTCATTGACACTGGAGACCCTAAGACTGTCCTATTTGAGATAGATCTTAGTAGGTTTGATATGCTATATGATTTCTTCATCACTGATGTGACTATAAACGTCGCAGTATGTGAACGAGATTATGTGGTTGGCTCTACTGATTTCCATTATAACAACAAAATGTTCTCTATATCGAGGATCAGCATTATCAAAGAATTTTCAGTCCGAACTCATCAAGGGGTCGAATTTCCAATGCTTCTTCCAACTCCTGATGGTGGCCTTCTTCAAGATATTTCGATGGAACGTGTAGTTCTACCACACCATCAACAGGAGTTCGATTATTATGTTGAGTCTTCGGAGGATGTCTGGAATGATCATATCTCAGCTTCTATTCTAGGTTGGGATGGAAGTAACAATATTCCCATCTCATCGCCTACCTTAGAAGCTTCAGACTCTACCAATCTTCATATGACATCACCGACCAATCCGCTTCTAAGTCGTGTTGACTTCAAGTCTTCTGATGGTATCAACCCATGGAACTATCGGCTATCATTCAATCCAACTCCAGATTACGATGTGTCTAGTCACTGTGCTACAAAGTTCTATTGGCAAGTGCTTAACGTAAATGGACAATATCTCATAGATTTGGATCATGATGATGGTTTCTCTTTCTGGATACCCGGAATCACATCAACAGTACATCATAGTTCTGCTGGCTCTGCACCAACATCAACAGGTCAGATGATACTAGGAGATATCGATAGAGAGTATAGGCCAATCTGGTCGATTGACACATCTTATTTGAAACAAGCAGATCGAAAATATCTGGACTATGCAACGATAAACGAAGGCCCTCCATCTAGCTTTGCAAGCCCAATTACATTTCAGGCTGATCGACAAGGACTAGGGGTTCTTAGTTTTGGTCTATCCTCTGTTATATCGCAGGACCACATCTGGAGAAATGCGACTCTATGCCAGACCTATCTTGACACTATATCGCGATACAACCACATGAACATGTGGGGACACTCACTACTTGATGAGTGCGTGTCTGAGGTATCTCTTGATTACAGTGTTGAGGATAGAATCGATGTCTGGAATACTGAAGGATGGGCTGATGAACTTCACGGTCAAGCACTAAGAGGATCTCTAGCTACAATTGTTGGTGGGCCGTTGTACATGGGTGTTGCAGGAAGCAATTATTTTGCAAATAGTCTTGGATATGGTCCTGTAGTGGATATTGACTCTATGATTCATCCTCGTTGTGGAGATGGCGAACTTTCTTCCTACATTGAAGAGAATTGGGTATTGGATATTGATGGGGCTGATTGGTTTAGTGATGGCCAGTATAATTATACAGAAGTTGGTGAAGAACGACAACCCCTTGTCCAATCTCTCAATGTGCAGAATGAAACCTTGCAAGTACGTCCAACTATCTACGAGACCTCATCTTGGGGTGATGACGAAACACCAAAGGACATTCTTGATGTGCCAGGTCTTCATTGGTGGACTGGGGAGAGTCAATACGCAAGACATCAGGTAGTCAGAGGAAAACAGGTCACATTCAATTTCGAGTGGGGTCCTGATACACCTGATGAATTCTTTATGAAACTACGTTTCGCACTCTTTGGACAGCTCTACAATGAGACCTTTGTTCTAACTCCTACAAACACTACTATCACCATCGACATCACAAAGTACCATTCTAATTGGATGAATAATGGGACACCAATTTGGAATTCCAATGCGGAGCTGGTGAACACAGTTCCCCAAATGGATGTCATGGTATGTAGAAAGAATCCCGATAATGTGACCTCTTTGGTAGATATTGCTAGAAATCTCCTGTATTATGATTCCTATGCATTACGGATGGAATACGACCATGATTACATAGGTCGATATCTGGATATTTTGAAACAACAAGAAGCAGATAGTGTTGAGGTGAGAAAAGCCATGATTACTCTTGGAGCAACCATGGTGAGTTTCGCTCCTGTGACTGCTGGGATAACTGCACTTTGGGGTTCAGAATTGATAATCAGTGCGACTACAGGAAGGTCCATGTTTGATCACCTATTACTAGGTGGAATGGATATCATCAATACCTACACAGACACGTTTGGTGATGGTCCTGTATTCTCTGATAGCACTATGGGCAATTTCTCATTGTGGCAGATAACAAGCAACCGTGGTTGGAATCTGTTTCTACAGGAACTCCTAGCTGATCTGATCAGTATGGGACTAACTGGCGTTGTGTCAAAAATACGTAGTATTGGACGTAATATCCACACATTTGATATGAATACCAAGTCATACATGAATCTTGGTCAGAGAGTTAGGAATCGTTTGCTGTCTTGGACCGATACAACCTCTCGTGTACTACAGCGAAGTGCTACTCAAAGGATTCATTATTTGGGAGTCAATCTACTGTCGAGCTTGGTTGATGGGCTTGTGAAGTACTCTGACCTAGTTGGTGAAGTAGTCTTTGAGATGGCCTTTGATTCCATGATGGCTGTAGATCCAGCTCAGAGACCGATAGGTGGAGCATATGGTTTTACTGGTGTCATGTCCATGAGCATTATAACTTCTGCGGCCCTCAGAAGTGTCGGCCGAATGAATTCGTATATCGGAAAAGGCATCAGCCTTAATTACTTAGCCCGAGAAACACGAATTGGATTGCAGATAGTTTTAACAGGACTTCAGCTCTCAATGGTGGCCATGCGAATTCCTGTCATGCAGGCACGATGGAGTGGATAAGATGTTCGACCTGTGGACTCTGATATCTGTACTAGTGTTCGGCTTTGTACTGGTACTGGTGATAGTGTATGTCAAGACGGTTCCACACTCGGTGATACGAAGGAAGGAGTGGGCCTTTATGCTTGCCCTTCTCGTTATCACGGGTGG
>WJMJ01000061.1 GCA_014728035.1 Promethearchaeota archaeon | reverse complement strand
TCGTGAAAAATGAAGAAATTATGAATGGAGATGTCGAACAATATCAGTCTGCAGACGATGACAGTATAGATAGTCTAGACGATTTTAGCGAACACAAGATAGACTTGTCAAAAGAAGTAGCCGATAAAGATGATAAGGAAGTAATTGATTATATTTTATCAAAAGATGAAAATGAGCTTGTGCCATGGGAATCTACGGTATTGCCAAGTGAAGGCATATATTATGATGGTGCAATCCCAGGTGGTGTTGTGCAGGTAAGACCAATGGGAATTTTTGCTGAAAAGGTGCTTAGCACCATGCGAATGGCACGCACGGGCGAGGCTTTAGACAAAATATTTGAGAAGTGCGTAAGATACCCCAACAGTGATTTTGATCCGATGAATTTGCTTGTTGGCGATAGCACCTATTTGTTATTCTACTTGCGTGGTATTACTTTTGGTAATCTATATGAATTTGTGGTGAAGTGTAGTAATCCTGAATGTGGACACACAATGTCGCGTGTGTTTGATTTGAACACATTGGCTGGAACAATCACCAAGCCACAAACTTCTAGGGGTGAGGAGCCATTCGAAGTTAAACTTCCGTATTGGAGTCAGACCTTTGGTAAAGATTTCAAAGTCAAGGTGAGAATGATCAGGCGCTACGATATGAAGAATATTATGACTGGTCGAAAAGTGCAGAATAAACTGGTTAATCCCACAAATGTGCAACCGAGTTCATTGTCGAAGAAATTCCGTAAGGTTCAATCAACTCAATCTATTAATGACCTGGTTGAGAAGAACTTGAATCTTGTTATAGTTGAAGCAATGGGTGAAACTGATAAGTCCAGAATTAGGCAACTAGTGTCACGTATGCATTCGACAGACACTTCAACTATCAGAAACTTTCTTGATGAAGTATCACCTGGTATTGATACTACGGTATCTGTGACGTGTGATGAATGTGATCAAGAAATGAAGGTTCCACTTCCAGTTACAGAATCGTTTTTTCGTAGAACGGTCGGAGGAGGAGTTAGAGAATAGCTATAAATATATAGTCAAGCAAATGTTCGAACTTAAGTATCATTGTAATCTGAATCTATTCGAACAAGACCTTCTGACCGGTGAAGACAGACAGATGTGGATTAATCTCCTGAATGAGCAACGCGAGAGGGAGAACAAAGAATCCAAATCTAATTCCAATGACCCGCCCCAGTTGCCTGCCACCATGCCAAGCAAAAAATAATCTTACCCCATAGTGCAAATATACTATGGGGTAAGATTATGTGTATTGATAAGCGCATGAAGGAAAGATTATACTGGCATTTGGAAATGGTTTGGATTGAGCATGGTGAACTTCATAGTAATAATGCACGCCAGAGGGCCAAAGATATTGTTGATGAGATGCTTGAAGCAATATCTCGTGCTAATATGAAAATTATTGAGCGCACCAAATTAGGGGAACGACATGGCTGTTAGACTTCCGTTTACGTTGCCGGATGAAGGTAATTATATTAGAGTAAATGTATATGAGGCTGACGATCAATGTGGGACATTTAGTCTGGTATATAGTGCTCCTATTAATAATGATTCAACATATGTTGATTATCCAGAAGGTGATCCAGATAAATGGTATAAGCTTGGATTTATTACGGATCAGGGTATAGAGTCAGAACTCACAGATGCATTTCAGGGAACGGAAGCACCAGAAGAACCATGTAATGGTAGGATCTCAGCGAGGCTGGGTCGCACAGTATGTCTACCAGCATGTTTTTATAGAAATGGCATACCTCAAGATCCATATGCGATTAGAATGGTTAGGATATATAGACGTGCAGTTGAAGAAGCCAATTTAGTTGCTGAGATACCATTCCTAGATCCTGGGTCCACTGATTATCCTCTACCTGCAATTGCCAACCCAAATCGTACAGGTTGTTATGAATTGCAATTCGATGTGCCATCTGATTGGGCAGCACCAGATGCCTATTTTGATGTGTGGTATTTTGTTCCCGATGATCTTGGTAGTGGCCAAGACATAACTGATGAATCAACATGGTTGAGCCAGTGCAACAAGTTCTGGGTGTATCCAGATGGTTGGTTCATTGATGATGGGCTTATTGTGCCTCGTCTTGGTTTCGAACCATTAGACGTGAAATTTAGGGCTGGAGAAAAGAGATATCTTGAAGTTGGTATGATGCCACTACCATTATATGCATATGACTACAATCTCGTCGCACCTATGTTGCCCTATGTATTAGCAACTATAACTATTGAAACGCAAAATAAGGAAACCATTGTAGATAATGAATCTATGGAAATAGGGCTTAGACAAGGAACTTATAGATCAAATCCATTTGTTATTAAATATTTCTTGGATACTTCAAGATTTATTATTGGAACTTATAATTATCAGGTGACTTTGGTAATGCCTCAAGGTCAAACAATTGTAAGTCCCAGATTTACATTGACTATATCATGAAAGGTGATTTATGAGAATCGGCATTCTAGCAAATGAAGTGGTAATGGATGCAATTGGGTTGATGAATGAAGTATTGCCAGAAGGCATCATGGTAACTAATGATGATGCAACAGTATCATTTAATGACAATGTAAGTGAATCTATCGGTATATTGGAAGACCATGGATTGCATTTATTGCAAATTGGTGATAACAGATTCATGGTTGCATCTGCTATTGCCGAACAGCAGGAAACAGGTGATATAGAAGATAAAGATGTGGAGGACATAGAAAAGATTGCCGAACAAGATCCAGCTGAAGCTGCACGTGAGGCCATGATTGCTAAACTGGCCAAAGAAAATGATGTCAAGAAGGTTGCAGATACCATCGCCAAAATTACACCACACGATGAATTTGTAAATGAACTCATTTCTGATCCAGATATGAAAAGAAAAGCATTGGCGTTAGTTATGAATAAAATGACTACTATGGATGCCAATGAGTTATCTGAAATTGCCGGAGGTTTATCATGAAATTGTCAATGCTGAATGATGATAGTCGAAAATTCCAAATTATGATGGAAGCAGATAACCTTATAAACAGAATACGTGAAAAACTTAAAAACAGGGAACTGGCAGGGGCAGAGACAGCAGATATTCCGCATCAGGAAATAACTGATGTTGATATTAAAAAACAAGAGCAGAAATACATACAAACGGTGAAATATGTAATCAATAGGGTCAAAAATGAATATGCACAATCCATTGCAGTAATATATAATAATGTAAAGAAATCACAAGAAAATCCCAGAGAGAAAGTACCAGTGCTACATAAACAATTAAGATCGCTATGGCAGTCATTTAATATGTTATATGCCAAACCCCGCAATGCTGATCATACTGTACTTGAAATGATAGATTCTCTAGATAGGTCGGCTGGCAGAGAGATACGAAGTTATCTAAAATCCATAAAAGATCATCTGGTAGCTATCTCGAAGCGTGGTGCCAATCTAGATGATCTGCATGACATTGAGCGCATGTACACTGTAATTATGGGCGGTGCATTGCAGTCACTCATGCCTGGTGTGTCCATAGAATCATTCAAGGATATGTCAATATCAATCGTGGAAGGATTGGCATATAGGGCACATATTAATAATGTAAGAAATATTATATGTTCACTGTAGATAACTGTCTTTAAACAGTTGTCTACTAGGCATGGGTAGTGATAACTCTTTGATGTGTGTGGCGATGTTTGATTCTTCTAGATTGAGCGACTTGTTTATAAAAGCAAATCTGTTCTTTCTTAATACTGTGGTATCTCTGGTTGCCGGTTGCACAGTGATATTATCAATATCCCACCCAATTATTTGATATATGTCATAGTCGCTAGTTTTAAGTCCACAATATCCCAATAAGTATTTCACCGATGAAAATAAATTAAATGGTATCATCTCTACTCTGTTCCCAGATCCTGATCTTATTGAATTCAAAATGATGATTTCTACATGGTTGGTTATTCCGATTGTTGGTATTATCATAATTTATATTTGCATGCCGAATGAATATTAGTAATAGTATCGTCCTTTTATCCTGTGTTCGAATCAAATATAATTTGAATTATCGGTGGACAATATAGGAGATGGCTATGAGTAAAACCGTCACATTAGACGCACGTAAAGTGATCAAGTTCATCAATGAAGGTGCCCAGAGTAATATTACTATGTTTGAGGGTCTGGTTGGCAAGATGGGCGAACGGGCTGGGCGGAATTATCGGCTAGTCTCCTTGCACAACAACAGTTTGTTATTTGAGGATGTCGATAATGGGTCATATTATATGGCCAAGCATGATCGCACCAAAAAGAATGGCAAAGTGCATCTCACAGATATTTCCAAAGTGCAGATCAAGGAGTCGAAGAAGGGCCATGTCTTCTCTAATGCATGCTGTGATCTGATTGATGCAATAGCTGAAGAGAATGATAAGTCAGCGGAATCTGCATTTAAGAAGCTGGAAATGTGCCGTTTCCGTCCCACAGTAGCCACTAATGAGGGCTATGTGGTAACAAGGGACAATATGCGACGTCGCATCAATATTGCTGAGGATGTTGTATCGGAAGATAATAAAGCCAAAATAATCAACACCATACTTGAAGCCCTGTCTGATAAGGTCGAGGTTAAGGATGGTAATATTGTATCCGCCAGCCTACATGATGGCACTGAAATTAAACTGCCCATCACTGAAATGGATCGTAGACGGCTCATCGCCAAGAAGATGCGGTTGGTCGCTGAATCTGCATACCAATCAACTTCTTTCCAGAAATTCTGCAAGAATGTGGCTGGGCTGGTCTCCCAAGACAAGCTCAAGGAAGCTGTGACCGAATCTGCAAAATTTCTTGGTGAATATCAGGAATTTTGCATGCTGAATCTAAATGAGATGAGAGATTTGGTTTCCAATGCTTTGGCAACACAGAACAATTATAATCCAGTATTATGTGAGCACACCGCTCTGACATTATTCCGTAGTAACTTGCGTGTCAACAAGAATGATATCTTGGAAGCGTGGGGTAAGACGGCCAAGATGGCCGGTAGTGCTCCTATCCTGGAGGGCGTGGACAAACTTCGCACCGCAAATAACTTCGAAGATGATTATATGAAATTCCTACAGGACGTGATGACTGAAGATAGGGATGTTCAGAGAAAGGCATTTCTAAATTCGTTGTCCGTAATTCGCAATACTTTGGAGAACGAAGTTGGTGGTGATGATGAATCAGTGTTACAGGTTGATGAGCTTATGGCTCGTTTGGCCAATGAGGACACTGCCGATGATTCTGCCATGTCTGAAGCAGCTGAGTTACTTGCCTCACTAGATAGCTCCATCATTGATCTTGGAAGTTTTGATCAAGCAGGGGCCACACCAGAAATTGATTTTGATGCAATCGGTGCTGGCGAGGAAGGCATGGGTGAAGTTGGCGATATTGAGGAGCCAGATCTTGGTGGCGGTGGCGGCGGCATACCCGATTTGGGCGAGCCGGGATTAGATCTCGAACCTGATTTGGGGGAACTGGAAACCGGTGGTGAAGATCTTGGTGATGAGGGAATTGAGGGCGCTGAAGGTGAAGAGGAAGAGATAGATAGTGATCTAGATTTGGAATTTGGTGGTGAAGAGGAAGAGGAGGAAGAGGAAGAATTAGCAGCTGCAGAAGATATATCCAAACCAATGACACCAGTTGAGAGTATGGATAAGGATGCTTTGAAGGAAGAATTCTCAACGTGGTGTGAATCAATTAATGTTTACATTGCCACGCATGGTATTGGTAAGGTGGCAGAAGACATTGATCGATATATCGCACGCTGCGAGGCACTCAATGAAGACGTTCTTGCGGAGCAGTTTAGAACTCTAATGCCCAGTATTGAAGAGAGTGCTGATGATCCATATTCATATGATGATAATATTGCTGAGATTGCTGAGCAATATGGTGCATTGGTGAACGAAGGTGATGATTCAGAATCTGATTCAGACGATGCAGAAGATGGCGAAGATGGCGAAGAAGAATGTGAAGATGGAGAGCACTGTGAGGATAAAGAAAGCGATGGCAATGCGGTATCAGAAGCCCAGCGCAAATCACCAACTAATGCACGCAAAAGAACGAGGCCCACAACAACCAAGAAGTCACTTATGAAGGAAGAGGGTGATTGGCCTGATAAAGTTGAAAAGGGTGATCTTAGAGAGCGTATGGATCTTAGTACTCAAAAGTCTCTTGAAGATCAAACTACACCGCACGATGTTGCAAAATTCTTTGATAATACCAATGAAGAAGGTCGTGGCATGGTAATGTTTGCGGTGAATAGCAATAAGGACGACAATGAATTCTGGGCTAGTGTATATGATTTAATCAAGGATAAGTCCACCAAGAATGAGGAAGTCGCAGTGGTGGTGTCAGATGAGGATAATCTTTCGTCTGCAATTGATGCAGTATTTGCCAACATGGACGATGAAGAGCATGTCCCGCCCATGCCACCAATTGAATCACCTGATGAAGGGATGGATATTGGTGAAGTAGAAATGGATGTTGGTGAAGTCGAGATGGAAGAGGACGAGGAAGAAGTTGAAGAATCGAAAACGTCTGATGAGGAAGCAGTTATAGAAGACAATGACGTAATGGATCCTGCCAAGTCTTCATATAAAAATGATGATGCACCTCGTAAATGGGCGGATGGCTCTTCTAAGAATCAGAAACCGTCTGTGAAGAAAATGTCAAACCCGTCCTCAACTACAGTTAAAGCACCTGCAAAATCAACCAAGCCTAAGTTTGGCAAGGGTCCCTTCCGCAAGATGAAGTAGAAAATTGATTGGCACATCAAAAGCATAAGATGAGGGCACCAATTATTGGTGCCCTCATCTGTATCAAATGTATTGAAGAAGATATTAAAATATGAATATGTTTCCCAAGAATCCAATTGATGGCCAAGATATTGTGGATAATAATGGTATTATCCATAGATATGATGCTGAGAACGATGCGTGGATAGAATTGGGATATCTTGATATTTACCAGGATGTTGATGAAAGCAATGATGGCTTGGTGCCGTCGGCATTATATGATTTTATACAATCTTTAAACACTAATGATTTAAATAGCATAAAAATATCGAACAGCAATGCATATTTTAATTATTTTTATTCTGACGACCATTCTATCTCATTCCGCATTGAGCACAATAATAACAATAAGAATTTGAGAATAGAATTAGATAGACAAGCGGTTATTAGAAAATTTTTAAGAGTAGCATGTCAAGGCCCTGTCGGATTAAAAGGACTATCTGGTGATGATGGTATCCATGGAATACCGGCAAGTAATGAATCCACATATTCGGCTATTATAATTGACAATGAAATAGAAATCGATTCAATTGTACACACACCCATAGATACTGATATATCTCTCAGAATATTTAAAGATGATAATAAAATAATAGAACTTCATATTTCAGTTGATGGATCAATTGTTGATGTGGTATCGGTAGCTGATGGGTATGGTGTTAGTGGATATCAATTATCGTTTATTGATAGTGAATTATATGGATATGTTGAGATAGAAGGCGATCTCAGTGGAAACTGGACTTATAAAACTAGACAAATAGGTCCAGGTGGTGATGCTGGCATTGATGGATCTCAATTCCTAGAAATTAGGGAAGAATCAATTGATGATTTGCAACAAAGCACTTCTGCTTTGTATAGCCTAAGGAAATTGAATGATGATATCATAACGTTATCAGTTCCCATTTCTACCAACAATTGTGTTGCTGGATTGCGTAGTGGGTCATCATGGCGTTTTGATATTAACAATTCTCGCATATTATCTACCAAAGTGTCTTCGCAAGAATGCAAAGATCTATATAATTATGAATATGAGCATGAAGAAATAGAATCACCAGATTTGGAATTGGCGCAATGGATACCTAATTCACAATGTACTAGCAACGCCAGATATGACCAGTCGAAATTTGAATGGCAATCAAGCCATGATGAACAGTCTTGGTCTACGACCACACCAACATATGATATATTGATTGAACCCAGACCTGATGGTCAGTGCTGCCAGGAAGATTTCTTTTTATGTCCCAACCTTGGCGATGCATGCCCTCCTGATGTGTCTGTTGATGCACCATTACCAGCTAATTTGCCGCCTGCACCCCCACCTCCGCCACCTCCGCCATCTAGCTCGTCAGCAGTGAGTTCATCATCTAGTAGCCAATCCAGTTCGAGTAGCTCATCATCTAGTTCGAGTAGTTCATCATCTAGTTCGTCCAGTTCGAGCAGTTCATCTAGTTCTAGCAGTAATAGTAGTCAGTCTTCAAGCACACCACCAGGACCGTCATCTGGCGTGCCTTCTAGTACATCTGGAACGCCATCTAGCACATCGTCTAGTATACCACCTAGTTCGATCAGTTCAAGTAGTCAGTCTGCTATCTCATCCTCATCCATATCATCATTATCAAGCACTTCGAGTGTATCAAGTGTGTCAAGTGTATCATCAGGTGCACCAACAAGCAGTGCATCTTCAGGTATTTCCTCTTCTAGTTCATCTGGCCCCGGTGGTGGTTGTTCAACTTGTGCTTATGATTTTGTTACTGTGACGTTTAATATATCCGATGACAATGGGTGTGGGGTGAAGGACGCTATCAACGGCACGCATACGCTTTCGTTTGATAGCGAAGGGGGTGGGGTATGTGTCTATACAAAGTTGACTGGCGATGTATATGTATACATACAGCTCAATACAGGCAGCGATCAGGTTGCCATTATTTATGGTGATGGGCGATCGGGGCCAACCATTTATATGGATCCTAATGATGCGAGCCTTGGTTGTGGTGACACAGGCACATATGATGGTAGCGGTGCGGACAACTGGTCTGGGACTGGCGGTTGTGGTCCCATAACCGGAACGGTGAGCATTTCATGGTTCTAGACATACATTAATAGTGAAAGCGGCAATATTTATGCATAGTGATGGTGCTGATGGTTATGAATCATGACAGGGTGGTGGAAGCTGTGATACACAATATAAATGGAGCGGCAAGTATTTCATCATAGTGGTTCTGATGGAATTTGCTGATAATGTTCAATAAATATGTATGTATAATTATGTTGTTTATGTGTGGATGTGGTCAGCATAAACAACCTGTTTGTATAAATCCGCAATCCGTGGGAATATTAAGACATAATGACCACATTATTGGCACTGCATTTGCAACCAACAATAATACCATCATTACTGCACGACATGTTTTACCTAGTGATACATTAAACAATTTATTTATAAATAATTATGCTATACATATCAGAAATTATAATAAATTTGGATATGATGCAGCATCTATATGTGTAGACCACATTCCGTTTGAATTGTCACGAATACCAGTTGATAATTATATTCGTAGGGGCATGGATATTGTAATAATTGGATATGCGGTAGACAATGGTGTTGCAAGATATCAAATTAAACGTGGTAAGATATTAACTAGAATTGCCACAAGTGCATTAATAGAGCCAGGTATGAGTGGCTCACCCGTTATCAATGTATCTAATGGGAAAGTGGTTGCTGTTGCATACTCTTTTATACCCGATCTTGGGGTTACCGAAATTATTCCAATGGGAGAATTAAAATGAAAAATCATATATTTTATCATTGTGATTTGGATGGATCATGTAGTGCAGCGATTGTTCTGAAATTGTTGAGAGAATTAGATACTGATTTAGAGGTAGACTGTATGCCAGTAGACTATAAGGATGGTATTCAAGTTGATGATGTGGATGAAGATGATATTATATATCTAGTAGATTTTACCCCATCGCGTGATGACTTTGAATCGTTATTATGCGTGACGGATAAGGATAATATTATATGGATTGATCACCATCAAACTAATATAGACAAGGTGGTTGATTTGTTTGATGGTGAATTGCCAAAGGGATCTTTATCTGACGATTTGCCAAGTGCATCTATGTTGGCTCATGATTTTCTTTTTGATGGAAAACCATCATTAGCAGTTACATTGGTTGACAAATGGGATACATGGACACATAATAATGACACTACAGTATTAGACTTCGTATGGGCAGCAAAGTCTACGGGGATAGAATATAACCCAACCAGTGAATATTGGATGAGGCTGCTTTCCAATGACGATAGAAGTAGAGAGGCAATGGGGCAGCTTATGATTCAGGGTCGTGCAGCTAGGTCATTTGATCAAAAGCAAATGGAAAGTAAATTATCACACCATGGTTTTGATGTTAATGTGCCCACATCTAGATCTAGTGTCGTTTTGCGTGGTAAGGCGTTGAATTGTGGTTTGATTAATTCATTTGCATTCAAAAGCTGCGAGAATAAGGGATATGATGTTTGGGTAACATTTTATTTTGATGGTAATCAATACACTGTGAGCTTGTATAAAGCTCGTGATGATTTAGATGTACATCTTGGTCAATTGGCATCAGATATGGGTGGCGGTGGTCATGCGGGTGCTGCCGGATTTCAATGTAAAGAACTTCCTGAATGGATGATTAGATTGGAGAACGATGAAATTTAAAGAGATTATAACGTATAAATCAATATTCTTGTTGTGTTGTGCACTGGCCGGATGTGTAACTGGATTTTGGTGGCATACAAAACAACAAGATGAATGGGATCGCAAATATGATGAGATGGATGATATCATAGATGATATTAAGAAGTTAAAAGATTCTGATAATAATCACAAAGAATGGGTACCATCTAATGATGTTCCAGATAGCATCATGGAAAAGGTTAGGATGCCAATATTTCGTAGAGGTGAATGCATTGCCGAGGTTATGGCAGATTCTATGCGTTATCCATCAGTTGATTCTGGTATGGTGTATATGGTAAAGCCGCATATTAAACGCTATACTACTGATGGCCATCTTATTATGGAGTTGTGGGGTGACTGTGGTAATGCCAAAATTGATGACGTAAATGATGGCAACATAAGCAATATAAAGGTTTCTGGCAATACACGAATGAATCGTTATGCTGTACGCAACCCGGATGTTGTTATGAGAGAGGTGAAGTAAATGAATTTTGTCGACACAGACATATGCAAATCACGAGCGAATTGTGAGTTATGTCGTAATGATGACAAATTCATTAAGACAATGAACAAGAAATATGGGTCGTTTGAATGTCCACTTGGTATTAAAATGGGCACGTCAATAGCAGATATGCCAGACGAAGTGCGCACGTCTGTGATTCATAGTAAGAAATTACGTGAGGATATGGCGCAGAAACGTCAGGATGTCAGCAATGCGCTTGATGAACTTGAATTGATTGTACCAGGCGATGCCTTGACATATGTTGATATAATACGTGATTTCATCTTCCCTAATATGAAAAGACCTAAGGATTGTATTCATTCTAAATCAATGATGGGCAAGGTAAAAGAGACATGTTGTGGTGGCAAAATAGAAGAGACAGATGCTTTTTCTTGTGCCATACACCATATCACTACTGCTAGGAAATGCAATAAATGCAAGGATTTCAAGCGTCGAAGATAGATTATTTGTTTATCTCAGAAAATTGTGATGATTGTGCGCTAATTAAAATAATGCTTAAAGAAGACGCCACATATGGGGAAATTGTGGCACTAGATGGATCTGTTTTGGCCGTGATTAATGCGTATTCTAACGAAGGATCACGTATTGTATTGGATAAATTTGGATTGAATGATAAATTCATTCCATGTTTGTTGACCCATGGTGGTCATAAAACAGATGACGTGGATGAAATTATTAATTATTTGCAATCTCAGCATTATACCCACCAATAAGTAACTACCTCAAACAAATATAAGTAAGAATAGAATAAGTGGAGGACTATTATGGTCACGACAGCTGTTAATTGGGGTGAAGTATCCAAGACTGGTGAAATTCCTAATGGTATGCATCTTCTCAAAGAGGAGCAAGTATTCGACATCCTTGATTCCAAACATGTGGTTGTCGAAAACAAGGTGGGACAGGAAGTAAAAAGATTACGTCTTACTGGTGTATTCCAGAAGGCTGACTGTTTTAATGAGAATAAACGTCGTTACAGTATGGACATTATTAATGACGCCCTCGGTGCTATTTCCGAATCTGTAAACCATCGTAGGGTATTAGGCGAACTTGACCATAGCTCAGATGCCAAGATACATTTGGATAGAGTGAGCCATATCGTCACCAAACTTTGGATGGAGTCAAAGAAAGTATATGGTGAATTGGAAGTTCTTACCGAAATGCCATGCGGAAAGATGCTTGAAGCATTGGTAGAAGCCGATGTGCGAATTGGCATCTCATCCAGAGGTGTGGGTGATATGATCCCAGTCACAATAGAAGATACCATGGATGAAGGATATGATGTTCAGCCTGGTTTTCGTTTTGTTACATGGGACGTTGTTGCAGAGCCATCAGTCACTGAAGCTCAATTGAGCGTGATGGAATCGAAGCAAATCAAATTGTGTTCAGAGGCAAAGAGTAAGGCTGAAGCTCAACTTATCCAGGAAATTCATCGTTCATTGAGGGCATAAAATGATAATCTCTCGTGATGTGACCATTAAGACTGGTGGCGGAGCATATCTATATGAGAATGGTGATAAATTGTCATTGATATGCCCCACCATATTTGATGCATTTTGTGATCTTATTCAGACGTGTGAGGTCCACACACATCGTCCCAATGAGATATTGATAAGAGAAGGCTGTGACGTTATAGAAATATTTGTGGATGGTATGGGTGTAGATATCTTAGAAGATACAACCATCTATGCTGATAATTATAAACTAATGCTGGAATCTGGCGATAGAATATTAATGGAACAGCCAGCTGTCGGACAATCAGGCCAGATTCCGTTTAAAACGATCGCAAGTTTCGCAAAGAAGTATGGTGGGTGGTCTGAGGATGAGATTCAAGATAAGATAAATGATATCCAGGATGTTAGTGACCCCCAGCACCAGAGAGAAATGCTTAAGCAATGGATATGGGAAATACAACGTGGTGATAAGATCCAGAAGGATAAAGGTGATAAGCCCCAGGACGATGATGGACATGAAGTGTCACATGATTTTGATGAGATAAAAGATGATGCATTGGTGACATATGCTAAATCGCCGTTCTTGTTGAAGACACAATCAGCAGCAAATAAATTGATTAGTATCATCAGAAGAGCATTGACGTCAAATAGGGTAGCACCACCAGACATGGTCCCAGTTAGAGCGGAATTTGGAGCAGCATCTGGAAAACCCCTTTATAAATATGTCATTGTGTATGAGAATGATCCTGACAAGACGCAGGAATTGATGACGATGGGCGCAGCTGCAGCAATGGCTGCTAAAGGTGGTGTTTGAAATGCACAAAGAAGTTAAAGATCTTGCATTGGCACGAGCAACAATAGATATTATGGCTCGTAGAGCACAAGACATATTGATTGAATTAGAAAAGGGCGATGAAATAGCATTAAAAAATGTTAAATATGATCTTAAGAATATTATAAAGCGTGGCTCAGAATTTCTTGGCGACATGGAAGAATCTTATGGTCGACTTCCGAGGATAAGCGAGGGTAAGATGAAAAAGAAGATCAAATATGGAGTTGGTAAGAAAAAGTTGGATGTTGGTAAATTAGGATTCGGCAAACTGACATCTCAATATCAGGTGTCAGAAGATACAGAAATTGAATTGGATGGCAAAAAGTATCTGCTTGAGAAGGGTGATAAGGTTGTTATAGAAGGACATGGGCAGAGAAAGAAACGCGATGGTACTGGACCATATAAGGGAAGCTATCGTCGCAGCAAATCCAATATAGGTAGGCGAAAAGCTGCTGGTGAAAAATGCCCAGTCCAGACTGAAGCTTATAACCTCAAATTGGGTGAAGTCAAGTTTGATGAAAATCAAATAAAAGAACTCAATGAGATGGCTGATGATATAGTTGAAGAGATGCCTGCAGTGGAAGACATGATGGAAGGCATGATGGCCGTCGAGACTCTATATCCAGAAATTGATGTCAATGATGAGGAATATTCAGTGGCTTACGATGCTATACGCACTTATCTAGTGAATAGAGTCAAATCACTGTGGGAAGTAAAGGGTGTGTAATGGCACAATTCATTGACCCCACCGTTATAACATCATTTGACCATCCCCTTAATCAACGAGAAATATATCGGGCGATACGGCAATCTATTGCCGCAGAACATGAAGCGATTCATTTATATGAGGCAATTGCCGATGCTTCTACAGATGATCGTGTAAAGAAGGTTATGCAGGATATTGCAGATGAAGAAAAAGTCCATGCATCGGAATTTAGTACATTGTTATCTATATTAGATCCTCAAGAAGCAGAATTTGATGACGAGGGTAGCAAAGAAGTCATGCAATTATTGCAGGTATCAGAAGATGTAGAGGTCGAACTCGATGGCAAGAGATTTATGCTTGAGAAGGGCGACAAAATATGTGTCGAGCAAAATGGTTGATTTGTTCATAAACTATTACATGAGAGGAAATTCCTATGATCGTAACTAGGGAATCCAAAGTAATCCTAGATGATCAAGAATATCTCCTAGAAGTAGGAGATAGGATTTTCCTCGAACAGGATGAAATTCCAGAATTCGAGGATGAGGAGGATATATTCGGTGATCCAATAGAATACATCAAAGAGCATCC
>WJMJ01000060.1 GCA_014728035.1 Promethearchaeota archaeon | reverse complement strand
CCTCTAGTTCCTCTAGTTCCTCTAGTTCCTCTAGTTCCTCTAGTTCCTCTTCGTCAAGCTCTAGTAGCTCGTCAAGTTCGTCTAGCTCTTCAAGTAGTTCAAGTTCCAGCAGTTCAGTCGCCGCAGAATTGTCTCTTTTGCTTTCCCCAGAGATAAATATTGAGACAGATCTAGTTTTGTTGCTTAGCCCAGAGGGCTCCAGTAGTTCCAGTTCTAGTAGTTCAAGTAGTTCCAGTTCCAGTAGTTCTGGTGTCTAGGAGATAAGGAAAGATTATGCAGATGCAAGGATTATTTGATTCGATATTTGGTTCATTATTTGCGGTCATCTTTCCATACATCATTCTTATTATCTCTTTCTGTTGTTTTCTTGTTTTTCTGTTTTTGTGGCTTTTAAACGCTATTGTATGGCCATGGTATTGGGTATTCTGTCCAATATGGATAGGTGTACCAATATCGATGGTTATATATTCGTTAATGAGATGGCGATATAATTAGTGGATGTGTTATAAACAATAGGTCCGCAAGACGCATTTTAAGCAAAAATAATTCGAACCCCGATGTAGAGGGATAGGCTTTCAAATGTTGTCATTATCCAAATCTAGACAACACAAAAGGATGGCGACAGGCTTTTGCCTGCCGACGATCTTGGCCTACCTCTATGGGATTAATCCCACCAATTGGGGAAGCCAAGATCCAGAAAGCATATGCTAACGGATCGTTTCGGCTTCTCCAAAAATCATTAAAACCAGAAGCCGAAACAACAAAACGGAGTTGCGCCGTAGGTGTTAATAGCTGCATGACAGCCTTCCAAGCTGTAGGAGCGGGGGCAGAACCCGCACGGCGCTCCAGGAATTATGGAAGAATATTGGTTATCATGTAACAAATTCACCATTTGGGTTGTTGTCAGAAATGGTTTCATAAAAGACACGGCTCCGATAGCGAGGAAATTTAAAGGCAAGTTATTTTTCGACTTGAAGAAATGGGCCGGAAAGTTTGGAGGATTGAGAATAGAAAGACTTGATGCGGGTGGCTAGGCCTGGTGGTCTGGGGTGTCTCATAAGCACCCAAGAGTGGTCCGATTCCACTACCCGCTACCAAATATGTCCCCGTAGGCGAATGGTTAAGCCATCTGACTTTCTATCAGAAGATTGCAGGTTCGAACCCTGTCGGGGACGCCAACGGTGAAGGTATTTATGATGATATATTATAAACAATGCCTGATGGTTAGAGTCCTTGAAGACAAAAAGGAAATACTCACCAGTTGGATACCTGAAAAATATGCAATTAGGGGTAAGGTTATAAAATTACAGAACCGGGAAAGTAAGGAATGGACCGATGGGTGGGAAATTATTTTGGTCGGAACGAGACGAAGGGAAGAAAAGGAGGTAATTGAGAGAGGTCAGGATTACAAGAAAACAAGAAAGTCATCAGATGTTTGAGGTTGGTGCTATGGTAGAATGGTTATCACGCGTCTCTGATAAGGACGAGATCATGGTTCAATTCCATGTAGCACCACCAAATACGCCGGTGGTGTAATGGTAACATGGGAGATTCCAAATCTCTTGATGAGGGTTCGATGCCTTCCCGGCGTGCCAAAGAGAATAAAATGAATCGTTGTATTGAATGTGGTAAGAAAATAGATCAAAATCATTGGTTTTGCAGTTTTACATGCGCCGCTTATTGTTGCATGTGGAGTTACAAAGAAGGGCTAAGGAGCCCAGATGAAGCCTTAAAGAGACTGACCATCAGACATTTGGACCATGAAATGCCTGAGGATTTGATTCGAATTGAAAAAATGTTGGAAAGACTTGGAAAGAGGAAATAATATGCCAAATGGTTGGACTCGTGAGCGATCCAATGTCAATCAGAATTAGAAAAATAAATCCATCAAATAAGCCGGGGTAGCCAAACGGATCAAGGCATCGCTCTTCTAAAGCGAAGATTGCGCGTTCGAGTCGCGCCCCCGGTGCCATTTGCGGCTATGGTCTAGTGGCAAGGACGCAAGATTGTCTATCTTGAGGTCGGGGTTCGACTCCCCGTAGCCGCGCCAGATGGGCCGATAGTGTAATGGGAGCATAGGAGTCCTGCAAACTCCTGGTATGAGTTCGAATCTCGTTCGGTCCAAATTTGGAGAAGAAAAATGGTTCGTACTAAAGATTACATGCTTACGATCAGAATACCACTGTCTGGTGTTGACGATTTCGATGCCAGAGAAAAATGTAAAGAGATAGTGTCTAATATGGAATGGAGTTGTGAAAAGCAAGTGAAATTACAAGAAATATTCAAAAACAAAGAACCACGGGGTGTTCGGTTATGAGAATGGCTGATTTCATAAATTGGGAAGTGATGCTTGATAGGGAATGGACTCCCAGAAATTCCGGAGATCATGTTGCGCAGCTTTCTAATTTATTTGTCGATTCTCAGGTACTGGCGTCAAATACGGAGGGAAGTTATCAAGGATCCGATGCTTTGGTCTTTTTGTTTGCGCCTCCGAATCCAGATCTGCAGCCAAAATTGGTATTGATAACTGACCATTTTGGTTCCTGTAGTTTTTGTGATGCGTGGGAAAATTCTAATGACAAGACGATCAGAGAACTTTTGATATCAATAGCCAATAATGCAAAA
Organism: Promethearchaeota archaeon; assembly: GCA_014728035.1. Lineage (GTDB taxonomy): Archaea > Asgardarchaeota > Thorarchaeia > Thorarchaeales > Thorarchaeaceae > SHMX01. Next base: position 23,517 of record WJMJ01000060.1, on the reverse strand, counting down.
CTTTTTGATTCTTTTGACGAGATTATAAAATTTTTGGATCAAGTCATAGAAAAAATCAAAGATGGTCATTATGGAGAATATTTCGAATTGCGCAATCACGCTAGACAATTAAGAACTCAAATGTCTGAGGCGGAATTGAATTTGGTTGAATAAATGGGTCAATGACCGAGAGGCCAAAGGTGATAGACTGTAAATCTATTGGCACAGCCTACGTTGGTTCGAACCCAACTTGGCCCACCATGAGGAAATAAATGGGATTACATGATGAAGATACGAGACAAATAGATTTGTGGGAATCATTTTATTGCAGCACTGATTATATGTCTTGGTGCATTGTTCCCATGTCTACTAGGGATATGCTTATTGCTGTTGCTTTCGGCGATGCTGAGGTGGAATCTCGAGACGATAATGAATGGGGTCCAGATTTATACTTTAGATGGCTCAAATCCCCAGATAAGAGAAGCCATGAATATGTCAAGAAGCCATTGGAAGGATGCGGATGTGAGGCAGAATGGCCAGAACCACGCTGATGTTCTTTTCATAAAGGAATTATTTGACATTGACGATATTGTCGTTGACAAGATTACTGATACCAATTATGATATTTACATGACAGGATCTTTGGTTTTGTGGATGTTCTTTGATGGTAACAAGATAAAGATAGCAAGACCGAATAACATGAGTGTGAATAAAGAATTTGTCGTCAATGACAAAAATATCGACAAGATTAGGAAATGTATTGAAAAATTGTGGATTGAAAATTATGCAAACCTTGCTAGAGATGATCAAGACACCGATCAAAATCCTTAGGCATTTTGTCGATTGGATGAGACGCCATTTGAGAAGCACTGAACGTCAAGAAATAGAGGCGTGGGAGAAAGACATATTGGGCGAGCTTGATAATGAAGAATGACTTTGTGTCTTGTTTTTTGAGTGAATTGACTGAATGCGAAGTTAGACCCGTAACATGTGGGGTGGTTTTGTGTGGATACTATATCAAATTTGGTGAAGAACCAAGTGCTTATGCTATAGTAACAATACATGAACATTCGGATCTAATTATTTTGAAGCATTTGCGAAGGAATTCTTGCACTTTGAATTATTGTTTTTCTTTGTCTGACATAAATTGGATTGATGATTTTTCTGAGGTTTTTGAGGACATCAAAAATAGCCACCCTAGCTCAATTGGCAGCAGCACTGGTTTTGTAAACCAGAGGTTCCCGGATCGTGGCCGGGGGGTGGCTCCATAAGGAACAAAATAAATGTTTGGATATTTTCATGAAAAGTTTCCAGAATTGTTCAGTGAAAATCTTATTTCCTTTTGCTGTGGCGAAGGTTGGAAAGGCATTATCGAAGACGTATTTGAAAAGATTAAAGACAGAGGAGCCAAGGTAATTCAAGTTAAGGAGAAATTTGGAGTTCTTAGAATATATCTGGGTCACCATCACCTTTTCAGAATAGAAATATATGAGGGCGGAGATTGGATGTGTGGTCTTAAAGACGGTTCCATTGTTGGCAAGGAATGTCCTGATTCGGAGCCAATGATAACTTTCGTAGATAATTCAATTCCAGCCGCAGATGGTCAGGTATTGTTCTATGTTCCTAATACTGACATTTTTTTGAACGAAAAATTGGAAGAGATTGAGCCCAAAGACAGAGATTTCATTAAAGGAAGATTGGCTAGTCTTACGGGATTGGTTGATGTCGATCCGATTGAGGAAGAAAAGATCGACGACATTATTTCTCGTGCTGAGGAAGAATCGTCAAAAGTTTGTGAGATTTGTGGCACAAGGGATGACGTAACTAATGAAACCCCTGCCGGAAGTTGGATTAAAACATTGTGCGGCAATTGCAGAAGAAATAGGTTTAATCAATGAAGAAGGAAAAGAATGATCGCATTATTGTGACGGTTTTATGTTTTCTAATGGCTGTTGTTGTGATGGTTGGGGTAACTTATTATTCGTTCGTTACAAAAACATTTACCGAATGGAAATATGGCTATGAACCGAGAGTAGATGAAAAACTGGAATTGATTAGAAAAGATATTGCTGAATTGAAGAAAGAATTGGCCAAAATAAAGGAGAAACAGAACCGCCAGTAGCTCAGTTGGTGAGAGCGCAAGTCTTATAAACTTGAGGTCGCTGGTTCAAGCCCAGCCTGGCGGACCATTTTTCCGACGGCAAGAATAGACGGATAGCGATTCGATGCATTGCCGGCGAGAATCGCGCTGAGATCACCAGTTGACAGACGGTAGCCTGACCGAGGCGAGAGCTGGAAGTTGTGATCAATCGGTCATTTATATATGGAGCGGAAGAAATGGAAGAAGGCAGATATGTCAAGACTGTTTGGGGTTTTAATGGCCCCAACAAGAATCTAGATATTTATGAATTATCTGATATTAGTATCTTGGGCATTCATGGATGTGTGGATGGTGAGATAGTAGATTTGTCAGAACCCGATGCTGAAGTGATGATTGTTTTTAAAGACCATGTGTTAAGCAATGAAAAGATATTTAGATACTTTCCCGAGGAGGACGAATTTTACGAGGATCAGACAAAGAGCATTAAGGCAACACTACATGATGCAGACAAAGAGACAATGAGGGGGAGATTATCGGAGATTACCGGTCTTGTGCCTGAAGACCCAATTCCTCCCAGAAATGTCATGTCTGAAATGATATCTAGAGAAATTGATGAAGAAATTGTGGAATACATAAAGGTCTGGAAGCATAATGGAGAGATGATAAAATGAAAGTCAGACAAGGATTTGTAAGCAATAGTTCTTCTTCTAGCTTCATTATTGGAGTTGGAAAGATAAAAGACAGGTCTGCTTTGAAGAAGTTACTGCCAAAAAGTAGTTATGATTGTTATTGTGATATATTATCAACAACAGCATTACTTAATAAAAATTATCATGATTATGGAGTTAGAGGAGATTGGTTGACAGTTATTGCCAATGTCAATTCAGAACCGGAAGTTTCTATAAAATTTGATCCAGATGGAGACGATGATTATTTTGTGGTAAATATTGGAAACAATGAGGGAGACCAAGCTTTTTGGCGCAATGATATGGGTGATCTTGATTATGGTCGAGTTAATGACGAATGGTTTGGTGGGGATCAAAGAAAAATATTGGAGATCTTGAAAAACAAAGATTTGTTTCATGAAGTCCAGTACAGAATTGGTGTTGACAGAAATGGATAATAAGATCCTGGACAATATTGGCGGGTAGCTCAATTTGGTAGAAGCGCCGGTCTGTTAAACCGGAGGTTGTGGGATCGTTCCCCACCCCGCCAGCCACTGCTGTTTTTGGAGAATTCAATATTCGGAGAGAAATCCTCGGGCACGAGGGAGCAAGAGAACCCGCCAGTTTTGGGAACTGGAGTTGCCCGGAGCGTTACCGGGGTGCCCGACCATATGGAATATGTTATTTAAGAACTTCTGACTGGAAGTTTTATTTGAAGACTATTACTTGGATTGGTTTGTGGAGAGCAGAGATTACGGGAACAGAGTTAGATATCGATCCGAATGAGTCGATTTCTAGATCGGGTCTTTATTCGACTATCGAGTATAAATGATGATTTGCCCTGTTTGCGAAAACGAAGAAGCTACGCTTTTTGCCGAAATAAAACCAGATGGTTGGATAGGTTGTTTCTGTAAGAGTTGTTTGAAAATATATGTCACGTATGGTTCAGATGAAAATTGGAGAACTTATTGTGATGTTGAAGAAGCCAGACAAGACATAATTGGTATGTTTAATGTAGATATTGAAAAAGAAATAATTGATTTGGTTACATATGAATTAAACAGAGGGAATGGTCCGGTGAATATTATGGAGGAAGTGTGGTGAAGGTTTTGTTGTTAAATGCCAGCGAAGAGGTATTGAAGGTCATTGCTTGGCAGAGGGCAGTTAAATTATTGATGGCCGGAAAGGCCAGGAAGCCCTATGGTCATGATGAAGAATATGAGATAAAGACTTCATCGGGTGTTTTTTATCTACCTACGGCCATCGTTTTGGTTCAGTACATACATGTGCCATACAGAAATGTCGCTGTCAACAAAAGTAATGTCCTGGCCAGGGATAATTATGCTTGTGCATATTGCGGAAAAAGATTATCTAATTCTACTGGTACTGTAGATCATGTTACTCCCCAGAGCAGAGGAGGAAAACATGAATGGACCAATGTTGTTGCTTCTTGTAGGCCATGCAATAACAAAAAGGATAGCCTCACTCTTGTTGAAGTTGGAAAGAAATATGGTATTCACTTGAAAGTAAAACCACATGTTCCTAGCAGGAATATAATGGTATTAACTGGAATTGATGTCAAGACACATGAAACATGGACAAAATGGATAGAAATATGAATGAAAGGGAGGAAGCTGCAAAGATAAAGAATGCTGTTGAGCTTCTGTTGAATTCTGGCTTTTCTATTGAACATGATAGAGGGTTAAATAAGGGCGATCGCATGTTTAAGATAGAAGACATGAACGATCACTATATGATACAGAAATCGTATGGATCTTGTGACGAAGGAGATTTTGAGACTGTTTATGGTTGGTTTATGGGATCCATGGAATGAAGATCAGATCGGGATTTGTTAGTAATAGTTCTAGTTGCTCGTTCTCTATTGACAGGAGAGCGTTGACGATTGAACAATATAACAATCTTCAAAATCATATTACCCATGCTAATGCAATAAAATGGGACACTGGATGTCCATGCGACAACGGAGAAAGATGGGACGTCGTTTTACGCGACAATATAGTTTATTGTGATACGATTATGGATAATTTTGATTTACATAAATTTGTTTTGGAAGTATTGAAAATTCCAGAAGATGCCATTGTCGATTATTGGCATTCTTAGCTCTTTGACAATTTAATCTATAAATTTCATTAATTTATGGCCGTCTAGTATGTCTATGAGTCTTTTCAGCGTACTGTTGCATTTGATGTGCAATTTTCTACCCATCTGATTGGACAACATTGCACAACTCATCAATACTCCTACGTATGAGCTTGCTATGCTATTTACTGACTCGTCCATGATTATATATACTTCTTTTTCATTGGCCGCAGCGAGCATTTTCATGCAAGTACTGGCAAATTCGTCAAGGTCATTGATTGGCTCATATTGAATATACATCTTATTGTTGTCGATCTTGAAACAGTTATCCATAGCCATGTTTTGCCCCTCCATGTTATGTTTGATTATGGAATATAATTATTGGAGTCGACATGGATGCTATTGATCCAAGAATAGATTATTTGCTTATGGACAGCAGAGACATGTCGGAAGGTAAATTAAGAATTCATTGTTGCTTAAATTATTGGAGATATTATGAGTGATGTGGATTGGGATGAATTTGTTCTCGATGTCATAGCACATTACGCTACGGGTGAATATGGTAATACTGTGGAATTTAAGAATGATGAACTATGTGTTAGAGCTTTAATAAGAGTTCATAACGACATGGTGAAAATAGAACTTTATAACATCTTCGATAAAAGATCATATGGGCCTCCTTTCTTTCGCAAGACAATCAACTATGCAAATCCAGACTGTCTTGATGGGAGATTGACCAAAGAAATTAATGAATCCATAAATCAATTAACACCATTGATATTATCAGACGGAACCAGGATAGGATAACGGAAGCGTGGCAGAGTGGTTGATTGCGCTGGCTTGCTAAGCCAGAGGTCACCAAATGGTGTCCCGCGAGTTCGAATCTCGCCGCTTCCTCCAAACAAAATGGCCTCTATTCGTTTGTCATATAAAGCTAATTATATTATTAGGGTAAACATGATTGGGATGATTGATGATCAAATAGTAGATCTCGCTAATCCAGAAGCGATCCCAGCATATCTTCTATATTTCATAAAAAACAGGGGAGGTCTGGGAGTTAATTGTACAGGAATTATTTTCGATGGTGGCCGCTATGGTTGGGGAGAATTGTCTGGACCAGAAAAATATGCTGCTAAATCAGCGATGGACGAATTTAATGTGAATGGTACTGAAGTGGTCTATCTAAATGAAAATTATGAGGTATTATGTGACAGATAGATGCGAACCCATAATTAACGGTAGGCTGGCCGAGTGGACGAAGGCGCTTGTCTTGAAAACAAGAGTACCGAAAGGTACCGGGAGTTCGAATCTCTCGCCTACCGCCATATTCTATTGTCAAATATAATGTATGTTTCTGGTTTTATGAAAGGAAAGTAGTGCGTAGACAACTGAAAGAAGCAGCTGGGTTTATTTCTAAAGGAAAAGAAGCTTTGTTAAAGGTATCCTTTGATAAGAAAATTCCAGAACCTATCAGAGCAAAGGCATCCAAGATAGCAGATGCCTTGGAGATAGATCTGGAGGAACTTGGGCGAATGCGAGAATATAAATGAAAGATACGATTCTCATCGTCGATGACGAAAAGATTCTTGATTTGATGAACAAGATGTTGTCAAAGAAACACAGTACTTTAACTGCAAAAGATGGTCAAGAGGGTTTGAAAATATTCAATGAGAATAAAGATAGAATAAAATTAGTCATTACCGATGAGATGATGCCAAAAATGACTGGCAGTGAAATGGTTGAACAAATAGTGAATGAGAAGCCCGGAATGCCAATTATTTTTGTTACTGGCAAGAATGAGGTAAATTATAGGGGCGGTCATCATATAATAAGAAAACCATTCAACATAATAGATTTAGTCAATACCGTCAAGACAGTAATGGATAGTTACCAAACTGGGTCTGGTCAACATACGAAAATAGGATAACATATTCCGTGGTGTAATTGGTAACACTAGGCCTTTTGGCGGCCTCGTTCCGGGTTCAAGTCCTGGCGGTCGTCTCCATTTTCAAAACAAAGACGGAGATTGTGTTGGGGGGAGTTTGATGTGCATGGGTTTGGAGAGGGTGATATTGAAATATTGTTGGCGATGAGATGGTCAACCTGAAAGAACAAAAAGAATCACGCAAAATCAACTATTCTATGCCTATTCCGGAGGTGCTGATTATGGTTCTTACTGGAGTCCATCCGTTGATACATCAGATTGGCCCATAGCGTAATTGGCAGCGCACTCGCCTTTGGAGCGAGCGGTCCGGGATCGTACCCTGGTGGGCCAACCAATATTCGAATCTTTCTGCCAAAAATAATTTGGAGGATTTGAATATGAATAAGGCTGACAACGCCCATGTTTTGTCGTGGGCAAAAAAAGATTAAATCAATAAATATGTTTGGTGGTAAGTGTGATTGTGGAATTGAAGATCCAAAATTGGCATTTATCAATCTCTTCCAATATCAACCCATAATCAACTTTGTGTATTATTGATATGCCAATCTTTAATTTTTTATCACATAAAAAACAACTGGAGTGCGGGATCGTGACAGGATGTCCGATAGGAGGTCTTGCTACATAGGATGAAATAGTTATTGGATAACCAGAGGAAACATTATGGGTTTAGCTCCTGGATTCATAGGATATGGCACAGGCCCTGCTGGGCAGACACATAGAAAGAACAGGATTGGTCCACATCCAGCACCGAGACAAATTAAAATTACAAGATCTGGTCCAAATTCGATGTTTTATCGTGGGACTATCGGCAGGGGAGGTCTGGGTAAAAGAGGGAGATAGTCTAGTTGTCTTTGCACCACTTGTTAAATGAGTAATCACATAAGACAAGCTTTAAATCCTCAACACTTCTCAGTGTTTCTTTCGATTGTTCTAATAAATTAATAATATGACTTGGGAGATCTGGTGTGTTTTTTAGAGCATGGTATGCTCTCTCAATGGCTATTTTGTTATTTAGTTCTCTGATTTTGCATTCATAAATTAGGTCTGCAAATTGATCTTGTTCTTCTTTCGTCATATTATTGACAACATCTTTTATTTCCATAAAATATTTTTGATTATTGATTGGGTCCATAAGTCAATGGTAGACGAACGCACTTTTAATGCGTAGATCCGTGTTCGAATCACGGTGGACCCACCATAATTATATTCCTCTACCAAATATAAGGTAGGAGGAATCAATATGGATGCACAGACCGCAAGAAACGACATTATTTCTGCCTTTAATGACTATTATTGTTATAGCAACGAATTGCCATTCAGATATAATGATTTCATAGATGGCATGGCCTGGGTTGGGCTGTTGTGTGGTGCGTGCCACATTGCTGGCGATAATGAATTAATAAAGAGAACAGAAATTTATCTAAGGACATTGCTCAGTGTTGGTGCCGACGCAAGAAATTTTGCACCAATACAGGTCAAGCCTGATTGGAAGAAATCCAAAATTGGCGGATTATATTATAGAGAGAAGCCGCAGAGTTTTGCTGGCCCAGCGGGATTGTTGTTTGCAAAACAAAATGGTGCGGATGTACCAAACCCTTTTAATATAAAAGATAAGGCCGAATTCTTTGCAAGATATAGTAATATTTATGGTTATTTGTTACGTATTCCGTGGTTTGGTAAGAAATATATGCGTCAACATCTTAATTCAATAATGTTGGGGTGCTTGGTGAATGGCAAGAAACCAGGTGGGTCTCTAGAATGGCTTTGTGAGTCCAACCCGTTTTATGCCTATATAGGGGGAATAAAACAAGAAGTGGAATACCCCCCCGATACTAAGTACTCAGACGGTGAGGAAATAGAACATGACGAAATACAACCAATAGGCATAAGAGAACCTAGTTCTTGGATTTGGAAGCAATGGCCAACTAAGGAATACAGACATAGCGGAATTCCTGTCAAGAAATACACACCCACTGCTTACTTGGTTGCTCATTATTTACAGGAAAGTATATAATTAATGGGTATGATATTAAAAATCGCAGGAATTATACTCATTATATTGTCTATTATTCTACCAATATATGTATATTATGCTAATGAGGGGGACGCATGACTACGTTTAAGCGGTTTGTCGGAGACCTTCTGTTCACGATCATATCGTGGCCTGTCTGGATCGTGCTCGCGGTCCTTTGGCCGATCCTGTGCTTGTTCATCGCCTTCGTTTCCGAGGACGGATTTCGGAATGCCCTTCGCTTGTTGGCGAAGGGATTGATTGCGTTCGACGATCTGTTCGACGCGTGGGAGAGCAGGGCGAGGTCATGAGAATCGCACTTGCACTACCTGTTGGTATAGTGACATCAAGTTTAGTAGAGAACATGCTTCGCGAAAGGACACAAAGAAAAAGTAGGTTTTCTGGCGAAGATGAATGAGAAGCAAAAAATCGACAACAGGAATATACAGCAAATTATTATATTATCAAGACGCACTCAATGCTGCTCATAGAATATGTGTGGAATATGGGTTATCACCTTCCAAGAGCAACATCATATCAATAATGGGCAAGGATTTCTTTGAAATGGAAGAACTTGTCAGAGATTTTCAGAAATTCAAAAAATCGGAGAGGTAGCCAAGCCGGTCAAGGCGCTGGCCTGAAAAGCCAGAGATATCAGTTCGATTCTGATCCTCTCCACCAAGAGCCCTCGTGGTGGAATTGGTGTTTCTGATGTTGCTGTGAGAAAATGGTGTAAGAAACTTGGAATAGAAAAACCCGGACCAGGATATATTGGTCCAAAAAGAGGGCCGGATGTCGGAATTAGGCAGACGAGCTGCACTTAGAATGCAGTGCCAAAAGGCGTGAGGGTTCGATCCCCTCTCCGGCCACCAGCATTGGGAGAACCTATGCCGAAAGGCGTGAAGGTTTGAATCCTTCCGAGGGCACCATGTATTTAACATCGTATGGCAATGAAGCTAAACGTAGAGCACTATAAGGCATAGTACAGGATCAGGAATGGAAGGCTTTCTTGCCATATTCAGAATGATTCTCGGTCGTCTATTTGAGAAAAAACGTGAAGTGAAAGATCTTGGTATTTCTAAGATCATTCCTAGTATTTCTAAGATCATCAGGAGATGTGCGTTTTGCAGAAAAGAAATTTCCTTACATGAGAGGTTTTGTGCAGAATGTCAAAAAATGATCGATAACGAAGCCGAAATAGGGTGGGAGATACTTTACGATTTATGCATTGATTTACCTTATTCTGTAATATTTGATCTGAGCTATTCTGGACATTCCAATGCAATCATTGAATCATCGGATCCATCAAAGCCATCAAAATATTTACCAAGAACAAAGAAGGCGCACATAGATGTTATTGTTGATGTTCAAGACGCCACCATAAAACTGAAAAGCATGGCTGATTATAGGCGCAATGTCATTGAAGGATTTGTTGATTTAGAAATGCCCGATTATAGGGAAAAATTCCAAAAATCCATTGATGACATTGTTATGATTAGAAAATTACAATTCGTATTGGGCGAGCATGAAGCGTTTATTGATAATATCAAAAGGGAGGTAAATGATCTATTAGAACACTATGGTACCGCAAAGAAAGATAATGTAACTGAATGGAATGAACCAGTAATGGAACGGAACGAAGAGACAATGTGATGAAAGGTATCGAAATGCAAGGTAGTGTAATTGAACGTATTGGGCTACCTTTGATGACATTCCTAATGTAATGCAAAGTATCGTAACACAAGGAAGTGCAATGCACCGAACGGTAGAGGATATTTGTGTTGACGAAGCGCTGTTTTCTGGGATATTTAACGAGATTGACTCAAAAATCAATTTAGAGACGCGTACAAACTATCACAGAAGCCATATTTATGTTAAGTTGAGCAGATCGTCAATTCTTGTATATGTAATATTTAAGGGATGTGCTATTGAATTGTGTATGGACGAATTACCAGATTCAACTTCGATTCTTGCAGAGACGTATGACGTGTCCAATCCTGATTTTGATCCAATTAAGACAATATGCAGATATGTCGATAGAGCACAAAAATTAGTATCTAATTACATCGTAGAGCAGAGACAAGCAAAAATATTCTTGGGCGGTTCGCCTAGCTGGCAATGGCACCACTCCTACAAAGTGGAATAAGACAGGTTCAAATCCTGTACCGCCCACCAAAAACCATGGATATAATACCAAAAAATAAACTAAGGCAATATATTCTTCCTGGTGTCTCTAAGCACCGAAGAAACAGGAAGAAAAAGAAGTGGAAGGTAAAGGTTGTTGGAGGGAGCCCACCTAAAGGATCGATTGCGCATGTTTTGAAGTCGCCTTTCATCGATATGACTGTTGGTCGATATCACAGACGGTCCGACGCCAATAGAGCAATAAAGCAACTTAAGAAAAACCGGTTGTGGGCTAGTTATAAATTCGACATTGTTCCAATCAGAAAGTCTTCTTGAAGAATGTACCTATTATCATACCTTCTTGCTTTGTGAATTCTTCTTTCTCCTTGTCTTCTTCTGTATATATTATTTCATCAGATATGCTGCCGATCTTGATTTTTGATGTTTTGTCTTTAATAACATAACCAGACATGTTCCATCCAGGATCTTCTCTTAACACAACATTAATCATGTTTTTGATGGGGGCGCAACCAGAGACAATGATTGGCATGATAATTATTAAAAGAAGTCTCTTCATAAATTATATTTGAAGATATAAACATCAGGAGGATTGATGTGCCTATTCATGATTTTGGTCCTCTTAAAAAGAAAGAAGACATAAAAGAAAATGGGGTCGGCGACAAGACACATAAAGAACGTAAAGACGTACCCCAAGTACCAGAAAAAATGTTACGGCCTGAAGTTAGACAAGAAGCAACACAGGAAAATGAGCAAGTGGATAAAAAGAGCGGAAAGGTTAAGAAAGAAGAGCATCCGCTAGTGCACGGAACTCTTGAAATCGAGGAGGAAGAGTTGTGAGTTCTCCTGTTATTGCGTCGGCAATTTGTACAATAGGTATTGATTATTCCTATAATTCTTCTTATAGTTCTTATAATTTTAGTTCTTCTAGTTTTAGTTCTTCTAGTTTTAGTTCTTCTAGTATCATAGAAGACGCTTATGTTGAAGTTGAGGAATTGATTGAATTATATAACAAACTCAGACTCAAGAACAGGGAGATAGCAAGAGCTTTGTTACGTGTAAGCGGTAAAAGTATAGAACAACTCGACCCAAGACAAAAAGCAGCTTTGAAAGAATCAATTGAAGAATATTTGGAAGATGAAGATAATGAACATAGGACATCATTTGGAAAAATAGACAGAAATTTAGACATATAAATTTGCCGGAGTAGCCCAATCGGCAGGAGGCAGCACATTTAAAATGTGCTCGGCGTAAGCCGCGTGTGGGTCCGAATCCCACCTCCGGCACCACACAATAGACCATTGGTCAGCGGTGTCTTCCTCAAAAGTAAGAAAAAGGAGGAAGATATGGCTGGCAAATGGGATAAAGAAATAGAAAAATTATTTAATCAGGGATTTGGAGCGAGGAGAATCGCAAAAATTCTTAATATTAAACACCCAGCAACGGTTGGGAAGAGACTCATCAAATTGGGTCTTAGAAGGCCTCGAGGAACCAATCAAACAAAGCCAGATGAATCCGAACTCTCTATAAAGTTTACTGTTGATCGAACAAAATTGCACAAAGCTGCACAAGATCAATTGAGGTTTATGTGTCGGATATCTGGTTATAATTTTTTGATTCCCGATGAATGTGAGCCTTTTGATCTTATGGTGGATTTTGGTGATGGATTAAAAAAGGTGCAGGTGAAATCAAGCTATGGTAAGTCCCCACAAGGTGGTTATATTTTCAAATTAGTGAGGAGAAGAAATAATAGCACTTCATCTAGAGGAGTACCATACACTTCGGAAGAAGTTGATTATTTCTTTCTAATGGATATTGAATTTAGTTGTTGGTTAATCCCATTTGCCAAATTGGAATCACAAAAAACCATAATACCGCGTGATAGATTTTCTGGATATAAAGTAGAGCTTATTAATGATCATTTAAGTGTAGATAATTAATGCCCGAAGAGCAGTTGTCATTTGATTTTGAAATGCAGAATGCCAAGAACGATGTTCCGTGGATGCGTTCTGGGTCTCCATTTAGTAACAAATATTCGTATGGATGGGGAAACAGCATTGTTAATATAGTTAAAAGACATAGAATAAAATCCGACGAACAATTAGTAGAACAAGCCAAGACATATTTGCCCCCGCCCATGCAGGTGATAGAGGAGAGATCATTTGCTGAAATGTGGGATTATTATTGCAATGGTTCCCATATTAAAATTCTCGATTACATATTTAGTGATATAGAAGACATAAAAGGAAGATTTACTTTACAAGAAAGATATTTTGCCGAGTGTGTTGCTCAATCACTAATACAATGGTTGGGAACTACTTGTGGATCATGTTTTGTGGATGAGTGTAGGAGATTAACCAAGATTCGCAAAGATGAACTAATGGAGAAAATAGATCCAGAATATGTGGAGAAACGAAAGATAGATGAAGAATTGTCTAGAAAGTCAAGAATAGAACATGACAGGATGCTTCACAACAAAGCAACGAGATATGACGAGATAAAAGACGAATATGAAATGATGAAGAAAGAATGGAACAGATTAACCAATAAGCTCGAGATTATTGAATCAAGAATGAACTATTTATATGAATTTATGGACCAAGAATTAGATAGACGAATGGAACGAAGGACAAGGCACAGTTTAGAAACATTACGTCGTTCTGGTCTTAGGGAATTAGATATATGATATACATAGTTATTGGTGTTGTCGGGTATAGTTTATCTCTTATTGTGGGTTCATTATTTCTTGGGTACTATTTGGCCAAAGGGCCAAATAAGTTTAAAATGCGTCATTTGTTGGCGATTTTGATATTACATTTGCGTTGGAAATCCGGAAGAGATTGGGAGAAAATATACGGTGTTGATGTTGGGGCACCAAACATTACAATATCAGAATATGATTTTTGGAAATTGGCTTTTGTTGGTGAGGGAAAGAAAATTGGAGAAACAAGAACACAAACAAAGAAAGAATAGAAAACAAAAACAAGACAAAAAAGAACAAGAACGCATAGAAAGATATTCTAAATGGTTCAAGGATCAATTAAAGAAATGAGGGTTTGATGGGATATTTTTATTTCTATAAAGAAGAAAACATAAGGTCATTGACTCATAAAGAGATTACTGAAATAGAAATTGGTGTCGCGAATTTGGCAAATAGAAATCTGCCATGGGAGTTCGTGTCTGACCTATATGGGTTGCAATTTTGTGAAGATAAAGGAATGAATTTAGATAACGGGGTTATGGGTGCGACAAAGTTTTTTAGCAACAGAATAATGTTGAGTCCAGACATTGTTAAACAATTGTGCTGGAAGTCCGTAAGTGGAGTACCAAATAACGAAGTCGCAATAAGCATAATAATACATGAACTAACACACCGTAGGCAAATGAAGTGGATGCGTGGATTGGCTTGGCCGATATTGAACATTCCCGTTTTGTCATCGTTGACCATAGAAAGATGGGCAAGACAAAATGAAAAGGCGGCGGTCGATATCTTATCGCAAATATACTACGATATTGATATGGACATAGCCCTGCCTTTAGCCCATGAATGACATCGATGAAATAATAGAAAATATCGGTAATCTGGATGTAGAAGAAGACATTCTACTGGCCTGCATATGCCTTTTGCACATATATAATGACAACAAAATAGATATCAAATCACTATCGAGACGCCTAGACACAGACACAAGGACAATCAAAAGATTGTGTAAGAACTGGCGTGATGGTGGAATAATAAAAAGAGGGAAGATAAACAAGTTAGGTGGATGGTTTGATTTTGACAAAGACCCATCTCTTGTTTTCGTCTTTGACGCTTGTGTTGCTCTTGGATTGACGAAACGCATATGTTAGTAACAGATATCACAAAACAGGCCAATTATGGTGATTCTGAAATTTCTGAAATAATTAAGGAATTCACTAAAGAAATAAAAAGATTAGTAAAATGTCCGGGTATTAGTACATCTAAATCAGGGTTTATAACAAGATTTATTTTACATAACGATTGGAATACAGTCGTGTCTGTTTATTTTTTGTTAGATCACATGTTGGTGGTTCATGCTCATCTCCATGTTTTTGTAGAATACGCTACACCTGATTGTTTTGGAAAAGTTGCCCACGCAATAGATTCTTATATGGAGAAACACAAATGCGCAAAATCTTAATAAATACATATGTTGCTGGTGCCATTGTCGTTTCTGTTATTGTTGCAACTTGCTTCATCCAAGAACCACCTTCCCACGCAGCAGACACATTTCCGACTGTGATTAGGCCTTTAGAGGGACCAAGATATTATAAATCAGAAGTAGTTAGAGTAGTTGATGGAGATACAGTTGATCTAAGATTCAAGGTATGGACAGACATAACTCTCGATAAGCGCATACGTTTCGATAATTTAGACGTTTGGGAGACAAGAGGGGATAATAAAGATAAAGGAATAGACGCCAAAAACTTTTTAATCAATATCTTAGAAGAAGGAACTGTTTATCTTAAAACGACAGGGGAGACAGGTAGTTTCGGTAGAACTCTTGGGTCTCTATATATTCTAAGAGGCGATAAAATGGTAGATGTGTCGGAAGAAATGAAAAATAATGGGCATAAGAAGAATTAATATATTTGGCGGTCCCGGATGTGGCAAATCCACGGTGGCTGCCAATATTTTTAGTAAGATGAAAGCAGAAGGTCATGAAATAGAACTTGTTGATGAGTATGTTAAATCATGGGCATATGAGAAGAGAGAAATATGTTCATTTGATCAAGCCTATCTATTCACTCAGCAATTAAGAAAAGAATATTTAGTGTTGAGGAACAGCAATGGATACATAGTTACTGATTCTCCTCTAGTGTTGTCTATATGTTATGCAATGAAGTACGGATTTAAAAGATGGGATTGTCTTCAAAAGATAGCAAACGACTTCGAAGAGGAATACCCGTCACTAAACATAATATTGGATAGACAGGGTTGTGATTACAAAAGCAACGGCAGATATGAAGATTTGGGCCAAGCAATAATTATGGATAGTGTTATAGACAATTATGTGAGTGGGATCGGAATAGATGCCCATAAAGCAAGATTCGATGACCATGACGGGATTTTGAGGTGGGTGAGAGACAGAATATGAATTATATAAATCCTGGGGTATATGTTAAGGAAATAGATGTAAGTTTTATTAATTTTAATTTTCTTAATTTCCCAGAACTTCTTGACGAATTTGCGAAGGGAATATCTTCCCAGATCGATATCGCACATAATTACTCGACAATAGATATTTCGTCAGAAGTGATATTTGAACCGATTGGTCAATATCGTTCCGTTTGCATTGTGTTTTTCGACGGGCATGCCAAGATATGGGATTATGGCATAAATAATTTCACATTAGAATATAATGATGATTTTGTTTCGAAAGTGAGTGTCGACACGTGAAGCGCCTGCCGACACGCCCTCGGGCCTGACGACGACTTGGACGTGATTCGGATGGCATAACACCGGGATCAGCTGCCGCCGTGAACAGCCCGAGAACACAGGAGACACAGGCGATGAATGAACAGCCCGAAAACGTCAAAAACGGCCAGAGTGTAGGCGGTCAGCCTGCATCCGCTGGTTCGCTCCGCCGGCTTGTTGCCGGCGGCTGGGCGATCTCCTACGATGCGGGAACGTGTTTCGTCGGCGGGAGTCACCCGCAAGGCGGGAAATTCTCGCTGGTCCAGGTCCACGGCTACCCGCACATCAGCCACGCCGAACAGGAGCGACTTGGCCGCGTCATTGCAGCGGCGCTGATGGAAGATGCGAACAAAGAAGTCAGCGGCGGGCGTAGCACGTCCGCTGGACTGACTGGTTATCCAAACAGCAACACGGAGGAACCGCCATGTGGTTTGTGAATCGGATCATCGACACATTCAAAGCCTGTTTCGGCAAGGCAGACTTTCCGCACCCGTATTACTGCTTCCAGCATGGGGGATCGGAGGGCACCGAGCGCATGAATCGCCGGTTGTCGTTCCGGTGTCCAAAATGCCAGAAGGATAACAAGGCGATGAATAAAAGTAATTTGGACTGATCCGCAATGCTGGCCTAAAAAGCAGGTGAAAACACGATAGTTTCCATTCCACCGGAACAAACTGCAGGCGGTGTTTGCATGGGTACTGCTATCCCCTATTATAAAAGTTGACAACCCTTGAACAGGCGACCGGCTTGGGCTGCGCAACCCGGCTGGATCGGCCAGACAAACGACGCGCCGTGCGGGGCCGCACTCCTGCCGGCGCGTTTTTGTTTGGCCTCGCCACTCATGCAAAGGGCGCGCCGCCGGCCCAGGAGATAGACGCCCATGGGGCACCAGATCGCCGACGCCATTTCCGGGCTTGAGGTCGTGCTGGTGTACAGCGACTGCGCGATCGGAACCGGGACGCTGGTGGTGGACTCTTCCGGCGACGTGACATGGACCGACCCTTCGGGCTGATGATTCGTGGTGGGATGTCGTGTATGGGGAGCACTCTTGGCGGAGCTGTGGGATTCTAAACCCCAACATGTGGAGTTCGATTCTCCATGCTCCCACCATTAACTGGGGTACCGCACAATGAATGCGTTGAAAGAAGTTAAAAAGAGGCGCGTTGTTGCGCACATAAAACGATATATGATAAATGCAGTAAAAAGTGCAGGGCCTGTGTTCAATGATTTTTTCACTAGACACATAGTTGGGGACAACATGTCCAGTTTTTTGAGTCATTTACAATCAAAACAAGCAATACATAATTATAAAGTAATATGTGATGAAACAAACAACACACCATCAGTAATAGATAGCAATAGGATTAATCTTGATGTTATAATACAACCATCACTATCATGCGAATATATCAATATAAATTTAAAATTTGCCGATCCAATATCTATGATAATGCATATGGAAACTATTAAAATGGGTTTCGTTCCTGGGCGTTCTACCAATGGGTTTGATCCATTTGTTGCTGGTGTGGTTGGGATACAATCGGGGTTTGTTTGTGAACCATCCATACCAACCTGCGAACCATTTTTTGTTTTGTTTAGTGGTAGATTTATTTTGTGTGATGGTTCTTATAGATATTTCGCTGTTGATGGTAAGTCATTTCCATCCAATGATAATTATACTACTGGAGATATGGAAATTATTGATCGTGCTATAAACAAGTATGTTAACGAGAACTAATGTTGTCAAATTTAATGAGGAGGATTTATGATGTCGTAGGTAAATAAATATTTCTTTGTATTAGTAAGAGACGATCTCACCAAATCCCAAATCCATTACACAGTAGTATGTCAAATCCCAGATGAGGAATCCCTATTAAAGGCCCAATTTGATATTGAGCAAAAGGGGATCCGTACCGTGATGTTTAGGGAGCCAGACATGGGTAATCAGGCCACGGCACTGGCCACAGAACCAATTGTTGACAGGAAGAAATTATCTAAGTACAGATTGTGGGGAGTCTAGACATGACTTAGAATATGCCCAGAGGACCACCTCCTTGGCTTTCCTTTGTCTTCCCTTTAACTTTTTAGATAGGAGAGTACCATGGATAAGGCTGAATTTCTAAAGATCAAAGAAGAACTCAAGGAAGAAATCAAGGATATGTCACGGAAGCAGGTGGAAAACCGCAAGAACAAAGGTCGTAGGTGCTGGGACCGAGCTGCCGAAATTACTGCTCTTTTGAATTATTATCATGAACATAGGGGTAGTAATTATAGGCATGGCACGGAGGGCCATAAACTTCGTGGTGTGAAATACTATTATATAAGAAAAATGAAGGAGATTCGAGGGAAATATGAACCAGTTTTGACATAATTAGTGGTTATGTTACAAAAGAATAGACGAAGGACACCAAACTCAGGAGGAACAAATGAAGATTATTGAGGGTCTGAAAAAGTTGAAGGTGCTTGAGAAGAGAATCAACAAGAACTGTGAAGATATCACAAAATATGCATCGGTACTGAGCACGGAAAAACCTGCTTTTGAGACCGAAGCGAAACAGAAAGAGGAAGTCAAGAAACTCGTGCAATCTTCCGAAGATTTGGCCAATGAATATCTGAAATTGAAGGGCCAGATCGAGAAAACTAATTTGCAAGTCAGTGCGACAATCAAAGGAAGGACTCACTCTCTTTCAGAATTTCTTGTTATCAAGCGCAAATTGGCCAGAATAATGCAGAGAGTATATACTGCTCTCGACACGAGTGCGGCCGAGAACAGATCCCACACGATGAGATTTGCCCCTGACCAGAAGGTGAATATTATTCAGCTTTATGATGAAGCCGAAAGAAATGACAAATTGCGTGAATGGCAAGAACTATATGAAGAGATTGATTCTCGTCTGGAGGTAATCAACGCCACCGAGGATTTGATCGAGTGACTTCAAAGATTCCTCTTGGTATTCGAATGTCTTTCAAAGACCAGATGATCCACAAACTGGTGATTTGGTGTTTAGATACTCTAAAGGCAACGTCGAGTTAATGACAGATAATGGGTGGTTGGAACTGTGTCGATTGACTCCGGAGATGAAGAAAGAGTTGGAGAAGCCATCTCCGGAGGAAGTAAAGAAGGAAAAGATAAGACAGTTGTTCGGAAGAAAATTGGATATTTAGAGAAGGAATTTTGGTAACGTAAAAAGGAGGAATGTGGAAGACCCCAATCAATAGGGTTATATTGATACCTGTCTATGTGGACTTGAAATCCATTTACGTACAAACTTGAAAGATTTAAGTCTGAAGGTTTAAGATTAAGACCTGCTCCTGTCGATAAACGCGGAGCTTTCAAGTTTGAAGACACGCAAGACTGAAGGTTCGGATAAATCCGGATATCGTGGAGCCATTCTTCCAGGCACCTTCACCACGTCCGGCTGTTACTTGGAATTCCATCTCATTATTCCCATTGCCCAGGGCATATTGCCCTGGGCAATAATTTATAATTATGTTATAAAAAAGTAGGAGGAGACAGATATGGCCGAATTCAACGAAGACCTAGACGAAGTCCTGGAAGCATCTATGGTTGATGTCCTGTCCGAATCCCAGTCAAAGGCCATCGGCAGGCGGTTCATAAGCTCGTCGGACATTTCTTCTTTGCTGTCATCCAACAACATAAAGCATGTCATTATTGGGGCACATGCTCTTGGTGGGATTACTTCTGAGCCAAGGGCCACACAAGACGTTGATGTGGTGGTGAAGGAAGGAGATTATGACAAGACCGTAGACCTCATCACGAAGACATACCCGGATACATATGACGATGGTAACAGAATAAAAGACAAGACCGGCAATGTACTGGTGGATGTTTTGACGGACAGGAACCCAATATATAGGATGGTCATGAGATATGGGAAGATAACCCCGGAAATGATGTTGGTAATGAAATTTCTCTCTAGCAAAAGCCCTCTTCGCAGAAAAGACAAGAAGATACAGGACAAAGCAGACTTCTTCAATGTTGCGGGAAAATCGAATATTGATCTAGAAGAATCCCTACACCTTCTGAGGCAGAGCGACGAGGAATTCGTCCTGCACAGAGACGAGATGGTGGATTGGATAAAGGACGCAAAAGAATGATAGACTTTCTAAAAGAGAAGTTTCCAGATTATTTGGTGGAAGAAGTTGCGACCGAAATGTTTAATGTATCAAAAGACCCATTCTATGTCTTTGCAATAACTACCAAAATAGATGATGATCAGTATATTGTATTGACAAGACTAAGCGATGGATATGATTCTAAGTTTGTGTCTGATCTTGATGGTGTGTATGACACAATGGAGCAATATTTTAAAGCATCCGATTGATTTTCTGAGCGGCAACCAGCAATTCATTGTCGTTGAAATTGCCAAGAAACTTCGGTATTCTAACCCACCTATTCAGTTTCGATCCCGGTTTTGATATTTCAACTTTGGTAGAAAATAGTTTGATAAAAGCCATGTTGGTGTCATCGTCTAGTACCAGTGAATCTGGGTGGTAGATCTGCGACTTTTGATGTGGTGGGATTTTGGTGCCACAGGCTTTATTCATCATGCCAATGAGTTTCTCGCCCTCGATATTCCCAGTAAACACAACAATGTTTCTAGCCTTTTCTGGTGGCAAACTCTGCATAGTTGTCAGAAATTTACACAGATGTGGTCTCAGCAAGATTATCGAGGTCCCTTTGGCCTTTCTTGTAGAAAGTTCAGTAAACAACACGTTCTGCTTGTATTTGTAATTGTTGTAAGCTTCAGTAAACCTACCTCTGTCGAATGGTACTCTGACAGCCTCCAACCCAGACAGATCATCTGCTTGTTCTTCCATCAGAAATGTTAGATGGGAACCTTTTTCTTCGACGGTTCCTGCCACGTGAGCCAATGTCTCATCGAAATCCAGCATGATTGTGCTGTTTTTTGACTCTAGCAAAATGTCTATTGGTTCTGAATATAGGTCGAGGAGTCTCATGATTTATGTTTGACCGTATTTGACTAATATGAAAAAGGACAAGAGAGATCTCTGTCCACGCTGTGGAAATGTTACAGATAATGTCAAGTTAGGCGGCATGTGTATGCGTTGTTTAAAGAATAGTCAGCCTCTTGAATCCAGAAAGAATTTGAAGAAGAATGATAATATGTGAGTCGTGTGGCAACATAATAAATTACAGAGACGCGGACACAATTACTGTGAGTACATGTTCCTCATGCAAGAAACAATCGTTTTCTGGGAAACAGATGAATGAGATATGTATTATTGGTCACCCAAGCCTTTTAGGTGGTGCCGATACAGAATTGGATCACCAGATACGGATATGGCAAGAATTGGGTCTGAAGGTTTATATATTACCAGTTGCTCCATTGGACCAAAATCAAAAAAATATGGAGATGGAGAAGCGTGGTTGCACCTATTTGTCTCCAAGAGGGTGGCATGAATGTAAGGATATGGTGGTAATATCCTATTGTAATGGCGAATTTCTTGCCAATATAGAAGCCATAAAACATTATGCTAGGTGTGTGATATGGGTTAACTGTATGACGTGGCTCTTCGACAAGGAGAAAGAAGCTCACAAGAATGGGTTTATAGACTGGTTTATTTATCAAACAGATCATGCTAGAGAAAGGGTACACCAAGACCTATTAAGAATTAATACCAATTTTAATTGGGCCAAAGTACAGCCATATTTTTATGCCGGCGAATTTCCTTTTGTCCCAGAAAGACCAAAAGATAAGTTTAGATTTGGAAGAATTTCAAGGCCGGACACAGACAAATTCTCTTCGTATCAAAAGTGGATTTATGAGACAATGACAGCTCCCGTTCTTAAGGAAGGAAAGATACTGGGGATTGATCATAGAGCGATTGAGAAAATTGGTGAATTGCCAAATTGGATCAAAGGACATCCAGCTGGAGAAATAAGCGCCCAAGAACTATATAAATTCTCCGAGTGTATAATACAAGCTTGCGACACATATGAAAATTTTCCTAGAATTGGGTTTGAGGCGATGTCTTCTGGGAGTTTGTTGATCGTTGATGATAGAGGTGGATGGAGAGAACAAGTACAACATAAGCAGACAGGATTTCTGTGTAAAAGCGATAGAGAGTTTGTTTATTACTCAACAAGAGCTGCTTTTGAAGAAAAAGAACGAAAGATTATGATACAAAACGCCAGAGATTGGCTTGATACAAATTGGGGAATAAAAAAAGCCAAAGAAGAATGGTCTAAATTTTTTGCTAAGGTCGAGAAGACATGAGAATAGTCGTCTCAGAATATATGTGTAATCTGTCTGCTGTTAGAAGAATAACTAAGGAGAGTCTCAGAACATATCCAGACATTACTCCCGGAAGAGGTCCCGCAGATTATGTGTTGGCCTGGGGCGATCCTGTTCATAAATGTAAATATGGTGTGATTGAGACAGGATTTTTCTGGGATGCAATGCACATAGACACTGTTGGTTTATATTCTAGCTGCTCTCTAAATTCTGCTTTTGGTATCAAGTCAATTCTCCAATATAAATCTCCAAGGCCAGCTAGAGATGTAATATTTGGGTGTAAATTTCCAGAATCTAAATATAAACAAGTTAGCAATAAAGTTTCATGGGATGGTGTTGTGCTACCTTTGCAAAACCCAACAGATAGATCAATACATAGGGGAAGTTCGACAGAAGATTATTATGATTTTGTTAAAATGGCGTGCAAAAAATATGGTAAGAATTTGTTTTTAAAATTACATCCCTGGAACAAAGGAGATGTGGAACGAAGATTTACAGAATATGCTAATGAAAATGGCTGCACGATAGGAAGGTGTGATCACAGTGTTTTGGAGAAATGCAAATTTGCTATAGCATATAATTCAACTTTTGTTGTTGATTGTCTCATAAGGAATGTTCCTGTTGCGCAATATGCTACTGGTTATTTTTGGCAAGTTCCTGGGGTATATTATACTTCATATGAATTTCCAGACCATGTTTGTTTTAATGAAGATTTGGCACAAAAAACATGCGATTTTTTGGTGTGGAGATATTGTTTTAATCAAGGCATGAGTATAGATAAGTGGGTTGGCATGATAAGGCATTTTGCGGCCAGCAAAGAAATATTTCCGATGACAGAAGAATACAGTTATGG
>WJMJ01000059.1 GCA_014728035.1 Promethearchaeota archaeon | reverse complement strand
CCTTAATTAGATGCCACGGAGATTCAGAGGTTTTGATTACTGACTCAATTGTGGATATTGTGTCTTGTTCAGTGTAGAAAGATGGGTGATTCTCAACTAGTTCAAAGACAGCCTGAGGATAATCACTTGTTTCTAGATAGTGTAGCAATGCGTTTCTCACAGAGTTATGTTTAATCAATCTGTCAAAATAGGGTTGTATTTGTTGTAGTAGAACCGGACTATTAGAAGTTCGAATCTTTTCAGAGATGACTTTCACGATGAATTCATTGTCGAATAGCCAGGAGTAGTACTTGATTTTTTGGAGTATTTCCCAATAGAGATCAGAAGAAGACATCCCGATTGCAATTGTTTCAGCTGTTCCTTTGATGACTTCATGAGCTTGTGCATCGTCCGCAATTTTAGACTTGGATAAGTGACTAATCCCCCACCACGGTTCAGGTGATGTCTTAATTTTTTCCAGTACAAGATAGGGATCCCTAGAAATCAAATTTTCAAAAATGCGCTTCTCGACGATTGAATCACTAATTTCAGACCTATAATTCCCAAAGTCTGGATTGCTTTCCCATTTCAAATTTCGCACCAGCTACAACAAGAAAAATCAATGCGGTTTTTCTATAATTGTTAGATTATTTTGGCATAAGTATGGAAGCAAATAACCATTTCGACACATAATTTAAATGGACGATTTTGGAAACGGAGCTCATAATTATTTTCTACGCAAATAGTCATATCATAGACCCCAATACTGAAAAAGAAGAGTTAAGAGCTATTAATTGATTAGAAAGAAAATAATAGTGACAGTAGCAAAAGTTATTGAGTTAGTTGGCGTTTCAACAGAAAGTTTTGACGATGCAATCGAATCAGCATTAAAGACTGCATCTAAATCCATAAGGAATATCCATGGTCTCGATGTCATCAGCATGAACTGTGATATTGAAGATGGTAAAATTGTCAGATACAAAGTAAACCTCAAAGCAGCTTTCGGATACGAGGAATAATCACAGTAGGCTCTTCCGAGCCTCTCATTTTTCTTTTTACCTAGAATATTAAATACCAGAATAATCTCACTTTTTTCACGAGAGGACACTAACTTTGGATGCCAATCGAACCACATATCTGTACTTCTTCGTGTTGACGATTCTATTTACTTGGGTCTTCTGGTTTACCGCAATCGCAACAGGAGGACTATCAAACACAATTGGATTGGTATGTTACATTATCGGTGGAACAGGACCACTATCAGCATCAATTATACTAATTGCGTTTAAAGATGGAAAAACAGGAATCAAGCAACTTCTATCCAGAATGGTTCAATTTCGAAGTATGTCAATTAGATGGGGCTTCATCATGTTGGCAGTGGTCTTCATTCCAATATTTGTCACAATCATACTTGGTGGGCTATTTCTATCAAATTGGTCACCAATCTCCACAATGATTGTATATATCTCAGCTCCAATTGGCGTTCTTGGTTCTGTGATGTTCAACCTGATAGCAGTCATCTTTGAAGAGCCTGGTTGGAGAGGTTTTGCATTGGACAAACTACAGGAAGATTTCTCCGCACTCACCTCAAGCCTAATACTAGGACTCATCTGGGCAATCTGGCACACTCCGTTATTCCTTATGCCAGGAACATATCAATATGAGTTGATTCTTGGTTCACTGAGTTTTTGGGTGTATATGATCGGAGTTATTCCTACAAGCATCTTGATCACTTGGTTGTATAACAACAACAATAGTTCCTTGTTTGCCGCAATGCTATATCATTTGGTGAATAACTTGGGAGGAGAAATTTTCACAATGGAATCACCTCTAGACATGATTCGCCTTGTGGGGAACTTCATTACAGCAATCATTGTCATCATAACCTTCGGGAAGGAACGACTTGTGAACGAGGAAACATGATTGAGAGGATATCTTAATGGATAAGAAAAAACAATCAAGATTCTCAAGAATGAAAAAGATAGTGAGAAGCTTCTTTGGAAAAGGAGTTTGTCCCTATCAATTTTCATTTGGTTTGTTAAATCCATTTAGAAGGTTCATCTTATCTCCAAGTGAACTAGTAAACAGACTAAATCTCATGTCAGACTCTAGAATACTAGAGCTAGGACCAGGTCCAGGATATTTCAGCAGAGAAATTTCAAATCGAGTGGATAACGGTCAACACATTATGGCAGATATCCAAAAAGAAATGCTTGAGAAAGTAAGAAGCAGACTAGGAAGCAATAACCGAACAGGATTCATCCAAGCAAATGGAGAAAAAATGCCGTTCTTGGATAAAACATTTGATGTTGTCTTTTTAGTCGCAGTTCTTGGAGAGATTCCAGATAAGCTCATGTGTCTGAAAGAGATAAATCGAATTCTAACGGACAATGGATTACTATCAATTACTGAACAACCCGGTGACCCGGATAGCCTCACAACAAAGGAGATTCTGGAAATAGCTGAACTAGCTGGTTTTCGACAAAGACGAATCTATGGAAAAGGCAGTAACTTTACACTGAACCTCATCAGATGAACTAAGATTATGAAGTATATTGTTCATATGAAGGTCATATAGAATTCAACGGTTGATTATACCGTTCTACACTTTGAAACAGAAAGTTCTATCCGTTCTAAACTTTAGATTGAAGTAATTACAAGAGAATTCTTACTTGATTCAAATGACAAATAGGTCGCCAGAGAGAATGAACACACGGTTCAGGAGAGAACTTATTCAAAGTGTATTGGCAGCATTAATTCTTGCAATTGTCGTTAGCTCAGCTATTATTGCATTTGTACCAATGTCAACCATTCCCCAGACGAGAATAATAGAGGGGCAACAGATAAATGATCAACAGGACGCGGTATCATACCTAGAGGACTTGGAAATGCCCTTTGATGGCATGCTGTTGAACGCCACTCCGTTTCCAGGTGATAGAAAATGGGATTTTGAGGTATACTCTATTGGAGGTGTTGCTCAATATTCGTATACTGAAAGAGAAACTGGGTTGAAAATAGATTTTGAAGATACTGAGATGGTATTCTCAACTGATGTGAACATACCTCTTCACAACATTACAAAGCTTACTTTTGAGGCTGATGTTGAGGTTTTACAAGGTACCACAAACCTAAGCATGTACATTGGAATTGAAAGATGGAAAGACCTTCTCTCGGTGCCATTTAATAACACCTTTGCGAATCATACCAGATATACAGTATATTATTCCACTTGTACTCCAGAGATGTATACTATGCAGGTGGATGTTCCACTCTGGATGATTAATAATGCCACTGATGACTGGATGGTTCAAGCTGATTTCAGAATTAGATTGGACTCTGTCCTTTATTCATCCATCATTATCAAGAGTGTACAAATCACAGCAGAGTATGACATCGATTTGTATCCTGTGACGATTGACATGAAAGCATCAGATGGAAATAGTCTGTATTCAAATCCATATTCAAAAGAGTTAGGACCAACGCCCTATCTACGTCTAACCAATTCAATGAAGGAGAATTATTCTAGAATCTATATTCCAGTGGGAAATGAAACCATATATTTGCCAGAGGGCGAATATGAAGGCGTTATAGGATGGCATGTTTCCTTCGACTTCTGGGAGGAGAGTTCAATACTATTTCTAGTTGAGAGTGGAAAGAAAACCATAGTACACGCTCCAATTGGTACTCTAAAGCTACAAATAGACCTTAATCCCAGAGTTCCACATCTACAGATGTCGGTTCTATTATTTAATGAGAACTCCACTGTCAAATACAAGTTTCAGGATGGGCCTTGGATTTCATTTTCATATTACCGATTTTGGAGTATAGCTGTCCACGAAATAGATTACCTCTATATTCCAGCTATAATGGGTTCACTAATTCTGGGAATATATGTAATGGATCAGATAATGTTCATCAGTTCAGAAACAGATATTGACATCCAGCAGGATATTTCAGGATCGAATGACTTGATTCTGGACATAGACCTAGCATATTTCGAATTTTTGGGATTTGCACTCTCACCAGGAGAAACCATAGTCATCACCGTTGCGGTTTCACTGATTTTTGCAGCTATCATCACGTTATGGAAAAATACAGAAAATCAAAAATGGATTTCACAACTAAAGAATGTAAAATCTATCCCATTTTGGCTATCACTAGGCAGTATATTTGTACCTTGGTTCATAGTAAATATGCAAAGTGGTCCGTTTATTGACATGTATGAAATCAATTATCTAGGTTTTGTACCATTATTGCTATTAGTGTCATGGAATGAGGGTAGTTTGATATTTCCCACTGGATTCCCACAGAATTTTGTAAGCGTTATTGTAATAGCTCTATTCTGGGTTCCATTTCTGGCAATGTTATATATACTAAGAGAGGACAATATTTGGCAGGTAAGGATACCTAACTTGGTAGCAATGCTTGGGCCTCTAGCTATGGCAGGGTCATTTCTGATTGTAGCGAACTTGTTAGATGTACCATTGATTCTACTACCAGGTGTATATCTTGCAATTCTGGTTCCTGTGTCATGGATACTAACATATGCATTGAAGAAATACACCTAATGATAAGGTGATAGAGATGACCAAAGATGATGATGAATTGGATATTTCATTGGTCTTTGAATTAGGTGAAACAACTTGGAAGGTCTTGGTCACCATACTAAGTATCAAGAGGCCCATAGGGCCCAGAGAGCTGGCTCGTCATCTTGACCTGAGTAGTCCCAGTGTAGCTCTTTACCATCTTGATAAACTCAAAGACCACAAGCTGGTGGTAAAGGATGTTCATGGCGAATATCAGATAGATCCTAAAGCAGACATAGGATTCTTGGATAACTTCCTATTCCTGAAGGAGAAGATTGTTCCCCGAACTTTGTTCTATGCGGTATTCTTGACCATAGTTCTTGTAATCTATGTTGCAATTGTCAGATTTGACTATAGTACTCACAATGTTTTCGCCCTCGTCCTAGGCATTTCGGGTTGTGCCTTTCTATGGGCAGAGGTTATTCGAATTTGGAAAGGACTTGCTTAATCAAGATCCAGACAAAGTAATCTCTTGATGCTATCGAAGTTCTTCTATTTGAAGGCTCAGAAGAACTAGCATTGTTTTTAAAAACAATAGAGAGAGTTGTTCGCTGAGGGACAGGAATGATTTGTCAAATTACAAAGAAACAACTTGTCTATTTTTGTTTAATTACAGTTTGCATATCATTCATGCCAACCAATGGAGAACATAATTTTGCAAATCAAACTATTGAAACTCGTGCAGTCTGGCTCAACGATTATGCATTTAACTCTGACAATATACGAAATGATACCATCAATAAAATTCGTACTGCAAATCTAAATACAGTATTCCTTATTGCACCACCCATCGGGGGTAATAAAGGGTGGTCAGATCCAAACGATTTCGCAGTGATGCTTGATGTGCTGAGTGCTGATGGTCTTAGTGTTCATGCATGGATTGCAAATCTCTATCGTCTGAAGGGGGTTGCAGCTGATTTCACCAATGAAACGGAACAGATTCAACAAATCAGCTGGGTAAAGCAACTTTTAACCACATATCCAAAACTTGATGGGATTCATTTCGATTATATTCGTTCAAAAGAACTTGAAACTGTCAACTCGACTCAAATGAATGCGATAAGTGATTTGATTGGTCAGGCAAAAGTGGAAATATCTAATTTATTTCCAGATAAATTCTTAACAACTGCAGGCTGGCCACTTTCTGGAGAGATTCGTGCATCTGAAGATCAACTTCCACAATGGTATATAGACTGGTTCAATGAATATGAAACAGATTCTGTAAATCGCTGGAATAAAGCTGGTTACAACCATGATGGATATCCAACCTGTTTTGGAGTCCAACAGGATCCTGTAGATTGGATTGCAAATGAGCAGCTGGACTATCACATATCAATGGAATACTGTTTTGATACAGATTGGTGGAAGGGAGAAGTAGACATCTGGAACACATTTCCAGAAGAAGTAGTTGAACAGACATTCATGGGATTAGGATGGTATTCTGGTGTCTGGCAAGAAGAAACAATTACACAGGAACAAGTTGCTACTGAGATAG
This sequence comes from Promethearchaeota archaeon, assembly GCA_014728035.1. Taxonomy (GTDB): domain Archaea; phylum Asgardarchaeota; class Thorarchaeia; order Thorarchaeales; family Thorarchaeaceae; genus SHMX01. The sequence continues at coordinate 369,697 of WJMJ01000059.1, read as the reverse complement.
TGAATAAAATCCGATATGGGAGGCTGAACAATATTTCAGGTTTTAGTATCTTTGAGTTAAACGAGCCAGAGAATAATGATAGCCTCTTAATAGACGCTTTATCTGGTGACAGTACCGCACCATTCTACACTGAAGCTACCTCCGCATTCAAAGCGACAATAAAAGACAATGGAAACTTGCCAAATTATACACTCATAATTCTGATAGCTATCATAGGTGGATTTTCTGCGGCAATAGCATTAGCATCCAAAAGAAGAAAATAACCATCAATTAACACAAAAGTGTGTTCAACAGGAAATATCTAATATAGAATGAAAGACTGCTAGTACTGAATACGATAGTCTGAGCGTGAAATAGTGAAAGAGATATCTATCAAGAATAACGAGTCAGGTGGGACTTACAAAATCTATGTCAAACGAGAAGAGGATGGTGGAATTGCTATATACAAAAATCCAGACGATCAAGACAAGTTTGTTTCCATTATTGGAAATAAAGTCTATATCCACGGAGACTGGATTAGTTCTGAAGCATTCAAGGTGGTAGCCTCTGTTATTGATTGTATAGACCTCATCTAAAAGAAGCAGATTTGCCACATTCAAAGGCGTAAAATATTCTCACAACTATTATATTAGAAAATACCTATTGTTATCATTGGTGTGCATCGTGGCTATCAAAAGAATATAGCCACAATCAGGTAAAAAGAGGTGAAACAGGATGCGATTAATTCGCATGACCCCTGTTCTTGCCTTGGTGTTTCTATTGGTGGCTTCAGCCTTTGTGGGACATCCCACATTGGAAGACGAGCAAGATGATTTCACGGAAAAGGTACTTTCAGAGAGGATTGTGCCGGACAGCGGAAACAGAGAAGGGGTCATCCCAGAGAGGTTCTTAGCAGAGGGTGGTTTGAAGACAGGAGTTTTAGAACCAGCATTAGTGGAAACTATAGGCTATTACACAACAGGGACTATCAGCACGATTACCGCACCCGGCTTTAATGAAATCTTCGAGCTTCCAATCGACACGGATAACAATTGGAAAGCAAGTCTTGCAGAGATTAACTTATGGAATCTTGAACGGCTCTATGCAGACAATGGGACTTTTGATGAAGGCATACCGGGTTATAATTACAATCCAAGTGGTTCTGTGAGTCATTATCCATTTGGATGGGATGCCTACAGCTCCAATACGGATCCTTCACAGACTCAAGTAGCATCATACGACTCAACCAATCCAGTATATGTGATTTTGGAAAATCAAGGTGCATATAAGAACCAAGGAACAAAGTATGACCATTTTGCTGGAACTTGGATAAATTGGATGCAAACGATTCAAAACACTCCTACAATCCAAAATTTCACATTAAACTTCGATTATTTCTATTTGCGGGGCCCCTTAGAAAAACCAGGTGGAGATTCACTTTCTGGTAACTGTTCAATAGTAGCATATGTAAATAATACCGCTATATGGAATCAAAGTCTGACCACACTTACTTCTAGGGGAACATGGTATAATACAGGAGATATTGACTTCACAGTTTCAGAAATTGGTGATTTCGATTTCAAGATTGCCTTGGAAATCGATGAAACAATGAATCTTAATGGAGCAGAAGACCTTGATAATGACTCAGTTGCAGATGGATTGGATAACGCAGCATATATCACAGTTCATCTAGATAATGTACATTTGATTGGAGAAACAGCACCAACCCCGGAGAGTGTCAATCTCCAATTTGAAGCAAATACCAATTCTACAAGTATAGAAGGAGCATCAGGAATTGGAAATGCTACGATATATGCCGACAATTTTTGGACCGATTCACCAGTCAACATCACAGTATCATCCAATGCAAGCATATCATACGATTACGAATCAAGACTACTGAATCACAGATTTACAAATTCCTCATGGACAACAGATAACTCAAAACCGGGTGTTACATATTCTATAGAACCTGGTTCTAGCTCAGATAACGAATTCTATTTCTATCTTGGTTCTACGAGCACATATGAAGATCAAGAGCTATTTCTGTATTACCCAATAGATTGGGAGAATGCTACAATATATGACCCATTTCTAAACGATGTCACTTCACAGTGTACAATTACAAATGGAGAAATTGCTATTCCCACATCATTAATCAGCAGATTAGGTTGGTGGGAGATTATAATTGATTCACCTAATTATGCTGCAAATGCAACAGTTCAAAAATATGACAACTCTTTGGGACAATGGGAAAATACTTCAACATTCAGAAGCGGAAACGAAACCAGAGCAACCATAGAAATAAGTCATGGCACATATCAACCCCTTCTGCATGATTCAGTCAATGTTTCACTCATAATGCCAAATGGAACAATATGGGCGGATGATTCTATTACTAATGAGGTAGATTACAAAGTGAACACAAGCTCATGGACTTTAGGTGGCATAAATACAACAGCTGGGCAATGGTTCTATGATTACATCTGGAATAATGGAACCGAGGTGGCTTATGGAATTGCACTATTAGAGTTGTATCATGCAACAACTTTGACCCCGGCCAATTCTCTAATTGAAACAGAACATGGGTTAGTTGTGACAAACTTCATTCAATTTTTGGATGCAGATAATGGTCAATATTTGATGAATGATGCAGCTACAATCAAGGGCAATTGGTCAGGAAGTACGGTTAATTTCGAACCAAATCTATTAAGAAATTGGTGGGAGGGAAGCTTTGATACCTCACTCGAGTCCAACGGTCAATTTACAGTGGTAGTAAATGCCTCACAACCATACTATGATTCGGTCAGTTGCCAATTCATCATAGAGTCAATATATCCAACAGTATTTACACTTACTAACGTTGGTTCCGAGCCAGTTGAAACTGAAGTGTTTATGGATGAAACAATAGATTTGACATATGCTTTTGAAAATGGAACCGGAATTAGTGGTGCGAATATCCAGATGAGCTATTCGGGACCATCAGGAGGATTAAATCAAGGAACCACAAATGATCATGGAGATGGTAACTATACGCTGATCGTTTCCACTCTCCAAACAGGTACCTATACAGTTACCCTATCAGGAGTGAAAGATTACTACGAAACAACTCAAGAAACATTTACTCTTATTGTGGTCAAAATAAATACAGACTTGACTAGTATGAATGGAACCTCAGATATACAAGAGGTGTTTCAGAGCTACCACTTCACAGTATTTTATGAGAATTCAACTGGACATGGTATGGAAGGAGCTACTGTTCAGATAACCTCAATGTCACCTAGCTCAGGAGTGACCTATGGTACTTTTGTTGATGATACAAATGGATACTATTCTATTGAGTTAACTCCAACACAGGTCGAAACGTATACCTTTACGATACGTGCCAATAAAACCAATCATGAAACACAGACAACTACCTTTGTTTTAGCGGTCACCCCAGTTCAGACTTCACTTACGCTAAATGTTTCATCGGTAAGTATGGGTCTCACAGACACGCTATTTGTTCAAGCATCTTATGAAGACGTATATTCAAATGGGCTCGATTCGGCAACAATCTCAGTAATAGATCAACCTACAGAAGTTTCCATAAACATTCAAGAGGAAACGAATGGTAACTATTCAATTTCAATTCAGTCCTCATTGGTTGGAACCTATATCTTAAGGTTCTCAGCAAACCGAACTAATTACGAGATAAGTTATGCATCATTTTCGCTAACAGTTAATCCAATAGGGACCATCTTTCAGAGTGTCAATGGTACATCAGGAATAGTAGAGATACTCGATGAGTATAGACTAGTTGTCCGATATACGAATAGTACTGGATCTGGTCTTGATGATGCAAATATCCAAATTACAAGCATCACACCGTCCACAGGATTAACAAATACCTCATTTTCACATCTCTATAATGGATACTACGATATTCTACTAACCCCTGAAAACAAAAACACATTCACAATAGAGATTACAGCAGAACGTCTAAATCATGCGACGAAAATTCTAACCTTCACCCTAAGTGGTTCTGAAATTCCTACAACTCTAACAGTGAACATTACAAGTGCAACATTACCAGTTTACGATTCGATTAATGTCCAAGTTTCCTTTGCAGATAAATATGCAAATGGTCTAGACGGGGCACTAGTCAGCATTATTGACCAACCGGCAAATATCAGTGTGATAATTGCAGAATTATCAGATGGTGACTATACACTCACTCTGAGTGCAAATCTTCAGGGAACATATCTCATAAAGGTGGCTGCTGATTTATCCAATTACGTTGACGGTGTTACCTCATTCTCATTAATATTTGAGCCAAAAGCATCCTCACTTCTTCGAGCCAATGGTACCTCAGGAATAGTACAAGTCAATCAGTCGTATAATCTAGTCGTTCACTATCTAAATGGCACTGGTTCTGGATTGGAAAATGCAACGGTAGCTATAGTGGAAGTTTCGCCGTCCATAGGTTTGACATATGGAACTTTTAGTGATATTACAGATGGCTATTACTCGATATACCTGTCCCCACAAAATACAGAAACATTCACTATTGTAATCAGAGCAAATATCACAAATCATGTCACCCAAACAACCACATTCACCTTGACGGGTTCTGAAGTTCCAACATCTCTCATTGTTAATGTAACAAGTGCTACTATTGCTATTTCGGATGTGCTTAATGTACAAGCTTCATTCACAGACCTTGAGGATAATGGATTAGAAGGAGCTACACTAAGTCTAGTTAATTCGTATTCTGGATTAGATATGTCAATCAGCGAAAGTGATAATGGAAACTATACCATCACTGTGATTGCAAATCAATCCGGAAGTTACTTGGTAACATTGGCTGCTAATCTCTCGAACTATCAGAGTCAGGTAACATCATTTTCAGTAATTGTGGAGTCTATTGGAACTAAGATACAAATCCTGAATGGTACTTCTGCAATGATACAGTATGGAGAGAATTTTTCTATCATTATTCAATACACTAACAACACAGGGTATGGTCTTGACAGCGCAAATATCTCAGTTCTAAGTATAGATCCAGAAGGGGGTATGAGTATTGATGATGCAATTCCCCTCGGTGACGGACGGTATAAAGTCACACTTAGACCAAATCTCACAGCGACTTATTCAATTCTGTTTCAAGCAAATCGGACTAACTATTTGACGAGAACAATCACATTCACATTGACGGTCAATGATATTCCCTCAATACTTACGGTAAATACAGGAAGCAAAACAATAGCTTTGGATCAGACATACACGTTACAGATGATATTCACTGACGAAGACATGAATACGCTTGATTTAGCTACAATCATAGTTTTAGACCCACCTGGTAGTCTTAACTTCTCTGATGTGATTCCACTGGGTTCAGGCAAGTATAACGTGACAATAATACCAAGCACAATCGGAGCATATACACTTGCATTCAGAGCAGTACAATCAAATTATGAGAATGCAACAGTTGGATTCAGCCTCATAGTAACCGAGATTCCAACAGCTCTTTCATTCATTGGAGATACTTCAGCATCGATTAGATACAAAGAGTCACACGATATTTTAGTGCAGTATTCACGTACCGATTTGATTCAGAACATTACTGATGCTCAACTCAATATCTACACTACAGACCTTGATGGATTGGTCATCACAATTTTCGAAGACACGGGACTTTACTGTATAGAAATAACCGCAACCTCTACTGGAACATGGACATTTACAATATCCGCTTCAAAAGATAATTACCAGAGCAAGTCAAAACAATTCATTCTTGAAGTACGCAACATCGAAACTGATTCGATTCAAGATATTGATTTGGGCCAGATTGTATATGGGCGAGATTACACGTGGATTGAAGATTACATCATTTCATCTAACGATACTCGAATCCAAGGAGCTTCAACTGTGCTTCTGGGAAACTCTACAGATTGGCTTGAGGTATTTAGCTTCGAGAATGGAAGCTATGGTATCAAATTAGTGCCAATCGCATTAGGGAGATACCAGACCACAATTCGTTTTGAAAGAGAGGGATTTGAATCTCAGAGATTTCTAATTGATTATACAGTCATTCAAGTACCTATTGAAATAGATGTTCTGTCATCATTGAGTGCAATGGAGGGTATGGATTTTGAAGTCAGAATCAAACTCATTGAGAGTGACACAGGAAATCCAGTAATTGGAGCAGAAGTTACATGTGGAATATCGCTTGATGATAACGACCCACAATCGCTAATTCAAATGACTGAAGAAGAAGCAGGTGTCTATACTACAACAATAACGATGCCAATTGCTTATGGAGAAGAGACATATTCTATTCGGATATTCGTTGATAAGGAATTTCATACTTTAGAGGACACATACTTTGAAACAAGTCTGGTACCTAGGTACAATGACAATGCAAGGCTAACAGCAGTTGTGGTCAGTTGGTCGCCAATTATTGCTCTTGTAATAGGAGGTCCACTTGCACTTGTAGTAGGTTACAAGATTTATGACAGGAGAAGACGAGCGCAAATTCTCAGAAATCAAGCAGTCAAACGTCAATTTGACGACCTGCACAACTTAATCGGGGTATTAGTGCTTCATAGATCAAGCGGACTACCTGTCTATTCTAAGTTCCTCAGAGGGGGTTTCGACGAGGCTATGATTTCAGCATTCATTACAGCCGTAACTCAGTTTAGAATGGAAGTCGAACAAGACAGTCTGATTCCAACAGATGCACTAATACCAGTGTCAGATATTATCAGAGTGATTTCTACTGAAACTCTGGTCTGTGCATTTATCACAGTAAAAAGCCCCTCAATGTATCATCGGGAGAAGATGATTGAATTCGGAGAGGCGGTAGGTGAACAATTTGACGAGTTCTTCAGAATTACTCCAGCAGAGATTCTTGATCTAGAAACACAGGATGCATTTGATGAATTGTTCAACGAAATCCTTGATGGCTCATTACTAAATAGATACAAACTTGATGCGGATAAGGAAATTCCAAGAGGTATGAAATGTCTCGAGTTAGGTGCTGGCACTGCTGATGACAGCGGTCTTGAACTTGACGAACTTGCGAAGAAGATGGCAATGTGTGGTATCGAGGAAGGACGTGTCTACTATCTCATTATGGAAGCCATTAAGAAAGATCTAATCAAACCAGTTGATGAAGATGAAACGCACACTGATGATTCAATATCTTATGACTAATAAGACAGATTCAGCTAACCAAAATAGATACTCATTCAAATATCTCAAGAGGTTACACGAACCTGATATCAATTAATATCACCACAAAGGACTATAATTCCCGGACTCTCAGCCATTCTCATGGTTGGCTTCGAAATAACAGCACTTACATACATAATCCCACTCATTAGGATTGAATACAATGAATAGAGTCGCAATTCTCAAGCACACAGGAAAATTAAGAGAAATAATAGGAGAGGGTCTCGAACTTATTGGAGGCATTGGACCGTTATCATCTCCAATCCTCATCAAACCAAATATTTGCACAATATCAGATGGAACAGGACATTCGGTTTCCGACATTAGACTTATTGATGCAATTATTCACATACTATTTGAAGAGAGACCTGATAGTTCTATTAGAGTAATTGAATCAGACAGCCAAAGCAAATATGCCGATGAAGCATTCGAAAAATTTGGCTATACTGATTTAGTTGACAGATATAATGAGGATGAAAAAGATCTCAAATTGGTTAATTTAAGCAAGTCAAGAATGATAGAAACCGATTTTGATGGACGGTATTTCAAAAAAGCGAAGCTTCCAGAAGAACTGATAAAACCGCACTATTTCATCACAGTGCCTGTTGCAAAGACACATTATCTAACATGGATTACTGGAGCACTGAAAAATCAATTCGGTTTGTTGCCAGAAAAGAGACAGGCATCGTTTCATTCAAAAATCACAGATATTGTAATCGACTTCAATCGTATTGTACAACCACAACTCTGTATTATCGATGCAAGAGTGGGAGTTGAAGGTTGGAATGGGCCAAAGACACACGAAATTGGTGCGTTCATTGTGGGACGGAAACCAGTTTCAGTAGATTCAGTAATGGCTCAGATGATGAGCTTGGATCCGACCCAGATTGAACATCTAGTTCAAGCAAGTAAATACGACCTTGGTACTCTTGAACCTGAAATAATAGGAGATGAATTAGACTCGGTCAAAGTGGAATTTAGTCTACCACGTTGACCGAATCAATACGACTTAACCAACTGATAGACCTAAATCAGATTCTGTCAGAGGTCCAGCCTTTGGTAATCCTTTTCGAAGGTATGCCTTGCTTGTCCGAGTGAATACAATATAACCTGGTATCGTCTGAAGAATTAGAAACAAGGGGATAATGAGCGTAAAAGCTGCAACTTCAACAAGTCCTTCCTGACCTGCAAATAGAAAGAAAATTGAAGCAAAGAAAATGATTGCAGATAATCCAGCATATCCCTTGAGATATCCACTATATTGATGATGAATTGGTTCGATATCGTAGAGAATACCATCTTTTTCAGGGAGATAGTATTGAATAATTCCCGCATCCTCTAAAGCCCAAGATGCTGCCCAAAGTCCAAAAGCAATTGGAGAAAGAAATCCAGCAAGAGAGATAGTAACTGGTGGAGTGTATTGTGGTAAACCAGTTTCAGCTAAAAATGCAGCGTATTCAGAAGGCGGCATGAATAGCTGTGGATCTATCACATTGATGATAGCAGCCAAAAGACCCAGGATAAGCAAAGATGTCAGTACAGCTCTCCCAAACCATCGTCGAAGACTAAGACTATCATGATGAACTGGAAGGTACGCAGATTTGTATCCACGCATCTTCAATCCAAGTAATCTCTTGAATATCGGAGCAATTATTCTTGGAAATATCAAACCGGTAACAATCCCTCCAAGCATAGGAATTGCAAAAGCTACAAGTAAGAAATGATATGGTGTTGGTAAGCCGAAAATAGGAGTAATATCATTCCAGCTTGAAGCAAAAAATGCCCAGAACACACTCAGAATGATTCCGATTACTGTAAGTGAGAGCAAAATAACTAACGATTTCTTGTTCAGCGAAGACATTACTTGCACCACTATGAAGATTATACAAACGCATAGAAAAAAGAATCTGATATGAGTCAAGATAATCCCAAAAAGAACAGCATAATATTCTGATAGACATTTTTCACAAAGGTTTATTACGGATTGTAACCATCGTAAATTAACTATTGTAAAGTTGGTATTGGAAATGAATTTGTTAGGAACCAAAGCGTGGATGTGGATCAATGGAATAACTTTGATTATTGTTGGAGCTATTTCTTTGATACCCGAAATTGCTCAAGCTATTCCGGGAATCCCCCTTAGTATTGTGAAAATTATAGTCGCGATGATTACACTTGTTGTAGCATTTCTTGAAACAGACATAGAGATGCTAAATGGCAAGATTTGGCTAATCGCAATCGGATTGATTTTATTGTTCATGGGTATACTCCCATTCTTCCCAGATGCGATGGCTTCAGTTCCACAACTCGGTGACTTTCTGAATACACTCAAAGTCGTGTTGGGCGGCATAACCTTCCTGATAATGATTCTTGATTGGTCTAAATGGGGTTTATAGTCTAAAGGATCAACCATTCTGGTTGATCGTCCAATTATTTTCAATAATAGTTCAACCAAATGAAACTTTTCTGAGGTCTGAAAATGAAAAACAAAGGAATGCTGTCTCAAACACTTCAGGGCATATTGGAGAGATATCGAGGTATTGATGGCAATATTGACTATTTTGCTCTTATGGGAGATGCTGCAATTGTACAATATGCAGAATCATTGAAAGAATTCGATACCAAGCAACTAGAAACAAAAAATGAACAACTTGCCTTCTGGATTAATTGTTATAATGCTCTTTCGATTGCTGGTGTTGTTAAGAAATTGAAAAACGACCCAGAATATGCTGAAGAAGGTAATAGTAGCTGGATTCAACGGGTTAGGTTCTTTGCATTACAGAAATTCGTTGTGGGCGGGAAGAAGTATACTCTGCGAGATATTGAGAATAAAATCAGAAAAGAGTTCCAAGACCCAAGAATTCACTTTGCATTAAATTGTTCATCACAAGGGTGTCCTGCTCTGAAAGATGGTTTGTATAGTGCAGAGAATCTTGATGATGAACTAGACCAAGCAACTGAATTGTATTTGAAAAGTTCAAAAGGTCTGAAACTCGACCAAGAAGAATGCATACTCTTTCTAAGTATGATATTCAAGTGGTATGAAGACGACTTTAAGCAAAATGGTGAATCAATGATTGATTTTATTATGCAATATATTGATGAGGATAAACAGAGATTTATTCAAGAAAACAGAGAAGAGATAGAGATTAAATACATCGATTATGATTGGTCACTGAATCTAACTAACGAATCGGAGAGCATTAAGTAATGGAGCGATTTAGAGGAACAAAATTTGGTCTGTTAAAAGTTGGAAAGTATCTAACTGATTCGGACCTTAGACAGGCATATGCAGAGTATAAAGAGTCAGAAGAAATCGCTCTTCGATTGATTATCAATACGATTCTGTCAGAAGGATGGATGGTGTCTTTATCTAAACCAATGGCACCAGAGGATTTAGCCAAAGAATATGAGTATACCAATATTCCATTGTTAAATCAAATATTGAGACTCATGAAAGAAGAGGATATTTTACAAGAGAAAGATGGAATCTATCAGATCAAGGAAGTAAAGACGTCCCCAATTAGACCTGAGGATATTGGTACGGTTCTTACAAACTTCTATTATGACTGTGCTCAATATCTGCCAGCTGCTCTCAGAGGTCAAAATGTAGAATTAGACCAAGTTCCAAGAATAGTATTGGAGTCAGTATTTAGTAGCACACTAACAGAGAAAGGACGAGCAGTTCTTCTGAAATCATTTGCTCCTAAGAATCCAACCGAGGTTGGTGTAGCTGCTTTCGCAGATGTTGGTTTACCATATACACTAAAACAGATACAAGACATACTCTCTCCAAAACGGATTCATCTTTTCATGCAGAACTATAGATGGCTCTCACCATTAACATCGGTTCTTAGACTCTCGTCTGAAAGTACAATACTTGAGAAATTGACAACAGATCTCCTTGGAAGAAGTATTGATGCACACTTGGATTTAATCTATGGAGAGGAACTATTTGCATATGATCATGACACTCTTGAGAATCGTGTTGAAATCGTTTCATCATACTTACGACCGGGAGCTAAGATAATTACAAATGATCCAATACTCCCTCAAGGTGAAACACTGAGTAGTCCAGCGTATATTTTGATGCAGACTATTGAGGGGTATCCACAACCACTTGACCGTGATTACATTGAGAGAGTCTTTGCAACTTATGGACTCATAATACAAACTATTGGAGATAATTGGATAATTGCAGAAAAAGAGGGGAACTAAATGAGTAAAGTCAAAGGCATAAATGAATTGTTTGTAATCCATAAGAGTGGATTGCCAATTGCGCACGTCGGGACTGGAAAACTGCAAATCGACGATGCACTATTTGGAGGGCTTCTATCAGCAATCGAGAATGTTGGTTTGAGCTTGGGGTTAGAAGAAGACGGAGCCTTGGACACAATAAGATTCCGAGCATATGACTTGGTTTACGTTCGAACAGAAAATAGCTTAGTTGTACTTCTAACAGATGATGCCAGTTCAGAATTCTTCAATAGATCTAGACAAGAATTGCAAAAAATTGGAGATATCATTGAAGACGAGGGGTTTCTGGATGATATTGGTGAGATTACCAGTGAACGTACAGCAAAATTGGATGAGATTATTGCAAAGAGTGGAAGAACAATATTCGCACAACAAGATGATGTCTTCATTTGGGACGAGAAACATACTTTCCAATTAGCATCCCATCAGAATGAGAGGTGGAAGGGAAACAAGCTATTTGCAAATTATTTTCTTTTATCCCCTATGAAAGATATGCTTAATCTCCCAATGGACGATCTTGTTAGATTATGTGATATCTTGGAGGAGAAAAAACATCCTTCGGAAATATTAGCAGATGAAAAACTAAAAACGCATGACACCAAATTAATAGAAACCACTGTGAAGTTCTTGCACACTTATGGTATAGTCCATTGTTTCTCATCAACAGTCCACAAAATCGAATAGAGATGGCATGATTGAAGAGATCAATCAGAAATGAGGATATTAGACGGATCTATAGTGAAACCGCTAGAAGATATGAGATCATTCTTGGAATATACAAGATATTGGGAGTGAGATTATCAAAATGGCGAACTGAGGCGTTCGAGCGACTTCCAGGTCTAACTTCACCCAAGATGCTTGATGTTGCATGTGGTACTGGAGCTAATTTCTCTCATTTGATTAAGCGTTATCCAGATTATCAAGAGATAGTCGGAATAGATTACACTCCACAGATGTTAGCGAGAGCTAAGAAGAGAATTAAGGAAAATAATTGGCATGACATCAGTCTGAAGCTAGTAGATGCAAAAAAGATGACCAAGGTCTTGAGAGATGAGTTCGACCTTGTTGTTTCCACATATTCTCTATCAATAATTCCAGATTCACCGACCGTGTTGAAAGAGATTAGAAAAGTATTGAAAACGGATGGACTCGTGATGTTACTGGATTGCCAAAAGTTTGATGGGATGTTAGAGGTTTTCAATCCACTTGCTATCTTCTTATCCACCAAGCTAGGAGGGAATGAAGAAACATATTCAGTTCCTGTAAGAGAAATAGCCTCAAATATGTTTGAATTAGTTAGTGAGAATCTAATCTATTCTGGCCTGTTTTATGAATGCCTTTTCAGAAAGAGATCTATTTCTGAAAGATGAAGATGTGATAGCCGATAACGCCATCTTTTATTTGACATATAATAGATTCCAATAAATCCAAAGCGGTCCTATATTTCTCTTTGATATCAGAATCAATAGAACTAAGACTTACAGAGAGTTTTGCTTTGCCAACTGCTTGTCTAGCCATCACTTCAAGTTGTTCACTATGATTAGAGGTCGTTAGAAGTCGACAACCTTCATTCTTAAAGAGTGAGATATAATCTTCAGCTGATAAAGCACCAGCAATACAGGAAACTTGTCCAAATAGACCCTGTAAATCAGTATCAAGTAAATCATAATCAGAGATTACAACATCACTGATTCCAACAACTCCATCTTCAGCCAAGACCCTAAGGATTTCTGACACCGCAGTTTCCTTGTCAGGAAATGTACAAAGTGCACACTCACTATAGACAGCGGAAAAATATCCAGTCCGAAATGGAAGTTCGGTTGCAAGAGAAGTCTGAAAGTTTGTCAAATCACCAACACCCATATTCTGAGACCTCTCTATTGCCTGTCTAATCATATCAGAACCTACATCAATCCCAGTGACATGGCATTTCAGTGTCTTTGCCAGAAAAGCAGCACTCATGCCATCTCCACAGGCGATATCAAGAACTCGTGAAGTAGAATCAATACCCATCTCCTTTGCCATTAGTTTCGTAAGAGCAACTCCACCCGGATGAAATACACCATCAAGGAGGTGCTTTACTACCGGATGATTATAGAAATCTGCACAACACTGACCAAGTTCCTTCTCATACATCTTATCACACTCCCAAACCACTTATCTGTGAAAGAGATTGAAATTGCAGAAAGGAATCATCCTCCCATCTGGTTGAATCACATGAATGCAACATTTTCTCGCTCGTTCTAATTGATATGTTTGACGATCCATGAAGGCATGAACTGCTATCATCTTCACTATATTTCCACTGAGATTGGGAATAGCAATTCCGCATGCTTCGCAAAAAGCTTCAAGATTCTTTTCTGTACCCGGAACAGCACTTGAAGAAAAGAGGGTCTCAAATGCCTTTTCTTTTAGGATTGCTTCACTTACCAAAGTTCGATCTCGAGCATAGTCAATATAGTCATCAATAGCAACTAATTCTGCAAGCGGTGAAAACCCGCTCTCTTCTGCAAGAAAATACGATATTGCAGTACAGTGTGCATGTGGACAGGGAATTGGACGAAAATCAGAGGTTTTGAATAAATTATCTGACTGTTCTTCCAGTTTTTTCAATACTTCTGGAATAGTAAGTGAACGGGCATCTTCCAATGTCGTACGTCCTGTAAAGGCAACCGGCTGGAAGTTGATGCCAAACACCTTTTCCTGTGATAGAGCATATCTAGCTAGGTCACCGATTTCATCATCATTCAATCCTTTTACAATAGTGGGAACAAGAACCGTGGTCATTGAAAATTCATTACAAATCTCAACAACTCTTTGTTTTTCATCTATCAAGTCTCGGCATCGCATCATTTTGGATACCTCAGGTTTGAAAGTGTCAAACTGTAGATAGATGACTGGGTCAACCTTTGCAAGTTCTCGACTAAAATCTTCATCAAGCAGTTTAATGCCATTAGTAGAGATAGTGACATCACCAATTCCAAGAGATTTTGCATATTTTACAATCTCAACCAAATCGGGGTGTAATGTTGGTTCACCACCACTAAGCTGAAGGATTTCTGGTTGACTCTCGTATGAAACAAAAGCATTAATCATATCAACAATAGAATCATAGGAAACATGATTGCCAAATGGACTCGCTGCAAAACAGACATCACACTGCAGGTTACACTTTCCAGTTATCTCTATAATTCCAACACAACTATGCTGTTCGTGATCAGGGCAAATACCACAATCATGAGGACATCCTTTTTCTATAGTTGAGGACCATACAACAGGTTGTGTGCCAGGGCGGTCATAGGATCTTGACCATTCCCAATATTCACTATCGGTAGAAATTAGGTTTCTGTAGGTTCCATGTTGAGGACAGTTATGTTCTAAATACACACATCCTGCGTCAACAACTTCTTGAGATGGAACTAGCTTGCCACATTTTGGACACAAAGCCTTTGGAGAATGATCAGTCAAGGTAATTGAACCTTTACAAAATACAATATCAAATGTTTGTTTCTGACAATGATAGGAGTGTTATTTATAGAATTCTCTAATAAAGTAAGACATTACATTCAAAAGAGATTGATTCTGCATTGCTGTTGGTAAATTATTTTGACATGAAAAAGCAAGGAAGGAAAATCTGATGCTAGAGCTTGTGTTAATCCTTTTCAGTATCATCATGTCTATTGCACTACTAAATGCATTTTATCAAGGAACGAAAAAACCAGATAATACGCCAAGTGAATATTTGAAGAAGAAGGAAAAGGGCAACAAATCGGTAATTGTTTTTGCGGGAGATAGTATAACTCATGGAAGAATTGGAGAAAATTACATAAAATTCGTTTCGAGAGAATTAAACAATTCCAGATTCGAGTTCATAAATGCAGGAATAAATGGCCAATTGACATGGAATCTCCTCCAACGATTAGACGAAATTATTGCTTGCGATCCAGATGTAGTTACAATCTTGATTGGTACAAATGATGCAAATGACGCTCTGACCCCAAAGAATAGAAGTCGTGCAATTAAGAGAATGAATCTACCGCAAGAGCCAGACCATGCTTGGTTCAAATCAAATCTTTCGAAAATTATTAGGCAGCTAAAAACAAAAACAGATTCATTCATTGCCATTCTCTCAATACCGACAATTGGTGAAGATCTTGATTCAACAGAGTGTAAACAAAGTCGGGCATATAGTATCACCATTAAGGAACTTGCCCAGAAACATGGAGTAGAATATCTTGCACTTCATGAAGAAATGGAGAAATATCTAGAAGATAACCCAAGCAGTCCGAATTATGAATACGGAGATTCATACATTGAGATTGCAAAGGGAGTGCTAAAGAGATACTTGTTACGACGATCATGGGATAGAATAGCTGAAGATAGCGGATTTCAGCTTCATGCGGACTATCTTCATCTTAATTCAACCGGAGCTCTTATGATTGCAGAGTTAATAACCGAGCTTATCCAAAGACATATCTCATAGCGATTGGGCTAGATTGGACTTTCTGCATCTTCTGCGATTGGAAGTAATATAGTAAACAGAAGTTCATTTGATTCTGAATCCGAAGGAGTTTCCATATTGATTTTGCCACCGATCATTCGTATCAATCGACGCATCAATAAGAATTCATATCCCCCAGAAGACACAGAAATAATGTATCTACGCAGAAGATTCTGACGTTGTTCAAGAGTCTCCCCAGACATATCTACTTTGATTTGAACGCTCCACATTTCAGATTGTTTTGGATGTTGGTCAATAATAACTTCAAAGGTAGTAATTAATTCTGCACGTTGAACGATACCATCCATTAAATAGTATAGAGAGGTTGAAAGAAGATGATCACTCCTAACAGAGCATTCACCTGGAATACATTCCAATTTCAATTCTAGTCGTCTTTGAGGATTAGATGCTTGGAGTTGTTCAAATGCGTCACGAATGCTATTCACAAGATTAGTTGATTCGAAATCACGTTTGTCATATATATCAGATTCAATAAGTAGACGAAGAACACGAGTCATCTCATCTGCATGAGAGATCTGACCAAGTGCTTCAGATAGACTTTCTAACTTACTATCGGTGAGTATAGGATCACCACTCAGTTTATGAATTGCATCTATTGCTAGTGAATGTGGATATTCTATATCCTCTTTTAGCAGATGTGCATACACCTTACTTTGATTTTCATACCTTTGGGTTAAAGATATGTCTCTAATGTAGAAATAAGTCAAAATGAATGGAAATACTGTTATTGCACCACCTATAACCGCTTCAGCCATCCACCATCCTGCGGTCCAAACTGAAAAATTGACACGAAGAAGTAGAGAAACAATCCATAATGATTGAGACCCTGCAGCTACTAGTTCAAATGTCGCCTTCTGGCCGGATTCAGCAACTAATAGCAGTATGAAACTAATCATTACAAACGTTGAAACATATGCAAGAGCTAACAGAACAATTCCACCAAGAATGCCATCAATCAAGAAAGGAAACATTGCAAATAGCTGATTCTGAATGACTTCACCAATTACGACTATGGCAATGACAAAAGCATACCCTATCAAATGAGCAATCTTTGATATTTTTGGAGGTTTCTCGGAAGTGGAAAGGATTTTCTTGATAGCAATCAAGAATGCAATTGTAGAGATGATACCTCCTCCAACATAAGGGACCAAGGGTTCAGATATTCCATAATACTGTGGCAAAAGGTGGAAGATTACTATAGAGGATTCAAAAATACTCCATGAAAATAGAAGAAAGATAATGGGAGAATGATACCAAGCTGCCTTTGCGCGTGCTTTCATATATAATATGAATCCCATTACAAGCGTAAATACAACCCCGCCGCTATGAACTATCACGGAAACCCCCACATTCACATATTCTACCAATGGCAGCCATATCTCAATCAGATGAGAGAGAACGAATGGAAGAATGATTAGAGAAATAATTGCAATCACGAGACCATATGCCATTCTTTTACTCAAGCCAAGGTCAGTAAGAATAGGGTAGCCGATGGCAATACTTGCAAACAATAGAGCTGAGGCTTGAAATGTAAGGGATAGAACCCATAACGAACTTGGAGCTGGAAGAATGATTAGCATAACAATTGATGCGAATACAAATAGGATGTTCATGAAGAGCAGTCGTATTGGATCGTTATCTGAAAGCCCATTAGGTTGCGAGATATGTAGATAAGCTGATAGAAGAAAACATACGATTGCAATGATTCCTAATAGATATCCAAACGGAATGAAAATGAAATCAAGTGTGAGATTCATTGTAAGAAGATAGCTAGAGGTATATAATGAAATTAGCACAACAATCAAAATAGGAATGAATTTTTTCGAACGCCAGATTGAATTTTCTTTTGCTCGGTGAGTGTTAAACCATCCTGCAACCAACATGAAAATGCTAAATAGAGTTAGCTCAAGCAGGGCAAAGAATACTCCAAATGAACGAATATGTCCTACAGAAAATACATCAAAGAAATTGAATAATGCAGCACCAATATTGAGGAGTGACAGAAATGCCAGCCCACTCAGCATTATTTTGTGAGTTGGAGACGCATCCATTCGTACTCTACCAAGAGCTGTAGCAGTAGCAATTACAGACAGAAATGCCAGGACAGAATAGAAGGCTATTCCAGATCCATGTGTATCCCAAGGAGGGTCACTTAATACAAATATAATCAAAATCAGACATATCGTCAGTATACCAAATACTATTCTAAGTATCTCGCGTGTTCTTGACCTCATCTGTAATCTCACCAATTTTGAAACTAAGGTGATAACAGGATATGGAAGTTTTCCTATTTATGGAATCTGGTTTTTTGTAACTGATATCAATACTATTTTTCAAGTTCTTCCTTCATTTGTTTTGGAGAGAGGTACTCGATATGCATTCTATTGAGAATGCCAAATTCTTCAAAATATTCTTGATTAGTTAGCTGCAAATATATGTACTTGCCATCTGCAGAGATATCTAGTATTTTGAAAGCCCTTTGAATCGGAGGAGGAAAATATGTGAGAACAGAGAGTACACTGATAATCGATAATATTCCAATTAAAACCACAAGAGAAGGAAACCAGTTTTGACCAAGAAAATATGAATTAGTAATTTGGAAAATTGTAAAGAAACTTGCAAATAATAAAACTAGCAAGAAAAACAAAACAACTATCTTCCTATTTTCATGAATTGATGAATTCTCATGAAATTCACAGGTAGGAATACCAAGGTATGTCTTTTGAGGTCTCGAAAGTGGCTGTACATAGGCGGATTGCTGAATACCTGTTACAACTTTTTGCTCAGTATATCTCTCAGCGGGATAATATCGTATATCACGAGGTCTTTCAAAACCAGAAGATGATGGATTAAGAGTAACATATGATGAAGTATCTGCATCTTCACCACAGACGGGACATTTTGAAGGATACTCGATGTCCTTGGTTGGAACTCTCATAATATATTCTTGATTCATCAGCATCACACCAGAATTTCAGCATATACAAGCAAGCTCTTTAGTTATTTACAACATACAAAGGGTTTATTTGTGTATTTAACTATTGTTAAATAGGTTAATTGAGATGGATGAATCAGATCAGGAATGGAAGATTAAACTCTCACCAGAGCAATACAGGATACTTAGACAATGTGGGACAGAACCCCCTTTTAGTGGGAAATATGTTCACCATAAAGAGGATGGAACCTATGTTTGTGCTGGATGTGGAACTGAATTGTTTGCATCTGATACAAAATTCGAGTCTAGAAGTGGATGGCCTAGTTTTTGGGACAAGATATCAAAAGAAAACATTGAGATGGTTGAAGACAGAAGCCATGGAATGGTTCGAACTGAGGTGAAATGCGCTAAATGTGGAGGTCACCTCGGACATGTATTCAAGGATGGACCAAGACCAACAGGTTTGCGCTACTGCATAAATTCAGCAGCTTTAGATTTCGTTAAAAAAGACTAGTCTTATAGACAGAAGAATATATCAATCATTAAAAGACCATATAAATCGATTACAATGACTCGGAAAAAGCTAAATCCTGCTATTATATGTCCGTTAGCTTTCTTACTCATATGGATTGGAACTGCTATCTGGATGGGGAATCAATTTGCCGAATTTACATCAAGATGGTCAATTGAGGGGTCAGATATCTTTCCATCAACTTTTGTATTTCTGCCATATTTAATGGCAGGTTTTGGAGTGATATTCGTTGTATTCATGATTGCCAAAGTATTCAAACAGCCAATGAAGGAAGGAACATCACATCATATTACAAAAATCATGGAACCTTCAATTGAAAATGAAGATATCATGGCATCAGGATCAGGTGGAAGTTACACAGGGTATGATATACCAGCTTACTGCGATAACTGTGGTGTAAAACTGGATATCAGCGAAGTGGTTTGGATTGGTCCACTAACCTTCAAATGTCCTCGTTGCAACCATTCTCACAAAGCTAAACAGATTCGAATGTAAATTATTTTCCTGAAGAAAAGACATCGACTGAAAAAGAACTTCAATATAACATTGAGAAATAGAGTTAATATCTAAATAGTTGATAAAGTATCGAACGAGTAGGGATTAATTTTGTTTTAAATAGCTAATAAATGCTATATTGAAGCTTCGCTTCATATATTATTCTAGATAGGAGTGTATTCCAATGTCAACAGAAGATGCTATGCTTGAAGAATTGCGTGAGATTAAGAAATTACTTATGCCACCCCCACCACCGCCACCACCAGAGGGGATCAAAGATGAATTTCTTACTTTTCTGAAAAAATACCAAGTACTTGGACTAGCCGTCGCTTTCATAATGGGACTATACCTTGGAGCTCTTGTAAAATCACTAGTGGATAATTTAATAATGCCACTGGTCGAGATTGCTCTAATTGCTCTGGGAGGAGGAGAAGCCATTCAATGGGAAGCTCTGACTGTTGGTCAATTTCGAATTGGTTTGTTTATGGCGGATCTGATTACATTCATTGTGATTGCAATTGTTATCTTCCTAATCGTAAAGATTGCTACAAAATTCGGGCTGAAATAAACAGTTCTATGGCATCGATTAATCGATGCCTTTTCTTATCCACAAAGATATGACCAAGTATAAAAGGAATCTTATCCATAGTTAAGTGTAGGCCACCTACTGCCAGGCAATAAACAATGCAAAATAGATCTATTATTCATCGAATCTTAATTGATACATATATGAGCCAAGAATATGTAATAAAAGGAACACCAGATATGACGTTTCGGCAAGCGGTTATTAGTTCATTGCCGAATACACTTCAAGAAATTGAGGGTTTTAAGATAGTTGGCAATAGTGGACAAGATATCACAAATGTTCCACTGGAGAAATATTCAGGTAAAGCAAGACTACTACGATTCTCACGGTAATTGAATCAAGTCCTTCAACGCTTGCAACCCCAAGGTTTTGTTCCAGGAGGAAACCTTTCGAAGAATTCATCAGCCAAGAAATCCATGATAATCTCATCATGAAAATCACCATCAATAAACTTCCTTTTTCGCAATATACCCACTCTTTTAAAGCCACATTTCTCATATGCCTTTATCGCACGTGTGTTGTATTCAAAAACTCGAAGTGTAACCGAGTTCAGACCTAATATATGAAAAGCAATCCAGAGAGTTAAGGTCGTAGCGTCAGTTCCGTAACCTTTTGACCAATAATCGGGATTATAGATTGATATGCCAAATTCTGTATGGCGGCTGTCGAAACTAATATCATGTAAGCCAGCCCCACCAATTAATTTTCCAGTCTTTGTTTCTGTGATAGCGAAGAGTAGTTCGTGGTCTCTCCAAGGATTTAGTTTGGCTACACGTTCAAGCCATTCTTTCTCACTTACACTTGAAACAGGAAGCACATTATCCACGAATTTTCGCAACTCGTAATTATTCCAATGCTGCATTATCTCGTCAAGATCATCTAATTCGAATGCACGAAGAGTAACAAGTTCACCACTATACATGATTTGATGTTTTTGCATCCTTAATTATAAAGTATGGTCTAATGATGTTGACCATTAAGGAGCACGAATCATCTGAAGAGATTCACCAAAGTCTAAGCTTATAGCTTGCTCAGGGCAGACTTCCACACATTTGTTGCATCCCATACACATAGAGGGCCATACCGCTGTGACCTTCCACAATTCAGGATTCCATGGGTCTGGATGTTTATCCAGAGTGGGATGCATTAGAAACACTGCAGGGTCACACACATGCATACATTTTCTGCATTCCCGAGGATCAGTAGCTCCTTCAGGACCACATTTTGAGTAGTCGATTTTGATTTTTGTCTTTTTCATCATGTGACCTCCTAGAATCTTCCAGCCTGGCCGGGGACTTCACTCCTAGGAACTAGCTCTAGAGCATCATGTTTACAGGCATGGCGACACACACCACATCCAAAACATTTGTCCAAATCCACAATCACTCGTTTCACGGATGGAAGATAACGTAATGCATTGAACTGGCACATTTTTACACATTGTTGACAACCTTGGCAGTTATCTTGATTGACATTGATGATATATTCAGCCTTGTAAACAGTCTTAAGACCAAAATCGTTTCGAAGTCTGAGACCACCACATTCTGGACTTTCACAGGAACAAACAGCATTGATGTAAGGGACTGGTTGGAACCAGACAGATGCAACATAACCTCGCTTATTCTGTTCTTCAAGAGCTGCAATGGCCTCTTCACGGTCTAATCGATATTTTACATCTTCAGGAATGTACCGTGGAAGTTTCTCAATCACACCAGACAATTGTCCAAAGTTTATACAGACAGCATCTTTTACTCCGCGTTGCATCCATCGACATACGCAATAGTTCTTGATGATTGGTTCTGCTGCGAGGTTTCCAATGATATGTTGGGCATCTTCTAATGGTATGACCTGCCCGAAATGGCCATCAGCTCTGGCTGGATTGCGTCCATGGTCTTCACTGTGGATCTGTGATTCAGCAGCTCTGCGTATAATCTTTCCAATAATTGGCATCTGCATTTTATAGCCGAGACCAACTGAACTAAAGCCCATAATTTTACGAATGAAGAGAGTTTCCATGTTCTTCCATTGCTCTTCAAGATATTCACGTAGGTTATATTCGTTGGCTAATTCATCAGAATACAATCTGGCATTCTCATACCATTTTCCACCATCACCATGCTTTAGGCACCATTCACACATTATTGCTCACCAATTCTGGAGGAACTACTAGAAGTACATACCAGATAGTTGTACTATTTAAATCATCAGAGTAATTGAAAATCGGTTTCGACGATTACCTAACTAACGATTAACAGTTTCGAGTGTTTGGGGGCAAAGACCACGTAGGAGGCAGAGGAGTATCTTCCAGAAATCACGGTTGTATTAGCAGGAACAAGAGGGAGAATATCCCCCTCGAATACATCGCATTTTTCCTAAGTTATCTCTTCAAGTACTTCTTCTGATTCTACTGCTTCAATCTCAATATCTCCTGCTTTTGGAATATCCTGTTTAAAACTCATAGCAATCAAGACAACTCCAACTGTTGAGATGATGCCCATTAGAAGGAAAGCTAGTGAGAAACCAAAAGATGGTACCAGCCATCCAAAGAAGACTAGCAGTGGTATAGATGCTGCAGTAAATGATGTTGCACGAAGTGAGTACATGCCATTTCTTATTTTATTTGGTACTACATCAAGCAGTACTCGATTTGTAAGAATACCACCAACAGATCCAAACAAGGAGGTGATTAAGAAAATTATGAATATCATTAGGATAGGTATTACTGATGCTATAGGAAGCACGAATAGAGGGAGATTGATGAAAGGTATAACCAACTGAACGGTTGCTGTAGTGCCCATTGGAGGTGGCGGAACAATAAAGAACATCATCGACAGCAAGAAATAGAATGCTGCACCATTGAAAGCAAATAAGCGAAAACGAGGAATCCATGTATTTGGTTCATATTTCTTTGCAATAATTCCACTTCGTTCATTTGTCATAGCGAGTGGGAGAAACATAAGAGTACGAAATGTTGAGATTGCAACATCACTCTGAAGGTACACATTGTAGAATGGCCAGAGTATTAGATTACCCCAGACAGGCCCAACACTGAAAAAGATCATCTCACCAATGAATAGTAACAGGAAAAACTTACTTGACCAGATAAACCGGACACCATCCTTTAGTAGTCCGACATAATCACCCATTTCTGGACGTTCGGAGCGTTGTTCCTCTACTTCAGGAAGGTCACGTACATATCTATGAACAAGTATAGCTAAAACAATGAACAGTAAAGCTTGCAATTGAAATACCCAAGCTCGACCAAGATAGAGAGCAATCCAACTTCCAGGAACGAGAACTGCTGTTGCCGATATCTGCGAAATCATGCCAAGCTTTCCGGAGAATACACCGTATTCTTCACGTTTGGTATCATGAGGCATAGCAACACGATAGTTGTTATCGAACCAAGCTCCCCAAGCTCCACTTTCCTGAGAGATTCCGAGTCCGAAGAGAGCATAGATAAGAATGGGAAGTATTAGCGGAGGGTCTGGAGTGAGTTGTGAGGTGAGGAAAAACACCACGGCATAACATAACAGAGCTGACATAATGACATATCTTTGTCCGACCCAATCACCGACTGCGCCAGTGGGATAGTCAAGAATTACTTGGACAATGAATTGGAGTGCAACAAGACCACCTACAATTGCCATTCCTTTAACTGCATCACCATCACCTAATGCTTCAGCAATAAATAACATATAGAATGTTGTACTGATTTGGAAAGTCATAGAGAACACAGGGACAAGAGATGCCATTGTCTTTGCAAGTTTTAGACCCTGCTCGGTTGGATTTTCAAATCCAAAGAATCTAGCTGTCAGGCTCATTGATAGTCACCATATCTTTTGTGTCCAATGAATATATAATCGATAGCCACAACTAATGGACTCAATTTGTTACTATGGACAAGATAGTAGGATGTAAATAAAGGAATGGTTGCTTCTATCTGCGCAATATATCACATAGAAATGAGATGTGGGATTTCAAATTCTATGACATTACAAAAACACGAGAATTGTATTGGTAGAAGAAAATCAGATTTGTCAAACAGTTTTGACAATCGAAAAACGATATTGTCAATAAAATTAGTGACAACGGGTTAAATACACAGTTGAGAAGGATATATTGTGAAAAAGTATGAATGCGGATTCCGAAGATGTGTTGAAAGCACTGTCTAATTCGACACGCAGATCAATCATGCGACAGATTGCACGAAAGGGCTCAGCAACATATTCAGAGATAATGAAGGTATTGGGGCTTGATCCATATCTAATGAGTGGGAAGTTCAATTATCATCTTAAAGAGCTGACTGAAGTAGGATTGATTAAGAAGACAGGAGAAGAATACAGAATATCTGAACTTGGGAAAAAAGCAATGATTTTGCTAGACCAGGTAGAAGAAGAAAGAAAGATTGACAAATACGGTGTCTTATCCGCAGTATTATCCATGAGTCCAAAACAAGAAGTCAGCCTTTATATGAATCAAATGGGTCTCGTTTTTGGATTTATGGGAGTGATTTTCAGTCTCATCATCATTGGAATTTCAATCAGTGAGAATGTTTTTGGATGGCAAATCGGAGCAATCGTCGCCACAATTAGCATTCTAGTTTTGGGAAGATCCATGATTAAGGTGGGAAGAATGATTAGAAGACTAAAAGTTGGTATTTCAGCAATAATCTTTCTTCAACCAGACTGGTTTTTGATACGCTCGCCAAATAGGAATAACTTCCTTGCGGTAACAATCGCCTCAGTAACAGGTTTTGTTCTAGCCATTCTCATTATTGCTCTATCATACTCGGGGCCACTTGTAATTCCTTCAATAGAAGCATTGGTAATGTCAGTTATAGGAGTTGTATTTCTCGCTGTAGCAGTATTCTACTTCAGGAGAGCATATACACATGCAGAAGTGCTGGAGGTTGATATGTATGAAAAATGAGGGAAAGGGAAACCAGACAGATAGAATATTAGAACTGCTGGCGGATCCGTTAACCAGAAAAATTCTTGCCACACTAATGGGACTGAATCCTAATCTAATAACAAAGACCAGAGAAATAATTGAAGAATAAATCAAATTTAGTTTGTGAAGCGAGTCTATTTGATACCAAGTTTAGTTCGTACTTCGATGGTATCATCGTAGACTCTCCACTCTGAAACCAGCCCATCATTTATTTTTGCAGTCCATATAGCAGGCCCGTCAAGAGATTCTTCAGAACAGGTCGAATAACCTACCAGTATTACCAATTCTTCGTGTACTTCAGTGTACTCAAAGATATTCCTGTAATCTGGATAGGATTCGAAAAATTCTCGCCAAGCTTCTATCATATGTTCTTTTCCGGACTCAACAGTGTTGCTTGATGAAATGAACGAGTGGTCTTCTGTCATCAAATTACCCAATTCTAAAAGATTTCTTTCATTGATATATTTGTTAAAGCGAAGTGCAACCTCGAGATTTTCTTTGTTCATTCAAATCACATCAGATATAATCGTAGCATTAAAGCTGATTTTCAGTTGAAGTCCTTAAACAAGTTTGTTCTAAGATTATAAAAATCATTTGAGAAAATTTCACAGATAAAACAACTTTATTTAATTCATCTAACAAACACGATAGAAGGTGAAAATTGATGGAAGTTGACAAGATAGATATTGATGTAACCATTCAACCCGATACTTCACATATTCATGTCAGTGGCAAAGTTCGATTTGCCAATATTTCAGGGGATGTAAAATTTCTTCTAAATCCATGTCTGGAGATTAACAATCTATACTTGCTGGCAGATGATGAGAGAGTAATTATAAAAACAACTGAAACAAGAACGCAGGAAGACATTTTCCTACCAGCTACCACCTATGAAATAAAACTTCCAGACAAGTTTGAAAATAAACAAGAATGTGAATTTGAGCTTGATTATGAGGGGAAAATTTACCGTTACGCTTTTTCAACAAGTAGAATCCGTTCGGAATGTATCGAATTAGCAATCTATGCTCTCTGGTATCCCATGGTTTCTTTCGCAGATAGGCCTTCATTCTCAATTACTCTCCATGCCCCAGAAGATTGGATATGGATCATGAATGCACCAAAAGTTTCTGATTCCCCACCACGCTGGAAAACAGAAGGGCCTCGCACGGATCTCACCCTGCACGGAAGACCAAAATCGAATGCAATCAGAGAGGAGGATAGCACATTATTTTGGGGAGAGCCACGCAATCTAGACCTACTCAAACCACTTGAAGAAAAGTTCTATGAAATTCAGAAACTTATGAGATCCTGGTTTGGTAAACCCAGTGCTGAGAGTCTGAAGATTATTCTGGTTCCTAGAGACTTTGGAGGAGGATATGCAAGAAGTGGATTGATTGTAATGCAGGATGATGTGTCAGAAGAATACATTCGGGATAAGAAAGAAAACCTGTTGAGATTTTGGGCTCACGAATTAGCGCACTCATGGTTCTGCAAAGCTACTGTGGAAGACTATCATAACTGGATTGATGAAGCTTGTGCGGAATATACATCGTACCTAGCTTCAGAGGAAATATTGGGAAAAGACTGGTTTTCATCAACACTACATAGAGCAAGAAAGCATCTAAGAGAACAGAAAGATTTGCCATCCATCAAATCGATATTGAGGACTCACCCCCATGCACAAGTTCTCTACTATCTCTATGGAGCACTAATACTACACGAGATACGGGAGAAGATTGGACGCAATGGCTTCATTCAGGTATTAAAGAGATATGCACAGACCTGCTTGGAGAAGACAAGAACCACAACAGAAGACTTTGTAAACGCCTTGGAAGAAGTTACAGGAAATAAATGGATGGACTATCTTGAAAAGAGAATCACAACTCCTCCACTGGATGAATTGCTGGAATCTGACTAGCTTCATTTGAATGGATTCAGAACCTGAGAAAACGAAACCGAGCTAGATTAGATGATTCCAATAAAAGATAGAAGATAACTTTCAAATTAGAAAGGAAAGACACAAGTACCACTAGTCAAACTCAGGTGTCGATTAACATGGCAGCCACAGAAACACTGGTCGAGGAGAAAATCCCCACTAAGAGCGCAGTATCGGTCTCAATGGCTGATGCAAGTGTTGCACTCCTTCAAGGTTTGATAGGTGCTGGACTTGCAATCTATTTCACAGATGTTCGAGGGCTATCAGTAGAACTGAACTTCCTTGCATGGATGATTTTTCTTGTTTGGAATAGCGTGAATGACCCACTCATAGGCTATATTGCAGATAAGACAAAACATGAACTAGGACGTAGAATCCCATACATTCGATATGGCGTTCCAATTCTTGTTGTTGGATATATTCTCTGTTGGGCTCCAATTCCAGGTCTTGAAGGAAATCAATTAGGGCTTTTTATTCAACTTATCCTTGCATTGTTTATCTACGATACTATGTACACTGCGGTAGCTACTGCGTTGTATATCATGCCATATGAGATGGCTGTATCGAACAGAGAAAGAACGCGAGTCTTTGTTTGGAAGACTCTTTTCAGTGTGATTGCAATAGCAGTGCCGATTATTATTCTGCCAATCATTCAACCAGGGCCTACAGATCCAGTAATGCCATACTTCACATTTCACTTACTTCTAGCATTGTTTGTTGGATTCATTGTATTCGTAAGCACTTATTTCTACACTGAAAACAAGTATACACAACATGAAGAACAAACACCTTTTGTTGAAGCACTCAAACTAACATTCAAAAATCGCTCATTCATTGCTTTTGAATTCATAAGCTTCACAAGCATCTATCTTGTGACTGCTCTTCCAATGGGTCTAATTTACTATGTCCAGCTTGTACTAGATTCAATGGATGAGTTCTTCCTGCAAATAATCGGATTAATTGCGGGAGTAGTGATTGGCTTCTGGTTCTTCATTACTAAGAATGAAACAGTAGGTACTAAAAAGAGCATGTTGCTCCTCATCGGCCCATTTGCAATCGGATGCATGATTATACTCCTTTTCGGATTGAATGTAATCCTGACAATGATTGGCATGATATTTGTGGGAGTGGGATTCGCAGGTTCGTTCATCATGATCCCACTCATGAACGGAGATGTGATCGACTATGACGAGAGCGTGACAGGACTAAGACGTGAAGGTATGTATGCAGGTGTCAACTCGTTCGTTACCAAGCCAGGTATTAGTATAGCAGAGGGGGTAGTGCCACTCATTCTTGCTTCATTTGGATATGTTTCGGGTGCAGAAACTCAACCAGCCACTGTAGAGATTGGTGTATTGATAGCATGGATGGTGATTCCAGTTGTTCTGTTGACTATATCATTCTTAGTTATCTGGAAGTTCTACAAACTCGAAGGACCTGAATGGAGAGAGAAAAAAGCAAGGCTGGCTGAAATCCATGTCAAGAAAGAGAGGGAGCTCTTAGCAAGTCTTGGATATGCATACACAGACGAACCAGAAGAGGAGGAGTAATTCTTTTGCGTAGCAGCTTTTACTGCTACGCACCTTCATTCTTTACGAAACTAGTAATCAGCGAACTAAGTTTCTCAGGCACCTCAATATCTGGACTGTGACCACATCCAGCAATGATTTCAAGTCGAGACCCAGGTATCGATTTGTGGAGTAATTTACCATCTTCAAGAATGATAAGTTGGTCAATTTCGCCATGAATGACAAGAACTGGAATAGTAACGGATTGTAACAGATTAACCGCATCAAAAGTTGCAAATCCAATTGCTGAAAGTATATTAGCCTCGTTCTCACTGGATAGAAATTTATTCAGAAGATAGTCCAAGGTGTCAGGATTTTCTTCAATAAATCTTGGAGTTAGTGTGTCTTTTGTGGCTGTCCACCAGTATGCTTTATCCCCTTCATCAATCTGAGCCTCACGCCAAGCATAGACCATATCAACTAGTCTCTCATCGACACGTGGGGTGGTATCAATTAGAACTGCATGAGAAAAAAGATCAGGCCTTTCTAGAATCATTTGTTGCACGACCATTCCACCAAGTGATGTACCAACAACAGGAATAGGGGCAATCTCTAGATACTCAACCAATCGAATCATATCTTCTGCAAAGTCGGAGGGGGGTGGGGTGCCCTCTGTACAACCCGATGCGCCATGACATCGAAGGTCTGGTAGTATCAGTTCAAAGTTTTTTGAAAGATATGGCTCGGTAAATTCCCAGGATGTGTTGTCACCTCCGAGTCCATGTACCAGAAGTAATGGATCACCAGTCCCACTTTTCCGATAAGAGATATGATGTTCTTCAAGCTGTAAGGTAAACATAGGTATAGCTTGATGAAAGGAACATATATTCCCTATCATTGTATTTCCAAAATAATCACACATCAATGAATCAGTTTGGATACAGTACCGATGGCACGAGTGTTACCTTCGCGAAGTACAATCTTATCTCCTACAGAGATAGCTTCCGGATATAGCATGAACTCCAATTGAACAGTAGCAAAATCTCCAACGGATAGAAATTCAGCATCATGAATCTTTTTCATTATCACACTTTGTTGAATTGTCTGGCACTGCAATACTGGAGAATAGCCAACGGAAATACGAGTTGGATGTCTAGTTACTACAATATCTGCCTCAAAGACACGATTGGAGAGTGATGAATGGTCGGGATCTATTACTACCTGCCCACGACGAATCTTGAATTTGTCAACATCTTTAATGTCAAAACCAAACATATCACCCGCTTTAACCGTTCCCACTCTTTTCTTGAAGACTTCAATAGATGCTATACGACCCTCCTGGTAACTACCTTTCTCGTCGGGACCAATGAGAACAGGTTGACCTTTTTTGAAGACACCAGATCGTACATTTCCAGTTACCACGACATTTGTGCCAGGGATGCCACGATACACCTTATCTACATAGGAGATAGCTGGTCCTGTGACATCAGAGTTTTTGAGGTCAGTAGGAAGAGCTTGAAGAAGTTTAGTCAAGAGTTTGAGAGATTCGGGGTCAGTTGCAGAGGCCTCTATTACAGGAACTACAACACCATGACGAATCTCTTTCACAATAGGATCTATGTCTTCGTGAGATTTCACGCTTACGGGAATTCTACCTATCTCTTTTAGAGTCTGACGAGTAACTGTATTAACAAAATCCAGGTCATCAGATTTCGCCTTGTCAACTTTCGATAGAGCAATCATGAAAGGCACATCTCTACCAGAAAGGAGGATAAGGTGTTCACGAGTGATATCATCCAAACGCCTGTTGCCTGTCTTCATTTCAGAAGCATGAATAAGACTTGCTTCCTCAGAAACGGGCACAAGAACGAGACCGTAATCAGCATCTCCGCCAAGAATGCTTCGAATCATTGTCTTCGAGTACTCTTTGTGACCGGGAGCGTCAAAAAACATCAAGATTTTTGATGAACGGTCCAACACACGGGCCCATTCGGATTTGCTCAATGGATTACTAAGATGAATTGGTTCTTTGTCTCTATCAAATCCCATGAAGGCCATATGGATATCAGCAGTCTGACCACGTGTGATTTCTTGTGGATGAGTTAATAGAAACGATCGAGCTTTTCCTTGGCCATCATCGGGAATTCCAGTAACTAAAGCCCCAATGAGAGTTGATTTTCCAGAGTTGACCCGTCCTGCAATGTTAATCGAGCAAGTATCACGAATATCAGCATCTGCAATTCTTTTTAGAAGATAGATTCCTACCAGCCCTTTGGGTGTTTCAACTCGGGTTTCTTCAATGATTTCTACGTCAGCAGCATCACATATGGTTGTCAAGACTTTTTCTGAAAGCTTGAGGGCTGACTCGGAGAGACCAAAAATATTCCATGACTCTCCATTGATGTCTTCTACACCAATAAGAAAGGTTCCTTCGAAGGGGCGATCATGTGTCATGAATCGAATACGGGAAATTAGCTTCTCTTTTCGTTTCTTTTTCAGATCGGTTTTTGTCAGTTTCTGCTTGAACTCAGTAGTGTCATTTTCACCTATTTTGAGAATAGTCCTGAGTTCGTCAATGGTTGCCATGTGTGTATCTCCAAATCATACCAATGTGAAATTGATAGAATATAAGTTAAGATGATTTTGCAATAAGAAATTTGAAGTCAGCATTTGTGAGTACCTTGTGTGAAATAAAGCAATCTTTGAATGCAGAAACAGTTTTGTTAGACATCTTGTTGGTCACACTTACCGATACTCATTATACTTCAGAAGTGAAAATATTTAGAACACGTGTTCTGATTTTCTTGAGATGAAAAAAGGATTCTGTAGAAATTAAATACCAGATTGGTTATTCCATTGATGAACTGAAATGAGTATGATTGACGAAGCTGTCCAACTACTGCAAGAACTCGTTAGAAATACCTGTGTCAATCCTCCAGGAAATGAAATGAAATCTATCAGATCAATAGCAAGCTATCTCGAATTACATGATATCGAGCATGATGTGTTTGTAACTGCGTCAGAACGAGGGAATCTATTTGCCGAGATACAAGGAACAGGAGAGGGTCCGAGCCTTATGTTGGGACCAGGACATGTTGATGTTGTTCCTGTAGAAGACGAATCAAAATGGAAGATACCACCATTCTCTGGAGAAAAAAAAGATGGTTTCATCTGGGGAAGAGGAACGGTAGACATGCTCTTTATGGTGGTCGGTCAAGTTGTTGCATTCACACATCTTCACAAAGAAAAATTTCAACCAAAAGGTGACCTGAAACTGCTCATAGTTGCAGATGAAGAAGCTGCAGGACAGTACGGTGCAAAATGGATGGTTGAGAATTATCCTGAAAAAGTAAAAGTCGATTATCTAATATCAGAGATGGGTGGCTTTAGAATGGGGGAAAATCACTTTCTCTATCAATATGGAGAAAAAGGTGGGACTTGGCTCAGATTAACCGCTACTGGTACAGAACAGCATGGTTCAATGCCATACAAGGCAGATAATGCAGTTGAAAAGATTGCGAATGCAATCCTCAGACTAACTGAATACAAAGCACCTGTTGATACAACTTATGTAAGACATCTTGTTGAGAATCTACCAATCGGTATCGCACAAAAGAAACTGATATCAAACAGGTTAACTGTTAACAAAGCGATTGATGTTCTCTCAAATACCGACCTCGAACAAGCTAAATTGATTCACGCATTAACACGCATGACTATCTCTCCTAATCTCACATCTGGAGGAACAAAAGTCAATGTGGTTCCAGGTGAAGCATATATCGATATTGACGTGAGAAGCCTACCGGGTCAAGATAGAGAGTACATTCTAAAAACAGTGAGGGAGGCGTTGGGTGATCTTGCACAAGATATTGAGATTGGTCCAGTTCCAGAACAAGCAGGTTCTGAACCATCCTACGGGAATGCTAGTGATATCGATACTCCATTAGTTGATACAATGAGAGAGGTCCTGAAAGAGTTAGTAGGAGAGGAATCCTGCCTTGTTCCACTATTGTCACCCGGTGTCACGGATTGTAGATTCTTCAGACAAAAATGGAATTCACAGGCGTACGGATTCTCTCTGTTTGATGATAAATTGTCAATGGGAGAAGTCATGGCGATGATTCATGGTCCAAATGAGCGTATATCCATAGGTTCGTTGGAGCTAACTGTGAAAGGATACAGAAGAATTGTAGAGAAATTCCTAAGTTAGGACTCTAGAACTCTTTCAATAACATCTCGAAATTTCATATCAAGCTGTTCCATACCAACACCAGTCTTTGCTGAGATCAAAGCATGGCCAGTATCGTACTTATCACAGAATGCATTCATTTCTTCCTCTACTTTGGAAAAATCATCTCCAAGAAGATCGATTTTATTTCCAACTAAGATGAATCTCCAACCGTCTCCACCAGAAAAATCCCACCCACCGTGGTCTTGGATAAGTGGAACCCAATAGTTGTACACACTATCAAGACTTGGAAGATAAGAAGCATCAAAAAAGAGTACACCTGCTTTTGCCCCATCAACCATTTGTTTCAGTGTTTCAATGAATCGCTTCTGTCCGCCAAAATCCCATACGGACAATGTTACACTTTCACCATTGGATAATTCAGTTCGAATGGTGTCAAAGGAAACACCAACAGTAGTTTTCAAGAGAGCAGGATCTGGAAAAGTACCCTTTGTCCACCTCTCAGTAAAAGAAGTCTTGCCAACTTCTGAATCTCCTAACACCGCTACCTTGATTATCGCCAAAAATCTCCCTCCATCATGTTTCCGATACGTTTTCTTTAGAACGCCAAAATGAAAACACTTTATCGATAGTACGAGGTGTACCCAAAATCAGTAGTACAATAATTCCAACAATAATAACTATTAGAAGGCGTAATGGGAAAAGCTCGATGAACATTGCGATAATACCAAATCCAAGAGCTGAAAACATGAAAGTAAGAAAATGCACCGCTGCTTGGACCGCACCGGCCTTGACCATCCTTCTAGCCACACCAAAGAAGACCATAAATGCCACAAAAATTAGAAAAAGCAACGGAATGAATAGAGTGTCCCATTCCAATACGGTAATCATGCTATCCTCATATTGAATACGTCGTATAAGAGGAAATCCAAGGGTTAGCAATATTGCTCCAATAGCAATGAGAATTTCTCTAGTATAGATTTGCATGCGTTTGGATAATCCAACAGATGCGGCAGCTAAGAGAAAAGTACTGGTAGCAGAAACCCCAAGAACCCATTCAAAGAATAGTAAGCCCTCATCAAAATTACCCAGATAACTTAGAAAGAATGCGTAATTCATTGTATGCAATATTGATATAATTGCAACAAACAGCAATGTTACTGAAATGTACCTGGGCGTTCGTGCTCTGCTCTCGGACACCTGTTCAAGAAAGAAATTCAAAGGTATAGCTACGAAAGATGATGCAACAGTAAGCAACAACATAGTCTGAAAAATAATTACATCTCCGTCAATAAAAGCGGGAATCATTATACCAAGGCCAATTGTATAAGCAAAAAACAATAGACCGAGGGAAACCATGTATCTCCATGGACGGAGAAGTGATGCTAGTATTGCTGCTCCAATTACAAACGGGATTACTTGAAGAAAGAAATACTTTGGATGTAGGTAAAGGATGAAAAGAGAAGAACTACCCAACTCGGAAATAGTGAATAGAAAGCCTGCGATTATGTAAGATATTACAAGCAAAAGACCTGATACACTGAATGGAGAGAATGATTCTTTCACAAGATAGATTGAGAGGAGCAAACTTGTAACCATCAACAAAGGCAAACCGATTGATAGAAAGAATGGGGGTAATAAATAGACGGAACGCAAAAATGCTTCAATGGTCATTAATCCAGTGACAATTGAAACTAATATTAATCCCACTTTCATCTTTTTAGCATCATCAGTTACCAACTGAAGAAATGAAGCAATAAGTATACCAAACATTAGTGCAATTGCTGTAACTGATAAGAATGATGTATGCTGGATGAAAGTAGCTACTAACGCCAAGAAGAACAAAGATAATGCGAACAACTGTAGAGAATTGGCAGTTGCTTCCGTAAGGTTAGGTAAAATTCCTCTTAGACGTTTCAAATAGATACCAAGCGAAATAAACAACAAAATTGCAGAGAAAATTGTTGAGATGGTTAGTGAGAGTACAAAATCCAAATTCTTACCTCCATAAATCCCCTATTTCTTTACCACGATCATGAACAACTTTTGAAAGTTTAGAGCCCAATTCTTTTGGTGAAGCCCCAGGATTATCAAGGACAGCCTGAATTGCCTCAGTTGCAGTATCTTCTGAGTCACCTTCACAGATAATTACATAATCACCCTGCTTACAATAACCAATTACACCATCATCAGATTTCATAAAACGTAATGGAGTTTCTCCATCAGCTTCGGTTGATTTAACCAGAGCAGCTGAAACAAGTTGAATAATTCCAGCTAACATGGCGACCCTTTCTTCACTCTCATCGTCATGAGGATATAGAATAGTAGAATGAAGATCATTTGGCCTAACTCTAGCTACAAGACGGATAGTCATTTTCGTTTGCCTCCAAATACTCCAGTAACCCAGTCCATTTCATCAGTTTCTTTGTCATCACTGCTTGGGTTCAAAGGTATTCTAACATCTCGGACTCCTAAAGCATCATCACGAAAATATAGTGTAACGAGTAAACTATGGTTCGATTTACATCGTGCTATCAAAGTTGGTGATCGGCCCTCTGTCAGTATCGTCTGTTTTATTCGCTCAACCTCATCGGTTGGCAAGTCAATAGTAGCCTCTGCAGAACACTCAGGGCAATTTAGTTTAAGAATCATTTGCAGTCCCCAATGTCAAATTCTGTGGAATACCTCTAGATTATGTGAGAAATCACAGGAGTCCATATAGTCATTATTAGGGTGAATGAAAAAGTTAAGATGAAACCGCGAAAAAAAACACATACCGGCTAATTTATAATTAACTATAGTTATTGTTATTTGAATGTGACACGGAGATAATAGTATGAAATACAGAAAAGTCGGAAAGAGCGGTCTTAAAATAAGTGAAATCTCCCTTGGTTCTTGGTTGACATATGGAGGCACAGTGGATGATCAGATTGCTAAGACTTGCATGACAACAGCAATAGAGCATGGTATTAATTTCATAGATTCAGCAGAGATTTATGCCAAAGGCAAGGCAGAAGCAGTTATTGGAGAATGGTTGAAAGAAGAAACAATCGATAGAAAGGACTTGGTAATTTCAAGCAAAGTATTTTGGCCAACAGGAGATGCCATTACAGATTGGGGAAATAGTCGAAAAAATATTATGAATGCGATAGACGGCACTCTTGATAGATTGAATACAGATCATATTGACATTTATTACATGCATAGATATGATTACACTACGCCACTAAAAGAAACAGTTGAAGTTCTAGATGACCTAATTCGAGCCGGAAAAATTCACTATTGGGGTACTTCAGTTTGGACAGCTGCACAACTAGAACGAGCTAATGCAGTAGCTAAAGCATTAGGTGCAAGACCACCAATAGTCGAACAGCCAATGTATAACATGTTTTTCAGACACATTGAGCTTGAAATCATGCCTGTTGCAAAGACTCACGGTATGGGATTTACCGTCTGGAGTCCATTATATCAGGGACTACTGACTGGAAAATACAACGATGGGGTTCCAGAGGGGTCTCGCGGAAGTAGATCTGATTCACTCAAAGCAAAATTAACAGAAGAGAACATCGAGAAGCTTAGAAAGCTTGAAACGGTAGCAGACTCGTTGGATATCTCAATGAGCCAATTAGCATTAGCATGGATATTGAGAAGGCCAGAGATATCAGCAGCAATCACAGGTGCCACAAAACCTGAACATGTGATTGAGAATGTCAAAGCATCAGATGTAACATTATCTTCAACAACTTTGGAAGAGATTGAAGAAATCATGAAAAATGAACCAGAGTGGCCTCAAACGTACAAACCAAATATGTATTATCAAGACAAAATGAGACGATTCTAGAAAGAGAAGCAGTTCTCATTCCTTCCGGCTTTTCTAGAATGCCTTAATTGAATACAAACAAAGGATAGAAAGTAGGTGTGATTTCAGTGTGAGTTCGGATAAGTTACGGAGCATGATGTTTAAGCTGGTACTGATAGGCGATGCATCAGTCGGAAAAACCAGCATCAGGCGTAGATACATGGGAAGTGGTTTTGTTGCTCAACACCTCGCAACAATTGGAGTGGATTTTGCACAGAAATATGTTAAAGTCAATGATAATACTATACGACTTGTCATATGGGATTTAGCAGGACAAGAGGCTTATGAGAAGATTCGGAGTTATTACTATCAAGGATGCAGTGCGGTGATTCTGGTCTATTCAGTAGTTGATAGACGTTCATTTGACAATGCAAGTAAATGGTTGGTTGAAGCTCACAAATACATTGGATCGTTACCACCATCAGTAGTTGTAGGAAACAAGATAGACCTGCGAGAACAGAAGAGCAGGCATGATATCGTCACAACTGATGAGGGAAAAAAATTTGCATCGGTATTTAGTGACCGAATGAATATTCCAGTCTTATTTAAGGAAACTTCTGCACTAACAGGAGAAAATATCGAAGATGCATTCTGTGATCTTACCAATCTCATGATTGAAGTATACAAGGAAAGAAAAGAGAAACTAAAATAGAAAGGAGACAGTAAGCCTCCCAAATTATTGCCATATAATGAGAAACTATTCCATTATTTGGTCAATTGTGACTTTCTCTTCTGAAGATAGTGATTTGACTCTATAAATCACAATGACGACTATTGCAAGAACAGAATTGATTCCAAGAGTAAATATTGCAGGAATTACAAATCCTGTGGAATAAATTAGAAATCCAACAGTATTGGTGATTGCGTGATACAAAGTAACTGAAAATAGATTACCGTTAGTTGAATTATAGATCCAGGTATAAAGAATTGTCACAACAATTGTATGTATAGAGAAGATGAGGAAATTCCCATAGATTTCAATCTGAGCACTATTTGGAATTACAAAATATTGCCAGTGCCAAAGAGACCACACGATTCCAAGAATAATGCTAGATACAAAGGCATTCTGAGTTTTTTGTAAGGTTGGCAATCCAAAACCTCGCCAACCAATTTCTTCCCAGATGTTCATTAGAAAATTGCTTAGTAAAATGGGGAGAAACACGGCATAGCTTGCATCTAAGAATAGTAGAGAGGAACCAGCAATGACCATAAGAGCAATTGCAGCATAGAATGTAATAAACGGCAAAAGAATAGCAACAACAATCATTGGTTTTTGTGTGATTTCTCGAGTAAAGCCAGAAAAGATATTCTTTGCCCCATCACCGCCGAAAGCAAGAATAGCTGTAATTACAGCTGCAATAGTAGGAGATCCACCACCTAAGAGTAGAAATGGTGCAACTATATCTTGGGAGAACATCCCATACTCAGCCAAAACCATTGGCAGATAACCAATGAATCCAATTACAAGTGATAATAGCGAGAATACAAAGAATGTATGCTTTCTTACAAAAACTTGATTAGATGATGAATCAGTTTCGTTCATAGCAACTCCTCAGCGCGATTTTTCTCTGTAGTTAATAAACTTACAGATGTTTTGTCAACTGTTACGTGCTTTGATGCAGATAAAACTCGGCCATGAATTAGACTCTTCGTATGTTTCAGGGTCCATTTGCTTGCATTCCTTAATAGGTCGTGGTTCGAGAAGCTCTTCAATAATAAACCCAGAGCTGTGAAGTGCACCAATCATGTCAGACAAAGGACGATGGTAATATTGCATCATAACACGCTTTCCAAAACCACTCCAGGGATATTCCATTCTTTTGACCAAGAAGTATTCACGCTTAGAACGAATGAATGCTTTATCAAATGGATGTCCAGCAGAAAAAATCAATAGCCCGTCTTTTTTCAGAAGTTCGGAAAATCTTCTGAACGTCTTATGCCAGTCATAAATATAGTCAAGAACCAAGGGGCAAAGAACCAAGTCAAAGATATCTGAATTCAAGAACGGAAGATTATACTCGATATCAGCTCTGATGAAATTTGACTGCTCCCTTACTCTTCTACGTGCCAACCTGAGCATATTAGAGCTTACATCAATGCTTACTACTTTTGCACTATTTTCAAGGAGATATTCAGCATATCTTCCAGGCCCAGAACCAACATCTAATACGAGAATGTCGTTCAGATTTGGAAGTAAAGATGTTACTGCAGGCCAGTCGATAAATGCGTTATGCGCTTTGGTATCCACCTTTGCAGCATAGCTTTCTGCAATCTCTTCATAGACATCCAATGCGATTGGGCGATTATCTTGATCGGGCATTGTTCGAGAATCACATTACATTGAACTATTTGTATTTTATAAGTCAACTTCCAAAATAATTCTTCAATGAGTTGGTCGGAATAATTAATTATAAACAATTCAACCTCTTTTCTAATACACTATTCAGAATTATATCTATTGAATAAGGTCCGAAGGATAGAGTAAATTGAAAGAGTGTGTGCTCAGGTTGCTTCCAACGCGAGCACTTCGCTTGTAGCTAGGTCACCGCTCTTGCTAGAGTCTTGGTGAGTGGGAATTGATAGAATATCTTCAACGCTAGGCTTCATCGATATTACCTCCTGAAGTAGGCATCAGTGATAGCCTTGGTTGAGGGAGTTTTGGTTGCCTTGATGATCTTAATCTTGGATACCGCCATTGTGTTCTACCTCCGGTAGGTGTAAGCATATGCGAGTGCCTTGGTACTCTGCTTCTTGCAGGTGATGTTCTTCGTCTCTGAGTTGGGTCGGGAGTTAATCGCTAACGCCATGATTGTTCACAAGATTACTACTCAGAATCAGTATATAATGGAAAGCCACGATTATAGGACACTGGAAGTAGTCACAATTTGTGACTAGTAAAACGAGACCATACCCAAGAAGTAATCAATAGAAAAAAGAAAACTGTTACAGTGAAGAGAATGAGTTACTTGGATGAGATTAGAACATGGTTTTGGGTTCCCGTCTACTGGGTTCCAATTTATTTTTTGAGCATCGTATTATCTTCAGTATCCACTCTACTAATACAGCTTCGGTGGGTGATTCCAATCATATTAGTACTAATGACAGCTCCAATCATATACAAAAATCTAGTTGGGGGAGGATGTAGTCTAAAATTTCAAATCTGTGCACTTGTAAAGGGAATGATTGCGGGTTTGTTGTTTGCGGGCTTGACACTCTTTGCTGATGTTATCGTTTTCAGTGCACTTTCCATATCTACAATTTCATCTGTGTTTGGATTTGATACAGCATATCTCACATGGTTATTTGCAGGATTAATTGGTGGATTTGGTGCCAGAATAGTCGAGGTTAGAGGATTGACTACACCTAGCAGCATTCGTCCAATTATTGAAAACGAATAACAGAGTATTAATCATCCATAACGCCTATTCATATCAGAGAGGATCAGGAGATATGAGTGTAAATTCTGAAGAAACAAGTCGATTCATCAGATTAGGAGGGATAACTGCTATTGTCGGAGGTATCCTTCTCCTTCTCAATGGGCTAAGATTCACCTATTTCGGTCTATTACTTGCCACTATAATGCCATCTACAGGTATTATTCTAGCGATAGGTGGTATGCTTTTCGGTATTCTTGTGATATTAGGTACAATACTATCTACGAGATGGAGTATGATGGGGCCAATCATCATTATTCTTTCAGCAATATGGGGAGTATTGATTGGTACAGGGATATTCCTTGGCACAATTCTTGGAATTATAGGCGCTTTTCTAATAATGTACGGGAATAAATCTAAACTTAAACGAAATCGTTTGATTGCTATTTCCATAATTGGTCTGTTAATTTTACTCCCACTGTTTGCAACACTTCGTTCACAGTCTACTGGTTATAGCTACATAACCATTGGAGAAACACAACGACAGTATCTCCTACATCTGCCAGAAAATTATAACGAACTGGGTGACATTCCATTACTTTTAGCTCTTCATGGCGGAGGAGGCAATGCTAAGAGTATGAAGAACTCGTATGGATTTGATACAATTGCAGATGAATATGGATTCATAGTAGTATATCCAGACGGGTTAGGAGATATGGAATATCAATTCCACACATGGAACTCAGGATATATTGATGCATATGCGTACAAGAATAATGCTAGTGATGTTTCATTTCTTTATCATCTGATACAGGATCTTATTGCAACATACAAGGTAAACCAATCAAAGATTTACATGACAGGGCATTCCAACGGAGCAATGATGACCTACCGATTTGCAGCTGAACATTCAGAAATACTGACTGCAATAGCTCCCGTTTCTGGAAGTGTAGGAGGAAGAATGACAGAGGACAGCGATCTGTATGTAATTCCACAACCGTCTGATCCACTTTCGATACTTCATGTTCATGGAGTATTGGATGAACAGGTGTTGTATGAGGGAGGAAAAGGAGAGAAGGGATTCTTGGCAGATAGAGTTGACCTGTCAGTTAACTATTCGATTCAGTTCTGGTTAAATGCCAATAATTGTTCAGAAACACCATCAGTCCAAGTCAGCAACAATAATCGTATTGAATTGTGGCGGTATTCTGAGGGGGATGATGAAACCGAGGTTGCATTGCTAAAACTCATCTATGGAAATCATGCATGGGAGAATATGAGTAGGGAAGTGGAAATGGAAGAATTTGGTGGTACAAGTCTAGCTGAACTCATATGGATACAGTTAGAACAAATGAACAGTTAGTTGTGTATCAAACTGCACTGTAAAGAAGACTGATTAAGCCTTGTGGTATCGGGATTTCAAGGATTGAAGGATAATGGAAAATCAGGATGGAAAGGCATTACGGTTTTTTGTACCTGCTGCTGTTTTGGTTGCAGGTTCAACATTACTCTCGATTGTGCAACTGATACTCCTTGGAATCAACTTGAGCATACCAATCCTTTCTGACGAGAGCATCATTCGATCTCTCCAGACTGCATTAGTAGGTCAGCTGATAGCAGCAATAGTTATTGGGGTATTGTTTATACCTATGCTCGGTCTCAGAGATGTAAAGAATAATCCTCTTAGCTCTGAAGGATTCAAACGCACATTTCTTAGTATTCCGATAATAATGACTATTGCATTCATTGCAAATTTGGTCATATTGCTTATCTTTTTGTCACTTGGACTTGTTTCAGAAAGTGGATATACAGGTGTTCTCTATCTAGAAGAAGAGCATCTTGCAGATCCTATGAATGTAATAGTATTCTTTGCAGTTGGATGTGTAGGAGCCCCACTTTTTGAAGAACTGCTTTACAGAAGAACTGCTATCCCCTTAATGGAAGAGAGAGGGATGCATGAGGGCGAGGCGATAGTAGGTTCTACATTGCTTTTTGCATTGGCACATGTACCACTAGACCTGTTGAACGGAAATGTTCCTGGAGCAATCCAACACTTTGTAGGTGTATTCATTATAGGATTCTTCATAGGAATCGTATATGTCATGACGAGAAATGTAGTATATCCAATAATCATCCATGCTGTCATGAATGGAATAGCTTTCGTAGCGTATATTGGAACTCTGAGTGCATCACTAATAGTCGCTATCATATTTGTTGGAGTGGTCTATCTAGTTATGCTACCAATTGGAGCATATATGGCATACAAGAAACTGGGCCAGTGGATTTCGAAAGTGACAGAGAACCTTGAGAATGTTAAGACCTTAGCATTTGTTATTATGATTGTCATTTACCTGGTAGGTATCACTCTCCTACCACTGATAGAACTTGCAGTAATCATAATCCTAGGAGGCGAACTTCTCACAGCTGAGATGATTATGACATACGTTATCATTCTCGTTGCGAGCTATATTACAGTCGCTGCAATCTTCTTCATACTGTCAATCATGAAATCACGAACTGAAATGTCGTTAACAACATATCCAGAACAATAACGTATGAATGAGCTGCTTGCTTAATCCAGCGAGGTTAATATCTCGCTGGCCTAACTCTTTTTGCAATTCATAAAAGATGGAAAATTTCATCTGATAGGGATTACAACGGTTCTCGATTTTATTGGATATCTACATCAGATTCAGTGCCGAAGTCTTACTGGCAATTTGGAATGTCATACGGATAACACCATGTTATGCCGAGGGTTGCGGGCGGTTGCGGGTGTAATCTTGCATTCATCATTATTAGAACGCATCAAAAATAGAACGAAGCTTCCCGAAAAAGAGAGATAAGTGATGAACCAATTCAGGCACATCACTATACACATCTAATATTTGATACCAAGACGCTTGGAGAGTTTCTCAAGCATATCCTTGGTCATAGCTTCAAGGTCGTAATCAGGGGACCAACCCCATTCTTCACGAGCTGTAGAATCATCAATAGATCTAGGCCATGACTCTGCAATCTTCTGTCTGAAATCAGGCTCATAACTAATCTCAAAATCAGGGATGTGCTTCTTAATCTCAGCAGCGATATCTTCAGGAGTGAAGCTCATCGCGGTCACATTGAAACTCTGATGATCAAGACTCTTCTTATCTGCCTCGATAAGGTCAATTGTTGACTTGATGCAATCAGGCATGTACATCATCGGAAGCATAGCATCTTTAGCAAGAAAGCTGGTGTATTTTTTGTTCTTCAACGCTTCGTAGAAAATTTCCACAGCATAATCAGTTGTTCCGCCACCGGGTAAAGCCTCAGAGCTAATGATTCCAGGATAACGAAGAGAACGGAAATCTACATCATAACGTTGCGTGTAGTACTCTCCCCATAGCTCTATGAAGACTTTAGTGACACCATAAGCAGAAGTAGGGCGCATTATCACATCATTAGGTGTATTCTCTTTTGGTGTGCTAGGACCAAAAGCTGCAATTGAGCTTGGAATCATTACCTGGTCCAATTTGAGTATTCGTGCTGCCTCAAGAACATTGTAAGACCCTTCAACATTTGTACGGTATGCAAGCTGAGGATTCTTTTCACCAACAGCAGATAACACAGAGGCATTGTGAAGAATAATATCGATGTCATAGTCTACAAGCATATTGTGGAGGTGGTCCACATCTAGCACATCAAGCCGATAGTACGGACCGTCTTCTCGAAGAATTTCTGGAGGTTTCTTCCGACCTGTTGCAATAATGTTCTCTCCACCGTATTTGGCTCGTAGGGCTTCTATTAGTTCTGTACCAATCTGGCCATAACTGCCTGTCACTAGTATCCTTGTCATATCAGACCACTATGATAGGGCGACGAGCAACCAGTTAATAGCCTTACGCAATGAAAAAAAGTGGGGGAGGGAGAATCTATTCAGCCCACTGAGTGTTTGAGAACTCGATTGCCTCAATTACTGTGATTCCCTTTTGTCTGAAATAGTCTGTTTCGCCTTCGAATGTATACATAACAAAACCGTCATACGCAAAGAAATGGATTCGTCCAACATGGTAAATAACATCAGGACGGGCAATCTCAACGAGTTCTAGAAATTCCCTCTTTTTGAACTTCACACGATAAGAACTAGTGTGCATTGTAGCAGCAGCGGTTGAGCCACCTGCTGCACCACCTGCAAAAGCCATAAGATATTACACCTCTAGGTATGACGTACTTGATGTGGATGTATATAGCTTTATTTCAGTGCATTGGATTACATCAAATTACAGAACCTTTAATCTTCAGGTTGGAATTCACCTTCTCTCCTGAGCTCAAACACGACTACATTATGTGGATCAGGGCAAGAAATGTATGCTTT
The DNA here is from genome assembly GCA_014728035.1 of Promethearchaeota archaeon. Lineage (GTDB taxonomy): Archaea > Asgardarchaeota > Thorarchaeia > Thorarchaeales > Thorarchaeaceae > SHMX01. Next base: position 325,006 of record WJMJ01000059.1, on the reverse strand, counting down.
ATCGGAGTCGGGCTCCCAAGGTAACGTTCCATCGAACTCCATAACAGATAAGAATGGGAACATCGAATTAAATGCCCAACGACATATTTTGGCTCGCTCCTCTGATTTGGACAGGTCGAATTCATCACCTACAGTGTATAGCTTGCAGGGACCGTTTCCAGCATCTTCTCGTAATTCATGAACCTTGGCAATTATTCGGTAGACTTTTGGCATAGGTTTCACCAAGATATCATAGGTATTCTTGGTTAATGAAGAATGCTCTAGAGCAATGTATTGCATCTGTAGAATGTGAGTGAAATGTGGTTTGAAATCTTTCTTGTTGGAATGGTGTTGATGGTACCATTTCACTATATATCGGTCAGACATATTGCCTTGAGAGATAGATTTGGTAAAGAAACGGGAGAAAAGATTGGAAATGCTTTAGGCATGTTGTCTGGGTGGGGATTCTTTGGCTTCTGGTTTGGCATCTGGTTAGCACCTCAACCGAGATTCTATCTAGATATAGGATTAGAGCCAATAATCATCACCGTATTTGGATTACAGCTAATCTTACATCATCTCATACTTGGAATTGTATTTGTAATCCCAGGAGCATATTTAGGCATCGCAGGTGTTCGAGAGATGGGAATTGAGGTTGCTGAAACACATCATCCGACAGAAGTCGTATCAACTGGGATATATTCTAGAGTAAGGCATCCACAGTATATAGGCGGAATCTTGGCACACATTGGAATCGTCTTAATATTCCAGGCTGAAAGTGCGTTGTATGCTACTATTCCTATCATATTGGTGAATATCCTATTGTGCATGATAGAGGAGAGAGAGATGGTTCGCGAGTTCGGTTCCGCTTACCAAGAGTATAAGGATGAGGTACCTATGTTATTACCGAGAATCAGAACATGAAGATACCAGTTGAAAGATGGTTTAATGCGATACCTCTTCGCCATTCTCAAAGAAAGTATAATGGAGAAAGAGTCGAAGACCAAAAATTAGACAAGTTACAAAAAATATGTACAGATTTTAGACCATTTCCCGGAGCTAGAATTGAATTAGTTCGAGAACCGGAGATAGATCCGTTTAAGGGAATAATTGGCCCAATTTTCAAAGTTAAGAATGCTCCACACTATATGAAATTTATAGTGGATCAAAAAGAACAAGAACATCAGGTTGTAATGGGATATATTGGAGAAGCAGCGATACTTGAGGCAACAGCACTCGGGCTAAACACATGTTGGATTACAGGTTTCTTCCATTCAGATAAAACAAATGAAGTTACTGCACTTGGATCAGATGAAAGAGTTATTGGCATCTCGCCTGTTGGAATTGCAGACAAAAAGAATGATACAATCGGGCATTATGTTGACCACAAGAGAAAGTCAGTTGATGATTTGATTCTAGATTCCAAAGGTGTGATTAGCGAGTGGCAGAAGGTAGCCATACATGCGGCAAGATTGGCACCATCTGCAATAAATCGCCAGCCATGGAGATTCAGTTTTTCAAACTCAGCAATTACCATTTCCTTTGATGGTAAATTTGACTTGAAACTCTCAAAAAGACTGGACTGTGGTATTGCTATGTTACACACAGAACTTGGAGCTAGAAAAGTTGGAAAAACAGGCTCTTGGAGATTCGAAGAGAATCCCAAAGTCGGAACATTTTCTATAGAAGAAACATAAAGAAAAAAAGCGGCAGCTGGAAGCTACCGCAATAGTAAATCAAGATCGAACTAGATAGTAATCTACAAAACTCTGCTTGCGAATGAACGGTAGAATGATAATCAGTAGAGCTACTATAGATATTGCAGCAATTGCGGTTCCAAAGATTATTGGAATCGCCATCTGTTTCATTGCAATACCAAATCCCGCCCAGATCACGACAAGAGAGAAGGCAATGTCATGACGGAGATACAGCATAAGGAAGGTAATCAGAAGTGCGATGATAATCACAGCTGCTGTCCAAAGATGCTGAAGATCGGCAGGAATGCCTGGAATTAGTACATTCAGAGCTGATGCGATGTTGGCAATAGTTGCAAGAGAGATCCAGCCAGCATATACACTTATTGGCAGATGAACTGCAAGTTTCTGTTTCAGAGGGACCTCTTCCAGGCCAATGCTAAGTTGCACATATGTCAATAGTAAGATGACCAAAAGCAACACAATAGGAACAACTGACCAGAGAAAGAGTCCCGGATTTCCAAATGAATAATGGAATATTATTAGCCAGCCTATGTTAGCGATAGCATTGAACAGATAGAGTAGGCCTATTTTTTGAATATAGGGTTCTTCCGTCTGATTTGAGCGAACCTGATAGACTGCAAAAGTGATTAACAGTATGTATATGACACCCCAAATTGAAAACACCCAACCAGGGGGTGTAAAGAAATTGGGATACGAATTGGCCACATCTCCAGTGTAAACCCCATTTAGAGGAATAATATTTACTAGAAGATTGAATACAATTGTAGCAACAACTGCTATGAAGTTGATTATTTGTAGTATTTTTGGATTGATAGAGTTCATATCCTAACCACCAAAAGATTTCTCATCTAATTTAACAATTGTTAATAGCTTATAAATTATTGCATTGATATTCAAAATAGATGAGATGGAAGACAGATCCATCTTCCTTTCAACAACTAACGAGCCATTATGGGAGCTCCGCAGTATGGGCAGAATCTATCAGATTCCTTAAGTGCGAAACCACAATAAACGCAACCGGTTCTAGTACTAGCAGAAGGCTCTACTACACTAACAGGTGAAGAAGTACGACTTCCGGTTTCTGGATCGAACCAAATATCAGATTCACCACGACGCTTGTCCTCAACAATAACACGTCTAACGCGTTCTTCAGGAACACCAGTCCGATCTGCAATTTCAGGTATTGATTGTCCCTCACTGCGTTCTAGTTTCTCACGAACTTCTGAAGAGGTCTGAGTTCGCTTTGCGAGGTCTCCAACAAGTGAAGCTAACAACACAAAAAGAGGAATTAGAAAAATCCAAGAGGTTGTAACAACATACAACCAACCAATTATCACAATTGGGATAAAAGTTCCACATGTAATTCCCTCTTCTTTCTGCTTTTTTCTGTCAAAGATAGGTTTCTTACTTGCTCCACTTGAACGAGTTCCAGAAGACAAGGTTTCTTCTCCAGGAGCAACCCAATGATCCATGTTATGTTGAGCTGAGAGCATCTGCCGTTCTTCATACATATTTGAAATGAAAATAAGAAGTAGTATCACAATAGGAATGAGTAACCAAATGACTCCGGTAGCAAGGAGCACAATAAAGAGTATCCCAATGGGGATTGCAAATCCAAGAAATCTATCTTCAGGAGTTTCGTCTTTTTCATCAAATGGCATGCAAGTTTCTCCATTTCTACTATAATTGAATAACAAATTGAAGCTTTATTGATATTGTGGATTGATGGAGCGCGGTGCACTCCAACCCCAATAAGAGAAACTCTCAAGACCGGTAGTATAATACTACAGCAGAAAACAGAACAAGTGCTGCAATGCCACCAATAATCAGCCCACTTGATAGAAATGTATTGGTGGGGAGATTTGGTTCATCTCCGGTGGTGGTATTCGTTGGAGTGTTCCAACCAGCAAGTTGTGCGACCATCCACCAGAAAGCTTTCGCTTTTTGTTCACAACTAGAATAAGTGGTGTGACCTGCTTCGTCACCATTGAACTCTTCGTGTTCAACAGGTACCTGATAATTTGTACTGCCCTCATGATAACGATAGGTGTTTTGTTCACCGTTATACCAACTATCGAGATCAGCAAAATCGAAGAGTACTTTGTCATTTTCAATACAATATTCTCTAATCAGCTCGTTGTTCAACCATCTATTGTATCCCGATGAGTCAGTAGCCTGAGCATTACATGTCATATACACAAATGTAACATCAGGATTCTCTTCCTCCAAAGCAGTAATTGTATCAAGATAAGATTGAGCCTGTGTGGTGGAGTATGAGTTTAGTTGAGTGCACCAAGACCACATTGAAACTGTTAACGACGGATTATCATCTAGTGTGCCTTGAGTCAACTGAACTCCAGACTCTTCTTCCCAATATTCATCAGGTGTGATATATGTGTCCCCCCCATTATTTGCCTGCCCATCAAAGATACATAGAGCATCTTCTGTAGTAGGAAGACTAGCATATCCTATTGACACACTGTATGATGAGTTGGTACCTTCAATTAGCCCCAGTCCAGTGGTGATCTGACCTCCATGACTTGTATGAGCATAGTGAAACTTGACATTTGATTGAGCTGCTTGAATAGAACCAAATGGGATAGTATCAAATTCAAGACAGGTGTGGTCTATTATAAGACCACCTTCCCATTGTGAATAATAGGACTGGCTAATGGGACGGGCTGTGCTTGTCATATTAGAAAATCCTGTGGAACTCATGAAAATCAACGAGAATAATATCACTACTGGAGTTAGGCGTGCGAGTTTTCTCATTAACATTCCTCTCTAGAATCAGAGAGTAATACCTTGAAATCTTTTACGATAGTTTTTGATACAGAAAATTGAGTAGTGTTTGATCACTTTAAGAAGCTGTGATTCGAGATATGAAAGAATCAAGAATATGGTTAGGTGTATTCTTTTGTGTAGCCCTTTCCGGTAGTATTTTGGTATTATCACTTTTGCCATTTGGAACAGCTTTTAATGATGGGACAAGACTAATCTCCAATTTTTTAGGCATGTTGGGAGGGACATCGCTTGGTGAATATTTCAAAAAAAGGAATAATGAAAAATCTAGTAGAACTCTTAGTAATGATTTAGCTGATGAGCTTATTGTTAATCTCGAACTGCTTGAAGATGAAATCCCACTACGAAAAGGCTTCTGGATATTTGGAATTCGTTCTGGTAGAGCAGAATATCTTCCAGAATCAGAAAGAAAGATGCTCTGGGAAACCTACTCAAGAATTACACATTACAATGAAGAAATAAAGAAATTCCATTGGGCAAATTTAGGAATAAAGGAAATCAAACAACTCATCTCAAAGATGAATTAACAGAGCTACAAAAAGAGATAGAAGTTCATATCCGAGAATTCCTGAAATTAAAAGGAAAAGAGGTCTAATGACCTCTTCTTGATTTCACTCCTCTTCGCCCATTTCATAGAGAGCTCCGAGTTCATCAAAGACATCATCTGTTGAGGATTCCTCATCATCCATCTCATAGAGTGTAGCTAGTTCATCAAATATTTCTCGCTCATCAAAGATGTAGTCATGAGGTGTGAATAGTTCTCCGTGAATTGGAATCTCACCAGCTTTTCCTAATGCCCACTTTACTGAAATGGGGCCAATCATCTCAAGAATCATAGTGGCAACTCCAACAACACTTAGAATCAAACTGCCAATCACAGCTGCTTCACCACCAATTTCTAAGAAGGTTTCTTCAATTATGAATCCAAGCCCCAGTGCTACACCCGCCTGACAAAATAGACAAGCTCCCAAATATTTTCTAACTGTATCAGGACTTCCAGTTATTGTTGATCCAACAAAAGTCCCAGTATATTTGGCAGATACCATACCAACGATGTATGTTAGAGCCAATATGAATACAAATGGTCCAGTTTCGCCCAAGAATAACTCAATTTCAATTTTGGCACCAACTATCACGAAAAATATCATTACAATTGGCGACATAATTCGCTTCAATAAATGAGGTAGTTGCTCTGTATCACGCTTAACGAAATTACCAACCATGAACCCATACACAATACAGACAAAGATGTCACTGAAATGAAATGTGTTAGCCAACCCAACTAGAAGAAAAATCATGCCTAATTCCATCTCCAAAAGTCGACCGCGATCCTTGAAACGGTTTACCGCTTGAATAAATATCAGTCCAAAGAATAATCCAAATGCAGTAGAAAATATGATTTCAATTAAAGGATTAATGATAACTGATGCAAAAGGATAGATTGCTGGAGCGAATACCCATAGACCAAATGCGATAGTTGCACCTGTAAGTACTACAGCAATTATATCGTCGAAAGCAAGAACAAACATCAGGGTTTCAGATACAGGCCCCTCACATTGATTTTCCCAGATTACATCAGCTGTTGCTGCTGGAGCGGTAGCACTCGCAAGTCCACCTAAAATAAGAGCAAGTACAATATTTCCGGTAATTGTATGAACAAGGAGTGTCACAAGAGCGAATGCAGAAATGGCTGAAATAAGAACAATAATAATCCACTTCGTAATTTTCCCTTTGAATGCCTTCAGTTCCATCTCAAGCCCGATATTATAACCAATGAGTCCTAACGCAATTGAAACCAAAAAATTCAGATCAAGAAGAACTGCTTCATTCATTAATCCAATTTGGCCTAAGACAAGTCCAGCCAACATAAATCCCACAATCTGTGGCACACCTAGACGTTTCAGACTCAAAGCACCAACAAACGCCAATACAAGCGCCAAACCTATGATTAATACAAAATCTATTTCCAACTAATTTCACCATTTCTGCAGAGTAAAATTACAGGTCCCCAGTTTTCATGTAATTTTCTGTTATCAGATATTAAATAACTTACAAATATTAACTCTATTCGGATATGTATAGACGAATTAGATTTGCATCAACAGGTCATGATTAAAGAATACTACGAGGTCCTTGTTGATAGCCAATCTTTTCTAATTGCACTAAGATGCCCAGTATGATAATCAAGATGTGTGAATGTGCTTAGGATAATCTCAAGAACAGTCTTTCCACAAAAGAAGGAGGGGATAGAATCACCGGAAACCACTCTTGAAAAATCTTGGACTGTAGCAGACTTAGCCCATTCCAAGAAATTTGTTTCGAGAGAGTCATACAGTTCAAGAATATCTTTAAGGGATATACCATCCCAGCTGCCATCCGTTCCTGGACGATATTTTGAGAATATCTCAGGATTAACTGGCTTATCTCCAAGAATGAGTGTGTTAAGAGTATAATCAAGCACCATAGCTTGATGAGCTAGGACCCAACCAAGAGAAGACATGTTGTTTCGAGGACGATATGATAAATCTATCCAACCTTCTTTCTCCATCAAGGTTAATTCCATATCTCGCCAAGTTTTTGTTTCTGCTGCAATCAATTTTATGAATGTATGATGTTCCATATATTAATCTCCCACTTAGAGGTATGAAATTTTGGTAAATAATATAACGTCATCAGCAATCTCTACAATAGTTGAATTCATACCATAATCAGAACAAATTTGGAAGTATGGCTATGCTAAAAGAAGTCTATCTCATTGAAGACGGAATGCTCATTTATCATTATGATATCGATACGGAAACAAGTAATAGTGACCAAGCAGTCCTTTCATCAGGGTTAATGAGCGCGATTCGAGATTTCAGTGAACAGACAAGGTCTGACGCATTACAATCATTCTCAACGGAAAGCGAGTTTTTCCAATTCATTCCATGCCATGAAGGAAAAGCGGTAGTAGTAGGGGTCTTCGAAAAACAAACTTCAGGAAAATTAGCTTCCCGCATACTTGAGAAGATACAAGATATTCTTCAGCACGCAAATATCCCAGAGGGACAAGGAGAAGTAATGAAAAAAGACGAGCAAGAACGTATCAGTAATAAGATAGCTCGACTGGCAAGCCAATTCTTTGGAAGCGAAATTATAGGAGAATATATGGAAAATGTGCTATCTAGTCGTACTGATGTTCCTCTTGCCTTTGTCGTAGATATTGAAGAAAAAAAGACTCTTGCCAGATTTGCTCGCCCCAAGCCACTCTTCAAGCCAGAGCAGGTACGAGAAGTTCTATTGGCACATTCAACAATAATGCGTGCAATTTCAAAATTAGAGATTATGGAATCATATGAGTATCTTATAATGCAATCACCGAATTATTCCGCAACTATATGCCATAATGGGAAATTGCTGGGAGTTGCTACAGGTGCAATCCGAATTTCACCAAAAGACCTTGTCAAAGTAACAGCTGAAATCTGTTATTTGGATGATACTGAAGCAAACATGGAAAAAATAGATGATACACATGTCGTCAGTAAGGCAATACTTAGTAAAAATGGACAACTAACCCACAAGAAAGGGAAAGAATTCTCCTCAATGGCTCCTGTATTTTTCTCTACTTTGTTGAACAATGTTGAGGGAGTATTCCGTTCTCTCTTAAGAAGAGCTATCCAAAAGTGTATGATTATCCAAATTGAGAAAACAATTCAAATTCTTAGATTTGAAAGAAGTAATGATGGAAGTCATATAATTATAGAGAACCTATCCTAGAAAGAGGTAGACATTTTAGTGGCCGCATCTATGTGTGATAAGTTGCCTAAGTTGAGATGGGGTAAAGATGCAATCACAACAAAGCGAGCCTGAAAATGCTGCAATGGAAGCAGTTTTTCTGTACAAAGGCATTCTAGACGCTTACGAAGCTGTGGGTACAGAGCTTATAGGGCCAGACGTCCTTGAGGATCACGTACTTCCAAGAATGGTCTACTATGTAAAGGAGTTTCTACCGGAGGCATTCTCAGAGGAAACTGATTCAGATACACTGAGTTCGGAACTCAAGAAGTTCATGGAGAATTTCAAGAAGAAAGTGGATCAGGCGTTTGATAAAGGGTCAGTACAAGACCTGACTATGGAGGACATCTGGAAATTACGAGCAGCTATATTTGGTTACGAGAGTGTCTTCATCGAGATTCTTGGAGAAGCAGCAATCAAAAACTATGTATTTATGAGAATGTCAGATATTCTCTCTGCATACCTTCCAGAACGTATGTTAAATCCAACAGCGCCGCTAAAAGAAAAATTAGAGGCTTATGTGGATTTCATAAAGGAGCACGATTTTGTTGGATATGCAAGAGTGAAATATGACAAAAACAAAGTCACTATTGCTGCAAACCGATGCGCCTTTGCTAGAATTCATGACTCAGAAGCATATCGAAATCTGGATGTGCGATTTTGTCCATGGGGAATGATTGCATCTGCCATTGTCACAGCACATCAAGGAAGGGAAGCGTTGCTCTCGTCAAGTCTATTTACTACAACAGGCAGTGTCAGTGATATTGCAATCAAGGAGGAAAAATAGTGCAAATAATGAGTCAAAGTCTAGAAATTGCTACAATCATTATGATAGTTGAATCAATTCTATTTGTGATAATAACAATAGGGTGGTACTTTGGTGCTAGACGGATGCATTTTGATTTACACCACAAAGCGGTCTATTCAGTAGTACTAATCCACTCAATTACTGTTGGAGCTTGGATGATTCCAAGAGCAGCCACACTTGCTGCAGAAGGAGCGTTTATGGATTTAGTAGCTAACGGGTATCAAATTGTCCATGATTTGGTGGGCATACTGGCCGTAACATTTGGGATAATTCTCTCAATAATTTTTCTAACTAGAAAGGATATGCCATTGAAATTGTTGAAGAGAACAAGACCACTAATGATTAGTACTTTGATATTATGGTTAATTGCCTATCTGTTGGGAATTATTGCGTTTATGGTTCAGATCATGCCTAGTGCTTCCTAGTACAATAAATAGAATAAGCTAAGTTGTTTATTCAAATTTGTTTCAGAAGGTATTGATTCAAATGACACAATTCACTGGTGGCATACTCTCTAAAAGAGAATTAATCGAGCTAAGAAGACTTCGAGCTGTGAGAGAAGCGCTTGATAGATTAAAGAGAAAAGGCATCTCTGCGGATTTTCCAGTCTGCCCAAATTGCAAAAGTGCCAGAATTGTGGACTTGACTTCTTATCATGACTTGGGTTATATTGGATCATTTCAACCCGCATATTATTGCCTAGATTGTGGATGGTATGGACGAAATCTAGCAGTTATGTCAAATAGAGATTTATCAGAAGCGGTGCTTCGAGACCTCGAGTCCGCATTCCCTGAGCTTAGAGAACAACAACCTCAAGAGGATGCTGAAGAAGAACTAGTCTGAATCAATTCTAGTTAACTCTACAACAAGAGGATTATGTGCATCAGGACAAGCATGAGTTGCTTTGCACTGGTTTTGTAACCAAGGAAATCGTGCATTATACATCATAGCATATACTTTGGGCAATACTGAGTAGAGTAAACTGATACAAATTTTTCCTTCTACTCCAGAATCAGTAATGAAGATTTCATCATCTACTTCATGTCCGACAACACAACTACCTTTTTGTTTAATGACCCTAATCTTGACACTCCACGGTGTCTCACGAATACATTCCGATTCAGCCATGATTATCAACTACTCCAAGCATATAGTATATTGATTCATGACTCTATTGGTCAGGTTCTGTAATCCTCTGGCATATCCTCAATTCGTTCCTCGGTGGGCTCACCAAGAAAATCATGGTCCGAGGTATTGCCCATTGGACAGTCAATACATCGTCGATAAAACTCGAACATCTCAGTATAGCCAGGTTCGAGAAATTCAGGATACTCTCCGGCTTTTCGTAAGCCTTCACTGGCAGAAATAGGACCAAATACCTGGAGAATCATTGTAGTAAGGGCTACAATATTTAGAATCAAGACTCCAGCAGCTTGGGCCTCGGGAGTACCAATTCCTAGAAATGCCTCTTCTATGACAAGTGACAATCCAACGGCAACACCAGCTTGTGACATCAAACAAAAGCCAATATATCTGGTTGTTAGTTTTGGCATCTTGGCTAACGTGGAACCAACATACGAACCAAAGTATTTTGCAAAGCTTCTTCCAGCAACATATACTACTGCTAAAATGATTGCAGCAATGCCTGCAATCTGGGCTAAATCAATTGAGGCGCCCACAATAACAAAAAAGATCATTACTACGGGACTCATTACAGTCTTCAGTGTATGACTAACTGGGTCTTTTGATTGTTCTACGTAATTTCCAACAATGAATCCAAATACCATACAGGATAATATGGAACTGAGACCCAGTACTGCAGTAACTCCTACAAGTAGAATAATCATTCCAAGCTCAAACTCAAGCAAAGCACGTCTGTCATCTTCTCGATTAATGAAATAGACTAGACTTGCACCAACTATTGCACCAAGTGCACTCGACCCAACAACTTCAACTAGTGTATGAAACAAAGTTTCTGAGAGTGCGATTGTTCCAGCAGTGGAAAAAGCAGATATGGCAACTGCAATGGTTATGTTTGCAAGAAGAATAGCTATTACGTCGTCCAGTGCAAGTACAAACATCAAAGTATCAGTTAGATTGCCTTTACAATGCCGCTCCCAAATTACCATAACAGTGGAAGCTGGGTCAGTTGCGCTAGCTAAAGCTCCAAACACAATAGCGATAAACCAAGGATTTATTCCCCATCCAGCAGCAATACCGAAAAATTCTAGAATTATATATGCAAGCACTGAAACCAATACAAAGGTGAGTATCGATTCCATTATTAGAATTAAAGACATCTTTCGAACTTGACCTTTGAAGACTTCTTTCCTGATTTCAAGCCCTATGTTATATCCAATAAGTCCTAGTGCTAGCTCAACTAATGGAAATAAAGAATTCCTAATCTCGTCATTAAAGAAACCAGTCATTCCAAGTATTAATCCTGCAATCATGAATCCCAGAATCTGAGGGATGCCTGCTCTTTTCATAACCTCTGCACCGACAAATGCAAGAACAAGAGAAACTCCAATGATGAGTAAAGGGGTAATTTCTAGTAATAATTCCACAAGCGACACTCCAAATTGCTATGTTTGTATAGGTTGTGACTTGAACAAATGAAGGAGGTCTACTCTGACTATTGAATATGTTGCTAGGGACAAAAAAGGTCTAATGATTATTGAGATAAATAGTATTCACAAAGATGGTTCAGAAAACATTCCTCACACAAAGGAGTTCTGGATTTGCAGATTTGTCGTCCATGGGTCACAAGATTATGGTTGAGAGAGAATATACAATAGCGTGGTAAAATCGCTTCAAGAAATATCTGAGCGCTATCATTGGAATAATCATCAGGTACAACACCAAGTCGTTTAGTAACTCGATATACATGCGTGTCAACAGGAACTACAGGTTTTCTAAAACAGAACAATAGGACAATTGCAGCGGTTTTTTGTCCTACCCCATGTAAAGAAGTTAGCCATTCTTTTGCATCTTCGATTTCCATTTCTTGAAGAAGATCTAGGTCTAATTTTCCCACTCGTTTCTTTATCTCTTTCAACGTACGTTTAATTCGTTTTGTTTTTACCTTGTAAAAACCGGATGGAAAAATAAGATTCTGTATAGTCTTTACTGGTGCTTCAATGACTTGTTCCCACGTCGGAAATTCAACCAATAGGTTTTGATAGGCGATTTCAGCATTCTCATCAGTTGTATTTTGGCTAAGAATTGTATAAACCAATTCATCAAGGGGAGGTCTTTGCTTAGAAGAAACAGTTTCACCATAGTTTGCAATGAGCAAATCACATATTTTACTTGCCTTTCGTTTGATGTCTGATACAACCTGCGAGGAAAGTTCCATTGCTCTGATACCTCAATGAATAGTTTTGAAACCTAGTATGTTTCTAACAGCATTTACACATATTATAATTCTCCTATCAATCACACAAAATGAACAAATTTGTCTATGCGTATCGGTTTCAGAAAGCTTTTGAGTAGAAAATGCTTGACTACTTTGATTTTCATGAAGGTTCTTGTCATCTACGAAAGCACGAGAGGGCGAACAAAAGCTATGGCAGAAGCTATCTGCGAAGGAGTAATAGATAAGGGAAAGAATTGCACGGTCTTGCCAGCTGAAAATTTTGCAGGGCTTGAGAACGTGTGCGTTTTAGCGGTTGGAAGCTCAACAAGAATGAAAAGACCTTTACCGAAGGTCAGAAATTTGCTAAGTGAAATAGAGCTTAGGAATGGATTGGCAGTATTCGCATTTGGTTCATATGGATGGAGTGGTGAGGCGCCAGACATGATAATGGATGCATTAAAGGAGCGAGGGGGTATTCCAGCAATTGAAACACCATTGAAGGTCAAAGATCAACCCAGTGAAATTGACCTCAAAAAATGTAATAAAATCGGTGGAACTCTCTCAGATTTGTGTGTCGAATAAACCATAAAACGAAAATACTGTGTATACTACACAATCCTTATCATCAAGCCAGGAGCACCAAAAGGTGGGACTTTGAAAATGGGGTACGTATCTCGTCTTACAAATTATGCATTAAAGCATAAGCCACTATTTTTTGGGTTTTTGACATCGGCAGTAATAGGTACGGTTTTCAATCTGCTAACCCCATTAGTGATAGTAGAAATTATCGATACGGCTATACCCTCCGGAAACTACAATATCGTAATTCAACTTGCACTAACATATCTAGCTCTCACACTACTATATGCTTTATTTGATATAGGTGGAAGATACGGAGCAGCTATTACGGCACAGAAAGTAATCTACGACCTTAGAGGGGAACTTTACGATTCTCTGATGGAGAAAGACCTATCGTTTTACGACCAGAATGAAACAGGACAACTACTAGCAAGAGTAACTACTGACGTGACAACAATGAGAGAGTTTCTCTTCTGGGGATATAGAGTAATACTGATTGGTTTGGCTCAAATGATTGGAACATACATAGTTATGCTATGGTTAAATTTGGATCTGACCTTGTATCTTCTTGCACTTATTCCATTTGCGGGTGCATTCATTTACGTATTCGCCAAAAAAGTTAGACCAGTATTCTATTCAGCTAGAGAACAATATGGCACACTTAGTTCGGTTCTAGCAGAAAATATTGTAGGCATGAAAGTTGTAAAGTCGTATGCTGCTTCAGAGCGAGAATTTGAACGAGTCGAAAAAGAGAATTATAGATTTCTCGAAGAAAGAACTGAAGCGCTTAGACTTCTTTCATTCTATCGACCCTTACTGCCAACCGTTTTTGGAATTGCCACAGGCTTCATCATATATTATGGGGGGCTTCAATTCTTAATGGGGTCCATGAGCTACGGAGTATTTACAGGATATATTACACTTGTAGGAATGCTCATACTTCCTGCAAGATTCCTCAGTTGGGGTGTTGGAATGTATCAGAGAGCTGATGCAGCCGGTGAGAGAACATTTTACATCTTAGACCACCGTGATGAATTATTGAATCCAGAAGAACCAATTGAGATTGATAGATTCAAGGGCAAAGTGGACTTTGAACATGTCTACTTCAGTTATCATGATGATAAGTTCATCCTCAAAGATATTCATTTTACTGCTAGGCCAGGACAGGTTGTAGCACTGCTAGGAGGAACCGGTTCAGGAAAAACGAGTCTTATGAATTTGATTCCCAGATTCTATGATGTGGATGATAGACCTACTGTTGAAATCGATGATAAAATATACCATATTCAAGAAGATAATACAGTGGAAGTTGATGGGGAAAAACACAAGGAACAGCATGGAGCTATTGTCATTGAGGGAAAAGCATACCAGATTCGAGAACCAGGTCATGTTCGTATTGATGGAGAAGATGTTAGAAATTATCGTTTAGAAGATTTGAGAATGAATATTGGAATGGTACATCAGGATCCCTTCTTATTCTCAGCCACGATTGGAGAAAATATTGCTTTTGCAAAACCAAATTGTCCATTTGAAGAAATAGAGTCGGCTGCAAAGTCAGCAAACATTCATGACTTCATATCTAGTCTTGATGAAGGATACGACTCAACAATTGGGGAAAGAGGTGTCACATTGAGTGGGGGTCAAAAACAAAGAATTGCAATTGCTCGAGCCCTTGTAGCAGATCCGAAAATTTTGATTCTGGATGACTCGACTAGTTCTGTTGATGCCAAAACTGAAGCTCTAATACAGCAAGCTTTGGAAAAGCTAATGATTGGAAGAACCACGTTCATTATAACTCATCGTCTAAGCACAATTCGAAATGCAGACTTGATAGTCATGATGGAGAAGGGTAGAATTGTAGAGATTGGATCTCATGAAGAATTAATTGAACAAGATGGGTACTATGCGGGAATTGCATCAACCTTGAGAGAAATGGAGTTAGCAGCTGACACACCAACATTGTCTACAGAAGGGGGTAGCACTCATGAGTAGGGGAATAAATGCCCAAGACAATCCAGAAGAACGCAGCTATGTATATTCCGATGGAACATTGCTCAAAAGAATGGTAAACTACCTATTTGCATACAAAAGGCTCTTTTTAATGGTGTGTGGTTTAGTTACAGTAGGTATTGCAATAACTGTTTACTCTCCAATTGTATTGAAATATGCTATAGATGATGAATTTTTGACCGGAAATATAGATGGTCTTGTTTTTACAGCAGGGATTTACATCTTCTTACAGATTGCTGCATGGCTTACTAGCTATGGTAATGAATATGCAATGGCACTAATGGGACAGAAAGCAGTATACGAGCTTCGGCAAGAATTATACGAACAACTTCAGTGCCTCTCTCAAGATTTCTACGATCAATCATCAAGTGGAAGAGTTATCTCACGGATTACAAATGATATTGACAGAATGAGCGAATTGCTCAGCGGAGGTCTGATAAGCTCTTTCGCACAAATATTTGTCGTATTTGCAATTGGATTTGCTATCTTCTTTTTTGACCTCTATATGGCAATAGCAACAATAACAGTAGTTCCAATACTCCTATTGACAACTATCTACTTTAGAAAAAAGATGAGAGAAGCCTATAGAAGTACCAGAAAGACCATTTCAAGTGTTACAGCAAATCTGGCTGAAAGCATCTCAGGAGCTAAAGTTACCAAGAGTTTCGCTCGAGAGAGGATTAGTATCGAGAGGTTTGATGAAGTAAATAGGGCAGATTATGAATCAAATATTGATGCTGGAAGGGCACAATCCGCCTTTTTCCCAACAGTACGCTTCATTGGTGGTTTGGGAATATTTTTCATTCTTTGGATCGGGGGATTTCTACTAATCCAGGGAATGACAACTATTGGGACAATTGTAATGTTCATGCAATATAGTTCCAGTTTCTTTAGACCGATTCTAATTATCACTAATTTCTACACATCAGTTCAAAGTGCATTTGCAGGAGCTGAACGTGTATTCTTAATACTAGATGAAGAGCCGTCAATTACTGATGAAGATGATGCGATAGAGATGCCGGATGTCGAAGGCCATATTGTATTTGATAATGTCACTTTCAGCTATGTAGAGGGAAAAGTAGTTCTTGAGAATTTTGACCTAGAAATAGAAAAAGGGGAAACTATAGCTCTAGTTGGAGATACAGGTGCAGGAAAGACAACGGTAGTAAGTCTTCTTAACAGGTTCTATGATGTTCAAGAAGGGGCAATCAGAATTGATGGTATAGATATTAGAGAAGTAAAACAAAAATCACTCCATTCAAAAATCGGATTGGTCTTACAAGACGCATTTCTATTCATGGGAACAGTAAAGGACAATATAAGATACGGAAGGCCTGATGCATCAGACAAGGAAATAATTGAGGCTACTGAACTAATTGGCGCAAGACGAATTATAGAAGGACTTGATGAAGGTTTTGATACAGAGGTGGGAGAGAGAGGCAGCAGACTCTCGGAGGGAGAACGTCAGCTTGTAAGCTTTTCTAGAGCTCTTCTAGCAGACCCAAGCATTCTCGTTCTTGACGAAGCTACAAGTTCAATCGATATTTATACGGAACATGCAATCCAGAAAGGTATGAAAACACTCCTGCGAGGACGAACATCAATTGTAATCGCACATCGTCTTTCTACCATCGTAAATGCAGATAGAATCGTTGTACTTGAAGAAGGAAAAATAGTAGAAACGGGAACTCATCGCAAACTGATGGAAAAGAAAGGAAAATACTACTCACTATACGAGCTTCAGATAAGGCCCCGAGCTCAACAATCAATGATTTCAAAATAAGAGATGCCCCGTCATGATAACGGAGCAGAAAGAAATCAAGAAAATATTGATTTACTCATCGTCATCCCAGTCTAAATCATCGACATCGTCATAATCAGGTTTTAGGGAGATTTCGCTTTTCTTGACATGACGGATAGACTTACCTAGATCTTTCATGCCAACACCAAGATCTCGCATTGCACCAGTCATTGCAGTTTGAACAATCTGACCCACATCGGGGATATCAAGACCGTGTATTCCATCCTTATCTATTATAATCTCTTCACCTCTATCACCAGATATTACGACTCGCTTTCCTTCAACAGAAACCAATTTTTCATCATTCAGAACAAAGACGGTCTTTCCATGAATATACACAAGGCCATCATTTCTCGGGATGAGAATGATATCATGTTCACCATTATTACCAAGAAGAATGTTAGATTCGTCAGATTCATCCCAATGTGAATGTGACTCCTTTTCGCCTTGTATCGTATCTATTCGTTTGATAACAGATTGAACGAATCCATGAGGGCTGTCAAATCCGTGTCCTTGAAAGTCGGGATCTAAGGGGGGTTTGGATATGTCTTCAATAATTGTGCTTCCCAAGAATATTTGAATTCCCTCTAAAGTTCCAGAGTAGGATTGACCAACAGCTCCACGAGACGTTACACCAATCGCATCTACTGCATAACTAGATTTACCCTGAAATGCAATACCAACTCGATTTCTGCCATCAGTAACATAGCACCAGAGAGCCCCATTTTCAAGTCTAACAATAGATTTCTCCGTATCTACCAGAGTCATTGGAGCTCGTGTCACCATAACAATATCTTCTGGTTCTAGCCGCATTACCAATCATCCTCCACAAAGTCATCTGTGTCATCATCTTCAAATTGAATATCAACCGTTTCATCAATTGGTTCTTCATTATCTGAAGGTTGCTCAGATTCAGTTTGCGATTTATTGTCACCATTTTCAAGCCGCTGGTTTTCAACGCGATGAGTCAACCATTGAGCTAAACGATAAGCCAATCTGCCTTCAACAGTAACATAGTAAGTTCCACGAACGGCACCTTTCACAAGATATTTCGCATCTAGAAGAGGATTAAGATGGTGAGTTAGAGAACTGCCAGTCTTTCCAATGTGTTCCTCAATCTCTTTGAAAGTCTTTCCTCCATCTTTTAGAAAATCCAGTATTCGTAGACGTTCTTCGTGTCCTAATGGACTGACAACTTTTGCAACCTGCTCCGGAGGAATAAGCTCAATTTCTCGCTCAAATTCATCTTTTTCTCGCTTTGTGTGAGTCTTCATTCTAAACGTTGGCATCTTGATTTTTGCATCAATTTCATCAATGGATCCAAATGCATCATCAATTTGTGTGCCAATATCCTCCATCATTGCTTCCAGTCCTTCAGTAATCCCACTAAGATCAACTATTGGAGGTAATCTACGTTCATGTTTTCTTCCTTTTTCGCGTGCGATTCTTCTTGCTTCCTTTCTTGCACGTTTCGCCTCTATTCGGGCAGCTCGTGCAAGTTCTTTTGCTTTCGCAGCATGAAGTTGTGCAGAATCCGTTTCCTCTTGATGTGTCTGTTGTTCCTTCTCAAGACGGACTTCTTCAATTTCCTTTTTGAGAGTTTCTTTCAGCCTTCTAATCTCTTCCAGTTCTTTACGAACTTCATCTATTGATGTTTTATCCTCACTCATCAAAACTACCTCCTTGTAATCCTTGTTGAGTGAATTCCGTACACATCCAAAAAGTCGCGTGATGACTTAGGAATCGTACGGAAATCCTGTTTGTTTTCTAATCTAGTACGTTTCATTGTTGTTCACTAACTGTAATAATGTACATTTTTAATATAAAGTTTTTCATTCGGTTAAATTACATCAATTTTCGTAATATAGAGATTATTAACGAAAAATAGAAGATGATTCCAATTTCCAATGTGCCGTAGAGAGTCTACAGAGCGACTATAGGGCAACGAAAAACCCTTATAAATAACCACGAGACATTGTTCTTCCCCACATTTCGAGGGGTGTGTCGAAAAAATGGCAAAGAAAAAAACAGACATTACCTTTTTTGTAAAGAAAGGAATTCAGGATTTTGCAAAACAACACAACATGATGGTTGGCTCAGATTCATATGATGCAGTTAATGAGAAGATTCACGAAATGCTTCTTGCTGCTGTTGAACGCTGTAAAGCCAATGGTCGAAAGACCTTGAAAGCATACGACTTGTAAAAGGTCGGAAAAGAGGTTTTTTGCGGGGAGCAGTTTAAACTGTGTCCCGCCTCTTATATCTCATTATTGAAAGTTAGTTAATCAAGAAAAGAAAAAAGCATAGCACCAGAGATGCCATGCTTGCGGTTTCATCGTTCAGCCTTTATTCTTTTAATCTCCTCAATAACATGTGGAAGCACATCAAAGAGGTCTCCAACAATACCATAGTCAGCAATCTCAAAGATGGGTGCTTCAGGATCCTTGTTAATCGCTACTACAATATCAGAACTGGACATACCAGCCACATGTTGAATAGCCCCTGATATTCCGAGAGCAAAGTATAGTTTTGGACAGATGGTGCGCCCAGACTGCCCAACTTGTTGAGTTGGAGGAAGCCAACCAAGATCTACAATAGGACGAGAACCTCCAACCGCTGCATCGAGAGTTTCAGCTAGTTTCTGAGGGAGTTCTAGATTTGCTGGTTCTTTGATCCCTCTACCACTACAAACGACAACATCAGCTTCTTCAACAGATTTCATACCAGCTACAACTTCACTAACTTTCTCAAGAACTTTTGTTCGAACCTGATTGGGTCGGATTTCAACCTCAACCTTCTCAATATCACCAGTACGTGAAGTATCGGGTTCAGTGGGTTTGAAAACGTTGGGACGAACTGTGGCCATCTGAGGGCGAGTATATGGACAGAGAATCTCTGCCATGATGTTACCTCCAAATGCAGGACGAGTCTGTACCAATTGACGCTCATCATCAATATCAAGACCAGTACAATCAGCTGTGAGACCAAGTGCCATTCTTGCTGCTACGCGCGGAGCCAAATCACGTCCATTTCCTGTTGCACCAAATAGCACAATAGAGGGTTTTCTGGGAGCAATGAGGGTTGTCATAGCAATAGTATATGCATCAGTAGTATAATCGGTGAGAATCTCTTTGTCCACAACTAAGACTTTGTCCGCACCTTGGTGAATGAGGGATTCTGCAAGACCTTCAACGTTATGTCCTAAGAGAACAGCAACTACTTGCTCATTCAATTTGTCAGCAAGCTCACGTCCTTCAGAAACCAATTCACGAGCTACGCTTCTTAATCTACCATCATGAGTTTCACACCAAACCCATACATCCTTGTATTGAGCAATGTGTTCTTTATCAATCACCTGTCGTTCAATGTCAATTGCATCAACAGGACAGACTTCTTCACATGAACCACAAAGGACACACTTATCCAAGTCAAATTTGACCTTGTCACCATCTTCTTCGATAGCTCCAAAATTACAGACCTTGGGACAGAGCATACAGCCAGTACAAACATCTTCTTTGTAAATTAGACCCATTATATAGCCCCCTTCTCTGCGAGAAACTCAACAAGCTTCTTCGCAACTTCTTTCGGATCTTCAACTTCTACCTTGATGCCGCCAGCCTTTTTCTCGGGAGGAAACACCTTTCGAACTTGGGTTGGTGAGCCTTTAAGACCAATTTCATCTTCAGGAACGCCTAAAGATTCAGCGTTCACTTCCTCAAGAGGTTTCTTTTTCGCTTTCATAATACCCATGATGTTTGGCAAACGAGGTTCATTCAGACCTTTGGTTGCGGTAATAAGAACAGGCAACCTAGCTTTGACTACTTCGTAACCTTCATCGGTTTCGCGATGAACGATAACACTCTTGCCATCTTCGGTCATCTCAATGTGACGGGCGTAACAAATCTGGGGAATTCCAAGGACCTCTGCTATCTCGGGCCCTACTTGAGCAGTATCCCCATCAATGGCTTGCTTGCCACAGATGATAAGGTCGAATTCCATCTTTTCAATTTGTTTTCCAAGAGTATAAGCAGTAGCCCAGGTATCAGCACCTGCAAACGCACGGTCGGTCATGTGTACCGCCTTGTCGCCGCCCATTGCGAGGGCTTTGTAAATGGCATCCTTTGCTTGTGGCGGACCCATTGTGATAATTGTAACTTCGCCACCATGAGCCTCCTTCAATTGAATAGCAGCTTCAACAGCCAGCTCATCGAAGGGATTTAGAATACTTGGTACACCATCTCGAATCAGTGTCCCAGTATCTGGATTAACCTTTACTTCAGCGACTTCGGGTACTTGTTTAACGGGAACGATAATCTTCATAGCAAGACCCCTAAAGTATGTGGGTTTTCTGAGAACCGGTTGAGGATTAGAACATTATAAGCCGTTCGCACTAGCAATATTTTTCCATGTTACATCAAGCATTTTTGAACTTACATAATGCTTTTATTGACGTGACATCCAAACCTCAGTAGTTTCAAAACTACATTAGGTGGAAACATAAATGGGCAAAGAAAAGATTCTTGGCGCACTCATATTCATCTTCGCATTCTTAGTGCTAATTTACTATACATGGGCGTTGGTTCTATTGCAGAACCCATGGAATGGCGCAGACATCAGAGCAATTGTTGATCCAATGGTCGACGGACTACTACAAGACATATTATTACCAGATCCAATGTTCCTTATCATTCTCCCAATCTGGGCAGCTGCAGTATTGATTATGATTATTGCAATGTGGATTGGTTGGACAATGATTACAACCCCCGCTCCAGAACCTCTCGAAGACTTTGATTTCGATGAAGAGTCTGCAGACGAGGATGATGACGAAGAAGACTAAGGAAAGCGCATTACGTTTCCTAAATGCTTTGCGAGATGGTGAAATTGTCATCTCGCATTTCACTTCTTCTCAAAAAATCTAGATTTTATTAATAGCCTCTTCAATAATTGATTTTCCCTTTTCAACTAATTCGTCAGCCTCTTTCTGGGTCTTAGCCTCAGCGAATACTCTCCAGAGTGGTTCAGTTCCAGATGGGCGCATTAGTACCCATCCATCATCGTACATGAGTTTTACACCATCGATAGTTATCCGATCCAAGTCAGAAGTGATTTCAAGAATTGGTTCCAAAAGTAGAGATTTTTTATCTGCGGGCACAGGTACTTTGATTTTTGTGCTGAAATATGTAGGCAATCCCCTTACGAGTTCCGATAGCGGTTTGTTCTCAATAGCCATGATTTCCACAATCTGTGCTGCGGTCATTGCTCCATCACGAGCACAGAGATGAGGAGGATAGAAAACTCCACCGTTCTCCTCACCACCAAGTTCAGCTCCAGTTTCAAGCAACTTATGAGAAACAACAACGCTCCCAACTTCAGTCCATAGAATTCTAGCATCGGCAGCATCTGCAATATCTTCGACGAGTCTGCCACTACTAACAGGAGTAATAAGCGTAGACCCATTTTTCTTATTTAGTACACGAACTGCAATAAGAGCAAATGATTGGTCACCCCACAGCACGGTTCCATCCTTGTCGACAAATGTCGCACGATCTGCATCACCATCATGAGCAATACCTACATCAGCACCAACAGAACGAACTACTGAACTTAGGTCTAGAAGGTTTTTTGGTAGGGGTTCGGGCATGCGTCCGGGAAAATGCCCATCAAGTTGTGAATTGAGAGAAATGACTTTGCAACCCAGTTCGCGCATGAGGATTGGAGTAACTAAAGAACCAACACTATTCGCCCCATCCACTACAACAGTAAGTTTTCGCTCTTGAATAGCTGGAACATCAACATGTTTCTTTATCCCTTCAATATAATCAGAAATAGCGGTTTCATAAGACTGAACTGACCCAATATCATGCCACTTTGCAATAGTGAACGATTTTTCGAAGAATACATCCTCAATCAAACCTTCGGTCTCACGAGTGATTTCAATTCCATTTGCACCCATTACCTTAAGGCCATTAAAGGAAGGGGGGTTATGGGAGGCTGTAACCATCACACCAGCAATGCATCCAAGTCGAGGGACCATGAATTGCAGACCAGGAGTGGGCATGGGACCTAAATCGATTACGGAACAACCAGTAGATAATAGTCCTGAAACCACAGCTCTACTAAACATCTCCCCACCCATACGAGAGTCACGAGATATTGCAATCGTACCGTTCAATACTGTTCCAATCGCACGACTTAGATTAAGAACCATATCTACAGTGAGGTCATCATTGATAGTTGCTCTTACACCGTTTGTTCCAAAAATCCTGCCCATTTCGTTTCACATTCGCATGCAGATAGGTATTAACTTAAGAGTATCGCGATGAGGTGTCATTTATGCCTCTATTCAGAAAAAGAAACAAGGAATACGACAAAGCTGCACGTCTTTTGTCGGAGGGGAAGATTGAGGAATCCATAGAGATGTTCAGAGATATCATTCGAGCTGATCCAAATGACAGCAATTCTATGGTAGCTCTCGCAGTAGCACTGCTGGAAGTTCAAGACGATCCGAAAAGAACAAGTGAAGAAACTGAAGAGGCACTCATACTTCTAGACAAAGCAGCTAAGCTCGCTCCTGATGATCCAGTTCCAATCTTCAATAGGGGCGTATTCTACCGTAAATTAGGTATGTATCAAGAAGCACTTGCCGCTTTCCAAACCGCGCTTGAAATCGAAGAACGCCAGCCCCTTGCAGTACTACACATGGCCGAGATTCACTACGAGTTAGAAAATTGGGAACAGGCTATAGATTTAGCGAGAGTCGCTCTTACGCGAGATCCAGGACTGGAATATGCCCTGACATGGGTTCGCGATGCTATGATTCAAGCAGGCCAATTAGAAGACGCGATTAATGATATTAAGAGAGCAAAACAGAAATCATCATAGTGTCTACTACATAACGTTTAAATTATCAAACCAATGGTTCAACACTGTTCGGAGCAGTCAATAGTACCTCCGACTATTATCTCGGGTGAATATAATGTCACGAAAAGGCGAACCAATGTATCGCGGTCATAAGCTCGAAGACCTAGCAAAAATGAATATGGATGAACTAATCGAGCTCCTACCCTCTCGAAGAAGACGTACTCTTAGAAGAGGCCTGCCGCCACGCCAGAAAAAATTACTCATGAAACTACGTGCCGCTCGCAAGTCCCAAAGAAAGGGCAAAGACGCGGTTGTCAAAACTCATTGTAGAGATATGGTCATCCTTCCCGAGATGGTTGATCTCACTGTTGCTATCCACAACGGAAGAGAATTCACTCGAATCAAAATACTCCCACAAATGATTGGACATGTTCTTGGCGAATTTGCAATAACGACCAAGCGTGTAAGACATGGCAATCCAGGAATTGGTGCTACAAAGAGTAGCCAGTACGTGCCACTGAAATAATTACGATTGGTACTGAAGGGGATTTTAACCTCTTCAGATATCCTCATTTCATTTGTTGGAATACTACTCGACATTCATAGTGCCTTTTGCGACTGTACGAGCTGTGCCTTTGAGAAGTATTCTTCCGGAACTTCGAATTTCCAGTTCCATGGAGCCGCCACGTGTACTAGCCTGATAGGCACGCAGCTGGTATTTGTCTAATCGTTTTTGCCAATAGGGACCAAGTATGACATGTGAGGAACCCGTAACAGGATCTTCATTCACACCATGTAGAGGTGCAAAATTTCGTGAGATGAAGTCGTATTTAGAAGATGGAGATAAGGCTGTCACAATTACACTTCCGGCATTCAGATTCTTTGAAACCTCAAGAAGACAGGGAAAATCAGGTGTAACATTCCGAACCACATCAACATCACGCAATACTACAAGAAGTTTATTCGGTTCTTCACAGTACAACATCTCTTCGACATCGTTTTGTCCAAGTTTGAGAGCCTTCAGTACATCTTCATAGATATCTACAGGTTGAGCTACACCCGAAGGAAAATCCATCACATAGAAATCTCCATCACGTGAAATGACGAGATCACCAGAGTGTGTAGAAAAGACGAGTTTAGAATTAGAGTTTCCAAGTTCGGAGAGGATAACATGTGCGGTGGCAAGAGTTGCATGTCCACACAGAGGAACCTCAACAGTTGGAGTGAACCAACGGAGATTGAACCTATAAGGTTGTTCAAAGGATGAGCCTTCTATAGGTGTGGGAAATGCAGTCTCAGAGAGATTAAATTCTCGAGCAATACGTTGCATAGTGGTGTCAGGTAATATAACGGGATTCAGAAGAATAGCAGCAGGATTACCTGTGAAAATCTTGTCAGTAAATGCATCCACAATATAGAACGAATTTATAGATGTCAACTATATCTCCATATCATTACTTTCGTTTCTTGTTTAATACTGTTTGTTTCATAATAAAAAACAAAACACTAAAAGAAAATGTAACAAAATCGCATTCAGTGTGGAAACAATGGAATTGGATGAAACCGTAGTTATGGACTACTATCTACACTTGCTAAAAGAGGATGAGATACATTTTCTTAAGGACAAGCCAGCAAAAGCAGAGAGTATTATAATTAGTATTCAGAAATTGAAAGAATCAAACTCCCTACATGATAGAATCGAATGTGCCCGAGACCTTTGGAAACTTCTCTTTGAAGCTGCAATGGAGTATATTGATCCAAACAAGATGGGGTATGATGAGCTGTTTAGATATTTTGACGAGTTTGTGTCTTTTGAAGAGCTAATATTTGCCTCAGATTCATTCTATCGAGACCACACATTGCATTCGTTGTGGGTGTATTTTTTGGGGGAGTATGTGTTCCGTAAGAAAGAATTCCAGCCATTCTTTGAGAATTTTTACCAATCTTTTCAAGTTCGAGAGCATTACAAAAAAATATACACAGAGCTAGACTCGAAAGAAATCTTTGGAGAATTGCTTTCCACGATAAAAGAAATGGATCCGTTCGTTTCTAGTATTGGAGCTGCAAGATGTGTTGCAGCCTTGACACACGATTTAGGCTATCCATTGAACAAGATAGTGAAGATAAACAAAGCAATAGGAAAAGTGCTACCTTACTTTTCGATATCACAATTTGGAGAATTTCATTTTCAATTTGAGTCAAGTCAACAATTCTATATTGAAAATTTCATTGAAATAATGGGATATGATGTATTTGTAGGTCCTCGGGATCGAGACCTGACCTTTCACGAGTATGAACTAGTAAAACATATTGTTGAAAAAACAAATGAACTTACAGCAATAGCACATTCCAAAGGCAAAATACCTGCTTTCCTACCAGAAGTCAAGGAGCTTATCAAATCATGCACACCAGAACAGGTGCACATCCTTAGACAACTATACCAAATCAAATGTTGGTTCCACAAAAACACAGCAAGGATGATGAGATTTTCAGATGACTTCGAGAGGTATGCTCATGGAATAATGAGTGCTTTTCTATTGATGAAAATTGTTTCCGCATTTACTGATATGACAATAACATACTCAAACATCGCAGATATTCCTCTTGATGTCTTCGATTTACCAAGAACCTTTGCAAAAATGCAGATACTTACAGCTATATCAGACCATACAAGTCGAGGATATAGAATGAGGGAATTCAACAATCTTTCTTCATTTCTAGCATTGATAGATGAGATTGAAGAATTCTCTCGAATCTCCAGAGCAAATCAGTTCAGACAATATATTGAAGAATTCTGTCGAACAAAAATCTATGTTGAAGATGATTTCATGGTTATGGAGTTCATATTTGACAATGAAGATATAGAAGCTCTCGACCCTGAAAGAGCATTCAAGGGAAGAATAAGACGGTTTAATCAATTATTTGATATTCCTAATCTTTCAGAGAAAGTAAAACTAAAAATAATAGTTCTTTCAAAGCTAAAAGGAGCAGAGACCCGTTATGAGTTGTTTATTGAAAAAGACAGATTCGAAGCGAGGAAAAACGGTTCACCAGTCCCAATTCATAAATATCTCAAAACAAGGGAAATTTCTTAGTTTATCGTAATAAAAAGATACAAGCTCAATGATGAGATCAAAGAGCTTTGTTTCTATCTAAGATGTCTGTACCTTAGTAGCAATAGCATCAATTATGACTCCATATGCAAAACCTGCAAATAGTCCAGGCAAATCACGAAATTCTGTGGATAGAAATATTGCACTTGAAATAAGAATTCCAAATAATAGGCCCCGAATTACAGCATTTGGAATATTGCTCTTTTCCTTTCCTTTGAGGATCATAACGTCATCTGCTAAACCAATGACAAGTCCCATAACCACCCGATTATACCACATTCCTATCAGAAAAATGATATTCGGAATAATCCCACCAGGGAGTCTTGAACCAACTCCAATAATACATAGAACACCAAGCACTGCGCCAAGCACAATGGAAATACCAAGTCGTCGATAGTCTACCATATCTAATTCTCCTGAATTACATAACAGTATACCTTCAAGGTGAATAATCTTGTGGCTAGGTGAATCACCAGAGGTAACTTATAATCATTCTAAATTAGGGAGTCATATTTCCAATTCTCCCCAAGTGCATCTGTGTCATTGAACAGGTACAGTATGTGGTTTCATCAAGTTGATAGTTTTCTAATCGCAAACAAATCCTCAATGAAAAGAAATCCAAAGATTAGATCACCTACAACAACAATCAAGACCCATATTGACGCCTGAGCAAGTAGAAAGTAGTACAGCCCGATGATAAAAACCCAGGTCTTCTCAAACGCGGCTACTTGAATTAAGCCATGGTTATCAGATACACTTTGACTAACAAAGTAGAAACCAATTCCAAAGGCAAAAACCAATCCCATGAAACAGTCAAACCAGATAAGTGTTGGAGGAATTGTATCTCCTGCAATGTAGAAATTATTGATATTGATGCGAGGTAATATTAGAAATGATACAGCCAGAATCCAATTCCAAATAGCGGCAATTAGATACATGATTCTATGGTATTGTGGACGGTCCATATTAGTTCACGTTGGAATGTAAAAACAAATCCAAGATATAACTACATTGAAAATGTGGTACTAGTGCTCTTTGCGAAGATTTAATGAGCGAGATATTTTTGTCAATTTGTGTTCCCATGATATTCCTAGATTCTTATACCGCAGAGACTATCCTTCAAAGTTTGAAAAGAGGAGAAAATGAAATAGAAATATCAATAGATTTAGGTTTGTCAGAGTCCATAATTAGATTGGCAGAGTACAAATGGGATATTTCGAAGTTGCGAAAAATTGTTGAAGATCCCGATACTGTTTACTTCATAAATGAGGAAGGCGTGTTCAAAGCAGCAATACGGGGAAAGAGTTTCTATAAACTGATGCCAGCTGGAAAGAATAAAGCACCAGCTTTGTTGATAGATGGTGTTCTTATGCATCGGATAAAG
This sequence comes from Promethearchaeota archaeon, assembly GCA_014728035.1. Taxonomy (GTDB): domain Archaea; phylum Asgardarchaeota; class Thorarchaeia; order Thorarchaeales; family Thorarchaeaceae; genus SHMX01. Next base: position 296,819 of record WJMJ01000059.1, on the reverse strand, counting down.
GATATTGATCCGATGAAAGATGCAAGAATGAAAGCTAAATTATGTGCAAGAAAAGGTTCGGAGATGCTTGAAATTTGTACAGGTCTTGGGTATTCAACTATTGCCTGTCTTGATAATGCTGTTTCAACCATAACTACAATCGAAAGAGATTCTGATGTGATTGAATTAGCAAGAATTAATCCATGGTCTCAAAGGCTATTTGAAGATGAAAGAGTAGAGATGATAATAGGAGATGCTTCAGAAAAAATCAAAATGTTCTCGAACAAGAGATTCAATGGAGTACTTCATGACCCGCCCAGATTCACTTTAGGACCTGAGCTATACACAGAAGACTTCTATGAAGAATTATATCGAGTTATGAAACCAAAAGGCGTCCTTTATCATTACGTAGGTTCTCCAGGATCTCGATACAAGAAAAAAGATTTACCAAAAGGCATAATGACAAGACTTCGCAAAGTAGGATTTCAACGTGTGCAACGAAAAAATGACACACTAGGTGTTACGGGATTCAAACCGTGAAATAGTGATAACGATAGACCTTTTATCATTTCAAAAACAGTATTTAATGAGGATATTCACGTGAACGCCGACTCGAAGGAACTGGAACAAATTGGGACTGAACTAGAAACATGTTTCAGCCAAGTAGGAGAATGCACTACATATATTGCATCAGAAGAAATTATCCAAGTGGTTAAGGATAAAGTGGGAGATGACGCCACAAGAATAATCGAATCATGGGAACGTCTTCCTGACATGGTAGGACTTGCTAAAATTCAGAAGCCACTATCCTCTGCATCTGCTAGACTAGTACTTGTAGAAATTCTTGATGAAGCACCTCAGCTACAAGATATCTATAGGATGAAAAGGTATTCAGAAACATTGACTCCAGAATATTCATTCTTGATAATCAAGATAGATTTTGACAAGCAGATCAGGGAATTTCTTGAAGACCACCCTCACATGCTTATGTTTTTGACAAAAGAATCTAGACTATTGTCAGGTACAAAGCCAATTACAGTGCTACGTTTGAATGACATGGGTGGTTTAGATAGAGACGAAGAGCTAAGCCCAGCAGACCCATTCGATCCAAAGCATATGTGGAGTTAATCAAAGATCTCTACTTGTAAGAATCCGTTGATAGATTTCTTCAATAACAGGAAGACTAGATTGCTCTCTGGACCAATCCTCATACGCATTGCCAATCAGACTCTGAAACTCATCAATGAAGCGACGTAAGAGAACTCGTGCCTCATATGTGTCTTTATCCGCCAATATCTGATTTTGAACGTTAGCTCAGTACCGGTTTCAAGAAAATCAAATACCTTTTCAAAATCTTTTTTTCAGAATAAGTGCCCGTGCCATATCAAAATATACCATGGGATGTTTAGTCTTCATTCTCTGAAAAGAATCAATAGCTTGAGTAGAATATTTCAAAACTGAATCCCCATCTCCAATTCCCACATAGAATCGAGATAAGCTGGATAACACATCTGCAGGTTCAAGACCAATTGGTTCATTAATCTCAATACTCTCCAGAAAACAGTCTCGGGCCATCTTAAAATCTCCGAGATAAGCATAGACCTCAGTCATATGATCGAGAACGAATGATTCACCTACTTTGTGGCGCTTTTGAGCACTATGCAGATGTCCGCAGTTTTTTACGAACAATTATGCTAATAGCATATCTATTATGTTTCATATGCAAACATACGAATCACTTATTTTCACAAGTCCAGTTGCGAGTGGGGAATGCAAATAAGAGGAGAATACAAATTCATCTTATGAAACGTGTCGCGATTATTTATGAGAGTCTATACGGAAATACTAGACAGATTGCAGAAGAGATACGAGATGGATTGAGAGAAAGTGGAAATATCGAAGTCAGACTTGCAAATCCAGGTGGTATCCACACAGACAAGCTGTGTGATTATGACATCATTCTCTTTGGCTCACCAAACCACAATCAAGCTCCAACATTGAACATAATGAAGTACATCGATAGAGTATCAATTGTCGGCCTTGAAAACAAGTTTGGTGCTGTATTCGACACCTATACAGGTGGAAACGAAGGAATTGCAACAAAGAAACTTGAGAAGACAATCAAGGAAAAAATTCCAGGGATTACGCTAGTCATAGATGGTGTTTCTTTCAAAGTCAGTGGAAGAAAAGGCCCCCTAATTGAGGGAGAAACTGAAAGAGCCAGACAGATGGGGCGTACACTTCGTGAAAAGATTCCTGAAGAGTAATGAAAGTAATTAGAGAAGTGAAAGTCGTTCAAATTTGCCAATTCTACTTTCAATAGTTGCAAGTGTCTTTGCTGTTAGTTCCTCATCAATATGATTCAGAGGAAAAGATTCAATCTCTTCGATCACATCCTGCATACTGGCGCGGAGAATGTAATCAATCTGGTCTGAAAGGACTATTACATCATACTCGGAAGAGCTTTCGATAATCACAAATCCTCTACTACCTTGAAATGAATCAACAGCATCTTGCTCTGTATGATGACCAATTTTATCCCACAAATCTACTAGCCCAAGTAAATAATTTGTGTAATCAGAATTTCCTATCTCTTCATTCTGCAAAAGAATTTCCCAAGCCTCATCCCTCTTGCTTATCCATATAGCATATACATTACTGGGTCTCCACTTCTTCCTCTCTTCCGCACGCCGAAAAGTAAGACGCTGGAATAAACTTCGCAGTGTGGAGGTGGATTCTTCTTCCAGTTGACCCTGTTCCAGTTGGTCAAGATGTTTAATGACCTGAGATTCCAGACTGTACAATTCATTTGACCTTGCAATAGAAAGGGCATCTTCAAAGTGAGCTCTAGCTCTTTCCGAGAGTTCAGCTTGAATGGCAAGTAACCCCTTTATTATTGCGAGTCTGCATAGATCAGAATAATATTGCGACTCTAGAGCTAATATCTTAGCCATATCAAGATGTTTGTACGCTTCGTTAAGATACTGCATATCCTTTGTTTCTTGAAATTTTGTGAAGTAACCTTCCGCAATTCGTAATTCAATGTCATTTGCTTCTTCAGTTAGTTTGTTTTCAGTCATAATGTCTAATTGTTTTTTGAGAAGGCTAATCATTAACTCCCAATTCTGATGTAATTCCGCATCAATAGCATCCAGATCATATTGAAATATTTGTCCACGGGGCGAAGCCATATATTCATTATCGGGGAGATTGCATTTTATCCAATTTAATAGGTCCAGAGACTCGGTCTTTCCAGCGATTAATTTCAGGTTTGCAAGAAGAGCCATTCTCAAATCAACAGGAATGTTTTCTTCGGATAACACATCTTGAGCAATCTTTTGAGATTCTTCATATCGTTCGAGAGCTAGCAAATTTTCAGCCATATTATTCAGAATTGTGTTCCGAATTAGGAATTCTCTTTGTGCTACCAAAGAATTCAGTGTGTCTTTTTGACGTTGGAGTGATTGCTCGAATTTCCCCTGCTTGTATTCTACAATACTCATGTTGATAGAGAGAATTACTTTCCCTCTTTCATCACCAAGTTCCTCCATAGTATTTAGTGCCACTTCATATACATTGAGAGCAGTAGAAAGGTCTCCTCTAGCACGAAGAACATTGGCATATAGAGTACCTACAACAGCAATAATTTCTCTATTATTAATAATCTGTCCAAAACTAAAAGCTGGTTCAATCAATCCAAGAGCTTTTGCTACTTCGCCTTTTCGATATTGACTGAATCCCCAATATGATTGGATGACCAGAAGCGCAATTTTCTCTTGTACAAGATCTGTATCGCCCCAATTTTTCTGAACAAACTCATAAAGCTCATCAAGATGTTCGAAAGCCGCCATGCGTAGAAAGTTTTCAGCCTTTGCCATCGCCACCTCAAATTGAATGAGAGGGGGGTATGAATCAAAATGTAATTCTTTTGTCAATTCAAGCAATTCAGGAGAACCAGATACACGACAACGAAATCGAAGATACAAAGGATATCCCCAAGATTCTGAACGAGCTGCACCCTCAGGAATCTCTGAACCATTTCCTACAATGAAGTTCCACTTTGCTAGAAGAAATTCGAACAGACGACTGGATGTGTCTAATTCGTATAATTGAGAGATTGTCCGAGTCCATCCATCTGCAGTACAATCCATTGGCTGAGATATAGCAGATATAATCGTCCTATCTGATTCACTGGCAAGATCCAAAAAAGGCTTAATTTCGGAGGGGAACTTTTGACTCACTCTTTCAAAAGAAGATGTATCATCAGCTGACTCGCTCTCTTCATAACTATCCTTGTGAGCACGATATTCACCATTCTCATCCACAACGACCACATTGATATGCAGTACATTTACTCCACCCCTATGGCCGACGCGTACAGTGTATAGCTTTCCAATAAGAGGATTTCCAGATTCAGTTTTTGACAAATACGTGCTAGAATCATCCAAGTCAAAGGAGATATCTTGATTACATATCTTACATTTGAATTCGGTCATATTCGTTCCCTTTGAAGATTGTATTCATTTAGTGGAATCATGAGCCAAGAACATCATTTCCTATCCGGGCGATTTCCTCTAATAATTTCTTTATCCCAATATTCTCGGTAGCGGATGTTTCTATATAAGTTTCAAACATCTTATCTGGACCAACAAGAGGTGTGACAAGATCTCTAGAAACATTTTGTTCTAAATCACATTTATTTCCGACAAGAATGAATAATGGTCCCTCTTCGGGAGGGCCGTCTTCAAAACCCATCAGTTGCATCCACTTGTAGATATTTTCAAACGATTCATATCTATCCAGAGCAAATACGAGGATGACAATATCAATCATCTTTAGAACTTGGTCTTTTAGAATATCCAAGGGATGAGCACCGGGTGTTTTCCTTTGACCTGCCAAATCAAAACATTGAACTGTAAGCCCATCTTGTTTCCAGGTTTCAATAATCATAAATGGGGTACGATTTGTCTTTTCAATTGTTGATATTGTAGATGTCGAATGCTCATGAGCTTTTGTTGAGTTTAAAATTGATGTGACAATGGTAGTTTTCCCAACAGCTCCTTCACCAACTATTGTTACACGTATGAGACGCTTCGATTTTTTTATTTCAAGTAGAAATTTAGTTGTCTCAGTCACTGGGAAATTCTCCTGGCTGAGATGCCTAAGTTTATGCCGTAACGAGAGATATAAGGTTGTTTGGTTTGGTTCTAGTCTTTTATGAGGAAAATTGTGGAAAATGAAATGAAGATTCTATTGAATAGTTTTAAAACCGATGAGAGAAATTTTTGATTCCTGCTAGATTTCAAAGTATTCTGTAGCATGGGTTAGAATCTCCGGTTTTGAACTAGTGATATGAAAGGTATCTTCAATTCCCAAAACAAGTTGCGTAGGGATTACAAGTTTAGGTTCACAAGCAATAATATGGCCCGCTTCTAAATCAGGTCCACGAGCATAAAGAATAGGAGGTTCGTCCAATTCTAGACCGACACCATGACCAATAAAGGCAACATGGTTATTTGGTTCACCCATAAACATCTCAGCAACTTCAAGCTCATTAGCAAGCTTCCATACATCTGAGAATAACACCCCCAAATTTCGACCAGAAACAAGTTCTTTTGAAAGATACTCTTTGATTTCCGTCAAAGCAGCAAGATATTCTAAATGTTGTGAATCGAATGTCCCACAGACGAACGTACGTGTAGTATCAGAAACATACCCATTACAATTTCCACAGGCATCAACAATGAACGGTTTGTTTCTGCCCAGTTTTCTTCTAGTAGGGCCGTATGGATACTTGAGAGATAAACCTTGACCTGATACTGGTGTGAAGAAACTGTTGAGACTTGAGGTATCACTCGATACCACATAGGAATAATGGAGCATTCCAGTATTGAAACCACGGGTAGTTATGTTACCAGCATGATTGTGTTCCAAAAGCCAGCTATCTAAACGAGATACAAGGTCAATCTCGGTCATATCGGGTGTTGCGACCTCAGTGCAGTAAGTCATCATCTCATCGATTATACCAGCAGCAGTCTCTATCTGTTGGACTTCAAACTTTGACTTGATGGATCTAATGGTACGAAAGATGTTCGAGGCATCCACAAGTTCACTTGGTGATGCTTTCGTTTTCAAATATGAAAGGAACGAATAAGAAACAATGTCTTCTTCAACACCAATACGAGAATCGTCCTCTGCCTTGAGATTTTGGAATAATGCTGATTGACGACCATATTCACGAATATCGTCCAAGGGCGAATATGCCTTTGCCAGCTCAAGATTACGTTTTACTAAATATGTTGCATTTCCGTCAGAAGTCACATATACTGCCCCATTCAAGCCAACACCCGAATAATAGTAAATCTCTTGAATTGATAGAAGTAATGCTGCATCAAGATTGTTCTCATGCAGTTTGGTTGATAATTTTTGTATCCGATTTTCAATCTCTTTCTTAGGGATTCTAGAATAGACTTCTGACACCAACAATACCTCATATATGCTGTTTGTTGAAATTTGAATCGAGTCTACAAAGAAAAGTCTACTGTAAGTTGAAAAGAGAATAAATACACTAGAAGTTTATTATTCTGTTTTTCATATAATAATAATGGAGAGGTTAGTGCTGAAAGCCGCCACATTATGTAGAACCGCCGATTCTATACCTTGTAAAAGAGAGAGTTGCATAACCCTTTACACAAGTCAGAATTGTCTATTCTGCGAATTAGTTGTTAAAAAAGTCGAAGAAATACTCAAACAGTTTGGATTATCTCCATATATGATAAGAAAAGTGCGATTAGATGAGTTGAACAGTGAAGAATTATCTAGAATAACTCTGCTGCCCACAACTCAAATCTGTGATACAGAACTACACGGAATTCCCAGTGATGCCACAATTACTGATGCTGTAACTAGGTCAGTATTCAAACCATGTTTTGCAGCTTAGTTATTCTTCCCATGAATAGATGAAATCACAGCAATCGTCACCAGCCATGAGAGTCTTCGATCTAGTTAGTTTTACATTTGGATGGAATACACTCGCCGTTGCAAAATCAGTCTTACAGAGCATTATATCACCAATGTCGGAAGCATCGAGTTCCTTGAACACATCGGCCCACATGCATTGTTTGACCACTCTATGTACGGTTTTGCCATCCGATTCAGGATGTTCAGTAATCATTGTTTTTTGCATAAATGGCCGTTCATCAATCTTTAGTAAAAATGTTCGAAAATCTTCAATTGTGGAGATTGGTTCTTCCTGTTCCATCATTTTCGAACTGCTAGAAACAGATCTTTGCTCGTAGTATCTCTCTATGGTATTGTGTACTGCATCTTTTCCGAAAACACGTTCCATTTCACGTATCAGCTCAATTCTACCAGAATAGACCTCTTTCAGAAAATCAAAATAGGAAATCTCAATTGTATCTTTAGAATACTCTTCTTTTTTCATGGAAATTCATCCGCAAATTTTCATATAATGGACAACACTCCTAGCTTAATAACTACCTAATTATCTGAGCAAGATTGTCGTTCAGAACTCTACACGGATGGTTTCCCACTTCACTCGCCCAGCCTCGACTGCTTCTTTTATACGTCGTTCAGTCTTATTCAACCTTGCAGACCCGGTTTTGATGTCAGCTAATACTACAGTGATTTCATCTTCAGACCCAGCATCTTTTATACGGGTATAGCCATCAAAGATGAGATAATCAATTGGAGCACCAATAAATCTAGCATCTGATGGTTCATATTTGAAGACATCACGGAAGAGGGGCACCATATGCTCAGCAATTTTTCCCTTCAATACATGCCTACTTCTTTTACTTGCATCCTTACGAATATCTGACTCTTGCTCAGCCCAGAGTTTTTGAAATTCTTTCTCAACCATAGAAATTCTATGACGGAGACGCATACGCATTATTAGATATACGAACACAGTAAGAAGTAAACCAATTCCGAGACCAAGTAAGACATCTTCAATAGGCATACCATAATGTATGCACTAGAACATATAATTACCAGTAATTACGTGGTGTTACAAAAAAAGAGGAAGAGGGGGGATTCCCCTTACTTCACATAGAATGGAACGCCTAGATTGTCAAGCATAATCGGACAACTGTCTGGTTGCTCAGCAATCACAATAGGTCGTGCATAGTCAAAAGCATCTTGGAGGTTGTTATAGGGTCCATTGATGATACCCTGATCACCAAACCAGTAGAAGAATAGAGTGTTCTCCAAATCAAGATAGTCCCAACCGTATTGGTCAGCCTCAGCTGCTCCAATGTACAGAGCACCATCACGGGTTTCTGATGCAAGATCAAACATTCCACCACTGTGACAGCTGCAATATATTGCAGCAAAATGATTTGATTCGATCTCATTGAAGCGGCTAGCCATGTAGGAATCAGTTACTGCGTAACTGTCCCAAGAAACAATGCACTCGTCATATCCATCGGCCTCTATATCAGTATCCCAGCTACCATCTTGGGTTCTGGCACCATGACCAGAGTAGAAGAACACTACCTCGGAGTTAGGTCCTTCATTAGCAATGAGCCAGTCGAGAAGCATTATGATGTTATCCTTTGTGCCAGCACCATCAAGAGCGATAGCATAATTATAACCATAAGCAGCAAGAATCTCTTTCATTTCAAGTGCATCATTGTGCGGATTCCATAGATCCGAAGATCTACCTTCATAGTCTGAGATTCCAATTAGTATGGCCCATTTGTCTTGGCCTGAATCAGTGTAGTACTCGATAGGAGGAGGAGTGGGTTCTGAGTTTCCACCACCACCACCGCCAGGTCCACGCATGATCAACTTGTTGTCAATTGTAAAGGCAACAGTTGGTGCGAACATGGCAAAAGCAAGTCCTACAATTAGGAGCAGTGCGCCGAAGCGTTTCATGGTATTCACCTTAATTTCCGATCAATCGTCGGACAACACATTAGGAATAAAAACTAATATATAAATATAGCTTTAAATTCTAATTTCAAATATCCTTATATATCAATTTGTATTTCTAGAAGCATCTGATTTAGGTGAGCCTAATGCAAAAATCCAATCTAACAATTCTCGCCGCATCTATGATTGTTCTATTATCACTTATCCCGCTTGCCAGTGCTCAGCCCAGAACAGTTGTGTCAGAAAGTACAGACATATCCATTATTGATGCATACTATGCAGATCTTGATGGAGACAACTGTGAGGATGATATCAAAATCCTACTCGAATTCAAATTTCCCACTGACGACTCAGTTAGAGTTGACTTGAATATATGGATCGAATTGCCCTCAGGTCTAACCTACAACGTAAGAGTGTCAGTGTATCGGGCACCCGCTCAATCGATTTTGAATATTGATGGACTCAATATGGCAACTGAGAGTGGATGGTATACTGTGACCATGCTTGCATCAGTTATGGGAACAGGTAATGGAAAATACTACATTACTGACCAACTCATTTTTGACCCCCCAACTGGAGCAGGACCCGGCCTACCTGATGTTAAAGCATATTTTTGAATAACAGAAGGTTGTCGATACGTGAATCAAGATAGGCTTAAGCTCCTGTTCAAGCTACAAGAGTATCCCATGGCGCCAGCTGTTCAGTTGGCAAAAGAAGTAGATATCTCACCCCCTACCGCCAAGGCATGGCTTGATTCTCTTAAGAGTGAACAAGTGTACATAGGGGTACAACCCAATCTAAGGGTAAGACGTATAGGTTTGGAGATGGATGACTTTCTAATTGAAGTGGACTCGTATAAAGCAGTCAGGAAAATAGAACAGTTTTGTGAAAAACATCCATATACATTGTATCGTGCAAGAGTCTTTGGTGGTTCTAACCAAGGGGTTATCATGCAATTTAGACAGCCTGACGAAGCAAGAGAGCATTTGGAAGAAGCATTAGAAATTCTGAAAACGAAAGGTTATGCTAAAAGAATTCGGGAGCTTCCTACATTAAATCCAGTATATGGTTCTACATACACAAGGCCAAAACTAGATGCATGGGATCCGAATAAGATGACATGGAATTTCGACTGGGATGCTTGGTGGAGAAAAAAAACAGAGGTATTAGACAGAAAAGAGAAAGAACGAGAGAATGCAAAAGGATTGATTCCATTAGACAAGACTGACGCTAAAATATTAGAAGTCATTACTCTAGATGCTCGGAAAAAAAATACAGAGATAATAGAAGAAATCGGACTTGATAAAAACAAGATGGGAGTTCAACAGGACTTTTCAAAACGATTGAAAAAGATTAACCAGGCTGTTGAATCATATAGAGTATTTATCAATTGGAATCACTTCGATGTGTACAATACACCACTCATTATTGCCGAGGCAGAACAAGAAGTTACTGAAAAACTGATAGAACGACTTCAAATGGGAGATTTCCCATTTGGCTCTAGTATTAGACAAACTACCACAGGATTTGTCTGGTCTGCACGCATGCCATCTGCTCATTTTTCAGAGTTGGTTTCTTTAGTATGGAAAATATCAACTAGCTATGAGTTATTGATAATCGATTATAAGAACTCGCAGAGATATGGTCTGTGGGCAGAAACCTTTGATTCCACAAAGAACGATTGGAAGACGGACAGAGAATTCTGTCTAGAAACACCATTACAAACTATAGGTGTTATTTAGAAAACCAAATTGTAGACAATCATAAGGCATACAGTCCTGATTCACATTTGACACCAAGGAAATATTATTAGATACGAATCACTACTGCCTATTCCACCGAACGCGGAATACTGGTGCTGATATCGAATTATGCGAACCGAAACGAAGCTAGTGCTTGTTGGAGCAGTAGTAATGCTTGTATTAGTTGGAACAATCGCTACACTGATAGTTGACGATGTTGAAGGTCCAACTATATACGAAATCCACATTCAACCCGTCGAGCCCATGGCAGGCGACCGTATAGCTGTTACAATTTATTGTATCGATCCCTCAGGAGTGTCAAATGCCGAACTCCGAGCATCTGTTAATGGTAAGGATTGGGAAACATACCAAATGAACTTCTACGCCTGCCTATGTTTGGCTGGAGGAAGGTGGATTGGCAGTATTGATCCTGTAGATTCAGGTGATCAGGTTCAGGTTTATGTTACTGCATATGATGATTCGCCAACCAAGAATTCTGCGGATACGGAAGTTTTCCAATACCAAATTGAAACATAGAAACGTGATAGCATGAAAATCAATGTGATAATGAACTTAGTTGTTCTAATTATTGGACTTGTAATAGCAATAGCACCTTGGACATTCGCACCAGTTTGCAGTGTAGAGATGCGATGCTGGTTCACAAGAGACGTTGAAACAATACTGGGAGCAATCGTTGCCGTTTTAGGATTCATTGGAATGTATCTAAACTTAGGAGAATAGTAATCAGTTTATTTTGAGGTGTTTTTCATGAATGCTGAACAAAAAAGAATGATTCAAGTAGTTCTTGTCATTCTGGGATGCTTCAGCATTTACACCTACACTACAACCCTCGAAGTGTACCATTATTGTGATTGGACAGGTCTAAGAATAGAGGAAAGATTTGGGCATGAGGTTTCTTTTTTGTTCAGTAATGGCACAATCAAATATTATGCATGTATCAATGTTTCACTGAAAGCACTTGAGGCCATCAAGAATAGCGGAGAAATTGACCAGTTACAAAATGTAAAGGTTCGTTGTGCTATGTGTGGTATGCTGATGGATTGGAATGATCCAATGAATGTCTGGGTGTATCAACCAGAGTATCTATGTCCAACAACTGGAGAACCAACAGTTGTAGTTCTTTGTGAAGATGCATATGGACAAGAGCTTTGTGAGAGTCATTTCATAAATCAATATGGAGGGTCACTAATTTCAAACCCATATGAATGGTAATTGGTGAGAAAATGAATAGAAAAAAACTATTGACTATTGGTCTAATCGGATCGGTCTTGCTTAATTGCTTGGCGATGGTTATTCTTGTGAATAGGGCTAATTCCCCAAATTGGATGTTCCCGGAGATTGGACCAGCTATTATGCAGGATTCCTATCACAACAGAGCACCAGCCATAGAGTCGCCATTTGGTATAATTGGAGATATACCAGGGGGTTATTCGATATATTCTGGAGGTGCGATGGTGGGCTACATAGATTACACTTTCAATATTCCAGTCCAGTTGGTAAGACCCACTGTCTTTTCTATGCAGCAAACTGATGCCATTGTAATAATAACTGCGATTCTTTTTGCAATAGTTCCAATACTGATCATAATTATACTGGGAAGAAAATCTTATGGGCTTTCAAAAACATACTAATCTCGCTAGTTATGCTCTAGGGAACCTATTCAAATATAGACTTAGAAGTACCGCAATAGTGGTTGCATTGATAGTTTCAACCACTCTACTTTGTTCAACAGAATTCATTCATCAAGGAGTATTAACAGACATTGAGAACTCTTTGGAGGAGGGGCCTGATATTGTTGTTCAACAGCTTGAGGCCGGTAGACAGAAATCAATTCCTCTTAGTTGGTTTTCAAATATTTCACAGGTTTCAGGAGTTAAAGTTGCCATGCCTAGAGTATGGGGATATGCAGATGTTGGGAGTGGAAGATTTCTAACTGTAATGGGCATCAATGTGACAGATTACCAAGATATCCCTGGTGCCACTGGTACAGAGATAGAAGAGGGAGAATTCATACAAACTGGAAATGAGCGATCTATCGTGATAGGGCAGGGTATTGTAGACCTCATGAATACCGCTTCAAATCCCGTTGAAATTGAGGTAGGCTCAGTGATATCGCTTATCTCATACAATCAATCGTTGATAGAGTTCACAGTCGCAGGCATCTTTGGTAGCAAATCAAAAATATACAGTTATGACATGATTATGACAGACATCCAAAGCGCTAGAGAGTTATTTGGCATTTCAAATGAAACTTGTACAGATATTGCCATTTGGAATACTCCAGGAGCATATCTTAATGATGTGGCTTTTAGGATTGAAAACCGATTAGTTGATGCAAGGGTACTTTCACGAGAAGCAATACATAATGCAATGCTCAGAACCTATGGAGATAGAGCGGGAATTGTCGCATTAATTTGGACCATTCTCCTATTGACAGTTCTTCTTCTTGCGTTTACTGTTTCGAGTGCTGGCTCAGATGAAGCACGAAGAGAAGTAGGATTGCTTAAGGCACTAGGCTTTGACACAGTGGATGTTCTGGAGATTAGAATGATTGAAAGTCTGACTCAAAGTTTACTAGGAAGCAGCTTTGGCATCTCCATTTCAATAATATACACATTTCTGCTTGGAGCTCCTGGACTAGCAGGATTATTGCTCGGTTGGAATTTGGTTTTGCTCAATGGAGGAATTCCTCTTACTATTTCAAGCATAACAATTTTTGTGATCTATACAGTGGCAATAATTCCTATATTGGTAGCTACAGTGATTCCAGCCTGGCGAAATGCATTAACCGATCCTGATGTTGTATTGAGGGGGATATGAATGAATGCAATAATAACAACAAAGAATGTGTGGAAGTCCTTTGGAAGGGAAGAATCTAGAAAAGTTGATGCTGTCAAAGATGTTACTATTGAGATTCTAAAAGGAAGAAAAACTGCACTGGGAGGTCCAAGTGGTTCTGGAAAGACAACACTTCTTGGATTAATGATGCTGCTTACTACGCCAACTAAGGGAAAAATCTTCATAGAAGGAGAAGATGTTTCGATGATTTCTGAAGTCTTTCGAGCAAAAATAAGACGTGAGAAAATTGGTCTCATCCTTCAAGCAAACTACCTATTACCACACCTAACAGCAGTAGAAAATGTAGCTTTGCCAAAACTCTGTACAGATGTGCCAAGAAAGCAAGCTGAAAAAATAGCTAGAGACAAACTAGAGCAGCTTGATTTGGGACATAGACTCAGTTTTCGAGTTGCAGAGCTAAGTGGAGGAGAACAACAACGGGTTAGCATTGCACGTGCATTAATTAACAATCCGAAAATTCTGATTGCAGATGAACCGGGTAGCTCGATCGATAAAAAATTAACAATGGACCTTCTCAAGTTATTGGATAAAATGGTTAAAGATGATGCGATGACGATTATTCTTGCATCTCATAACTCCCGCATTTTAGACTGGGCTGATCAGACGTTCATGATGGATGAGGGGAAAATCGTTTAGATAGCTATACTAAGATGAGCTAACATACTAACCATACTAAATAGCAAAGACACAGATGACACTTTTCTAAGAATAGAGCGAATTCCAGAAATCGATTGAGTTGAAATTTCAAAGTGTACAGAAATCATCTCAAGAATTAACCGCCAAACCACTGTCGCAATTCCAATCCAAAATAACATACTAAAGAATGCAGTATCAGGAAACTCCTGAAATAGACAATAAGGGCAATGATGTGTTGAAAGGCCCAGCACAATAGGTGCATAGGTATCGTGTAATGCAATAAAATACAAGAGCGCGGATAGAGGTGCTAGTATAGCAGATGCAAGCTTAATTTTGGGATTGTCCATTTCAATCCATTGAATTCCAGAAAGTATCAAAGTGGAAACAATTGCGAAGACAAGAATCAAGAAGCCAAATTCTGGGCCAAGAAAAGAAGAAGGCGAAAATGGGGGATTGACATCATAAACGCTTGAGCAACAGGGAACAGAGATGGGTCTAATAGATGCGACAACTAACAAATCCAAAGCACTATCAATGAATAACATTGGGAGTAGCACATATAGAAATCCTCTTGCTAAGTTTAATGTCAAGGGTAACTGAGCTTGTTTTCTATTCGTCATCTCTAAAACTAGCCAAAGACCATATGCAAAAGGTACGAAAATCTTTGTGCCGATAGCTAGAAGAGAATAGGGAGCTGATACGTTTACTACTCCAGATGCACACATAGCACCAGGACAATATGGAACCAAGGATTGTAACATCCAGAAAAAAATCGGAATGATAAGAATTCGGGAAAGTAAAACAATGAGACCGATCATACCCAACAGATAGTATCTCTCTTCAGAAGTTTGACTTTTAGTAGTATCATCAGAGTCAAATTCTACTATCGAATTAGCTAATAATCCACCATACAAAGCTAAAAGTAACGATAAAATGCCAATAGTAAGAACTACAACAGTAGTAACTGTGATTATCATTACTAGCCTAACCTTGACTGATTTTAAGACATTCGCACAAAAAAGAGTTTTGTCGAATCTGAAATTGCCATTTATCATCAATTGATTGTGCTAAGATATAGATACAATCTCCTTAAGAGGAGAAAAATGATTCCTGTACCCGAGAAAAATGAGTGACGATACATTTGACCTCCTGAAAGAGTTATGTGAAATTCCTGGTCCAGTAGGAAGAGAAAAGCTAGTTCAAGAGTTCATGAAACAGAGATTTGCAAAACTCAATCTTGATATTATCGAAGATAAAATTGGAAATCTGATTGCTACGATGCCAGGAACGGAAAAGAGGTACGCAATCGTTGCTCATGCAGACGAAGTGGGATTTCTCGTAAGTGGTTTTGACTGTAAGGGGTTCATTAGAGCGAAATGGAACACACAATCGTATATGCCAGATTTACGATTGGTTCCTGGGCAAAAAATAAAGATATTGACAGATACAGATTCTATCCCTGGGTATTTCTGTGTCAAGACCGCACATGTTGCTGGCGCAAAAGAAAAGAGAAAGCTCCCCAGTTACGAGGACATATTCATTGATATCGGAGCATCATCCGAAGAAGAAATTCGCGAGAAAGGAATCAACATTGGAGACCCTATTGTATATGCAACGGATATAGAATGTATTGGGAAAAATGTTGTTGGAAAATCTATGGATGACCGAGTTGGACTTGTTCTCTTAATCAAGATTGCAGAAGAGATTTCACGGATTCCCAAATCAGAAAGGCCTACAATAGTATTTGTTTCCACTGTCATGGAAGAATTAGGAGCTAAAGGTGCAGCATCAGTTGCACGCAATTTAGATGTTGATGCAGTTTTGATTATCGATGTTGGTCTTGCAGATGATTATCCAGGAACCGATGGAATGGCAGGTAGCTCTCTTAATGAAGGACCAGTACTTGTAATAAAAGATAATCACATGCATTATTCTCATGAGTTTAACAAGGAAATTATTGCTACAGCAGAAAGGGAACAGATTCCACTACAGCGAGCAGTATATCATAACTACACAACAGATGGTTACCAGATTGCTTCTCAGGGACAAAGAGTGTCTGCCTTGGGAATTCCATGTAGATATACACATAGCAGCTTTGAAACCATCAGTCTTGATGACCTTGAGAGAACAATAAGACTCGTCCGTGCAATACTTCTATAATCTATGAATACTCATCACGTGGCACTACCTTAACGCGCATACTTTCCCGTGCAGTTATCCGGACTTCAGTTCCTATAGATATTTGGCCCTCGTCGCAACGAGCATCCCAAATCTCCTGACCAACCTTTACTTTTCCGGACTGCGCTGTGACTGTCTGGGTCACTTTTCCTATTGCACCATCAAGATCATACAGATAATAGCTTGATTCCTCCAACGAAGGATAGACCAGATAATACTTGATCACAACGAAGATTGCTGCACCAACAATTAGTAATATTGAGAGGGGAACCAATAACTCAGGAATGAAAAAGTATACAATGGCAATTACTATAGGCACCAGAACTAGCTCATCAATTGTTATTGCTATGAATTTGACTTTTGTTGAAACCACTCATTTCACCATTATGTTAAGAATTGAATATACTATCACATGAAATGACAAAAAGTTTGCTGAAAAAGTCAGATGTGGCCTCAATCGGACTGTTAATTAGATGCATAAAATGTTCAACTGATAGTGACGTGGTTTGAAGACAGAGATAATTCAAGTGATGGCAGGTGCTGCAGTATTGTCTGCTTTCACATATATCCCAATATTAGCACGAGATGCGTTGGGTGCTGATAATTTCTACGTCACAATACTTGTTGGGTTCTATGCAGTAGCAAGTTTTGTATCAAGCTATATCTTTGGTAGAGCAGGTGATATCTACGGTCGAAGAATTGTACTCCGATTCGGATTACTTCTATCAACATTGTCTTTTGGGTTAATCATTTTTTCAAATTCATTAGAAGTTCTCTTTATAGTAAGATTGCTTAATGGTTTCAGTATCGGTATTTATCCGGGAGCTTTGGCAGCTTTCGCCTACGAGTCCCATATGAAGATGGGACGTTTCGCCTCATTTGGCGCTGTTGGATGGGGGGTTGGCACGATTATTGCAGGATATGCAGCAGGTTTCGGAATTCACTGGGCATTTATGATTTCAACAGTGTTTTTCATTGCAGCATTTGGTACTGCAATGACGCTACCAACTATTGAAAGAGATTCGATAGCAGTACCATTATTTCCAAAAGATACTCTTACCAAGAATTTTTCCGTTTATGGTGCAGTACTAATTCGTCATAGTAGTGCGTTTGCTCTTTGGACATTATGGCCATTATTTTTGTCAGACCTTGGTGGAACTCTATTTTCACAAGGAGAGCTATTAATTATGATTGGAATTGTCCAAGCGACCAATTCAGTTTCACAAGTAGTATTCATGGTTGGAATTACAGATAGATTCAAAGATACTCAATTAATACAAATGGGATTGGTTTCATCTGCAGTAACCTTTCTTTGGTTTAGTTTCGCAAAAACAATCATTGATATCATTCCAGCACAAATACTCCTAGGTTTTTCTTGGGCCTGTCTATATGTAGGTGCATTAACATTCCTTAATGATAGAAATGAAGAACGTTCAACCGCATCAGGATTGCTTACATCAATCATGTCAATCTCTGGTGTATTGGGACCGATTTTTGCAGGAATTTTGATTACGATATGGCCAAATCAATACCTTCCAATCATTATCTTCGCAGCAGTAATGTCAACAATTGGTTTCGTATTCTTCAGATATACAAACAATGAAATCACAGATAAGAGTTCAGAATCCGAAATGATCTTTGAATACTAAAGACATATCCAATACCATGTCACATATTCAGGTGCGTTCAATACACGCGAATCGGAGGGAAGATGAATATGATTTAGAAGCCCCTGATTCTCAAGGTCACCAGATTCGTAGACAAAACCACATGTGCCAGCTTGTCGGTCTGAATTGATTTGAACAATATAGTAATTTTGCACTACATCAGCATCGCCAATTGATTCGAACCATGCAATATCATAGAAAATATCCCCTTTGTCACCAAGACTCATGATTACATCAATCGCCGTAATTACACCAGTTTGGAACGTATCATTTCGTAAATTATGTGCAGTCACAGAAACATTTTCTGCACGGTAATAAAAGGACTTTCCACGAATTGTAACTTCAGGGATAATGAGTTCTCCATCATTAACAAGTTTGCGTTCAATTTCTTCCCTAAAGATAGCATAAGTTTCATCTAACCTTTCTTTGGACACCTTGTAGAATGTTATCTCAGTTTCAGGCTTCCAAGGATAGTGATCCATTCTGAATACATTGTTTTCTGGCCATCCACCACTGTAGATAACACGATACCACCAATGCGGTTCTCCATTAATAGACTCCACAACAAAAGTATTCATTGTTTCATTGAAATGATATTCCAGTTCAATACCTTCATGATTAGAAATGTGAACAAGAATATCAAACATTGAAAAGTGTCCCTCTGTAAAAATGTCAGGTCGGAGAGAGTCGATATCGGAAGCTTGGAAACTAAACTCCTCAGAACCAATAATAACAGTACCAGAATACTCCGTTTCCTTAACGGATGCTTGAGGTACGTTAACCAGAACAACAGCTAAGACTAAACCAATTGTTAGAAAGGATAATAGATGGTTAGTAAATCTCCAGCGTATTCGTTTTCGCATCATAACAAAACGAACTCCAATAATACTATGAATAATAATCAAAGAAACAAGAAACACATCAAAAAAACGATGTAAACTGAATGGGATAGCTTCGCCTGTAGCTTCAGCGAAAATATCATACCCATTAAGCCCGGGGATTATTACTAAGACTGCGAAAAACACAATAAGCCAACTCGATAGTCTTTGCAGAAGCCTCATACTATGTATTGATGAACCACGATTTTGACGAAGCAGAGATATTGTTTTTCTCCAATTGATACGATAATACCGAATTGTGATACTCATATGAAGTATCAGTAGAGGAATAAAGAACATCTCAAAGATTCGGTGAAACAGAGCTAGCTGATAATAATAGGATGGACTCAATCCACGAGAAACAGCATAACCAGTTGAAATGAGTACAATGGATGCAATAACCAGTGTCCATGAAATGTATCTATGTATCTCGATCCAATTCAATCTGCTTTTCGTCATAATAACAAAAGTTACAAATCTTAACTATTAAGATATCACAAATCGGCACCAAGATAGAATATTAACAGAAAGATAATCCGGAAACGATACATCCAAAAAGAATCTAAATTGAGATGAGTTACGGAGTCATTTGCAAGGGCGTTCAAAGCCTTCGAGTATAAAATGATGAATAGGCATTGTTACCATCCCAGTTTGCATTGAATAAAGCATCTTGCTGAAAAACAATCAGCGAGGGGGTCACGTGGATAAGAGATTATTTGTAAAACATGCTATTAGATTGATTGGAGTGGCGTGGTTCATATATATAATGATACAGATAGACCTTCAGTCAGTTTTCTTTTTTGCACTATCTATAGATCCGATTTTTACAGTAATCCTAATAGCATTGATGATTCCAATTCTGTTTCTAAAAGGGGCAAGATGGCAAGTAATCAGTAGGGGATTAAATTTACGTCTATCTACTGTAGAAGCAGTAGATGCATTGTGTTTAGCTCAGATGACAAATCTGATAGTCCCAGGTAGCTTGGGGGATTTTGTTCGAGTACCCTATCTTACCAGTCGGGGTAATCCTACAGACCAGTCGATTCTTAGTCTATTCATCGACGCAACGATATCAGTAATTGTCCCATATACAGTTGCAGTTTTAGCAATTATTGAAATCTTCAACATTCCCTTAGAGTGGGACACCATAATTATTCCCGCTATTTGGATACTTGGAGGATATGTGGTATTTAAAATAATTAGAAGCACAATTTGGCCCTGGTTTTTGGAAGCCCGTATACAAAAATTGAACACCGGAATTTCAGGAGAGCTACTATTCACATTGAGAGATAATCTTAAAAAAATCGGTAAGAAACGACTGGCAGTTTCTTTACTTCTCTCATTGGGATCTTGGTTGTTTTACACCCTTCAGTGGTTTGTTCTAGCATATGCTATGAATTTGGAAATAACATGGTTTCATCTCGCAATTTCTTTCAGTGTGGTACTGATGCT
Source organism: Promethearchaeota archaeon (assembly GCA_014728035.1). Lineage (GTDB taxonomy): Archaea > Asgardarchaeota > Thorarchaeia > Thorarchaeales > Thorarchaeaceae > SHMX01. The sequence continues at coordinate 276,512 of WJMJ01000059.1, read as the reverse complement.
AACTGCAATTCCAATAACAATATTGGGACTAGGAATTCGTGAAGGCGTACTTATTTTCATGTTTGGACTGGTAGGAATAGACACAGTACGAATTATATCATTCTCATTGATTTTGCTATCAATATCGTTTGTACCATCGGCAATCGGTTTTATTAGCTGGGCAAAAGACCCAATCTTCGAATTTGATTCTATATCAGAACAGGATAAGCTTACAGAGGACTGCACAGTTGAAATAAAAGAGTGAATGTTGTTTACTTCAATTGTTGTTAGTTAGTACTAGTTCATACATAGTTGGTGAACCAAATTCATGCTTAGAATCAGAAAGATGCACATTGATGAGATCTCATTTGCATTAGAACAAACAAAGAATGAAGGTTGGACAGATATCTACGATGATTGGTATGCTTTTATTACATACAATCCAAATGCAGCATTTGTTGCTGAAATCAACAATCACTTGGTAGGAATGGTTAGTGCTGTTGCATATGACAAGTTCGGATTTATTGGAGGTCTCATTGTCACAAATCAACACCGTGGAAACGGCATTGGAACACATCTTATGAGTTTTGCAATCAGTTATCTTGAAAAGCTAAAAGTTCCACTCATTATGCTGGATGGAGTGGCTGATGCAGTTCCACTTTATGAAAGTTTAGGGTTTCAAGTTTTTTGCAAATCATTACGATTCAAGACAAAGATTGAGGGCCATCGTTCATGCAATGTTAGACAAATGGAAAAAGAGGATCAATCAATTGTATATTCTCTGGACTATTCCGCATTTAATGCAAATCGTACACACTTTTTACAAAACATATTTGAGAACTTTCCAGAGCTTTGTCTAGTTGCTGAAAGGAATAAGGAGATAGTCGGATACGCGATGGGGAGTAAAAGAGCAAATGTTGTTAGACTGGGACCAATCGTTTGCAGTGAGAAATCAGAACTAGTAATTGATTTACTGAAACATTTCGGGTCGCTTGTCCGTGAAAAAGTTCGTGTAGGTGTATTAGAAACTAACAGACAAGCGATAAGTATTCTTGAAAGTGTGGGATTTAATCTCAGTAGTTATTCGTTCAGAATGGGAAGGGGAGACCATACTTACTTCAGCGACTCGCCATTTCAATATGCAATAGGGTCTCCAGCAAAAGGATAGGTTCATTGTTGGTATGATTCACAGACATTATATTTCAAAGTTGACCTCCAATATATCTGCTCCAATGCATATACTACTAAAGAATACTATAATGATAGGATATCATGACCTAGGACGTAGAGAAATGAAATCGAATATGTTGAAGAAACTAAGATGCCCGAAATGCAAGAATCAAATCATTATACCTCCAAACACAGAACTTATTGATGCTGAAATAGCATGCAAGAAAGGACATGTCTGGAATATGGAAGGAGAGATTCTTTCGTGTGTATATCCACCAATCTCTGAAGAAGATAAGAGATGGATAGATGAATATGATGAGCTCGCTCCAAAATATGATGACCTTGTTAAACAATACGATGATTTTCTAGGAGCGGACATTTCCAGTGGAAGAGAAGATTTGCTAAAATTCATCCCGAAAAAGAGTTCGGTTTCGATACTTGATGTATGTATAGGTACTGCTGCCAATTTTGAGGCTCTAGCACCACATATAAGAAAGAATGAACCTAGATTTGATTTGTATGGAATTGATTTGTCCACAGGGATGTTACAGGTTTCAAAAAGTAAAATGAACCAACTAAAACTTCCAGTAGCTTTACTTCACGCAAGTGTATTCAACATGCCTTTTAGAAAAAGCCAGTTTGATTTAGTCATTCATACAGGTGGAATTAACACTTTCTCAGACATCTCGGAAGCACTGAAGGAGATGTTACGTGTAGCAAAACCGGAGGGGACAATTCTAGTAATTGACGAAGGTCTATCACCAAAGGTACGAGGGACTGATAGAGGTAAGGCAATTGTTGAGGCAAACGCGTTATTTGCAGCAAAACCACCTCTCGAACAAATACCTGAAAAAGCAAAAGATGTGGAGGTTGATTATATCTATAATGGAACTTTCTATCAGTTAGTTTTTAAAAAATAAATGGTGAGTGCTCATGTGCATTCCAGCATGAGCACTTCATCACAATTGAGATTTCGACAATTCTGTTTTTCAACAGATTGCTGGCAAGGCTCACTCAAACCAGATCTATGGGAATCTTGACTAATTGTCATCTTCATCTACCTGTATTGATATGAGTAACCGATTGCTTTAGTCGAAATGTCTCTTCGAATCTTTCTATCAGTCTTATTTTTCTCTTGAGCCATTAGATTTACCTCCGATATTTATATGCATGATACAACGCCAATGCCTTTGGGGCCTTTGCGTGGATTTCCTTCTTGGTATCGCAGTCTTGTTGTTTTGTTTCTGCCATTGTTAATCACCTTGGTTTGTAAAACAAACCATCTTACAATTATAGTGTATACTCAAATCAATATAAAGGTTTGCTTTACAAACTAAAAATTATAAAGTATTTGTCTAAAAATGGTTTGGTTAACAAAACTTTAATATGGAAAATCATAAGATGTATGTGTGAAAAGGAATATGGAAGATCAAACAATGAGTGATAATCTCACAGACACACTAAAGGAAATTGAACTTACTGAAGAAGGAAAAAAGGAGATGAAAGAGATTGAATTTGTGCAAGATGACGAGCGAGCACAAATGCTGGATGATCCAGTAAGATTGAGTATCATTAAAATCCTACGAAAAGGAAAAGAAGACACTCAAACCACAGAGGAGTTCAATGAAGAAACTGGGGAACGAATTATCAGAGTGAAAAAAATACAACGATATGCCTTATCGGTAGTAGAGATTGTGAATCAGTCTGAGGTCCTTGAAGGAGTAGAAGAGATTACCAAGAATCAGGTCTATCATCATTTACCAAAATTAATCGATGCGGGATATATCATAGAATACGGTAAGGTTGAAACTGGAAAACGTACAACACACTATTATCGAAGAACTGCAAAAGGGTTTGTTGTCACAGTTCACAGCACACAGAAAAGGGCAGAAATAGTCAAGAGCGCAAAGGCCAGTATTGAAAGATTGGAAAAAGTATTCGGAATTAAACTCTCTGAAGAGAAAGAGAGCGAACTTGTAGAACTATTAGTCAAAACCGATGAAATCTATTTTGATAATAGAAGACCAATCATCAAAATGGTAAAGGGAGATGTTGCAGACGAAAAAGCTCTAAAGCTGTATGATTGGTTAGTAAGACTTCGAGCTAGTGGGTTATCAGAGTTTCAAGAGATTCAACAAAGAATGCGCGAGATAATATTTGGATAACAGGCTACGGAAGCGCATGTTTGGTGCCCATATCAAGATTACTTTGTGCGGTTTCCATATTTGGAGCTAGATTTATAGCTCTCTTAAAACACTCCAAAGCTCGTTTCACTTCCCCCTTTTCTCGATATGCCACACCAAGATTATTCCATCCTTTTGCATCATCTGGAGATAATTCTACATATTTTTGCAAATAGTCCAAGGCCCTCTGCCAATCACCTGTAAACCACAGAGATGTACCGTATCTGAAAAGAACTGGCACATTAATTGGCTCAATCTCTAGACTTGGACCGTAATACTCTAACGATTTCTCGAAGTCTCCACGATCATAATAAATCGCGCCTATAGCGTCAAGAACAGTAACTTGATTGGATTTCAATTCCAAGGATTTGCTCAGACTTTCGAGGGCTTCGTCTTCTAGAGAGAGTTTCTTTTCACACAAACCACGTAATGACCAAGCTTCAGTATTATTTGGCTCAAGTTTCAAAATTTTCTTTGTTATTCTGATGACTGATTCGCAATCGTTCCTATCACTATACGTCCTACTTAAACGAATCAATACGTGTGTATCATCCCCTCCTAAGCTAACGTACTTTTCCAGTGCGGAAATCGCATCTTCAAATTGATGATTATCGAGTTCTAATAGTCCCAGATGCATCCAAGGTTCAGCCCAATCTGGATCGAGAGACCCCGCTTTTTTCAATGCATGTCTAGATTTTTCAATGTCTCTCTTCTTTTTATACACAATTCCAAGCAAGTTCCAAACATCAGAAAATTGTTCATCGATTGCTACAGCATTTTGTAGAACCTCTTCTGCGGCATTAAGCTCGCCAAATCGTTCATACTGAATACCTTTCTTGTATAATTCTTTTACATCATCGTGGGTTGTTTCGCGCATACAATTTCCGACCTGAATTAACTGATACTCTTTATAGAAAATAGAACCAATTACTTTTGAAAGTTGAGTAAAGATTCTATAGATTTCCAACAAGTTGTATTGCGGAATAAGCCAGATCAATACCTGCCAGCTCAGGAACAGCATCAGAAGTTGCCCAAGCTATCGCCCAATTATCAAGTTCAATTAGAGCCACAATTAGATGACCCTGATCTCCAGTTGCTGATGCAATATAGCGTTCAGCATTTGAGTCTACACGATTATACGTTACTCCATTTACCACAACTTTTTGAGCACTTTCACGTGGAGCACGTATTATTGTTGGCGCATCTGAAACAAGATCCCAATTAGATGTCTGCCAAATGACTTCAGAGCCTTTACAGACACAAAATGCCTTAATCTTAGGATTGTATGAATAGAGATACTGCCATTCTTGATTTATTATATCATCCATTATCCAATTCACCAACGAATCAAAAACCTTGGAGAGGACAGGGCATATTTCCTGGCCCATGTCCTGTTCCGAATATATTCAACTAAACCTTGCCTTTCAGTGCTTTTGCGGCACGATCAACATCTACATAGACGCCGTCAGGAGCCGCATCAGGAGAAGCCCATGCAATCACAAACTTCCCATCTTCAATCTTGGCAAGTACTAGAGTTCCATTTCCAGAAACACTTCGAGCAACTAGGCTCTCTGGGCTTGATCGAATGGTACTATATTTGACCTCATTTTGTGTAACACTGGCAACACCCTTTCCAACAGCACCGGCTAGGGATTGGGCATCAGCAGTAAGGTCCCAGTTATCGCTTTGCCATAGTACCTGTCCACCTGTCGTGATGACTCCAAACGCTTGGACCATCTGACCAGATGCCTCGTATGCTTGAGTATATGCATCCATTACTGGGTCGCTCATTTTCATTTCACCCCGTCTTTGAAATACGGTCTAAGTAATCCTATATGTCAGGAACATAAAAAACAATTCCGAATAGCTCCCCCCTTTTCATTATATACATCCAAACATACTCAAATAGGATGTTTCTCTAATCACCATCATGAAAGATAGTATAACATGGGATTCTGACCAAGGCTGTTTCTTACGTGTGGTTGTAAAACCAAAATCAAGAGAAGAGAATCTAGTTGCAGAAATAGAACAAAAATGGATTGTAATTAATCTCAAGTCTGCTGCAAGAGAGGGTAAAGCAAATACCGAGTTAGTAAAACGTCTTTCAAAACTTCTTGGCCGTTCGTCAAGTGAGATTCTCCTTGTTAGAGGGCATCGTTCAAGAGAGAAGATACTACAAATATTTGGAATGAGTGCAGGCGAAGTGCTATCTATCGTCAAATCAGTTCATAAACAATAAATATCCATTCAACATCTGCTATCAATTATAAATTATTACAAATAATTTGGAGAAGTCAAGATGAATCAGGTCCCTAATTCCACAAGGACTCTATTGGCAGGACTCTATGTGGCGGGATTGATTTATGTAGTATTTGTTATTGCTAACTCAAGATTTGACATTGGTATTGCGATTGCAATACTTAGTACACTAGGATTACTTTATGGTGCACTACTTAATGACCCCATAACAAAAAGAGGACTTGTAGTCATTCTATCCTTGATTATTCTATATTTTTCAGCTATGTGGGTATTTGGGGTTTTCTCGGAAGTAGTAATTATGGCATGTGGAGGGCTTATGCTCTACGGGTTATTGATGAGTGTGCCAAAGTTCCCACTTACTAAAAGGGCGATGGGAACGGGATTAATTGTCGGTGTTGTGATGACATTTCTTGGAATTTATCTAGCACTGAAGATTGGAATTGTATATTTTGTTGGGGCTGAGCTATTGGGATTCTTGGTATTGAGTCTTTTTGGACAATATACTCCTGAAGAAAACACAATAGTGGTAACCATTGCAAATGGGTCTAGTATGATTTCATTGGGCGTGTTGATAACGTTCCCAGCAATCGCAATCTTTCGACCTGAAGTTGCAGCTGACTTGATCACATATCCGTTTATTGTATTTGTAACGGGAGTTAGTGCGTTTTTTGGTTTGGTCTTATTGCTACCCTTTCGAGAAAGATTTGAAAATGACCCATGGCCACAAGTCATTCCTCAAGCACAATGTATCACTTCTCTGGGATCAGATGTTAATGCAAGAAAATCGGTCATTATAGGATTAGCAGGCTCAACAACATGGACTGGTACAATGAAGCTTGTTGAAATGTCAACCGGAAATAATATTTCTACAATCCCACATTCACTTGCTCCAATAATCCCAGGAAGTAGTATGGTTCCAGATTGGATTGGATTGTCAAATTCCCCTCTGATTGCTGGGATAGGCTATTTCGTAGGCTGGAAAAGAACAGCAATTATGGCAATAGGTAGTGTGCTTACACTTCTAATCTGGATATTCTTAGAGGGGGCCAGTGGAAGTGTTCTATATGATGAGCATCTCAGGAGACCAGAGATACTATATATCGCATTAGGAGTTTTTGCTTCAGTAATTGCTGGAGATGTACTCTCAACAAGGGCAGATGAAATAAATCCTGAAGATTTTGAGAAAATAGCTGAACAACAAGTGATAGGGGGTTCAGCGGAAGGACATCACTTCATCATTGAACGTCCGCATAAGGTCAGCAGTGTAAAAGAACTTGCAAGAGTCCAGGAGCATTTATTCTCGTTTGACATGTTTCGAGCAGAAATCAAAGAAATGATTTCCAACCCACGAGAGTATTTGCGAAGTAGAAGGGGGCAACTACCTCCTTGGGTGGCATTCGTTTCATTATCAATCTTTATCATTGTGGGGATAATAATATTCTCAATAATTACCCCTTTTTCAAATCTCCAGATCCACTGGCTCCTCTTCATTCTAGGAACTCCTGTAGCAATGGTTTCTGCATATTTCACTGCACGTGCAATTAGTGAAACAGGCATGTTAGCAGGATATATCTCCGACATGATGGCGATTCCAGCTATACTCTTCTTCAGAGTCACATTTCAAGCGATTACAACCTTCATGTCAATGTTAGGTGCGCTTCAAGACGCTGCAATTGCAGTCTTGGTCCATCTAAAACTAGGAAGGCTTACTGGTGTGCGTGGAAGAGACATACTAAAAGCAGTCTTTATTGGAGCTATATTAGGCACGATTGTTGGATCTTGGATTACATTTTTCATCTTCGATTCTTATGGTTTTGGTGGAACAGAATTTCCTAGTCCTGCTGCTCAACTATTTGGATTTCTTGTAACAAGTCTTACTGGACTAACGAACTTCCAACTGCCAGGAATAGGTCAGTTTCCAGGAGTTCATCCCCTTTTGAGCTTCGTATATTTAATCTCGTTTGGAATATCAGGATTTATGATGGGGAGGTATCTGAATAATAAGAATCTCAGTTCAATCAGCCTTGCTGTAGGACTTCTTGTGCCACCGGCCACAACTGTTACTATGTTGCTTGGTGGGCTTATCCAATATAGAATTGAAAAACAAAAGAAGGAAGAATCTGAAACTGTGGATTTAGCTACATGTAGTGCAAAACAAGAAAAGACAAACAGGATAATGAGTGGAATTGTAGCGGGAGAGGCTATCGTTACAGTAATTTGGGTAATGTGGAACGCAATGATACTACTCATTTAGAGAATTTGTCAACATATTCAGATAGCGTTTGAAGAAACTTTGGAAAGTCAGATTTATCCATAGACGCACCCGCAGCGGCTGGATGGCCTCCACCCTGCGCATTTGGAATATCGGATAGAACATTATCAAGAGCACTATTGAGATCTATTGTGGATCTTCTTCTTCTAATGGACATGTCAATTTCATCATTTGAAGAACGTGCACTTATACCAATTTGCGAGTCGGTTGCAAATGCGGAGAATTTCGCGCTCTTCCCACGATAACCACTAATTGGAATGTCTAGAACGTATCCAATCGGACCTATTTTTCTTGAATTAGCCGTCACATATCTGAATACTTCATGCTCGATTCTTGTGGCTTTGATAGCTAAGGCAACAATATCATTCATCGAGCTTGGTTCAATACCTAATGAGAGCTCCCGCACCAAATCTTTTGATGCATTTCTATAATCTATTTCTTGAAGTGCCTGAACAAGAATTCCTGCTTCAAGATACAATGTCCGTTTATCGTAGTCTTCCAGATGGTCTTTTACAAAGGGAGTATTATCACAGTAATCGCCAATCGCCCCATATAATGCAAGACGGGCTGCATGGTCAGTCAAACTGGATTGAAAACGACGATAAACCAGTTCTGCAGCGCAAGGACCAATTTCATGGAAAACATCTACTCTTTGTGAAAGCTCCTTTTTCATACTGCTCTTAATTGGATGGTGATCAATCCAGTGAATTTTGGTAGAAGTGGGAAATCTATCTAATGCTCTTAGTAGAGTATCAAATCTTTTTGCATTCACAGCTATATCACTAACAGAAACAACAGAAGGTCTGTATTTGGCAATTCGATACAGATCGTTAGCAATCTGAGAAGGTTTCGAAAAATAAAAGTGGGCACTTGGAAAAACACAGAGAGCAATCGCACCAGATGTGATTCCATCCAAATCTCCATGAGAAACTATAACTGCGTCTTCAGTCACTATGCCATCCCCTAGACACCGTAGGTTTCTTCAAGAGCTCGATCCCATTCATCACCCTCACCCTTCTTTTTCCCACGTTTAGCTTTTTCTCGCTCTTTTCGTGCTATTTCAGCTTCTTTCTTCAATTCTTTCAGCTTACGTTTGCGTTCTTTTTCTGCTTCTTTCTCTTCAGGGGTTAATTCTTCTTTTTCTTCTTCAGTATTCACAAACGAGCTGATAACCATAGCAACAAAGGGGAAGAGTAGAATAAGCGGAACAAGGAACAGAAGGATTATTTCAGGTTGATTCAACTCAGCACTATTTTGTATTCCTGGGGTCAGGTTCAGCAAATCCATAATGAATTGAGGATTGATTAGTAGAAATGATAAAGCAAGGACACTAACGAATCTGATAGCAGATCCCATTATTGTTGAAGATATAACATAGAAAGATGAGGGGGCAGCTGCTTTTGCAGTAAGCTCATCACGAGCATCAGGGTCTGAAGATAGAAGCTCATCAACAAATATCTGAAGACGCCGTACATCAGAAATCGCATCCAAATTTTCTAAGGCATCTTGTTCTCCAATTGTCTTTCTCTCAATTGCCTCTCGCACAAAAGAAAAGACTGTTGCTCCCGAAGACCTACTCATTCCACTCGACGAGATTTTCTCTCTTTCAATTGCATCCTGTTTTCTGGTAGCTTTTCTTAAAGCCAGAAGTTGTTTTTTGAGGGTTTCTTCGCGATCTTCAACAGGTTTTCCAACAGAATAACTGTATATCATTTGATAACTAATCTCAAGATAAGCAAAAGACACCAAAGCCAATATTTGTGCGCTTTGAAAAATAAATGTGACAAAATCAACTGGAACCGGATTCATATCTATAACTTCTAATCCCTTATAGGCACCTAGAATAAGAATGACCTGTATTGAAATAAAAGCTCCAGCAACGTATTTGTGTTCCATTCTAACAAGAGATTGCAGAAACAATGCAATGCCAACACCTGCACAGAGGAAGTACAGAAAGATGAAAGTAGTTTCAAAGAGATAGGTCGCAAGGTCCATGATATTATTTAGAAACTGAGCAAAAGCGGCATTTACATCAGTTAGGGGGCCGTCAACACGGTATGGTTGTAGATACCATAATCGTAGCACGAGAGTATTGTACAATCCTGAAACAAGTCCGCCTGGTATAGCCCCTAGCACTGAAGCAATTATTCCTGAAAACACTACTATCGATATGAAGAATACAATTAGTGATAGCAATCGAAATACGGTAACTATGTAATCGTACGGAGCACTCCAATCCCAAACTCCGAGAGCAGACATAATACTATAGACAAGATATGCCATATACACGAATGCAGCGATAGAGAGAATTCGAAGAACCCAAGTGACGACTTTCAAAACATAGCAACTCCTCTTTGTTTAGCAGTTTCATATTGCTTGATAATTGTAGGAAGAAAGTCTTCAGGTCCAACATTTACTACTGAAATACCAAAACGAGCCAGAGCTTTAGCAATCTTTGTTCTTCGCTCCCATAACTCTTCTGAAACTGCTTCAGCTAAGACTTTGTCAACCGGACCGAATTGTCCTACAGGAGCTTCAAACCAAGGTCCAAAGGGACTTATCACCATAGCTTTGTGCCCATTTGCAACAAGTGTCTTCATAGCGTTCAATAGTGGAGCAGGACTCTCTTCTAAATCAGTAAGCCATATGATAAAGGATCGTTTTTGCGTCTGGGAAATAACATAGGAAATAGCAGATTCGTAATCACTCCAACCAGAAGGCTCAGCCATTGCTAGTGCTTCTAGAACATCGTACATGTGATTTGGTCGTGTTGAAGGTGGAACATAAGAATGAACAAGTTCACTGAATACACATGTGCCGACAAGATCCTTTCTTTCGAGACCCATATGAGTCAATAGAACCGCAGCTCGAATTGCATATTCCAATTTCGTATTCTCGGGATATCCATTACCCATACTACCACTTGTATCAACCATACATACGACCTGGATGTTCTTCTCCATCTCATATTGACGAATCATCATCTCGCCCCGTTTTGCACTACTCTTCCAGTCAATAGAACGGAACGAGTCTCCAGGCTGGTACTCTCGAAATCCTGCAAAGTCAGTACCCATCCCAATGATTTTGGTTCTGTGTGCGCCAAACATGAGTCCAAGCTGCCTCTGTTTTCCCATCGATTCCAAACGGCGAACATCTTTCCAAGTAGGATACACAAGAATCTCAGTTTTCTCAAATACTATACGTCGATAATAGTGCAGTCCCAGACGGTCTCGAAGGATTATCTCTGTCGGACCAAGATAGTACCGACCACGCATCCGAACTTGGAGTATATACGAGAAGGTTATACTACTGTTCGGCTCAATCCGAGATGCAATGAAATTTTCACCAATTGCAAGCGTCCAAACTTCTGGAAAGCGGTCCCAGCATTCGATGAAATCGAAGTGCCTTCTAGAGGTGTTTTTCACAGTGACTCGAACCCGGAGGAAGTCGCCAGAGAAGACTTTCACTTTGCTAATGCGACGTTCGACCTCGATGCCAGCGATATTAGCGGTGGTTGCAAAGAGGGGCAAGGTGACAACGAGCCCTACAATTAGATAGACCCCTAACAGAGTCAAATAGAAATTATAGAAGGAAAACCCACTAGTAAGTAAAAGAATTCCTCCAAATAGCACCACAAAGCCTCTCTGAGTAATCACGTGAATCTACCTCAATCAACTATCTTGGACAATCAACTTCACCAAGAATCTTGGATACAATTCGTTCAACGGTCAATCCTTCGAGTTCGGCTTCGGGTTTGAGTAGAAGCCGATGATTCAAGGTCTGAACACAGAGTTTGCGAACATCTTCAGGAATAACATAATCACGACCATGCATAGCTGCTCTAGTCTTGGACGCATTCATGAGCACCAAAGATGCACGTGGGGAGCCTCCTAACAGGATCTGTGGGTCATTCCTAGTCCGAATAACTATATCACGGATGTAGCTGATGATATCTTCTTCCAGGAATACTTGTTTGCATGCTTCTTGCATACGAATAAGGGTACTTGGGTCCGCTAGCACACGAAGGTCGGTTATGTCGCCAACATGTTTTCTGCGGATGACTTCAGCTTCTTCAGCGCCAGTCGGATAATCTAATATCAATCGGAACATGAACCGGTCCAGTTGTGCTTCAGGCAGAGGATAAGTTCCTTCCTGTTCAACAGGATTCTGTGTTGCAATAATCAGGAATGGTTTAGGAAGCTTTCTAGTCACTCCTTCAATTGAAACTTGGCGTTCTTCCATTACTTCCAAGAGGGCACTTTGTGACTTAGGAGGGCAACGATTAATCTCGTCAGCTAGAACGAGATTGGCAAATACAGGTCCTTTCCTAAACCAGAACTCACCACTTTTTTGATTAAACACATTACTTCCGAGAATATCAGCAGGAAGTGTGTCAACGGTGAGTTGTATTCTCTTGAAAGCACAACCAAGAATGGATGAGAATGTACGCGCCATGTAGGTTTTTGCAAGGCCAGGTACACCTTCAAGAACAACGTGGCCGTTTGAGAGAAAGGCAATCAGCACATCTCGGAGGATGTCGATTTTTCCAACTACGGCTCGTCCGCATTCTCGGATGATTTCAGATGAGAGCTCGTGCACCTCATCTATGGTCATCGGTGCAATTCCACCAGACTGACCTAATCCACTATCTTCTAATGTCATCTTTTTGTTCCACCTTAACTTTTTGAGTCAATTAATTGTGATGTGATAGTACGAAGGAAGAAAAACAAATCCATCATCTCACTTTCACGGATCTTTTTACCCGGATCAGATGCGATTTCATCAATTCGTTCAAAAGTTTTGAAGAATTCTTGTTTTTTCATCTTACTATCTATATGTTTGATAAGTTCCCATGTCTTTTCAGGACTGAATTCAGTCATGTGTTGTTTTCTACGTAGGTCTCGTCGAAGTTTTCGATACAATAACTTGACTACTCTTGCATAATTTCCCTCGGTTCTGTAGTACGCCATTCGCTCACTGAAATAGGTCTGTCCACGACGAAGGAAAACTTCTGAAACTGATTTGACCTCAACCTTCTTCATGTCTGGCAGATACTTTCTGATTCCTATTGCGGTCATAAGTGGATAAATTGGAGCTAGTATAGGATTGGTACTCATCCAAAGAATTCTACTAAGATAGGCACCAAAAAACCATTCGGGAGAATTGACAGGTACAGCTAGAAGATTCTCACTGAAGACCACGGGTATAGAATTATCTCCATGTGATAACCAATTAACAATATTCATGCCGAACTGCCGATTTCCTGGGGATCTGCCCCACATATCATTATTGAACATACTTGGGTCACTAACAGCAACGATACGACCACTTAATCCACCAGCGCCTAAATCAATAGCACCAGCAACAGGAAGAGCTCCAGCCCATTCGTGTTCATCAGGTGCAGGGTTGGTGTCTTCAATGTCTGTTTCACACCAAGATCTGATAGTAGTAAATGCAATACCAGCAGCTCCAATCAAACATCTTGGATTTATTGCGGTCGCCCAATTAAGACGGAGCTCTGAAACTCCTTGGGTTAACGCACCACCATCAAGTCCAATTCGAAGGTCACGAATCACTGGGAGCTTTGGGGATCTATCATATGAATCCAAATCTAAAAGGACTCCATCAGTATATGATAAGAAACCTTGAACATCAACTGGTAATTGGCCCGTAAATATTCCATCTAAGAGTGTGTTAAGCAAACCAAATGAACGATTGGCAGTACCAAAATCATCTGCAATAAGAACACCCCCACCAGCTTGTAAATGGTTGAATATTGTTAAGACTGCATCAATAGTGAAATCCTGGACCGGACCCATTATTACCAAAACAGCAGACCCATTATATCTTGAAATTACACTCATGGAGGACTGTATAGTTTCTACATCATAATTTACATTCTCAATGGCAAGACGGTATTGGCTTAACCCGTCGTAAGCGTCATTATAAATACTGAAATCATGTTGGTATATTTCTTCACCTCCAGATACACTGGTACTCACCAGTATACCCACAGGAAACCATGCCAGAGCGAATACGATTATTTGAAGAACTTCTTTCCAGCCCATTTACTACTTCCACCAATTACTGTTCATTCTACACGTGCAGTCGAATCGATTTTTGGATAGATGTCAGTAAACACCCTAATTGCATACTCATATCGATCTTGAGACATCTCATGATTTGAGAATCGCGCTTCCTCATATGTATCAACAAACTCTTCCAAAGTAGCTGTGTCCAATGGAAGTGTCTTAAGCACACGTTCAAGATATTCACGAGCTGTTTCGGAGTTAGCTCTTTCTGAGCCAATCCTTGCTCCACACATCTGTTCGAACGTTCGATACGCTAAAGTAATTGCTGCACCATACTTTCCAGCATTTGCGAGCTTTTTGATATTCCTCAGCTTTCCAGGAATATCCACACCTGTTGGACTTACAGGCCTTCTGAACATACCTTTGACCAGATAGAGGTACAATAGTACAACGACTATTGCACCACTAAGAGCTGCTGCTGGAAGGATTATTTGAAGTTGCATTTATTATATCACCCGTGTTTTATGTATTGACTGAGTTTTGTTCCATCCCACATCCGGAAACGGAAACGTCTTGTCCATCGTGAGATTGCTGCACCATATCTAGCAAAGATAATCATGGCAACAACCACCTCGATAGCAATGATAACAACCCACATAATAATTAGTGCGGTGTCCAATCCAGGAATAGGTACTATTCCTATTTGGACTATTTGTGTATCAGACTGGACATCTATCGTTGTGGACAATAAAACTATGGTAAAATTAAATTGACCTTCTGGAGCTGCTTCGAAAGCAGTATAGCTAACTCTACCTGCATCATTTGTTGTGAGTCGAACAGAATCGGTTCCGTTAAGGTCAATTCGAACATCCCTATTCTTAATCGGAATTGGTTCGGTAGAGTCATCTGTAAGTATAACAGTAATCACAAGAGGTTGCCCGGGAATTACTACCGAGAGAGTCTGGCTTGTATCAAAAACAACATCCCGTGAGAATATGTGTATTGAATCATCGGATTCTGCTTCGGACCCAGCGATGTCGGCTATACCTGAGTAAATTGCATGCAGAGTGAATAACCCACTTCCTTCAGACCAAGAGAGAGGTATTGTAAAGGCGTGTTCTGTCCACGTGCTAGACGCAATCGAATAGGTGCCGATTACGGTATTTCCCAGCTCAATTGTAACTGATCCATTGGTAATTAGCTCACCACTCGTTCGTTGTACATGGAATCGAAAAGTGATAGTTTCGCCAACCATTGTGTCAGCGAGGCTAACAAACTCCACCTCGATTTCAGAGTCTGCCTGCACTGAAATGATCCACGAGTCTGGAGTACTGGACAGGTCATAGTACGATGAAACTACCCCAATGCTTATCGTATGGTCACCTACTGCAGTAGAGGTGGGTATTGTGTAGGAAATAAGGAATTCACCAATAGAATCTGTTGTCGCCCCCTCAGATTGCAGAGAAGAATCAAACACAATTTGGATGAAAACCCCTTCAACACTATTATTTCCATTTGTAACATAACCGGAAACGGCGAGTTCTTCGCCAGCAGTAATCTCGGTTATTGTCTGTGGATACAAAGTTAGTTGAATGAGGTCACGAATGTCGAAATTCCTTGTTTGGCTTTGTGCATGCGCATAGGACGCATCTGGACGTGTAAATACTGCATAATAGGAGATTGTCCCAACAGGAACAGTCCAACCAATTATGAAAGAATAAGAGTAAGAGCCAGAACCATCAGTGGTTCTATTCGTGAGCAATGCACCATTCCAAAATATACCAATGTTATATCCTGACATTGGAGTCCCATTTGAAAAGGTCAATAATCCAGAAATTGTAACGGAACTACCTCGATAGTCAGACCCTGTATCTGTTGAGCAAGTTAGTTCCACTGCAATGGTTTGAATTAGAATTGTACGAATTGGGGACTGACCAGCTGCAATGTGGGAGTCTGCAGGGGTGCAGTTTGCCCAGAAATCGCTGTCACCGAGAGGAGTTGATAAATCGATAAAATGGCTGTAGCTAAAGGAACCATCTCCAAGTGTAACTACAGAGGTGATGAAGATATCGGGGCCAGATTCATGACGCCAATATAGATTCACGCTTGCACCAGCATACCCAGTTCCATTTTCTAAGAGTAGAGTGCCAGTTATGCTAACAGATTGACCCAAATTAACAGGAGTAGGTGACACTGTGAATATCCAAGATAGTGCATTCTCTGTAATAGAAATAAATAGCGAATCACTTGCATCGGCAATCCAATTGACACCGGACAGATATCGAACGGTAAGAGTGTAAGTACTATAGGAAACTGATTCATTGATATACCAATAGGCCGTAAATGATCCATCGGACCCGGTCACGGTTTGATTTGCAAGCCAGCCATCAAGTAATAAATCAATAGTTGCACCGCCAAATACGACATCGGGATTGGTGTCATAATACAAAGTTCCAGATATTATGATAGTTTCAGTGAGGTGATAGATAGTAATTCCACCAGTATTGACACCTGTGAATATTGTTGGCCACTGCTGTAGTGTCAATCCTTGTCCTGTTGAATTCACCCCTGCGATGAGAGCATTTCCGGCATATTCTCCATGAATAGTTATTCCGGTCCAGATTGTATCTTCATCCATCTTCGAATAGGTGTACCAGTATTCACCATTTGCATCAGTAATGATGGAGGCTATGAAAAATTCAGTCCCATTGTTCCAGTAAAGATTGACTTGTTGAGCAGAAACTCCCGAGCTATTATGACTAAACTGGAGATATATGTAAATTGTCAGGGTCTCGTTAAGATAAACTGGATTAGGCGATAACATGACGGTCATAGTTGTCGAATATTTACCAATACTAATCGAGTGCAGAAGTGAAGTAGCATTATTCCACAAAGGATTGGTATTCTCAAAATATGCACGGATATCGATGTTTCCCTCACCTTCGGAGGGGGAGAGATTGTAATAGAAGTTATAGTACCCAGTACTGTTTGTATAATACCACTGAAAGAACCATGTTGATCCATTATTCCAAGAGATACGAATAGGTGCACCAACCAATTCAGTGCCATTGTGCGTATATGTTAATTGTCCATATACATGTACAACTTCATCTAAGAAGTAGAATCCAGCATCTGTAGCAATACCTAGAGTGAACGAGTAATAATCTAAATCAATAGATACAGAATTTGATGATGCGTTGTTCCATAATGGATTAATGTTTTCAAATTCCACTTGAATAAGAACAGTACCAGTAGCATCCGATGTTGAAAGGTTATAGTAAAAGTCGAATTGTCCAGAACTATCAGTATAGTACCACTGGAACTGAAACACACTTCCGTTATTCCAAAGGATACGAATTGCACCATTTTCTACTGGAGTACTATTGTGAGAGAATACTAGCTGCCCAGTTACATAAACAACTTCATCTAAGAAATATGAAGAACTATTCGTTGAGATGGTCAAATCAAATTGGTAAAGTTCGAGTAGAATTTGTACCGTACTTGAGGTTGCATTATCCCATAAAGGAATTGTATTTTCAAACTCAGCCCAAATATCAACCATACCAGTAGCATCATCTAAAGAAAGATTGTATAGAAAGGTAAAGTGTCCAGTACTATTTGTTATATACCATTCAAAAGCATACGCAGACCCATTATTCCACCATACCCGGATAGGTTTGTCAGCTAATTCAGTTCCATTATCTTGGAAGGTTAGTTGTCCAGTCACGGTAACTATCTCATCAAGGAAGTATGAGCTGGTATCTGTGTTAATAGTTAATGACATTTGATAGAGAATTAAATCTGCGGTTCTATTTACAGACTGGGCATTCTCCCACAAAGGATCAGTACTAAGATAAGATGCCCAAACGTAAATTGCACCAAGTGCATCATTAAGTGTGCAATTGTACTGGAAAGAATATCCACCAGATGAGTTAGTGACTTTATCGAAGGTAAATACTCCCGAACTATTCAGGTAGCTAATTACAATTGTTGCACCAGATATGGGATTACCATTCTCGACAAAACTGAGAGAGCCAGAGAATATGAATGATTCATCAAGATGATACTCAGCAGGAGTTTGATCAAAATCACCAGTAAGACTAAGTTGATAAAGCTGATGAATCATCGATGGCATCAAGTAAGCTACAGAACCATTGTATAGAATTGTGGGGCTTGTATATGTCGCATTTATGTCAATTGTTCCTTCACCATCGGCTAATGAAAATGAATAGATATACTCAAAATGACCAGTTGAATTTGTTACGACAGGGATTACATCCACAGTTCCATTATTCCAGTCCCAATTGATTGTGATGGATTGTCCCGATAAGCCGGTTCCATTCTCATGTTCCAAATAGCCCCATATGAAAGCAGTCTCATTCAAATGATAAACTGTTGAGTTTGAGTTAATTGTCAATGTTGTAAGATAGTTTGTTATTTGTACAAAATATGAGCTAGATACATTATCAGAATAGGCAAGTGCGGGAGAGATAAATTGAGCGGTTATGTTTACTATTTCAAATGAGTGGTCTATAGGAATTGTATATTGATAATGAATCCAGCCAGTTGAGTTCGTAATCTCAATTGTAAGGTTATGAGTAGTTGTGCTGTTTTGCCACCATATTGTAACTGGAGCATTAGACAAATAGCTTCCATTCTCAGGTAGATATACTCGAACATCAATAGAGAGATCCTCTAATAGATGAACAGGATTTGGGTCAACGGATACTTGCACCTGAGTAAGCCATTTTACTACAGTCATTGTCCGGTTGAACGATTCAGTAGGCAAGTAGCTTGGGTCGGAAACAGCATCAAATACGGACCAAATAGTAACATTGCCAAGGTAGCCATCTGGAACTCCAAATGTTAGTTCATAATATCCACCTGTTCCGGTAGTGACTGTTCCTAAATTGATAACAGAGTCGGATTCCCAATATATTGTAATTTCACGACCGACTATACCGTTACCAGTTTCAGTTTCAGTAAGATTACCAAATACCGTTACTGATTCGAAAATATGAATAGGACCTGGAGCTATGGGATTTGTCTGAATAGTCAAGTCAGTTGCTCCTGTCTGTACATCTATAAAGACTTCAGTACTCGTATCACCACTAATATTAGCGTAAATACCAGAGCCTGGTGAGGTCCAATTTACAGATGCGGGATAAGAACCGGAAGGGGTTGCACCAGGAATTGTGTAATATCCTAAAAATCCTCCAGAAGAATTGCTTGTCGTGGTGTTTACCAAAACACCATCGAAAATGATTCCAACTGTAATACCATCTAATGTAGTGCCATTTCTTAATTGAGCAACACCTTCGAATTCTATAACATCACCACGGAAAGTAAGGGTGGGAGTTACAGAGTATGTGAAACTAACAATGCCTTGCACTGTAACGGTTGAGGGTTGAGACTCTCCAGGAAAAATAACATTGCTTTCCGTAAATTCTCCAGCATAATACGACTTGATCTCATGTCCTCCAACAGTCATTCTAACAAAATCAAATGGGTCTACAAAAATATCAAGTGAATAAGAACCGTCTTCAGCAATTGTAGCATTAGCATAAAATACGTTATCCCACATAATCTGAACTTGGTCGTTTTCCAAAGTAGACCCGTTAACTGGAGAACCACCTACTGTTAAAACACCTTGAACAGAAATCGTGTCATCCCAATATGCTGTATGATTGTCAAACCCATTCGCAATGTTAACTTGGACCGTCTTTGGATCAATAACATCAGGTGTGTCTCTGATAAATCCATCAATAGCACTAATAGATGGGAGGCTAACTGGTGAAGCTGAACCACCAACTGTGATATAGGTCCAATTGGAAACGGAAAAATCAGGACCGGTCCATGTTGCCGAAATATTATGTTGGCCAATAAAGGATCCTTCGGGAAATACATAGGTCAAATTAGCAAGTGGGAACAACTCCCCAGGTTGTATTGTTGTGGATCCCATAACAACCTCATCGGTATGATCATAAAAGGTGATAGTTTCTGGTTGGGAAATAAAGAAACCTTCGGCACTCATTGCTGCACCAATATACGCATCTTCACCAATCACACCATATGGAAAGTCCAAATCAGCAGGAAAAGCGTATAATTCGATACTAGTTTCATCAACATTTTCGGGAGTTTGCCCCCCACCCATATCAGGGGTTAGTGAGAATGGAATGACTTGAATCCAATCTCCACCATCACTTGTAGGGATGAACACTTCCGCCCAGAACATCATATGGCGAACACGAATGATTCGTTGGTCACCATCTTGATCACCAACTGCATAACCCATTGTTACTCGTGCAGGAATGTCAAGACTTCTCATATAGACTGAATATGCTGTAGCAAAATCCATTGGAAGACCACCACCACGTTCGATAAACCAATCAGTCACTTCCTGTCCATCAGATGGGCGCTCCGAGTATTCATCAGGATCCATCATGAGGTCAAAAGTGCTCTTGAAATATTGTTCTACGTATAAAGCGACATCTAAAGCGCTAGAATTCTCAAAAGCATTAAGCGTGTCAAATTGTGATATGTTATCTTGAACACGCTGTGAAAGAGGTATATCCAATACCGAATATAAATTACGGATTGATGGAGGTGCATTCAGTCCAGCATTTGCATCTTCAATAGCAGTTGATTCAATATTTTCTAAATCCTGTGTAGAATAAGTTACCTGATAACTAAACAAAACATTTTCACCAGGGTCGCCCTGAACTGTCGGACCCAACAAGACAGTGCCATAATCATCAGTTGTCAACGTATAGCTCAAAAGCCGACCAGAGGGGTAGGTAGTGAATGAGTCCGTGATGATTTGCTGGTCTGGAAAGATGATAGGTAGCTGGACTTCACCTACACTTGACCCAGCTGTTAAATTCAGATAAACCGTATAGATTTCATTTCCTTGAGCTGTTGCATCAGCAAGAGAGGTGGTTGATACACTATATTCTGCGATGCTTGATTTTTTCCATCCCGAGCCATCATACGAGTCAAATGCACTAGCACGCCACAACTGCAGAGGATCGGAGGGTTCTGCAATGAATATCACATTTTCCAACTGATTCATTAGATCTTCTGGAAGAGGTTGGTCAAGTGGCAGGTCGGTATAGTTTATGTTATCGAACCAAGATGCACGGCCGCCAGCCCAGGGAATGTTATATGCCCAGTCCTCAATTTCTGTATAAGGTTCATGAGGGGTCTGAATTCTTCCTTGACCTGTTTGGATCATAATTAGTGTGGTTGTACCCCACACAAGTGTTGCAATCAGAAATATTGAACTCACGATAGTGGTGAATCCAATTTTGCGGCGAGATGTGCTTGTGGAATCGCTCAATAGTGTAATCCCTCTTGTTTAGTAGGCGTTGGGAATTTAGTTATTGGCATTTATGGGATATACTACGTACCAATACTCAAGATAATAGTTGGAAAAACATAAGGCTTTCTCAGCGATACATTCTCGTTTTATATGAATCGCGTTCGATAAATGAAAATTCCGGTGATACCATCTACAAGTATTAATACAAACAGAATTTCAAGAATGTGTGATAATAGTGTACCTCTCAAAAATAGAAGAATTCATTGAAGAGATATTTAGTCCATTTCCAAAAGGAGCTCATGCTCTAGATCATTCTCGAAGAGTGTATTCTATTGCAGAAAAAATAGGAGCTGAGCTTGGAGCTGATATGAAAATTCTATTGTCTGCAGCATTACTACATGATATCGGAAGAGTCAGAGAGAAAAGTACAGGTGTTTCACATTCCATATTATCTGGTGAGATGAGTAGTGAATTCCTCAGGTCAATTGATTTCACAGAAGAAGAAACCAAAAAAGTGAAAGAAACTATACGAACACATAGATTTAGTGAAGGACTATCACCAACATCATTAGAAGGTCAAATTCTTAGCGACGCAGATAAACTAGATGCTATAGGCGCAATTGGAATATATCGAACAATTGCTCATGCTGTTGAAACAGGAGTTGGACTTGAAGGATTCCTTAAGCATGCACAAGAAAAATTGCTCAGATTACACAATCTGATGTATACTGATATCGCTAAGAAAATGGCTAAAAATAGACACAATATTCTTGACCTGTTTGTTAAAGAAATTCATTCTGAATTGGAAATCTAGCTCAGTTCTAATAACATTTCAAGATATGAAACACGGATGGTCGTAGATGGATCAAGACCAAGCTTATCAAGAAGCTTGTTGAGTTGCTTTTCAACTCTAGGAATATCTTCGTGGCTTTCAACAATCTTTTCAACCTCAACAAATGCACCTAATCCATCAATTTGGTCAATTGTAAGAGTAATTCCATTTAGATTATAGGAAGTTCGTGTCTTTTTGACAGTTTGAACATGCTTGAAACCTAGTTGAAGCAAAAGCAAAGAAGCATTATGCATGCGTTTCAGTTCAATTGATGTTTCAACTCGGGTTTTTGTGCCACTGCTGAGCTTTGGCCCTTTATAGGTTAATTCGATGGTCTTGTCTTTACCAGAATCAGCATCATCAATACTTTCTCGAATTCGAATTGCCTCGTCAGTTGAACTAAAATCACGACAGGGATGATTAAAATACATATCAGATTGAATAGATATACCAAGGCGTTGGGCATTAAGGAGTTCCAACTTATCTTGTAATGAAACAATATCTGTAATTGGGAGTTTCATTTCCACCTCAATCTCGGAAGTCATATTTCACTCAATCGATACTATTAGAAGTACCTCTTAGATGTTTTCATAACATGGATTAAGAAAATCAATGATGAAGCTGCCACTTGGCAGGGGTGATTGTAAAATGCGTCATAGAAGATTTATGTACAAATGTGCAAAATGCAGCAAAGTATATTCAGATGATGATGTACCTCCAAATGATGGCTGTGGAGGCAGAATAGACATCACCCCAGACCTGGAACTATTGAAAGAAACCATCACTCAAGAAGAATTATCTAGCCGCAATCCAGCACATTGGAAATACTTTGAACTGCTCCCAATCAGGAAGAAAGAAAGTATCATCACATTGGGTGAGGGCGGAACCCCACTGATTAAAGCAGACCGACTAGGGAAAAAATACGGTCTCGATAATCTATTTTTGAAGATTGAAACAATGAATCCATCGGGGTCTTTCAAAGATAGACCGATAAGTGTGGGATTAAGCAGAGCTATAGAAGATGGAGCAAGTGTCGTTATATCTGCATCTTCTGGAAATGCAGCTGCATCACTAGCCACATACTCTGCTAGATCAGGTACTAAAACAATTGTACTTGTGCCAGAAAAAGTTCCATCAGGCAAATTGATTCATCTATTGGTTTTAGGAACGAAAGTAATTCAAGTCAAACCCACTGTGCCAAATGTAGACCCAACGACAGCACTTTTGCAAGAAGCATATACCGAACTTGATTGGACACCAATACCGTCATTTGGCCCGTTTAACTGTTTCCAATATGAAGGAAACAAAACAATTGGTTATGAGCTTGCTGAACAATTTGAGTGGAAAACTCCAGACTGGGTGTTTTTCCCAACAGGTAGTGGTGGATTGATGTCAGGTACCATGAAAGGCATCTATGAGTTCAAGGAGTTGGGACTGATTGAAGAAATACCAAAACCGGTAGTAGTTCAGCCAACAGGATGTTCACCATTAGTCGAGGCTTTTCAAAAAAGCAAGAAACCAACAGAGATAGAACCAGCTGAAAATGTCGACACCTGTGCGGGAGGACTGGCAGATCCATTTCCATGGGATGGTGATGCAGCGTTGACTTATCTCGAAGATGCAAAAGGTATGGCAATATCAGTTTCAGATTACAGCATAAAGAAATGTCTAGTAGAACTAGGAAAATATGAAGGGATATTTGGTGAACCTAGTGGAGTAGCCGGATTAGCAGGATTAAAGCAAATGATTGAAGATGGTACCATTGATAAACAAGACCAGATTATTGTTCCGATAACTGGTTCAGGTTTCAAAGATTTGCACTTAATCAAAGCATTAATCCCAAAGACTCCTGTAATATCACAAAGTCTAGAAAAATTACTTGAAGCAGTGAGAGAATACGATTGAGAAGAGGAAGGAAAACGAGTGGATAGAAAGGAATTGCGACAAAAAGCTAAGAAGATTGCTAAAAAATATGGATATCTTCCATATATGATTGAAAGATATCTTTCACTATGGGGTGAAGATGAAACATATCAATTCTTAGAATCTTGTGATAAACCAATTCCGACTGCGATTAGAGTAAATCAATTGAGAATACCTATTAAAGAACTCATTTCGAGATTAGAAAAGAAAGATGTGCAACTAAAACAAATCCCATGGATTGAGGAGGGATTCTGGGCAGATTTTGGTGGTTACTCTCCTGGTGCACTCTTCGAGCATATGTTGGGTTACTACTATGTTCAAGGTGTTCCCTCTATGACAGTATCGCGAGTACTTGATCCAAAACCTAATGAAGTAGTAATAGATTTGGCTGCCGCACCAGGGGGAAAGAGTACTCATATTGCACAGCTTATGGAAAATACTGGAAAGTTATTTGCAATAGACCAAGATAGACTTAGACTTACAAGTCTTGAAAGTAACATACTAAGATGTGGAGTAATAAATTCGATTGTATTAAGAGGAGATGCAAGAAAAATAAGCGAGCTCGGCTTACGACCAGACAAAATTATGTTGGATGCGCCATGCTCGGGTGAGGGATTGATTCCAATTGATTCATCAAGAAAAACCAGTAAATCCATGGCAGACATAAGGTACTGTGCAACTAGACAAGAAGAGATGCTAGAAGAAGCAATCTCAGTTCTAGCACCAGGTGGGGTGTTAGTCTATGCAACATGTTCCATAGCTCCAGAAGAAAATGAATTTGTGCTTGATAATATTTTAAGGAAACATCATGAAATAAAACTTTCAAAGATATCACTGGATTTTGGCACCCCAGGAATAGTCAATCCATACGGAGTTGACCTTGATGAATCACTGAAATTAACCAAGCGATTTCTTCCTCATAGAGATGGTACTGAAGGTTTCTTCGTTGCAAAAATAATCAAAGAAGAGGGGGTAAAATAGATGAGTGCTGAACTGTTAGATTCCGAACTATGGAAAACAATCTCAAATATAATTGATCAGGATTTTGGTCATGATATAACAAGAAAGATCTCACTTAATCGAATACCTGTTTCAATTGAGAAGAAAAAATATCTCTCAGTATATCTGATTCCAGAAGATTGGATAGAGATTCTTGATAAAATAAATACTTTTGAGATTCAATCAATGGGATTATGGTTGGGAGAATATGATGGAAGTGATTTTAGAATAAGTCTTATAGCTGCTCAGAAAATTGCACTGGACACTGCAGCGTATCTGATTGTTTCTTCACATGCTGCTGAAGCATTTACCTATGGAAATAGTATTCTAAGAGAGTCTGTTGTTGAACTCCCTGAAAATCTATCCAGAAACCAACGTGTGCTTGTACTCAATGAAGAAAAAGAATGCCTTGGAATTGCTATATTATCTGTTGATGCCAACAAGCTTGACCGACTAGGTTCAGACAAGCTTGTTGCAAAGAACCTTGTGGACATAGGATGGTATATTCGAAGACTGGGTTAGAAATCATCTACATATACATATCGTGGGCTCGGTCACTATCAGATTCTATACTCTTTCGCATCTTTTCGAGCCGTTCAATCTCCTTTGACTCTTCAATCAGCTGATCAACATTAGCTTCAACACCATATACCTGGTTGATTCGTTGTAGCATGGATGCAGCTGAACGGGGATCGGGCCTACCACGAGTAGCATATGTGAGTAGACCTACTCCGGGAGCTTCACGCATCTCCAATTCGGCAAGGAATAAGGCCAATGGCCCTGCAACAAAAAGACCCTCCTCAAGAAGAGGCACATTCCATTTCTCAAGTTTGTCCTTATAGGCGGAGGTGGGCACACAACGCATATCATCGTCATCTTCTTTGAAACTAGCATCGAGCCCTCCAAGTAGTAAGACTTCACTGAATTCATTCTCACAAATCCAATCTACAAGATGGTCTATGAAACTCCATTGCTCACTTTGGTGTGGTTGAAATCGTGGAACTAAGAAAATCATATTCTTTTCATCATAGGAATAAATCTCGAAAGGTAATACAAGATTCTCATTCTCCATAGACACAAATAGAGGAAGCATATCGCTTTTGATATATCCAACTCTCTCTGTATCGAGTGCACGGGTAAGATGAGCAGTACTTAGAAAACCAACTTCACCCAAACCATGAAATCCACAGACAAAAGTGGAACCGGGCTTTACTTTGAAATCATCTTTTAATATAATCTTGAATGAGGAGTCTCGTGTAGACACAAATGCCATTTCATCATACCTCGAAGCAAACGTATGTGTTTTTAGTATACACACGTCATTACTTGAACAGTATCATCAAGACAGGGCTGCCTTTTCTTTGTTTATATGTATCAGCATAAGCGGTAGGTAATGCTAGGTAAAAAAATGACATAGCCAAAAAATGGCTATGTAATTGAGATTAGATAGGGCGGTGTGTGAAAAGTCGGACTTTGCCAATATCACGAGTAACCGCTTTATTGGATTTCACTCGTTCGATATCAGGAGCTTTTTCCTTCAAAGCTTTTTCCATGGTCGTTCCTAACTCGTCTTTTGTAACAGCAAGCTGAACCTTGTCACCAAGACAAGTAAGTACATCTCCTGGAACGACGAAGTCAACATCTTCTTTCAGACCAATTGCTTCAAGAGCTTCTTCAAAAAAGCCGCCTCCAACTATCAATGAGGCAGACCCATCAACATCAAAATGAACATCAATGATTCGACCAACTTTGATACCTGCTCGGTCAATAATATCCATCTTTTCAAGTTCGGATAGTCTGTATTCATCTTCAGGTATCCAATCGTTTTCACAAGTAGTCTTTAATTCATCAGTATTAGTAGATAAGTATAGTTTCTTATCGATCTTCTTTATTGTTGATGCATCAAATACAGGATCTCTGTCCGGTTTTACTTTAATTGACTCAAGAAATTCCTCCCAAGCCGAACCTTCCAAGACAAATTGGCGGAGCTCTAATTTATCTTTAAAGGCAAATGTGAAATCACCGACGTGGCCTACTTCTTTCCCATCAGCATCAACAACGTCGAGCTTCATCAATTCCTTGCACTTGATAGACCTTGCTAATTCCATAGCACATCACCAGCTGCAGTCTAGCTCAATCCCCATTAAACTATTCGCAACAACCAAAAAATGCTCCATTTTTGGTACAATAGCTCGATATATTGAAAACCATTAGTTTATTTAGTGAATAATAGATGTAAGAAGTAATTGCGCATTTGGAAATGAGTGATAATAATGAGTGCATTACGTGAGCTGGAACTCGAAATGAGATCCCCTCGGCTTCTTGAGATTCTTAGAAGAGAAGGGATGGACAAGCTTACAGACTTTCAGATGAATGCGCTTCAAAAAGGAATCCTTAGAAAACAAAACCAAATTCTTGTAACCTACGACTATGAAGAAGCATACCAAATTTCAGAAATAAGTCTCCTCAGTACAATAGCAACAGACTTTCGAGCGAAAGGAGTAATTCTATGTCCAAATCCCCATTCTGCAAATCAAGCACTAAAAAGTATTGGGCAGAAATGTCTCCGGTTAGGTGTAGAAGCAACCCTTATAGATAGACGAAGAAAAGCTATCCAATCAGACTTGCATATAGGAAGAGTCATTGTTGCTACATATCGAGCATTCAGTATTGCAATTCGAACACATCCCGAAATCCTCAAGAATCTGAGATGTGTAGTTATTAAGAGAATGGACCTAATTGGAAGGACGAGCATTGGCCCAAGACTTGAAAGTATAATTGTCAAAATGATGGGGTTAGGTCAAAAGATTCAGTATCTCGCGATATGTCCCTCTGTAGCTGATATTACAGAACTAGCAGAATGGTTACAAGCAACAATCGTAGAAGATCCAAAACCAGATTTGAAACGCATATTTAGCGTGAAACAATTTGAGGGTATTGATAAACAATTCAAAGACCTTACAGAATACATTCATTACTCACGAGGATTGACTCTAATTCTTTGTCCCAATACTTCCACATGTGAAAGAATTGCAATGCAACTTTCTGGATTAGGATCAAATCCTGATGACAAGTTGGATCTACGACTCAAGCCAGAACATAAAGATAGACTAATAGAAGTATCAAATGAAGTTATGAAAAAATATGCTGAGTGTACCATGACTCAACAATTGGCTGAAACAATAAGAATGGGTGTTCCATTTATTCATGAAGGAGTAGCATCAGCTCAACGAAGAGCAATTTCAAAAGCTTGGTCAGAAGGAATTATCCCAGTGTTAGTAATGCCTACAAGATTCTCTATTGCAAGTGGAATGAAGGCTACAGTTGTATTCCTGATGGGAGTATTTATGCAAGGCATTGGTATGGAGCTATCTGGAGAAGAAAATTTGACCATGCTAACCGAATGGGAATTAGATGAAGCATTACATTCTGCAGGTAGAATTGGTTTAGATAATGAGGGATTTGGCACAGTAGTAGTTGATAACGAAACAGAACGAAGAAGAATATTATCAAAATATTTTGTTCAAAACCAGGATGGTTATATCTTTCCAGTAAAAGGTGAAGTAGATAGTCTCATGGACACCCGTGAGAATATACAAGATCTAATTCTAAATCAGATGTGTCAATCAGGAGTAGAAGAAAAAGACCCATTCAGTGTTCTTTATCGTACTTTTTGGGCATCAATAAATCGGACAACAGACATCACCAAGAGAGTTTTTCCATCTGAGGGAATAGACATCGAGAAACTTATTGGCCTTCAATCAACCAAAAGCACACAAAAACGAGCTTCAGAAATTGAAGATAAGATGGTTAGTTTAGTTTCAGTAACACCATACAAGATAGAAGGACTTGTGAGAAGTCAGAGTAGAGACCTATGGCATTTTGTCACATTGAAAAGTAAAGAGGGGGTGTCTTGTTCGTGCGAGTCTTGGAAATATCAGGGAGTGAAACGCCAGAGACTTTGTAAACATTTAGTGAAGTTTTCTAGGTTCATATTAGCTAATGATGAAACCAAACCATATGCACCGGGAGTAATCAAACAAGCATTCCGAGGGATGGAAATTCTAGAAGACCTTGAACGAGAAGGGTTGGTCTACAGAGAGGGAAAGAAGATAGAGTGTACAGAATTAGGAGAAAGTGTATCGTTACTGGGTGTTCCTGTTCGGGATGCAAAAGTTGTACTAAGAGCTTTAAAAAAGAAAAAGAAAAATCTGAATTTAATACTGGAGAAACTTGTAAAATCAAGAACGGGATTACCTAATGAGATGATTTCACGTATTTTGAAGTCGATTGGGTCTGAAAGTATTGAAAATATTGCCTGTGAAAATGATCTTCCGGGTGTGATTGAAAATTGTATTGAAGAAATACAATATGTGAATCTGATTTTGCTGAACCTTATAGAATCTGATATCCACACCCATCTTCTGGAAGATTGTAAGAAATTAGATGAAAGACTAGGTATAATTTTAGCCGCAATAAGTTAATCTTTTTATGGATTATTTAGGCTGTCGCAACGAGTTTAGGGGCTAAATATGATGCCCCGTACTGCGGTGGTAAAAATCGATGAAACTCTTTGAACATGAAGCAAAGGATATCTTCCGAGCCTTTGGTATGCCACTCCCACCAGGTGGTGTAGCAAAGACCCCTCAAGAGGCAAAGAAGCGTGCTACTGAAGTGGGTAAACCAGTAGTAGTTAAGGCACAAGTGCTCTCAGGAAAACGAGGTAAAGCAGGAGGAGTGAAATTCGCGGATACTCCAGAGCAAGCAGAACAGCTTGCAAAAGAGATTCTCGCTATGAAAATAAACGACCTTCCAGTTGAGGCAGTGCTCGTTGAAGAAAAATTGGACATTAAACAAGAAATCTATGCAGGAATTACAATTGACAGAAATACAAGAAAGTATGTGGTGATTGGAAGTTCAGCAGGTGGAATGTCAATCGAGGAGCTTGCAGAAGAAAGCCCTGAGAAAATCATCAAGATGCATGTGAATCCCGATACAGGCTTCCAACCCTTCGAGGCAAGACAGATGGCAATAGCTATGGGATTCACTGGGAAAGCAATCAATAAGCTAGCTGGATTCTTTCTAAAACTATGGCAAATCGTTGACAGCTACGATGTGGAGCTTACTGAAATCAATCCATTAATTTTGACTGAAGATGGAATCTTTTTTGCTGCTGATGCAAGATTGAATATAGATGATAATGCTCTCTATCGACACAAAAAACTAATTGAAAAACTAGAACGTGAGCCAGTTGAACAAAACGAACGGGAGCAACTTGCTACAGATCATGGTATGGCATATGTAGAACTTGATGGAGATATTGCATGTATCTGTAATGGTGCAGGATTAACTATGGCAACTCTTGACGCAGTGTCACTCTACGGAGGGAGTGCAAGCACGTTTCTGGATCTTGGTGGTGGCTCAGATGCAGAGAGAGTAGAAATGGGAATAAAAATAGCACAGATGTACGAAAATGTGAAGGCAATACTCGTCAATATCATGGGAGGAATCACACGATGTGATGACGTAGCCAATGGCATCTTAGCAGCCAGAGAGAAATATGGTATTGAGGTGCCTATGGTCATAAGAATGGTAGGAACAAACGAAGAAGAGGGACAGAAGATTTTGAATGACGCAGGAATACCATTCCTCAAGACAATGGAAGAAGCAGCCGAAAAAGTTGTGGGTCTTGTCGAGGAGGGAAAATAGATGCCAGTACTAGTTGATAAAGATACTAAAGTGATAATCCAAGGAATAACAGGCTCTCAGGGAACATTCCATACTGAAGCAATGTTAGAATACGGTACAAAAATTATTGCAGGAATGACACCTGGAAAAGGTGGAGAAGAGATCCATGGAGTTCCGGTTTACGATAGTGTGAAACAAGCAAAAGAAGAACACGATGTAACTGCATCCGTAATTTTCGTGCCAGCACCATTCGCAGGCGATGCCGCCATGGAAGCGATTGCTGCCAATCTGAATCCAGTCGTATTGATTACAGAACATGTACCGGTCAAAGATGAAATCAGAGTCATCCATGCTGCTAAGAAGAAAGGGATTACAGTTATTGGGCCAAATACTCCTGGAATCATCACTCCTGGAGATAAACAGAAACTAGGAATAATGCCGGGTCATGTGTTTTCTGGAGGAGATGTTGGTCTCATGTCGAGAAGTGGAACTCTCACATATGAAATCGCAGCTGGAATGACCCATGCGGGTATTGGAATTTCTACAGCCATAGGACTTGGAGGAGACCCTTGTGTTGGACTAACCCCTGCTGAGGGTGTCAAGCTCTTCAAGGAGGACAAAAAGACCAAAGCTCTTGTGTTAGTTGGAGAAATAGGAGGGGACGCTGAAGAACGTGCTGCTGCCTATATTAAAGAGAATTACGACCGTCCTGTTGTGGCATTCATCGCAGGTAGAACTGCACCACCCGGAAAAAGAATGGGGCATGCTGGAGCAATTATCAGTGGAAGTACTGGAACTGCGAAAGCAAAAATTGAGGCCTTCAACAAAGCTGGAATTCCAGTTGCTGAGAAACCTAGTGACGTTGCAACCCTACTGAAAGATGTGATGTAACTTTTCAAAGAATGCACAGGTGAGATTTTAGATGTGCAAACACAAGGTTTAAAATCTCACCTGAATGGTTGCCCTGAGCAGACTTTTTCAATAGAGTCAGCTTACTAAGATACGAGGTCTTAAGATGCCAGTTGTTGACATAGAAAAACGCAGACTTGCACAGCATTACTTACTATACAAGAAAGTTTGTCGCACCTGTGGAGCTACAAATCCAATGAATGCTAAGAAGTGCAGAAAATGCAAAAACAAAGACCTCAGACCAAAGCGTCGAAAGAAGCAATAGTCAGTAATAGCACCAGCAATCAGGGCCGGTGGTCTAGCTCGGCTATGATACCGCCTTCACACGGCGGGGATCGCTGGTTCAAAAGTCTGGGTGAATCACACCGTGACTGAAGCTCCGGCCCGGCCCACTAATCCTGGTCATAGACGCTAATCAATACAAGAGGCCCGAATCATGCCAAAACAAATCTATGATGTTGACAAGTTCCTTGAAATGACGGAGGATGCCGTCGAATGTCGTGTGAGAAGGACAAGCGATCAAGTAAAGCTCAAACTTCGCACAGCAAGATATCTTTATACTCTGGTCCTTGAACCACAGAAAGCCGAAGAAGTGCTTCAACAAGTCAAGTGCCAAATTATTGAAGCTCGAACCAAGGCTGAAGAGGTCTAAACCTCAAAAGCCTCGTTTTTCTCGGGCACTGTTGCTTTTCGTCCCATTTTCTGCAGATTTTCAGCAAGGATGTCGCAGGATTCAGATTCTCCGTGAACTAAATAGAACTCTGGATTTCCAGGAATATTTGTGAGCATTTTGACTAGACCCTTAGAATCCGAGTGAGAGGATAAATGGAACTGTTGCACATCAGCTTTGACATCGAATCGTTTTCTTCCGACTTCTACTGTTTTAGTAGCGAGTAATTCAGCACCAGGAGTTCCAGGAATTTGAAAACTTACTAAAATAATTGAATTTCGAGGGTCATCATGCAGACGTTTGAAATACACATGAGATGCACCACCCTTAAGCATTCCAGCTGGAGAGATAATTACACCACCAGCATTCATTGCGCGATTTCGATCCCTATTATCACGAATCTCATGAGTTCGAGATACAGCTCGTGAAAATGCCTGAGGACTCTGAAGATATTCAGGATGACGAACAAGAATATCATTCACTTTCCTAGCCATTCCGTCAACATAAATCGGATATTTATTCGGTAATTTGTGTTTCTCCAATATACACATTATTTCTTGGCTGCGCCCAACTGCAAATGCAGGAATCAATACAGTTCCACCACGTTCGAGTGTTTCAATAGTGGCATCAATCAATGATTTTTCAATCTCTTCACGATCGGGATTGATTCGTTGAGCATAGGTGCTTTCGGTTACCACAACATCATGTTTTGGAAGATTGACTCTTGCTCCGGGTGTAAGCTGTGATTCTGTAGCATTAAAATCGCCAGTGAATAAGATGCGTTTCCCATCAACACGTACAGAAACCATTGCACTGCCAGGGATATGTCCTGCATTGAAAAGGGTCATTTCAAAATGTCGCCCTAGAGGCACAGTATTTTCATATGGAGTCGCTTGGCATTGGCGACGAACCTTTGTAACATCTTTTCTATCATATGGTAATCGACCTCGTGATATTTTGATCATATCACGAAGTAATAGAATCGTGAGGTCTCGACTTGCAGGCGTACAAAATAATGAAATTCCTCGGTCCTTAGATAGAACAATAGGAAGACCACCCGAGTGGTCGAGATGAGCATGTGTAAGAGCTACACCCTGTAGACCATCGATAGGTATCATGTCAGGAAAAGTAGGAGGATTTCCAAACTGTACACCATAATCTACTAGCATGCTTTCATCATTTTCTTCTATGAAAAATCCAGCACGTCCTATATTCCTGGTTGATCCCAAAAAGGTGATTTGTGCCATCTAATAATACATCCACCAAGAAACCCAATCATAAACCACAAAAACATTACTGAATGACAGAAAGCTAAAACGTATTTCTCCAATTAATAAAAAGATAATACAATATATTAAGCGAAATCTATATCTGATAATTCTATCTTTGTGTTAGACCGGAGAGAGATTGCGAGCGAGTGTGCGGAGAGTCTATTGGTGACACCAGAAACAGAAAACAAAGATACATCAAAATCAGACAAAGACGACAGAAATGGCAACGTAATACTTGTAGGTAACAAGAACGTAATGAGTTATGTTCTAGCGTGTGTGACACTATTCAACAAAGGAGCGGAAGAAGTAGTCATCAAGGCAAGAGGACGACTGATAAGTCGTGCTGTTGATGTGGCAGAAATAACACGACATAGATTCATTACAGACCTCGAAGTAAAGGAGATAATAATCGACACTACTACTGTCAAAACAGACAAGGGTAGCGATTTGAACGTAAGTACCATAGATATTACATTGGCAAAAGTTGACTAACACAAATTTCATATGGTTAATTGAACGAACCAACAGAAATAGGAACAATCGTTCAACGAGGCCTTTGAAATGCGTTTACCAGTCTGTAAGTTTGATCTCGAAACGGATATGTTGTGTCCAAACTGCCAAGGGAAATTAGATAGAGGAGAGATTACTCAATTCGATATAGATTTCTCAAAATGGATATTAGAGAGAGTTGAAGATTATCCAGAGATTGAAGATTTATCCTTCAGAAGAGCTATCAAGACAGCAGGTAAAATAATCATTATTGTGAAGAAAAAACAGGCTGAGCAACTTAAAGACCAGATTGACCTAATTGGCGAAATGGAAAATCTATATGGATCGGTTATGATTTTTGAAGGCCCGGTCAAGCTGAGATCTCTTGTTCGCGAATTAATCTATCCCGCAGTTGAAGTGGGTGTTAATAGCCTCTATCTTCCAAACGGTGAGAAAGAGAGTATCGTTATGCTCAGGACTGAAGATAGAGATAGAATTGATTACACCAAATCCGACTTGCGAAAGATTGTATCCGCTATAATGGGACAATCTGTGATATTTCAGTATCAAGACGAAAGAGTGCAAACGGATGAGAAGCCTGAAGATGCTTTTGATGAAAAAATGAAAGAGTTTGCCAGCCGAAGACGGTTTTGAGAATCTATACTCGATTAATTGGATGATTTTTCATCAGTTCACGCATAACAATTGTTGCATAAGAGCCTTTTCGAAGTGAAAACTCAAGAATAAGTTGATTATCTACTCCTTCGACATTCAATTGAAGTGGGTGAACAGATAATAGATGCAAACCACCCGGAGAATTTAATGAGCGATGTTCGGGATTGCGAAAAGCAATCAGGCTAATCTGTTCAGATTTCAGGAGAGTCTTAAGCATATCAGTTTGTTCAGACGGGGGTGTTTTAGTTGCATATCCAGGAATAGGCATTGCTAATCCATATTCACCAGATGCGATAAGATCCATACATGATTCAAGTTTTCTTTCTGTTACAAAAATCCACGAGTCACGTCCTGAGTGAGTAGTATCGAGCCGTATCAAGAAATCGCCAACAATAGGAAATTCCAAAGGCATTTCATTTCTTGCACGTTGACTAATTAACCGATTGAACAAGTATGACTGATATGCATGGATGAAGATTGTCAAAATCCGTGGTGGAATTTTCAATATTGCACGTTTGAAATCATTAGGATGTTTGATTAAATGCTTGATAATCCTACGCTCATATCTTTGGCTCTTGGGAAACACATCTAGCAATTCCTCTGAGGGGGTGAAGTCTTCTGCAAGTTTTGTTCGAGTTTCAGTTAGTTCAACAGGCTCGTACTTGCTGGTTTCAGTCAACATTATCATTACAGCTTTTTCGTAATCTCTATTTATCAAAGCCTTTCCAACACGATGTGTGAAAGGACGAGTGACGCCAAATCGTTGAACACCAAAGTAGTTTAAGAGAGGCGTAGTAGAAAGAGAACTAGCATGCTCCATAGCTTCTTCGATTGGAGAATCAATTTCTCTAAAATGGATTTTAAAACGGTTTCCCCATAGGTCGCCAATATTTACTGGATGATGAGTATACTCCATTTCTCTAATGAGAATTCTGGATAATCTGCATTTGGGCAGCATTTCAGCACTGCTTGCAGGAATCGACATGAATTGTGCTGTGACAGCTCGTTTATCTTTCAATCCAGCATAATTAATCAAGTGTCGAGGGATATTCAGTTCGGATGCCAATATATGGGCGACATCCATTGTGGACAATCCACTTTTTTGCATAATAAATCGAACAAAACGGTCTCGTTCTCCTTCAATTAGTGTATCAATTGCACCGTGCCAATCATTGAGAGTTTCCATATTCTTGATTCGAAGTGTACGTTCCTCGGGAGAAATTTCTGTCACTATGAAATCTTCATAACAACTTTTTATTCTACCATTCATGCCTGGAAAATCAGTAGAATATAGTTCTATACCTAGAGTTTTTTCAAAGGGGTTTGCTTCTTTCAACGTATTTCCACTCACAATAACTTGAGATCGCCTGTGATTTTGTCTATTTTCTCTGCTAGTGCCGGGCCTATACCAATAACCGTAACCGTACCAGGAGGTAGTTCGGTCATTCCAGCATCTCTAATCATTGCATATGGTAAGTCAGCCTGTATCGCTTGGGATATTAATGTCTTTAAATCGTCTTCAGAACGAACTTTTAGTGCGACCTTTTTCTGGCCCTCCCGAAACCATGCTTTCCAAATATCATTTGTTTTTCCACGTGCACGCTCAGACGCACTCAAAGACCCATGAGCAACCTGTACAGCAGTCTTACCTTTACTCATATCCAAATCAGTTCGTACGACAATGACTTGTTTGTACGTAAATTGATGTCTTGGCATAACGTGATTCTCCAGAAACAGTATTTCACCAGTGGTGACAGATAAAAAGGGTCTTATCGAGGAGGATTTGAGGAGTAAAAACTGAAAGCTGATGTAACAGTCATTGGTGCTGGACCTGCTGGTATCCTTGCCTCAATCGATGCTGCAAGTAGAGGACACAAAGTATTGATTTTCGAAGAGCATCCAGCAATAGGTAAACCGGACCATTGTGCAGGTCTCCTTAGTACATCCGGTATACAAGAACTCGGTCTCAAGCTGCCTAAAGATGTAATTCAGAATCATGTATCAGGAGCACGCATATTTTCACCATCTGGAAAATCAATATTAATCGAAAGAGGAAAGCGAGAAGCCTTTGTTGTGGATCGTATTGCATTTGATAGATGGCTAGCTGATAAAGCACATCATACAGGTGTACAAATTAAAACCAGTTCTCAAGTCACAAAGATTGTTAACAATGAAACTGAGTGGATTGCACATATTAAGCAAAAGGAATCAAAAGAAAAGATATCTTCAAGAAGAGTCGTTAATGCGGAGGGTGTAAGATGTTACATATCAAGATCTATCGGTTTTTATTCAGTCCCAAGAAAAAGCAAAATGCCAGCATATCAATTTGAGTTGAAAAATGTCGATGCTCATGAAGACTTGGTCGAAATGTATTATGACAATCGTGTAGCACCAGGATTCTTCTGTTGGTTAATTCCACTTGGAGAAAGAAGAGCTAGAGTTGGACTGGCAGCTAGAGATTATAGCAAAATAAGACTAAAATCTGCAATTTCGCATCACCCGATTTTAAAGAAGCGTCTTCGAAATGCCACAGTTGAAAGAGGTTTTGGAGGTATAGTATTAGTAGGAAAACCAATCAAGAAAACAATAGGAAGTAATTTTGTTGTGGTTGGAGATGCTGCAGGAATTGTTAAAGCAACTACAGGAGGGGGTGTGATTTTGGGCGGTAAAGTAGCTAGATTGGCTGGGAAACACATTGCTCAATCCCTAGAAGCTGACTCAGGAGGGCAGACACATCTAGAGAAGTTTGAAAAAATATGGAGAAAATCTCTGATGAATGATTTACGATTAATGTATTTGGTTCAGAAATTGATAGGTTCACTTTCCAATAAGGGACTGGATTCTCTAATTGGTGATGCCGCTGATTTAGGACTTGTAAGCACCGTGAAAAAAGAGGGCGATATGGATAGGCAAGGAAGAGTGATAGCAAAATTACTAGGAAACCCTAAAACGTTCCTTGCGGGACTGAAGGCAATTCGTTATCTAAGAATTCCCCTCTAGTCAAACAACTGCCTTTATGAAGGAAACACCGCTGTTTTTTCTGGGGCCTGTATCCAATGGATGAAATGACCGATACGATGATAGATGTTTCGAAGACCATTCTGAATGAATATCCACTCTGCAATGAATGCTTGGGGAGATTATTCGCATGGTTAGCAACTGGAACAACCAATATCCAAAGAGGAAGATCTATCAAATTGGTTCTGTTAATGATAGGAGACGAATTTCTGAGAGGAGGAGATAGAAAAAAGGCATCAGAATATCTCCAGATTCTTGCAGGAAATGGTATGATGAAATCGGCCCGAAGATTAGCTAAGGATGCAGGCATTCCATTTGAGCTGAAAGAAACCTGTCATCTTTGTACTAAAGATGACTCGGTATTTGAGAGAATTCCAAGAATAACAAATGAAGTTGATGAGATTCTGCAAGATTACGAGTTTGACACATTTTTGGTTGGGAGTGTCCCATTTCCCCAACTCGTAGAAAGGCAGGATGAAATATGCGCAAGATACAACCTTCTGAATAGCGAACCATTGAAATCATCATTCAATCGAGAATTTGGAAAGAAACTATTTGAAAAGCTGAAAAGAGAAGTCGACTTCTCAAAGCCGGAAATAGTTGTTATCTACGACATGTTGAAAGATCAAATCAGTCTACAGGTGAATCCCTTATTCATTTTTGGAAAATACCGTAAATTGGAAAGAGGAATACCACAAAGTAGGTGGGATTGCGGTGAATGCAAAGGAAAAGGATGTGAGGAATGTGATGGAACGGGACGTAG
The DNA here is from genome assembly GCA_014728035.1 of Promethearchaeota archaeon. GTDB lineage: Archaea > Asgardarchaeota > Thorarchaeia > Thorarchaeales > Thorarchaeaceae > SHMX01. Next base: position 238,059 of record WJMJ01000059.1, on the reverse strand, counting down.
GTATCTGGACTCTGTATCTGAATACATCGGAAAACCTGCTGTAAAAATTGCCCACGCAGCTCGATTCAAAGTTCATGCTGCAGGACGAGAAGACATCGATGCGCTAATGCTAGGTGATGGTAGACCTTTTGTATTAGAGCTTTCAGAGCCAAAGAAACGAAAATTGAATCTTGAAGTTCTTGCACATGAAATCAACAAAGAAGCATATGGTAAGATAGAGGTGCATGACCTTGAGTTTTCTGAAAGGTCACGAGCCCAAGACTTGAAGAAAGATGCTTCTGAAAATATCAAAGAGTATGTTGCATCAATCTCAACTGAAAAAGAGATATCAGAAGAGCTACTGAGAATTGCAGAAAAACGATTCAAAGATATAGAAATAGAACAGCGTACACCAAATAGAGTGGCACACCGGAGAAGTGACCTTGTTCGGGTCAAACATGTATATGAAATAAAACTGAAAAGAAAAGAAAAACTACTTCTTGAAGGTTCTTTCAAAGTGCAAGGTGGTACGTACATCAAAGAGCTAATCTCAGGAGACGAGGGAAGAACAAAGCCATCACTAACAGAGGTATTAGAAACACCCTGTCTGTGTACAGAACTAAATGTGACTGCAATTTACACTGGCAAACCAGACCATAATGCTTAAGTGTTGACCCCGGAGGTTTTTCAGGACTTGGTCTCTCAAACTACTATTTTGAAAAGGCCAACTCAATAGCCAAGACAGGTGAGTTCCATGGTCAAGAAAAGTCATGGTTTCCGTGCAAGAACAAGAAGTCTGATGAGCAAAAAAGTACGTAGCAGAGGTCTTCAACCTCTAAGCAACGTGCTAATCGATTATGAGATTGGTCAGAGAGTAGATATAGTGATAGATCCAGGCTTCCACAAGGGAATGCCCCATCGACGATATCACGGAAGAACAGGAGTCATCACTGGTAAAAGAGGAAGAGCATATGAGATTGATGTCAGTCTTGGCAAAGCTATGAAGAAACTAATTATAAGACCAGAACATCTAAGACCTAATAGGGGCTGAATCATACAACATGCCAAGGGAAATAATTAGCAAGGAAGAAATTCCATTACCAATGGTAAAGAAGATTCTCTCAAAGAGGAGTAAAGATGGAGAATTATCGTTTCAGCAATCGATAACACTTGAACACTCTTCAACTTTTTCAAAATTTGCACCGGTAGAATCAGTCAAATTGGTAGAACGCCTCATGAAAAACTACGAGATCACCCGCTCTCAAGCTGTTCAGGTAATCAATCTTGCACCTACTACTGAAGAAGAACTAAAGACAATACTGGATCCCCGAAGTGTCGAACTCACTGATGAACAATACGCTGAAATTGTTGAGATTATGGCAAGCAAAACCTGATTTTTAATCTGTACTGGAATAATAGCTTTCGTAAGCCGGATACTTTTTATCCGAAACAGTATACATAGTTCATAATGTGGCCTGAAAACGTAAGGTGTGTTAAAAAGAATGGACGAATCTCAAAACAGGATGTTAGAGTCACACGCGTATATTTTGGCAGTTGTCGCACCTAAAACATTCTTACGTGATTCTAGGCCTAGAGGTGAAACTGTAATTCAAGCAGTAGGAGAATCCCATTTCACACTATTAGAACTTGCTCCAAAAAGAGGAAAAAAACTGCGGCCACATGAAAGAGTTGTTTTAAAGCGTGATGTAAAAAGTAAGATAGACCATGTTAAGAGGCGAATCTCATTTGAAGATTTATCTCCCGAGAGTGGTGCCGAGCTTCCTCTTGTTGTTGAAATTATTGTTACAAAACATGAGCAAAAATTTGTTCAATTTTTTAACGAGGCAAAACCTCTTACCACACGAATGCATTCACTTCAACTTCTACCCGGAATAGGATCGACATTGATGTGGGCAATACTCGAAGAGAGGAAGAATATGCCCTTCAAAAGTTTTGATGATATTGCGGACCGGACGAAACTGCAAGACCCAAAGAAGGTCATAATTTCAAGAATTATGAAAGAGCTGCGAGAAGAAGAAAAGAGATATCTGTTTGTTCGCCCCCCTCCGCGAATAGAAGAAGCTGCTAGACGGTAAATTGCAAGGTGAGTTTCCTGTCAAAAAAAGAGATATATTCTCTGCTACAAAAATATTCAGTCAGACCAGATAAGAAACGAGGGCAAAGCTTTCTAACAAATAGATATGTAGCTAAAAAAATAGTTGATGCTGCCAAAATTTCTGATAGTGATATTGTCCTTGAAATTGGAGGAGGGTTAGGAATTCTCTCCGAGTGGTTGGCAAAATACGCTCAAAAATTATTCATTATTGAGATAGAAACTGGTCTTGTACAAGCACTTAAGGATCTATTTGAACACCAAAATCATGTTGCAATAATTGAAGGTGATGCACTTGAGGTGGATTTCCCCAGAATAAACAAAGTAGTAGCAAATCTGCCATATTCTATTTCTTCCGAAATCACTTTTCGGATATTGAAAAAAATAGATTTTGAGGTAGCTATACTTATGTACCAGAAAGAATTTGCCGACCGTTTAGTAGCCAAGCCCGGATCAAGAAAATATTCCAGATTGACAATTGATTTTCAATACTATGCCCACGCTGAAAAGATTATGGACGTACCATCAAATGCATTTTATCCAGAGCCAGCTGTAACCTCAACAGTTGTCAAGATAACTAAAAGAGAAGAAAAGATGTTTGTAAAAAGTGAAGATGTATTTTTTAAACTCGTTCATGGAATCTACCCGTATCCAAAGAAGCAACTCGGAAATGCTCTAAAAATATGGTTAGAAAGACTTGATTTGAATTCGGATTTGAGTAGATTGATTCTAAAGAACACAGCTGGAATTGAGGGGAATGAGAGACTGAGAGAAATACCCCAAGAATCATTGATAAGAATTTCAAATACAATAGCAGACCTCATACAAGAGGGGAGGATGCCAAATTTATGAATGAGCATTCTTTCAAGGGAGATAAGATTGATTTTGATGTACATAAAGGAGTATATTCACCTGCAATGGACTCGTATCTTGTATTAGATGCTATAGAATTAAAGCCGACAGACACTTTTCTTGAGATTGGTTGTGGAGTAGGACTGGCAACTGCTATGGCGTCCAAGATAGTCAAAAAAGCAATTGCTGTCGATATTTCGTTAGAAGCGGTTAGAAATACAATGGATACTTTGAGAAGGAACACTCGTCTAGTGAACAACTCAGTAATACAATCGGATTTGCTTACTGCATTTCATTCATCTGCAAAATTTTCAGTTATTGTTTTCAATCCACCGTATCTGCCTGCAGATGAACACAAAACTTCCATGGATCATGCTTTCATAGGGGGTATAACGGGCACGGAAGTAAGTGAGAGATATATCGCTCAGGCATGTAAACACATTGAGAAGAACAGTACAATCTATGTTATTGTATCATCTCACTCAAATCCAGACCACATTATCAGGATAATGGAGGAACGGGGTTTGGAAGTTCAATCGATAGGGCACAGAATATTCTTCATGGAGCGGGTTGACCTTATTCAAGGTAAACTAACGGCCTGATGGAAATAATTTTATGCAGCTGCAGGGCTGAGCCGCTGAGTCAAAGTCCAAAAGGGATGTATTATGTCTGACAAAGAGCCAGCCAAGAAGACTAAGAAGAAGTCAGCAGCAAAGAAGTCCAAAAAAACCGATACTGTTGAAGAAAAGAGTGTTATCTATATTGATTACACAGCAATGACAAAAGAAGATAGCACCGTATTTGATACAACACAGGAAGAGGTAGCTAAAGAGCATGGAATATACAAGGAGAAAGAAAGGTATCAACCAATGCTTGTTGCTCTAGGATGGAATTGGCTTCTAGAGGCTCTTGAAGAAGAAATTGTGGGAATGAAATTAGGCGAAGAAAAGAAAGTAGAAATTCCTCCAGAGAAAGGAGCTGGATTTCCAGACCCTAAAAAGATTAAGACAATATCAAAGACCAAGCTTGCAAAACATGGTGACCGTCCAATAAAAGGAGAATCAATCACATTTGGAAGAGAGCGTGGAGTCATTACGGCGGTAATGGGTAGGACTGTAAGGGTCGATTTCAATAGCCCATTGGCAGGAAAGACCCTGATTTTCAATGTGGAAGTAAAAGAGATAATTGTCGACCCGTTAGAACGACTGCAAGCTGTAGTTAAAAGAAGGATTCCAGTTCTTGAAGATGGAAGAGTAAATGTAACTATCGATGGTGAAGTGATCAACATAGAGCTTCCCAAAGAAACTAGATACATTGAAAATATCGCTTTCGGAGAAGTTGGAATTGCATCGGATGCTTTGAAAATGTATGAAGAAGCAAAGAAAGTGAAAATTTGCACCGTCTTTGACAGACCTGAAGAAAATCAGACTTGAAATGTCGTATTTCAAAGAATTAATAATCAATAGAAAACACGGGAAAATGAATATAGTTTCGGATGAAAAGTGTCACTGAGAAAACCTTTTAATAGATTACTCATGATTTCATTTCGTCACTAGTTCTCCAAGGCAACTCTTATTCGTATGGAGTTATTCAACAATGGCTATGGAACATGAACAAAAAGCCCCCATAGAGGCACTAAAGACAGGAACAACGACTGTAGGTTTGATTGCAAAAGACTGTGTAGTCTTAGCAAGTGACCAACGCGCAACAATGGGATATTTGATTGCAAATAAAAGCGCCAAGAAAATCTTCAAGATTACAGATAGAATTGGTGCGACCATTGCAGGGTCTGTTGCTGATGCCCAAGCAATTATGGATTGGCTGAAAGTAATAGCTAAACTGTATGAGATTGAAAGGGGCCGTCCAATACGAGTTAAGGCACTAACAACTCAACTCAGTAACATCATGTTTCAAGCGAGAGGTGGATACCTACTTCAATGTCTTGTTGGAGGATTTGATGACAAAGGCCCACAGGTCTTCTATAGCGACTATATTGGTTCCGTTTTACCAGATACATATGCAGCAACAGGCTCAGGATCTCCTGTAGCTTTGGGTGTGCTTGAAGCTGGGTACAAAGACGGACTCACCAAGAAGAAGGCCATTGAGCTTGCTATATCAGCTGTTGCAGCAGCAATTGAACGTGATGCTGGTTCAGGTAATTCAATTCTTGTGAGTGTCATTGACAAAGACGGATATCAGGAAGTCGACAAAGACACTATCATGAAGATTTGGAAGCAATAGACAAATCTTGTCGAAGTAATGGTCAGAGAGCCTGACCGAGTTCTAGACTCAATAGATTCACACCCTCTGGGTAAGTTGTATCTAAGTAGTTAGAAGGTTAACATGTAATCGTAGGATTGTGATGTGATTTTAGATGGGTAAAAAACTGAATAATGATGAGACTGACCCTCGCGAAATGGTAATGAAAGCGTTACCACGTTCTGCTGCAATTAGCTCGGTAGAATACGAAGGCCCAGAAATAGCGATATATTCCAAAGCACCCAAAATCCTGCTTGATGACGGAGATAAAATTAAAGCGCTTGCCAGAAAAATGCGAAAGAGAATTGTTGTACGGTCAGCACCTGAAGTTAGGCTCTCTCATGAGGATGCTGAACAGACCGTACGCAAGCTTGTGCCTGAAGATGCAGAAATCACATCTATTGATTTTGATGAATCCAGAGGGGAAGTCATTATCGAAGCACAGAAACCAGGTCTAGTGATAGGCAGAAGTGGTTCAACGCTCCGCGAAATAACCCGTCAAACCTTCTGGAGACCTAATGTTATTCGTACGCCGCCAATTGAAAGTAAATTGATTAAGCAAATCAGATATATCATTCAATCAGAAGCAGCCACCCGAAACAAAGTTTTCCGAGAAATTGGAAGAAGAATTCATAGACCACCCCTTATCGATAATGGATGGATTAGAATTACTGCGCTTGGCGGATTTAGAGAGGTAGGAAGACAATGTATATTCATCCAGACCTCAGAAAGTAATATTCTATTGGATTGTGGAGTGAATGTTGGAACTCCAACTAAAGCATTTCCACGATTAGATATGCCTGAATTTAAAATTGATCAACTTGATGCTGTGATTATCAGTCATGCACATCTGGATCACTGTGGAATGGTCCCATTTCTTTTCAAATATGGATATCGAGGTCCAGTCTACATGACTGCACCAACACTCAATCTTTCAACATTGCTCCAGCTGGATTATCTGGATGTTGCAGAACGGGAAGGAAAACTCAGACCATATAGAGATAGAGATGTAAAAGAAGCAATCCTTCACACAATCACCCTCAATTACGGAGAAGTGACAGATATCGCACCAGATGTTCGTCTTACATTACATAATGCAGGGCATATTCTTGGCTCAGCAATAATTCATTTACATATCGGAGACGGACTTTACAATCTAGCATATACGGGAGATTTCAAATTTGGAAGAACCAGATTACTAGAACCTGCGACATTTACGTTCCCACGGCTAGAAACACTAATGGTAGAGAGCACGTACGGACATCCAAATGATAAGATGCCACCACGTCAAGAGGTCGAAAAGAAGTTTGCATCAATCATTAAGCGAACGATAAAACGTGATGGCAAAGTCCTCATTCCAGTATTAGCAGTTGGACGAGCACAAGAGATGATGATTGTGTTGGAAGATTTGGTAAGTAAAAAGAGGATTCCAAAGGTTCCAGTCTACATTGAAGGAATGATTGCCCAAGCTACAGCAATACACACAACACATCCTGAAGCCTTGAGTAAAAAAATCAGGGAAATGATTTTTCACCAGGGAGTGAATCCGTTTCTCAGCGATATATTCGTACAAGTTGATAATCCGGATCAAAGACAAGAGATAGTTGAAGGAGAGCCGTGTATAATCATGGCAACTTCTGGTATGCTAGCCGGAGGGCCGAGTGTAGATTACTTCAGAATGTTAGCCCCCGATGAAAAGAATACGCTGATGTTTGTAAGCTACCAAGGAGAAGGTACTTTGGGAAGAAGAGTTCAGAAAGGATGGAAAGAAGTCCAGATGCGTACTCGAGATGGAAAAACAACAGTCGTTCCTGTGAACTTTGATGTGACAACAGTAGAAGGATTTTCAGGCCACTCCGATAGAAAACAAATCCTTAACTTTGTCAAGAGAGTAAATCCAACACCTGAAGTCGTTCTCACATGCCATGGAGAGGCGTCAAAATGCTTGAACTTAGCATCGACAATCCATAAGGTTCTAAAAGTGGAAACCAAAGCACTAATGGTTACCGAGAGTATGAAGCTCCGATAAAAACTAGAACTTGACAAAATCTGGTGTTACGATCATACAACCATCATTGACTAATGCAATCTCTGCATTGTAACCACGAGTTTCTCCGCGAATACGTTCAATAATTCGTTTGAGAGCAAGATGGTTTTGTTCTTTTCCATCATTCAAACGAGTGATATCAAGAAGCACAATATTTCCATTGCATATTTGATTAACAACATAAGGTACATCTTCAAGAGACTCGAGTTTTTTCGAGCGAATGAAAATTTGATCTAGTTCTCTCATTCTTCTATGTTCTCTAACAGGGTCTGATTGTGTGACCTCAATACCAGGAGCAAATATCCCAAGACTTGTCAAAGAACTACTAGACTCATCACTATGGTCTTCATCATCTGTTTCTTTTTTCCGTGAGAAGAATCGCAATTGGAAACACCTTCTGTTTTCAAGTATTGTGATGTCAACGTTAAAGAAAAGGGCGAGTATTATCTAGTAAATCACATTATCGCAAAGAGATTGATTATCAAGCACAAGGAAAAAGGTATATCAAAGACGCTCGGAAATAGTGAGTGAGTACGATGACAAAAGGTGGCCTTGACGAATCAAGACTTGACTTGATTCGAAAGCAACTGAAAGCACTAAGCAACAGATATGCTGTAGAAATATTACAAGTGCTTAATCCAGATGCAGGTGAAGTTATTCAGAGTATGGGGTGGGATGAAATAGTAGAGGGTATGCTCCACCTGAAAGGTATTGACAAGCCGCCCGAAAGAAGAAGCAAAGAAAAAACTCAGAAAGAAGTAAAGTATGAATCGGAACGCAAATCATTGGTTTCAGGTGGAACCATATATGAATCCATGACTAAAATGGTGAAAGCTGGATTTGTCACCGCAATTGGAAAACGAGGAAAAAAGAACCGGCAGTTTGTAATCACACATGATGGAAGACTCGCATTAGCGGCTCTAACTGGAATGATAGGTCCAACAAGAGAGGATACTGAGATACAACAAACTGCAAAACTGTTGCTTCGCCATAAAAATTTCATTAGATTATTGCCAGCACAAGACCTCTTTCTGAGAGAGATTGAAGACTTTTCCAGAAATCTTGTCATTCAAATGCCTCCGGGATCAGGAAAGACATTCCTAGCTATGATTCTGATTCTAATTTCATTACAGAAGGGGAAGAGGAGCTTCTATCTAAGTCCATATACATCACTTAATGGGCAGGTAATCGATGAATACAAAGACATTTTTGAGGATCTGGAATTTTCAATGGTAAGACAGGATGGACAGAGTCGAGCTACAGAGGAACAGCTTGATTCAGCTGACATCATAGTAGCTACTTACGAGTCATTCGCATCCGCATTTCATGAGAGAAAGTCATGGACAAATGAAATAGGCCTTCTTGTAATTGATGAGCTTACAGAACTGGATTCTCCAAGAGAGCATGCCCAAGCAGCATTTCTGGGTACAGACAGAAGTGTTAATCTGGATTACCTCATAGCATTACTGAAGCCAACTGCACAGATTATAACTCTTTCATCAAGATTCGGAGAAACAGATGAGATTGCTGAATGGCTTGACGCAGACGTTTTTAGGCCGAGTGTGCGATTGCGCCCAGATGAGTTCATTGTCACTCATGATGATGATGTGGTGTATATTCACAGCAGTGATGGAACTCAAAGTTCCACACTTGAATCTGATAATATGCTTAGAGCTGTTATAGACCATTTAGGCGACTACGATAAAAAGTCTGTTTTGATAGTTGCTGGTTCGCGAAATGATGCAGAATACTACACAAGAAGGCTTGCGGAGAGCCATCCACGGGAAATTTCGGAAAAATTAGTTTCTCAAATCATTGGAGAAGTTGCAGATATGCCAGTCGCACAGAGACTTAAGAAAGTCTTAGAAAAAGGCATTGCATTTCATCATTCGGGCTTGCATGAATCAATAAGAGACAAGCTTGAAGAAAATATCAAGAAAAAGACAGTGAGAACGGTTGTTTCAACCACGGGAATTACATCTGGTATGAGTTTTCCCTTTGATTGTGTGATTATTTTGTTTGGCTCAAGCATGTACTATTTAGAAGCAAGGTCTCGATATATGCAAGTAGCTGGTAGGATTGGAGAATATCATCTTGCAGAACATGGAGGGAGAGTATACATAATATTCGAATCACCCACAAGAAGTTTTGAAAATGCAGAACAGATGGAAGAACAGCTACTTCATCGGCCACTAGAACCACTAAGACCAGGAGAACTCTATCCGTCACTTATGGCTAATCTCATGACCAGATCACCAATCAATAAGACAGAGTTTCAAAAAAGAAAATTAGAAGAAGAATTAGTTGAAATCGCATCTCGAACTCTACGTTGTAAGACTGTAGAAGGATGTGTTGATAGAATTAAAAGGATGTTTTCAATTCTGTTTGATTGGTTCGTGAAAAACGGAGCCTTTGTTGAAATAACGGAGGGATACAAGATTTCGGAAAGTGCCAAACACGCGGTACAATCGGGATTCGACCTTATTCAGTACGTGAAGATTCGGGATGTGCTCCAAGCAATGGACAACCCCAAAGAAGACGAATTGGTGCAGCTTATTCTGAGATTTAGATTACCTCAAGCAATGAGACCCCGATCATTGATACCAACAGATATAGAATTAGAAGCAATGGATTTGGATCCCCCCGAAGAATGGTATATCAATCTAGCAAAGGGAAGAGCTATTGTTAAGCAGAAGGTGCTTGAACATTGGATTCGTGAGAATCCAGTAGCTGACGTGCTAACACTCGCAAAAGATACGGCAAAGAATCTCCAAGTTAGAGGGATGAATATTGATGATGGTGACCTTGGAACCTTGGTGGCATTTTGCAGCGAAACAGCTAATGACCTCTCATCTTTCTTCAAAGAAATGGGTAAAGACAATCTAGCTGAGAGATTACACATATTGAGCAGACAGTTTCGTTTTGGAGTAAAAGAGGATATCGCACGTACCGATATGCTGGAACTTATAATTCCAGAAAATGAGACCTCTATTTCACGACGACTCAGTCGTGAAGAAGTAAGAACTCTCTATGAAAACGGATATCATTCTATTTCTGAAATTGTCAGGAAGGATATCGACCCTTCAAAACGTGGTCTCGCTAGAGATCGATTCGCAAAGAATTCTGGTTTTGAAACAGATTTCGCCAAGGAGATATACAAGGCAGCTCTGTCACATGTAAGAGCACAAATGGACAGAGATGATTAGACCTTTCCATATTCCCAAAGGTCGTCCCCAACGTAATGTTTTGATAGGATGACCTTACCCGAATCAGCAGCACGAAGTGCTTCTGTATCCATTGTAGATATTCCTATTGCAAGAGGTTTCCCATGGCGTTCGTCAACTACTGCAACAATGGTATCTTTCTCAATACCCTCATCAATTTTAGTTATCCCAGGACGCATAATATCTGCACCGTTGGCAACAAATCGAACAGCCCCCATATCTACCGTGATGCAGGGGATAGAGATGATTTTTTGAAGAAGTGCTTTAAGGGTGGGAAAGATTCTTCCCTCCATCTCGATGAATACTATCTCATCATCAAGAAGAATAACTTTTGACCCATCATCAAGTATTCCCTCTTCAAATCTAGCTTTGGAGTCAAGATTTACCTCTGTAGCAAGAGTGTTCTCAATATAATCCAAGAGGTCACGTTGATCTCCTTTTTTCAGAAAGTGCCGTTTTTTAATTCGTTCAATCTTTGGCATTTTGCTAACAGAAAGACGACTCCCTTTTGAAAGCTACGAAATCACATGTACCTGATGAATAAAATGCAATAGTACCATCGTCAGCTTTAAAAGTCCAGTAAAAAGACTAGGCCGAGCGGTACGGGCACATCATGCTCGACGCCTCTTCTGATGGTGAATGTCATTGAACGCAGGTAAACCCATGGAACTCTTATCAAAAGCGATTGGTCAACAGGTTCTTGTTGAACTAAAAGGACGCAGAAAAATCAAAGGCAAACTCCGTGGTTACGACCAACACCTGAATTTAATCCTAGAGAACGCTGATGAGTTCACATTCGATTTAGAAAGTGAAGAAGAGGTCGTTGAACAAATACAGACTGTGATTGTCCGAGGCGACAATGTGGTATTAGTATCACCACCACCAAAACCCCCAAAATAAGGAGTAGATAATCAATGGGAAAGGGAACCCCAGCAAAGGGTAAGAAGAATAACCCTCATCATATCAGATGCCGAAGATGCGGAAGAAGATCATACCATGTACGGAAAAAGCGATGCGCCGCATGTGGCTATGGAGCATCCAAGAGAATGCGTAAGTACAGCTGGGCGCACAAGAAAGTACACGGCACTCGTGTACGTGGTTAAACTAATAGGCTGCATAGGCAGCCTCTCTAATTCTTCTTTTATGGTATATCCAACAAGATTCAGAATATTTCGTGTTCAGAATATCAAATTATTTCTAGCACCAAAATCACTATTAAGATAGAGTTTCTATAAGTCATATTCAAAATCATGGTAGGAATTTTGCAATGGGCAAGATAAGATATCCGAGCACGCGTCGTGATAATATAGTCGAAACAATTCATGGAGTCAAGGTTCGAGACCCCTATAGGTGGTTAGAGAACAATGAGGATCCAGAGGTGCAAAAATGGTTAGAAGAACAGGATGAATTAGGCAAACGTGTTCTCTCTGGGTATTCACAACAAAAAGATATCCAAAAACGACTGAGTGAATTATCGCTATTTAACTCGATGTCAACACAAGGGATTGTTATTAGGAAAAGAAGAAAAGACCATCGTTTCTTCTATTTATTCAGATATCAGAATGATCCACAGATGCGTCTTTGTTATCAAGATGGAATTACTGGAGATAGAATTACTTTGGTTAATCCAGTTAGCATTGCTGCAGATGGAACAATAAAGATAGAATGGTTTTCTCCATCATGGGATGGATCATATGTCGCTTATGGTTACTCGAAAGGCGGACGTGAAAAATCGACACTTCGTATAGTCAAGGTTGCCAATTCCGAACATCTGGATGACATCATCCCGAATCTTCTATATGCAACGATTATTTGGAATAAAGACAACTCTGGATTTTACTATCCCTTCACTTCATTCACTCCTGAAGAAAATGGCCGTTTTGCTGGCAGTATCTTTTACCATAGAATTGGTACGAATTATGAGGACGATATCTGTATGATATCAGGAGAGGGAAGAAAACCCGAACGTGTTGAATTATATGGATGCGAAAATTCTAGCTGGCTGGTATACACAAGAAACCAAGGAGTATCTATTGATCTGGTTGTCTTTCATCCTGAATGCGCCTCTGAAATAATTGTACTATTAGAGAATCAATCGAAAATTATCCCATATATGTATCAAAATTCACTCTACATCGCCCATGAATCCCCAGAATCGGGACAACAAATCAGTCATTATGCATTACCTTCTCCTTCAGAAGATATCGTAATACAACGGCAGACAATACCATACAAAACAAAGAACCCAATTGATTTGCTTATTCCATTTAACGAATCACTGATTATAGCTGAAACAGAAAATGTGCACTCGCTCCTTACAAAGTTCGACCTGAATACACATCAATCTGAGATTATATTTGGTAACGAAGAAATCACACAAATTGTCAATCTTTCCACTGATGGTGAAGAGATTATCATGTTCGGGGTGAATTCATTCTATTCACCAATTCAATACAAAGCTTACTCGCCTTTAACTAAAGTAAGCTCATTCTTCAAGCCAAAAATAAGCTTGATTGAAACAGAATATGTGTGCAAACAGGTCTGGTTCCAATCCTTTGACGGAACAGAAATCCCGATGTTTCTGATGTATCGCCGAGACCTAGATACCAGTGTCCCACATCCTACTATCATACATGTCTATGGAGGCTTCGGCATTTCACAGCATCCAACTTATTCACCGTTTCATGTGCTATGGAATGAATTAGGAGGTTACTATGCAATCGCTAATATTAGAGGTGGAGGTGAATTCGGCGAAAAATGGCACAGAGATGGAAAGCTCGAGAACAAAATGAATGTCATAGAAGATGTGATTCATGCAGCGAAATGGTTTGTAGATGAGGGATATTCGACACATGAGATGATTGGAATTCGTGGGTCAAGCAATGGTGGACTGATGGTCTTATCAGCAATGATGAAAGAACCACAGTGTTTTGGTTCAGTATATGCCTCAGCCCCACTTGCAGACATGATAAGATACACCAGAGATCCAATCGCTTCATATTGGATTAATGAGTACGGAGACCCATCGAAAGCTGAAGAGTTTCATTACCTCCATTCATATTCACCATATCATAACGTATCAGAATCTGTAGAATATCCTCCAACACTCTTCTATGTAGCAGAGAATGATGCAAGAGCAAACTTGATGCACACAACAAAATTATTGGCACATCTTCAAGAGAAAGCAAGTAGACTATCTTCAGATTCTCCAATTATTTTATGGGTTCGGAAACAAACGGGTCATGTAGGAGGAATGACAATGAACGAATGGATTGATTTCTGGTTAGTGGAATTATATTGGCACAGGATTAACCTTGAAATATAGTTAAATCCATCTACGTTTAGATTCAAGAAAAAATAGAGATGTCTTGATATCAAGACATCCATTGAAATAGTTGGTTACCAAGGTCCGTCGGGATGTGGCTCTGGAAAGTTCATCTTTTGTTTGTCTCCTTTGAATTGTCTTTATTCTAAGTAGTAATATCCATGGAGAGCGAACAAAATACAGCGAAAATTCTAGCTACTTTTCCTTAAAATTCAAGAAAAAACTAGTCATTACTCTCAATTTGGATTTCAGTATTTATCGGACTTTATTAGTGACTGGATAGTATCAGATAGGATAGAACAAGCACATTAGCAACTTTCAAAATCAGTTTCTTCTTGTCCCAATTAAAATCATCTAGTAAATATATCTGGAATCTTCATGCCATAACTCTTTTAACCTGATATGTGTGCAGAACAAATTGCACACCACTGGTTATCTTCGGATGCCCTGTGCAATATCACGGGCCGGTAGATCAGCTCGGTAACAGTCCAGCATTATGTGGCTGTCGGGAAAGATCGCCTCCTTGGCATGGAGGAGGTCGCGTGTTCAAATCACGCCCGGTCCACCATACGTTAGGATTCCTTCTCGTTCAAGATGATCTCGAATAATTGAAGTTTCATCTCTTTGAGTTTTTAACCATTGGTTAACTTTGTTTCTTTTTCTCGGATCATTTGGAGGGAATAATAGAGCCCATCGGATGGCATCTAATTTGGTTGCTGTCTTTGCAACCCACTTGACGGATACTCGTCCACTCTCATACAGTGTAATGTATTCGGGGTATGATAGAATTCTAATACCAAATTGCTCAGCAAGAGATACCTCATCATCCAGAAGACTACTACGAGATGTTGAAACTATTTCCAATACATCCTGGGCAAAATCATGTTCAATTGCCTTCTCAAGCTGGTGTATTGATACAATAGTACACTTTTTCTTCATGTCTTTTCGAGCTTTATCAAATGATAGAAGAAGCTCACAGTCTTGATTGGAAAGCTTTGGTTCGAGATTATATTTGGTATCATAAATCCCCAAATTGAGAACAATAGTTCTACTCCATTTGAAACCAGCAAATTGTTCAAAGCAGCCATCTTCAGAAATCAATTCTTCAAGATATCCTCTATGCGAGATCAATGACCCATTTCTAACTATTTCTACTAAACGTTCATTTTGAATAGACTTGTCACCTGTTGTAAAGCCCCATCGAATAAAGGCGGGGCCAAGAGGTTTTGGTAACCATATCTTCACGCTGCGATTAACAGGATTCGGAACCAGTTCAATTGGGATATCCCCAATCATCTGTAGTATATCGAAAACCACTTTGATTCGACCTCTATCAGCTTCAGTATACTGTAATCTACCATCTTCACCAAGCCAGCAATCACTGTTCACGATTGCAGCAAAACGAGCTCTGAACACTTCGAGTTCTTCACCCTCCATCATGTTTGGCTTTTTGATACCACCATGACCGTTCCGTCCACATACGCGTACAACGAATTTTTGAACCTCACGCACAGAAATCCCAAGAACCGAAAGTAAAAAGGATAACATCATTCCCGAAAGGCGAACGGTTCCATTATTCAGTGACAATTTGTGAAAGTGCTTGTTAGGAATTTGTTTACTCATGCAGGTATTCAGTTGTTCTATTCTTTCAGATGATGTGCCTTCAATATTGAGTGTATCACATACATTATACAAAATTTTTCTCAGATCATTCCGTTTGAAATAGAAATATTGGTCAAACCACACAGAGAGAAGACTATCAGGGGCACTACGCACAATTGTATCTATAGAAGCAGAAGATTGTTGTAAAGAGTCATCATTCAATAATATGTACACTCAACATTTAGCTAACACCTCATTGTAGCAAGTGATGCTAATAAAGACATACAAAAGTGGTTCTTTACTCCAAACAAGATAGATAGAATTCGAATCGAAAAGACTCATAGCAGTGACAATACCACACTAGTCTTGGTCTTCTCAATTCCATCGATATCCCGCAATTTGGATATCACAAACTCATTGAGTGCCTCAACATCCTTCAGAGCAACACGTACGATGAGGTCGGTCTCACCAGTGACGATCGAAACCTCTTCCACCTCTGAAAACTGGCGAATTAGTTCAGCAACCTGATACTGGTCAATCTTTTTGCCTTTAGAAGTACGATAAGATACGGTACACATAATATAGGCAAGAAGTCCTCTTCCCATCTTCTTTCTATCAAGTTCAATGGTAAACCGTGTGATAACTCCCCTTTCGCGTAATCGTTTAATCCGATTATAGATGGTAGTCTGAGGAATGCCAGACTTCTGATACATCTCTTTGGTGGAATACCGCGCATTTTCCTGTAAAAGAGCTATAATCTGTAAGTCTTTTTCATCGAGAAACGTCATAATGGAAAAATATTCCACTATTCATTAAAAATAATACCATTTTAGCAAAATAATCCAAATTTTACAGCAAAATCTTTTGTTTTCAAATGGTTCTAGTCGGATATATCCCAAAACCAGAGTGGTGTATAATGACCTTTCAGACAGCTTCCACAACAAGACAGACCGATATGCAAACAGATAGAGCCTTAGGGGAAATCTACAAAATCCAGAGTCAAGTACTACTTGCAGCTCATGAATTTTTACATAGAGAAGGCATTGTGCAAATGATGCCAGTAATGCTTTCTCCAGTCACTGATCCTTTGAACCACGAGGTCTACGATGCGTCTATAGACTACTTGGGACAAAAGTTGCAGCTTACAAAGAGTATGATCCTCCATAAACAGATTGCTATTGCCAGATTGGATGTACGTGGCATCTACATTATTTCACCAAACGTCAGATTGGAAAAAGGAGTGAAGAGCGATAGACACCTGCTCGAATTCTCCCAGTTAGATATAGAGATACGAGATATGCCTGAAGAAGACTTCAGAAGATTAGTTGAAGGATTAATGGTTCATATTTTCTCAAGAGTCAAGGAATATTGCGAAGAGGAGTGTTTGAAACTTGGAATCGATATCATTGTGCCTCAGGCACCTTTCAGAGTGTATTCAAGTAAGAAACTGCTTGAAAAGTATGGAGCTGACTTTGAATCAAAGATATCACAGCTAGAGAAAGATCTATTCTGGATAACAGATTTTGATAGAGAATTCTATGACCGAGAAGACCCAGAGGATAAAGGGACATACATAAACTACGATTTGTGTTATCCCAATGGATATGGTGAAGCTCTCTCCGGTGGCGAGAGAGATTATGAATACTCGGTACTGGTGAGAAAAATACTTGAGAGAGGACAAGACCCTAAAGACTTCACACCATATTTAGAATTGGCAAGAGCAAAACAGCTTTGTCCTAGCTCAGGAGGAGGTCTTGGAATTGAACGTCTAATTCGATTCTTGACAAAAAGAAAACACATCCGAGAAACCACATTGTTTCCAAGAGTCCCAGAAGAATCAATCATAGTATAGTATAGGACAAGTATTCATCAGGTCTTGTTTTAAAAATTCAGACCAGATGAGTATTTGTAATATCTTAGAAAATGGTGAATCGACTAGCACTGAATACTTAGGAAGATTTAACTCCTAGATTTCATTCAGGAAATCAGGTGGTTACCATCCAAGCTGAATTATTGTCACCAGACGATCTGTTCTTATTTGGTGTTGAGTCATTGATTGCAATTGGAGTTGCAATAGCCATAGTAATAGCTATCTTGGTCTATTTGCGCTATCCAACTCTCACATCAAGAGGATGGGCTATCATCATTATAGGACTGATATTCATACTGCTGCATTCGGTCTTTGATGTCTTTGACACCCTTCAATTTGATGATATTATTGTGGATATTTTGAACATCTTAGATGGCAGTACGTTCGTAATCGGATTGATTCTATTTGCTATTGGAATCTATATGATTACAGAATACGGTGCAGAACAATGGGGGCTATAAGAATGCAGGATATATTGATTGAATTTCATCCACCGGATGACATATTGAGTATCACCAAAGCATTTCTGGACTTAGGTGCAGTCATTGCATTTGTAGTTGTATTGTTAGTTATCCTTCAAGCTAGACGGAGATATCCAATGATAGACCGTAATATCACATTCTTGCCACTAATTGGATTCAGTATTTTTGGGATAGTTAGCACTTCAATGGATGCCTTTGACGAGTGGTTTTGGTTTACACCAAAAGCGTTCTATGATTTCATATGGAAGCCAACACGCCTATCCCTATTATTGATTGGAATCTTCATGTTGATATTCGCATTTAGACAATTTTATGCGTTTTCAAAAAGACTAATGGGAACAGAACAAGAAACAGCTGAGGAAACATGATTAAGACGATTTTTGTTGTTCATCGAGATGGAGTACCATTATTACGAGTAAGTATAGATGCAAAAAGAGAAGATGAGCTGGAAGAATTTCTTGAACTCTTTGGGGGAGTTTCAAGTGCAATAAATACTTTAATCAAAGAGTTAGGACACAAAGAGCTTCGTGCCGTATCAGTCGAGGAGGGTTCTTTGGTATACAGCTCGAATGGTCCGATTTTGTTCATAATACATACCACAAAGGATGATGATGAGACCTTTGCGAAATTACTAATAAAACAAATAGAGCATGAATTTATAGAATCCTATGAACAGTTTTTCAGCGAGGAAGAATTTTTTGTTCACAGAGACCGATTTGTGCCTTTTGAAAAAAACATCAGGGACATCTACACACAGCTCAATACGCTCAACAAACAGTATCCAGAACTATTAGAATTCATACCATCATTCGTCCATCTGTCACAGTTATATGAGATTCTCAATCTTGGTCTAGACCTAATCAAGGGATATCCGGATGAAACCATAAAATTAGTCAGGCAAATAGACAAACATTTCAAAGAAAACGATAACCAACAAATTGCAATAATCAAAACACTAGGAAGGTATTCAGGACACATAATAGCAAAACAGACATTCAAAGGCGAAATAGTAATTGACCAGCGAGATGTATATGATCTTCTTAGTGAGATTTCCATAGTCAAGTATGACAAAAAAGAAGAAGTATTTGATGTGACTCTTTGCCCAATATGTCGAAATCGAAGTGCAGAAAACCCAATGTGCCACTTCTTCAGTGGTTTTATCGAAGGAGCCTTAGACAACCCCAGTATTTCTGTCAAAGAAATATCATGTAGAGCAACTGGAGATAAGAGCTGCAAATTCAAGCTAATACGAACATGAAATATCAACTGCTTGCATTTACTATCTTTGCCTGCAATATCACTTCAGTTTTTTAGATTATAGGAAATTAGAAGTGGAATAGTTATATCTCAATTTTTCAAAAGATTGACTATCTGGAGCTTGGGAAATGTCAGTACCTGAAAAATCTCTAAAGATTAAAACAAGATTGGTTTTTTGGCAATTATTTCACATTGGTTATGATGTTGATGACTTTCACAGTCCAGAACTACTTGATCTATTTCAAAAAAATGGACTTCTAGAAGTGCCTTCTAAAAATACAAAAAAATACAGATATTTTGATGAAGAAGGACAGTCGCATGAACTGGGATGGCTTGCAAAGTCTTCAGACAGATATCTGCCACTCACATTTAGACTAGTCGAAGACCAATTTGAAACGCACAAGGGAATAAGAGGTTCTATAATTGTTGAAACACATCTTCATTACGGTGGTTGTGTTTTATTTGATTGTAAATTTGATTTTGCATCAATGTATACTATTCAGGAATATGTTGTAAACTCTGTTCCAACTGAAATTTTACTACTTAACCAAAATATGACACTTTGGGATTATTTTGAAACTAAGTTGAATGAAATTAAACAGATTGTTGAGATATACTGCAAGACAAACCTGGATACAAGCAAAAAAGATGCAATAAAAATTGAAACAGATGTGTGTCCTTGGCATCATACATGGATAATCAAGGGAACTGAGGTTACAGACGAAAAAAGCTATCAAGATGATCAATGGCAGAAAGATTTCGAAGTTGGTGGGAAATACTTCAAACACGCCCTGGGCCTTACGCAGCGTGCAGATGATTGGTATGCAATGCGAACAGAGTTCTTTGAGAGAGAAATTCAAAATCTCAGTCCATATGAAAATTCAGCAGTGTATATAACAAATGCTGGAAATGTGATTGTGCCAAATAAGGAGTTAACCGATACCGATTCTATGAAAAACAAACTTGTTGATGTTATATTTGCAACCGAAATGGGAAATGTTCAACGATTTTTAGCATTAGTTCATGTAACATCAATCGTTGATAAAATGAAGGAACTACAAAAGAAAGTCGAGGAGATGAGAGCTCAAGAAGAGCCAGACCTCAATGAGATTGCAGATAAAGTTAGAGCATTAGAAATCGAATTGAATAGAATATCTCTTGAGATTGGTGATGACCTTATGATAACAAGAGTGCCACGCCTTATGTTTACATCAATTCTCAAATTAACTTTATTCAGGATTATGATTGAGAGATTGCACGGAAACGAGTATCGAGAAGCTATGAATTCATTCCTTGTACAAATGAAAGAAACGGTCGCGCGGGAGCGTGAGATGCTTGAAACACTGCAACATGAGAAAGAAAATACATTGTTGAAGAACCTCCAAATCGTATTCATCATAAGTCTCGCAGCTGAAGTTATTGCGTTGTTTTTCTACGATCCAACCTCCACGCATCTAGATTGGGGATCCATTTTGTTTATTGCATCACTAATGATAGCAATTATAGTATTCGGTGTCATTCGAGCATCTACAGCTATCTCTAGTAAACTCAGGTCTAATTAGACAGCTTCTTCATGAAAAAGAAACTCTCATATTCCGAGTGTCCACCAAAATCGGACCTATGTAATTTTGCAACCATAGTGAAGCCCATCTTCTTGTGAAAGGCAATAGAGGGTTCATTATGAAATGGACGATGTGCTGCAAAGACAATAATGTCCTTCTTGATCGCGGCTTCCAGATTCTTGTATAGAAATGTAGCTACACCTTGACGTTGATAAGAAGGATGAATTGCCAGTTGTTTGATATAGATAAAGTCACCAGAAAGTATTTGCTTTATCGATTGTTCAAATATACCATTTACCCAAGTCATGTTATTCAGAAGTGTCCTGTCGAATTGTGAAGTGATTTCTGCATATCCAAGCAATTCACCGTTTGATCTTTTTGCAGCATAAAAATCAATATCGGCGCTTTCAATAAGATGACGAATCTCCGATTCATCCAAAGCAATAATGAGAAACCCACCAGGACCTTTATTTCCTACGTGCATTGCATTAATCTTTGCGATGAAAGATGCATCGTCCAATGATGCCTTTCTGAAAATCCAAGCTTTTTCCATGAATTCACCTTCACAACAGGACCTACATCACAAACGACGATAAACACTCAAAATTATCCTTTTCCATGACAGCTATCACGTTAAATTTTTCAACAGATTTCTTCTATCAAGCAAAGTGATTTTGAAACTATGAAATCCACCCATGAGGTCCCAACACAAGAAATCACATTACCTGAAATACACAATGACGAGATTGTTATTGATATTGGTGCAGGTAGTGAAGCTTTAGTTTCCAGAATAACTCAAGCTAAAGTCTGTGCAGTAGATATCAGTATAAGTAAGATTAGAGAGGCTCAGATATACCAATCAGGAGCAGATTGGATACTCGGAAATGCAATACAACTAGGCATACAAAATGCACAGTTTACAAAAGCTTGTCTTTGGTTTTCGTTAGGATATATTGCAAATACAGACGCTAAGGTGCGTGTATTTGAGGAGATTCATAGAGTGCTCAAAGATAGCGGAAGAGTCTCTGTACTCTCTGCAAAAATAGACTGTCAAGAACCAAAATTTCATTTCCGGGTGAAATACAAGTTTCCTGACCACACCATCTCAATAATGAGATATCTAGTAAGAGGTAGACAGAATCAGACCATAGATAGTATCAGTTCAATGATCACAAGAACGGGGTTTGATATCATCAAATTAGACGATAGGTATCACTATTTTTCAATTATTGCCACAAAATAGAACTGACATGTATGTTATTCATTAGAACATAATTTTGTCAAAGATAGTACTGATTCAATCGTTCCAAAAGCTTAAAGTGGGAACCTTTTTCTGACCTCGATAACACACGAACAGGTTGTTAACAAAAATGAGCCTAGCAGTTTGGTGGAAACGTGGCAGCAAGCCCGGTCTAATGATAATGTTTCTTGGTATTGCAGGATTCGTGCAGATACCCATTCTTTGGCACGCACAGGCATATATCCAAGTGCTCAGTGCAGAGCTACAACTTATTGTGGCTTTGGGAGCAATGGTAGTCTTAGCTGGTTCCTATGTGCTCATGGCAGAGGCTATGTACCGATGGGCTCATATTGTGTCAAAACGAAAAGTTAGAAGGCGTCAAAGATCCCAAGCCGATTGGCTTACCAAGCTTTCTGAATTTGCCAGATCATTTTCGGACATGCCAGCATTTGTTGGAGTGGCTCTTCTTACCAGTGTGTTTCTTATGTTCTATTTCGTACCATTTGGTATCTCAGCTGCATCCAATTTGCCTTCATGGCTAGCAACCCTCTCATTTCTTGACCCCATATTCCAGTACCCACTGGCTGTCAACATATCTGCAATCGCTTGTGCAGTTATTGCAAGCTATATGAACGTTAAGATCAAATGAACATGGTAAGATCAATTCGTGTTACTCACCTGAAATCTTAAGAGGGTTAATCTCTTAACTATAGTGAGGTATATCACTATGTCTGGAGGACTACAAACAGGAAGTAAAGCACCCGACTTCACGTTGCTTGAAGCACCTGGAAAATCAATTACTCTTAGTAAAGAGCTGGAAAAAGGACCAGTCGTATTAGTATTCTATCCTGCGGATTTCTCTTCAACATGCCAAGAAGAATTGTGCACTTTTAGAGATGCCATTGCAACATATAACAAACTTGGAGCAAATGTATTTGGAATCTCTGTTGATGGAATCTTCAGTCATGCCGAGTTCAAGAAGAAGAATAATCTACAATTTCCACTTCTATCAGATTGGGAAAAGAAAACAATTCACGATTATGACATCGTACTTCCAGACTTAGCTGGAATGAAGGAAGTAGCAAAACGCTCGGTCTTTGTTATTGGACAGGACGAAGTAATAAAATATGCATGGGTTAGTGATAATCCAGGAAAACTACCACCATTTGATAAGGTCAAAAAAGCAGTAGAGGAACTTTCCAAATAGATAGTCCGCTATATTTATATCAGAAAACTTGACCACATCAAATTACAGAAATTCCCCGTGAGCCCTGGTCATGGGGATTATTTCTTGCCGAGGTAGATCAGCCAGGGAGATCGCACGGCTGAAGACCGTGTTGTCGCTGGTTCAAATGACTTGGTGACTTCCACTGGGTCTGAATCTCCGGCCCTCGGCACCATCGTTATCTCATTACTATTCAATATTCTAAAAAGTGGAGGGGAGGAAAAAACCTCCCAACTGTTATGTCAACCAGTCTAATTCGATTCGTCTTCACAATCAGCACTATCGGATCTAAGAGAATCGAGAGGTGTTCCCTCAGTGATGTGTTTACTAGTAGCGGAAATCGGGTCTCGTTCACCCCACTTGCCTTTCCACCATATACCTTTTCCTTCCTGTAGATACATGGATATCTTCGTTGCTGAAACAATAACATGCCATGTGGCAACAACTACGGACACAAAGATAATGAAAGCCCAGATGCCATCAAATGGCCAGAAGGGAATTGCATTCTCTGAAAATATTGTTGCCAAATCTACGAGGTGCCAAACTCCGTCTGAAAATACATAGACCCCTGTGAAAGGCCAGCCAATATTTACAATAATCATTGCAAATATGATCCATATTCCACTCAAAATTAGCTCAAAGATAAGAGTTAGATTATTTTCACCACCCACAACAAAAAGGAATCCTTTGAAAGCACCAGCTAATGCCATGGTAGCAAGGGGAATAATGAATGGTATAAGTACAGGAGAGTAAATAGCAATCATTGCAGGATGTAACAGAATAATCGAAAATATCACGCTCATGATAACCTCTCCTATTGAATCTAGCTTGCTCTTTGGTTTGAACGCCTCAGAACCAATTCCAAGAACAGATTCGACAATGGTTTTTTCAGTTGCCAGTCTATCTTGATCAATCTTAGATATTCCAGCAATTATTACAATTGCAAAAATAAGATTGACAATTATCATCAACGGAATCAAGAAAATCATAATTTCGGAAAAAACCAAGCCAGGGATATATAGTCCTGTAATGAAAGCTCCCGCCACAAACGCAATTCCTACTGCAATAAAAGTAACAAAAATTCGAAATAAGGGATGAACATATTCAGCAGGAATAAATCGGACCTTCTTCTTGGTGCCAGCATATTCAGTCGCAGCTGTTTTCGGATCACCAAACCGTTCAATAGCCATCATAACTGAGCCAGGGGATATCTTCCCATCTCCAATCCGTTCTGCCTCCTCTATCAAATGGGTTCGTATCTCAATGAGTGACTCTTCACTATTGAGCGGGAGGTAGATTTTCACACGTTCCAGATATTCATCAATCATCTTCATTGGGTCTTTAGTCATTATTTTTCAACTCCAAACAAAATTGTATTCATTTCCTGCGAGAGGTCAGCCCATGTCTTTTTCATCATGTTAAGAGATGTCTTAC
Source organism: Promethearchaeota archaeon (assembly GCA_014728035.1). GTDB lineage: Archaea > Asgardarchaeota > Thorarchaeia > Thorarchaeales > Thorarchaeaceae > SHMX01. The sequence goes on along the minus strand of WJMJ01000059.1, from coordinate 213,588 downwards.
CCTCGGCAGTAATTCGGTAATACTTCTTTGGTTTCGTCTTGTCTTCATAATTCCATTCGGAAACCAATAGGTCACGTTTCTCAAGTCGACGAAGAAGAGGATACACAGTTCCCTGTTCGAGAGCTAGAAAAGTTGTCATATCCTCCAGCCGTTTAACTACTTCATAGCCATAAGCGGTTTCACGCTCTAATAATGCGAGAATGGCGAGTGTAACTGCACCACGTTTTACCTCTTTGGACCATCGGTCGTATTCCTTGTCTGCTTTACTTGTCATTAGTACCACACCCAAATAGTGTATAACACAACGCTGTGTGTAATTATACACTGTGTGTTATATAGTACTATATTTTATTTACATATAAGTGTTGTTAGGTGTGCAAAATGATAAATGGGGTTCTGGAAGACAACTAGAAATCAATACTGGGAGAGAAACAGGTGCTGGATGGAAAGATTAGGATTAGAGTCAAGCTTCTATCGCCACAAGGGAAAATACCAAAGGCTGCCAGAAAAGGAGATGTTGCATTCGACCTTTTCTCAACAGAGAAATATGAATTGAAACCAGGTGAACGATACGCAATAGCAACGGGTATTGCACTAGAGATTCCATTTGGGTACGAAGGGGTTGTTAGACCAAGAAGTGGACTTGCAATCAAACATGGTGTAACTGTGCTCAATAGTCCAGGAACAATAGATAGTGGATATAGAGGAGAAATAAAATCCATCATGATAAATCATGGAACGGAAAGCTTCATGATAGAGGAAGGAATGCGGATAGCACAACTTGCTATCAGAAGAGTACCAGATGTGATTTTCGAGCAAGTGGAAGATCTTGGAAAATCTGAGCGTGGAGAAGGTGGGTTTGGAAGCACAGGCTTAGAATGAACCATCAAGTATAGCCTGAACAAACATATCAAGCATAGGCCCTCTTGGAAGAGCAACAGGGGTTGCGGGCTGATACCAGAACTTTGGACAAAGTTGGACATTGATTAAGTAATAGGTCAATACGTCCCCATGTTTTCGGTATCGATTGCAGCAGCTCGATTGGGAGTGTGCACCAAGACCATCAGAAGGTGGGATAAACAGGGCTTGATAGAATGTTATCGAACTCTTGGTAATCATCGTCGTATCCCCCTCAGAGAGATAGCTCGGATCAAACATGGAACCGCCCAAGAGAAGTTACTTCCAGCTCATCCCGCAGTCTACGCAAGAGTGTCTAGTCACCGACAGAAGGCGGCGGGAGACCTGGCTCGGAAGGTGGAGGAACTCTGCCAGCACAGTCGAAAGTTTCCAAAGAATCAAGGAAGTTGGTCTGGGTTCTATTGCACTTCTAGGAGAATATATGGATTGGATATAATGATAGAGAGGTGCAAGGTTGATGATTGAAAAACAAGCCCGGTGTCATCTCCGGGAGCCAAAGAAGGACTCTTCAAGGCAACAGACAATGGATGACAAACTTATATTGGAGTCATCGACCACTGCGAAATATACGGGACTGAAATATCTTGTATCTGAATTCCGACTGAATTCTGTTGAACGAGTCATCCAGAAGAAGGGGAAAGGGTATAGGCCTGACCCCTCCTTTAGGAGAGATGCAGTAAAACAGTTCCAACAACGATTGCATGAAACTACTGGGCAGAAGATCAACAAACTTGACCTCTCTATTGTGTCTAAGTATTTTGAGAAATTTATTGAGATGGTGAATGAAGTCCTGAATCGAGTCTATGCAGACTCGTATGAGTTTAACCGGATTTGTTCAGACTTGGCAGGATATAGAGGGCAGGGATATGTCTTGTTACGAAAGGAACCAACCCTTTCTTACCAGCATAATCCTGAGATAAAGGCAGATACCTTCGAACGATTGTATCGCAATGCCTTAGAACAAGCAGCACGAATCCTCCTCTCAGATTGGATGAGACGGCAACTGCTCACCACAGCCTTGGAAATTGTCCATGAAGACTCAAACAAGTTAGAGCTGCTACTAGCTAGAAAACGAGTGCCCCCTGGATTGATAAAAGAGATTCGGGAAGCGTGTGAAGCGGTGGAGAAGAAGGGGTCTGTTTACTACTATGCCCTTTCTGTTCTGCGACAGCTTCGTAGAACTCTTGACGAGACCATCCTCACTGACCGAGGAGAACCATTACGGACACGAGGTTCCCAGAGATACAGAGTAAAGAAGTATCTCAAAGAGAATGGTCGGGTTATGCTGAGAGCCAAGAGTCTGGTCGAAGGCTGGTTGACCAACGGCTATCCCTTCGAGACTCCACTGATGAAGAGCTTTGCAACGGACTTTTCTGGTTCCACAGAGAATATGCCAGGCCAGGGATATTGGTACTCGTGGGACACAGAGCGTGAGAACGAGATATTCTTCTCCATCAAACTCCCAGCTCCGGTAGAGGGAAAGCCCCATCCAGATAATCCCTATAGGACCAAAAACCTGACCCTTCGCTTCTTTGACTGGTTCCCCCGAGCTGTCAAGCGTGATTTGGAGAAAGCAGAGAGGGCTGAAAAACAGGGAAAACATCTCCGAGCCATGCAACTCAGGTTTCGAGCTGCAAAGTACGCAGACCAGCACCATCAACTCAGAAACACCATCGACCTACAACATGCAACCTACCAACTAGCAAGACTCAAGAACCGGAGTGACCGTGACGAGGAAACAATAGCTGAATTGCAAGAGAAGATACAGCGATTGCGCGATTCCCGTCGATGTGGTCCTCCCAGACTGGTCAAACGAAGGAAGAGGTTGACTTTGCAGATCCCTTTCCAACCCCCCCATCCCGAGCTCATCGACTCGATTCTCGGTGACCGCACCTACAGCAGGAGAGCTGGTGCTGACCGAGGAATCCGTGTCGCCATAGTCCTTTCAACAAAGAATGGAAGTGGTTATGTTGACGAGCTGGTGGGATTCGACCACCTGATAGACAAACGGGAACTTCTCAGAGACCAGACTCGAAAGCTGAGCTCGCTGGTCCGGAAGATGCGGAACAACTGGGAACAAAAACATCCTGATATGGAACATCCCGGCCATCTGAAAAAGAAGGAAAGCCTGTTGGATGCTCACTGGCGGAAGGTTCGGATGATAGACCGCGAGATTGCTCGATTGGTGGCCTATCGTACAACGTGGTTCTGTGAGGAGCACGGGGTCAAGACCCTGTACTTTGAGAACCTCAAGTCCTACAAGCCTCCCAAGGGATGGGGTGCAGGTACGCTGTCTTGGAAGTTGAGTACCAATCTCTGGGCCAAGGTCCTTGACACCACTACCTACATGCGGCAAGCCCTCGGTCACAAGTACGGTGGGGTCTGGACTGTAAATCCTGCCTACACCTCTCAGGATTGTCATGCCTGTGGAGAGCGTGGGATGCGGGTGGAGAAACAGGGAGCTCGAACCAAACGTCCCGGCGGGGAATACTTCTATTGTCCTCACTGTGGGTCAGAGTTACACGCGGATGTCAATGCCGCAAGAAATATTATTGATGTGTATCAGTCCAGTACCGTTGCTGGACGGACTGCTTGATGTCCAAGTTTGTCCAAGTAACAATCAACGGTGATATGAGTGCCATCATATATCATTTGGATGCGAAGATTATGCTCTCTGCAAATCAAAAGGAGAGATCTGATAGCATAGAATGTCCACTGGGAAATATTGATAGTAGTAGTGGGGAGATGGTTTCGAATCATCTTTTCAAATACGCCAAGGTTCTCTAAGGAAACGACACACCCCATTTCTTCAATCGTTTTGATGTGTTCATCCGTAGAGTCATCATTACGAATCCTATCCAATGTCATACTTTCATCTCAACAATAATGATATTTAATTTAATCCAATGAATTGCACTTCGACTGGTTGTGTATTGCATAAAGACTAGAACACCGTTCAATATCCAATCTTGGTTTCCAATATACCAACCATAAACCTTCAGCTGTTTCGATTACAGCGGTTGATGATTCTTCACGCAGACTTTGCACCTTAGCTAATGCCTGTCGCATATCATCATATTTGCCAGATAGGCGATACACATGACCATCAATGACCCGCCATTTTCGTATTGTCATGAAGACTAGTTATGACTGGCCCTAATAATCGCCTACACTTTTGGCAAAGACACAATCTTTTTAATCTCCTAACGTGGTGCAAAGAATTAATGGGCCGATGGTCTAGCTCGGCTATGATACCGCATTGACAGTGCGGTGATCGCTGGTTCGAATCCGGCTCGGCCCACCATTTTCTATACAATCATACTTCAATCAGTTCATAGACCAAATTTTCACTTTCTTCAACGGTATTAATTGATTGATTGCATATTCTGACGCCTGCGAGCGATAATTACTATCATTACAACTGCAATTGTTATAGATACAGATAGAGCTCCAATTATCAATGGATTAATTGCTATACCTGTATTGATTGGTTCAACATCGTGCGATATGTCCAACACTTTGTCCACAGTAGTGACCTTGATGTTAGTCTGATATGTGCCAGACTCAACACTGAAAGAACCAAAGTACACTCCTGAATCGCCGGTAAGGTCTATCTCATCAATAATCTCTCCAGTAACAGACACAATCTCCAGACTGACCGACTCGATTTCAGTTGAATTGAGAAACGAATATTCAAGAGACGGATTGTTGATTTCAACCTGTGCTAAATAGGAAAAACCAGCAGATTCTGATGGGACAGATTCAATGAGAAGAGAGTCTAGATAAGATACCTTTAGAATCTCAGACACTATTGAAGCACAAGTTTGATAGGTCGGTGCGACCGTATAGCCACCTCCAGATATGCTACCTCCACCACCGCCTGTGATTATTCTACCATCAGCTACCACTTCGGTTCCAGAAACTGGTATTGCACCTGCACTATGCATTCGTTCATTCGAACCAGTATATGAAGCTACACGAGACCCATTAACAACATCATCAGCCTGGCCAAGTACTTGGTTTCCAATACATATTGAAGAAACCACAAGTCCGCGTTCATATGCAGCAGTGATGAATTCAACAACACGAGCACTTGATGATAGTGTATGCCACTGACCTCCAGAAGGGATGATTAGGCAGTCATAATCAAGTAACATATCATTACTGCATTCAGAAAACAATAGATCTGCAGTTATTGGTCGTGGTTCTCTATTGGAACATGAGGGAATCTCATGATCAAGTGAATATGCCACCGTTGTTACGGATACGCCCCAAGATAATAGAATATCCCGGACATCAAAATAATTCCAACCAAAATAGTCACCAATAAGAACAAGTGCGTTAATATCAGATACCTGGTCTTCTGCTGCTATACCACGAGTGGTAGGAGTATATGTGAGTGAAACTAAGAGAATAGCCAAGATTAGCAATCGGATGTTCATTACAAATCGAATTAGCTTGTGTATTTTCAATATATTAGATAGAGTTTCAACGCAGACTATACACAAGATTGGTCATGTTTCAGTATCATTAGTAGGTCCTGAAATCATATCAAGCGGAAGGGATTTCGTACGATTAGGACATTGACTACAGTCATCAAGCTTTCCACAATTTTTCATCACTAAATCATTCTGTAACAATAAGTCTTCAAATTCAGCAAAAGAATCAAGAACATCCGAATCACTTAGGTTTGATAGAACTGCTTGATAGTGTTTAAGAAACATATCCGATATTATCCCAAGCTTCACTTTGTTTTTTTCAGCAGCATCATCATCAGCAGTTAATGCGAATATCAGATTCTGTCTGTGTAAAAGAAGAATATAGAGGTCACCAAATTGAATCTCATCAACTCCAGAGCCAGAGAGGTCATGACCAAATGAATGGAGAGCACTAATGAAACCAGTTAATGCTTCAGAGTCCTCACCTAAAGAGTGACACGCTCCAAAGTTTGTAGCAAAAAGATGTCTGCCAACATCATCAAGTATGATTATATTTCGAATCATTAAATTTAAAGCTCCAATATAACATGACGGGATGATTCAATTATCGGTATAGTCTTTCGGGTATGAATCAAAAATACATACCCGCACGCATAGGATAGCGTTTCCGAAAATTCTCTCGAGCATATTCATCAAGACGTTTCTGTGATGTTCCAATTTCTGTACTTATAGAACTCAAGTCAGGCCTAGTAAGCACAGGACCAGTTAGAAAAGGATTCTCAAGTTCGGGATTGATTTCATGGGGAGCTATAGGAGCCCGCTGAATAATCTCTTGGAGGTGTTCAGAAGTAAGACTAGGATTTTCCATAGACGCCATAAGTTTTTGAAGGTCAACTCGTTTCAAGGGACGTAGTCCATATTCAGGTGTTCTTCTCAAAGTATCAATAACTTTTCTCGGACTAGAAATCTCCATTCCGGCGCCTGTGAATTTTTTGGGGCCCAAAGGAATTGCTTTTACCTGAAAAGAAGTGTCAGTTCCAACAAATAGCATCTCTCCATGCGGTGTGCTTAGCACCCTCCACCCTCTAGGATGTTCATTGAACTTTTCTAATATTCGAGGAAATAGGTCCTCGACTGGTTCGACTTCATTCACTTTGGTTCACACTCTATCGATTACAGCATCGCATATGATTTTTGGTGTAGGGACTGGAGCAGGCCCTTTCTAAATATGGGTAGGGGGAAGCAGCTATTCTTCCAGACAAATGCGGTTTGTGAAGCATGCACAGTTCACGGGCGCATTACCAAAGTTTCGCCTAAAGCGGTTTCAGTATCCAAACTACCACGTACAAGTGTGCTTTCTTCTCTGAGACAGTTGACCACACTGCTCATGAGATCATCCACTTCTGCAACTTGTTCGTCCCATGTCTTTGATGGGTCACAAAGAGTGTTGTAATCCAAGACATACTTGAACGTCAATGCTACACCCTTCACTCTAACACCAATCGCATTGAGTGTAATTCGTCTTAGTCTCTTTGTGTCATCGAGAAATGGGCTGTGGAAATACTCGGGCTTATAGGCTACTATTGCTGCCTGCCGTGCGAAATGTCTGAACTCTTCAAACTCCGCCAGAACAATGGGCGGAATAAATACGGATTTATCATCGATCACGTCGTTCACCAGTTTACTGCTCCAATCCCCCCTACCCCTTCACTTCCAGTGGAAGTGGTAGAGAGAGTTGTCTTTGTTCGACCTCCCGGCCGTCACAAGAATAGTATATAATCAATTATATATAAATATATCTATGTTTTTATTCGAATAGATGTTCTTCTAAATAATGTAGAATAATTAGAACACGTGTTCTAATAAACAGGTTAGAATCCTAGAAACGTCTGAAACGTCCATTGAATGCATACATTAGATGAAAAGAGAAAATCAGAAGGTTTTGCAAATTTTCCGAATTTTCTTAATCTGTTCCATTTTGAAATTTGCAAAGAATGTGAAAAGTCGTTTCACAACTGGAGATTTGGCGCGAAATGCAATTGAACGATAGAATGAAAATCCGTTTACTTCTTGTCGTAGAGCTTTGTTGCATATGAATATCCGCGGGTCTGAATCTTCACGTGTTAAATCGAAAGGGGTTTCATCGGGATCCTGCAAGTCCATATCAGCAGCTTCAACCACTTCGTCTACAATTCCGGTTAGCATCATATCCTCAATTTTCTCAGCCAGCTCCTCCTCAGCTTCTGCAAGAACCAATAATAGAGCTTTAATCTTAGGAGTTTCAACCACATTAGCAGCGTCCATATAGAACTGAATATGATTCAATGAATTGGCAAGAGCCAAATTCAACATATTGTATACTGGATTCTCACGACGACTCATATTTCAACTACATATACTACATGTGAGATAAGGATAATGGATATCAATCACCTGGTTGAAAATCTTGAGGATTTGTCAAGTAGCCCGACACAAGTTCGTATTCCTCTTTTACCATGAGATCTTTCAAAAAGGGTAAACCTTCATCAACAAAATCAATTAAGGAATAGAGGTTTAATCCAGCTGCTTTTGCTTTTTCTACAGCGCCCTGTTGACGATCTACGATTACTACAATATCCTCACATATGACATCGGTCAAGTTGCGTCTTTTAATTTCTGCTTGAATCTGGTCGCGTGCGACCAACTTGCTCGTCATCCCAGTAACAAGGTCGTCAACTAAACACAAAACATCACCATCATTTATTTCTCCTTCCAGTAGTGAGTGTTGACCATAAGATGAGAGAGCTTCTGATAGTTCATCGGAGCTGCGAACACCGGATAGTTTTCTGGTATGGCATGAAGGAATCCGCGATTCCAACGAAATAGCTGTAGCAATGGGAACCCCAGCAAAAGCAATGCCAACAATCCTATCAACATGAGGAACTTTTTCATGAATCAATCGAGTCATTGCTACACCGACTTTCTTCAGAGTGGAAGGAAATGAGCTAAGAATTCGCAGTTGTATATAGAATGGACTCCAGAGACCGGAATGCAAAGTCCAGCCCTCAGGACGGTCACGTTTTGAAGTAAGGAGCATACGATTGTTGTATATATCCTGCATAATCTCTTTTTTTAAGTGAGCTAAATCAACTGAAGTATTCATTGCATTTTCATAAACACGACAGAAAACAACTTCTATTAACTCTGCGCTTTGCTCTATGTTATCCACGAAAACAGGAGGTTTCTACAATACAGGATTTCGAGCTGACTAACTGGCTGGTCAATAACGCAGGTACCACTGTGAAATTTCGTACTTTGATTGACATTCTAGACAGACCAGATATTGGAGAAGTTGGAAGAACATTCTCCGTGTTGGAAATGGACCCAGCCATAGTGGAGCTGGTCGAAGCAATACCAAATGAAATCAATTCAGAATCAATCCACTCAGCATCTCTCTACGCATTCGAAAATATAATGGGCATACTATTCCAAATGGGAATACGGGCTGGAATGCAGCTCTTTGATCTAAAGACCTTGCCGTATCGAGTTTGGTTGAAGCGAAACAATGATCCGAAATCCCAGGATTGTCAAATCGTAAGCGCATTTCTTTCTCTAACAGGATATGGTTCCATACGTCCAGTCCAAAACATGTATCACGACAGACTTGGGGACTTGAACAAAAATCCTCAGAACATTTCAATTTATGATGTCATTGGTCTTAGCCATATGCAGACCCTCATGAAAAACGAATTCACTCGAAATCAAATAGAGGAAATTGTTTTTCAAGTGTGTAAAGAAGTGAAAAAGAATGAGATGAGTCAAGCTGAAAGATGTGACTATCTCTTGTCAAGCATCATTTCAAAAGTGGAAAAACGACAAAACAACTTACTACTCATTTTGGAATTGCTAGCACCACTATGGATTATTCAAGAGAGTAAATGGTTTAGAAAAGCACTCGGAGATTTAGAATCATATAGAACCCCAAAGGGAACATATCTGTTTCCCGAATGTATGTTAAGTCACAAAGAGGAAGGATTTTGGATTAATGGAGATTTTATGGCAATGGATCTTCATGAACGTACTAAGGCAGAAATCGAATGCGAATCAACTTTCCGAATGCTTCGAATACGGCAGCTCAGTGGGCTTCTCAGAACCAGGTAGTTTACTAGTCTTTCTTCCGGCCTCAGTCTTTGCAACACCTCTGAAGATGAAGGATAGTACTCTGCTTCTGTTGACACCATATTTTACAAAGTAGTAACCAACAAGCATAGCAGCAATAAACCTTGCTGGCCATAGTACTAGATGCAAATTAGCTAAATCAGCAATGGAAAATCCAAGAAGTATAAACAGCCCGGCAGTAAGAGGAAACCCTGCAGGATGACTCTCATAAATCTCTTGAGACTGACTACCATATGCAAGCATGAATCGGCTAGCGTGAGAGCTTTTTGTCATAAGATGAGATAGGACAAGAATCAGAATCGAGCCCGTGATTCCGGTTATGAGATACAAGAAAGGTGATACCCCATAGTTATCCATTGCCATATCCACATATCCGTTCAATTGGGATACTAAAAGGGTAATAGCAGATAAGATAACAACTGCAAGAATATCAAGGATAGTATTGTCCTTGGTGAGGGGGGTCAAACCCCGCTTATATCGGAATGTATTTCCAACATATACGAAGATCGATGCCAACATAATACTACTGAGGTGCCAGGGTATAAGCACGGGCTGAAACATAATCCAAAGAAAATATGCTGCAAGGGGCATTAAGAGAACGAAAATTCCAAAAAGCGCAAACTCATTCCCATTTGCAATACGATCTCCAACAGCAAAGAGAAGAAGCCCAAAGAACAGTACTGGTAAAAACCAGATGTGAAGGGCCATGTATGGAGGACCAGCACCATAAATGAACCAGAAAAATAGCTCATTTGCTGTAATAGGAAGCTCGACAAAGATACTAGCAGGAACAAGAACCAGAAGAACAAAAATGTAGATAATAAAGTAAGGAATCAAGAAACGTTTTCCCCGAGTCTTTGCAAATCTTGTCAATCGGCCCCGATGCTTTTCATTATTATAGGTTATTCCAGCCATAAAGAAAAATAGTGGAATCACAAAACTACTCAGATGCGTCGAGATGGCATTTACCACGGGCATGATGGAATGGATAATCATTACAATTATTATTCCAAACCCTTTTGCTATATCCAGCCATTGCATTCTTCGTGGTCCCGAACGCTGCATTCTGTTTGCTCCCATGTTCTGGATTGAATTATTCCTTCTTGACATTTACTACTTCGATAAGCTTTTTAACGCATGCTATGCGGAATAGGTCAGAAAGGATTCACAGTTGAAGTTTATCAGCGTGGACTCTCTCTGAAACCCGCACAATAAAACGTGGGTTTTATCGCGCTCGTTGTCTAGTGGCTATGATGGATCCCTGCCACGGATCCGGCCCGGGTTCAAGTCCCGGCGAGCGCACCATTTCTTCTAATTCCAGAGGGCAACGAGATTTGAAACCATATAGTTGGTGTATTTTCTGGTAGCTAAGAAGATTCAAATCCAAGAGAAACAATCAATTTTTGATTTCTCATGACATATGTTGAGCGAGAACGCTTTAATCCACCAGAATACGGATTAAAAACGGATGAACAAGTAATTTGGCACGAAAAGGCAGGAACTCCTTTCCTAACAATGTTTTGTGGAGGATGCTTACCATTGGCATCCGTGTTTGTGATTCCAATTTCTGCAATTGTATTGGGCGAGAGATGGGGGATTGGAATTTCAATCCTGTTACTAGCTGGTATTATATACTATCTTGCAAGATTCATCAATATCAGGAGAACCTCATATTACCTCACTAATCAGAGGATTATTGAGGTTAGAGGGGCCGGGATTATTGAAGCAATTCCACGCTCTGTCTTTATTGACAAGAAAACTAACGAATTTCTGAAAATCTCTGAAGACCATGAAGATGCAGGAACATGGTATAACATTCTAATCTATGATATTGATACAGAGAAAATGATCAAACTGCATTGTGTTGATGAGGATGTGTTAGAATCTTTACGTGCTCTTTCTGAAAAGAGAGATTAGCAGACAATCCTGTGTGATGAACCAGACTAGCTTGGTAAATTCGTAATAATCTCCATGAATTAATCAATACATATTGGATTGATGCCAAATCAAACAGCAATACGAGCCTATTATAGCTAAAAACTAGCCAACCAGGTCCTACAGACAGTGGTAGTATTACTCCAGCAAGAGGATATGATTCTTCTCACCGTCCTCAACCATTCGCAACTCACCGAAAGCTCGATTGGGCCCGATACACATAAGAAAAGATAAAGCTGACAAGATTGTATCTCAACAGCAATAATATGCAAAAAAATACTGCATAATAGACGGGGATTAGCTTTGATTATTTAAAAGTACCATAAATAGCAGAGAAACTTATCAATCAGTGTGGTTGCCACAACTTGATGTTCGATGACCTGTTATTTCAGTAATTCACGGATGAAGAAACTGCTTGGTGACCTTGGTATAGAAGTAACAAAAGACAATAAAAGTGCCATCGATAAAAAACTCCACTACTGGCTAAGTGTAGATTATCCAAATTGTGCGGCAACATGGAAAATGGTGAGGAAACGCCTGAAAGAGGACGGGGATGGCTTCAGAGATCGTCTTAGAGAAGTGTTAGCAGAATTCATTCCGGAGGAATGAAAGTTTTTCGTATGAATCGTATGCAGGCAAGTTAAATATCGATGTTTTTCGATGAATTTAAGTAAAGGAGATGATATGACTGAAACGAGTACTCTTTCTTTGTACCGGAAATTCTGCAAGAAGTCAGATGTCTGAGGCTCTTCTCCGAAAGCTTGGAGAAGGAAAATACGAGGTCTTTAGTGCAGGAACCAATCCCGCATCAGAAGTTAATCCATTCGCAATCGAAGTGCTGAAAGAAAAAGAAATTGATACTACAGGACTACGACCGAAATTATTGAGTGAGTTTGAAGGTCAGACATTTGATATAGTGATAACTGTCTGTGACCATGCAAAACAAGAATGTCCGACATTTCCAGGAGCAAAGAAAATAGACCATTGGTCATTAGAAGACCCTGCTGCATTCCAAGGCTCCCATATGGAGATTCTTACCGTATTCAGAGAAACTCGAGATGAGATCGAACGACGAATCAAGGAGTTTCTTCTTCAGGGAAAGACCATGAACGATCCTATGAGCTCACTAAAACTATAGTAGATACAACCAATCAGCAATTTTCGACCCAATCGAACTTCCGTTCCAACGCCTTAGAGTAGATTTTTCTCCAATCATAATCTACTTTCTGGCACCATTTGTACACAACACGCGGATGAATATAGGATTTCAAAGATGTTCCAAGGTTGAGAGTTTTACCTTCTTTTGCAAGTGCGTAATCCATTTCTATTTTTTTCTTTGCCAAATCAGCTTTCTTGACCCGTTCTTTCTCTTTTTGGACACGTTGTTTTGCACGCTCGATTCTAGCAGCTGATTTTTCTTTCCATTTCTCCAATGCCGCCTTTTTCTTCTCAAGAGACTCCTTGCTCTTCTGGTAACGTTTTCTCGCCTTGTCGGTCTTAGTTCTATATTCGTCTAGAGTACCACGGGTTCTATCGATTCGTTCTTGAGCCTCTTCGAGACGTTCTTGTTTAGTACGATTTGATTTTCGTGTGCTACTACGAATAGTTCGCTTTCGCTCGCGAGCTCGATCCCAAGTTTCCTTAGCACCCTTTCGTTTTTCAACCCAAGAATCATAGTATCCTTTGTATTTTTCAACTAGTTCTTCCTTTTTCTTTATGGTAGCCTTTCGTTTCTTTAGTGTAGAGGCTTCCTTACGCTTACGTGCTCTATACTTCTTCTTGGCTTCTTTCACCTTTAGTTTGGCCTTTTCAATCCGTGTATCTGCTTTTTTCAATCGTTCTTCATACCGTTTTGCCCTTTTTTTCCAACCTTTAGGAGCCTGCTTAGTGTGGTTCATGACCCGAGCTACTTCAAGATTAGCTCGTTTTGCTGCAGATTTCTTTACAAAGTCAGGGTCTGTCTTCTTGACACCACTAGAAGCTAGTTCTTCACGCATTATAGCAGTAGCACGACTCGTGCGAAAGACTTTAGCAGAAAATTCAGGGTCTACTTCACTCAAAAACTGGTTTACGTGGCTGCTTCGTACACGAGGAAATATTTGTGCAATCTTTTTTGGATCAGCTTTGGTCTTTTTGCGTTTCTTCGCTTTGAAATCCTGCAACCTTTCTTGAGCACGATCGTAAAGCTCCCTGAATACTCTATAAACATCAGGAGGCATGTCCAACTCTTTATGCCAAGGAACGCTATCTTTTCCCAAAAAATCGAACTTTACAACACCATCCAAGAATGTTAAGTGTTCAACTCGCAAAGTAGTTGCACCAACGGTATCAGCTTCATCTGGATCTTTTTCGTCACCAACTCGAAGACTGAGCCGGTCAATAAGATAACATGCCGCAGCAATCATACGGACTTTTGAATCATCGGAAAGAAGTCCTTTTGAGATATGTGCACGGACCTCATCCAGCCTTTTTTCAAATTTAACAGCTTTGTCAAACTTTGCTTCTTCACGCTCTTGCTTTATAGGGGTGCTATCATGAAACCAGATGTACTTGTTTTTTCCAGTCAGTTCATCTTTCCATTTCGCAATCCAGAGACAATCGGGTTTCCAGACGATTTCTCCCCAATCACCAGGAGGAATCTCTGCATCAGGACTAAGATTGAGGGTAATATCTTGTTCAGTAGCCCCAACTTTCCATCTTCCACGAAGAGGATGTTCGCCTCTACCCATGAAGATGCCAGAGGGTTCAGTCTGATAGTTCGCAAGCTCCATTCGTTCTCCATCAACATAGACATAGCCATATTTTTCTTTGAGCTCTTCACGAATGACTTTTCGTTCTTCTCTTGCCTGTTTCTTTTCTTCCTTGGTCATCCCTTCTTTTCGAGCCCGTTCGGATTCTACATATTTGATTACTTGTGAGAAATCAACTTCATCAGTAGAGGGAGGATCATCAAGTTCAAGCATCTTTGAAAAATCGCTCATGAAATTCTCAATGAAAACGGGATCCTCAACATAAGGAGTTCCTAACTTCTTAACCCAAGCAATAGCCATCTCTTCCTGTAGATTATCTAGTGTGATCTCTTTGCCTTTTACTGTTATTACAAAACCATGTGGTTCTGGTGGTCGAAGTACAAGAATGCCATTGTGTTTCAAGGAGTCCATGAATAAGCCTCTGAGAGTGAGTCTAAGATTATTGGTACTGAGTGAATCAGAGAAAAGTTCTAAGTAGATTGGAAAAAAAGGTTGTGATACTGATATGAATCACAGTGAATTTATACATTCAAAAAGAATGAAACAACATAGCTAGAGGTTAAATGATGCAGATTATTTTTCATGATGGGAGAGTGAAGCAAGCCACATCTGATCAGATGGCAAAATTTGACTCGGAAAGTGTAATTGAATTACTTTATGAATCCACTGAGAGAGGGACGGTTCATGTCACTGAAGAAACAGGGCCATATGTCATAGATTTCTCTAATATTCATCCATGGGGAAAAGAAATACCAGATATCGATAAACGGAGCACTCGCATATTCTCAATCTGGGCAGAAAATCAGTCAGAGAAGAAGATTGTTGGTTTGGCACAAGGCTATTATTTGCTCTTTCCTTTTTCTTGGGGAGTGGCTAGCTTAGACGAGTTCTATAATCCCAGTGGAGAGGTGCCATACTATCCAATGTGTCTGTTCACATCTCTGAGAACAACACTGAATGATAACGAATTTGAGCCGTTTTTCGACCAGTTGCTAAATGCAATTGAGAAAAATTGGCAGAAGTATCGAAACCAAGCAATAGATATCATAGAGAGAGGAAGTCCCCTATGGAAACGTTTCGTTCTCTGTTTCGATAAAATAATCCATTATACTGTCCTTTGTCCTTCCGCAGATAGAAGACTAATTGAGATGCTCAAGAAAAGAAGCTTCAATCTTACAGGAGTAATCCAAGTACTTGCTCTCATGAGTCAATCATATGATAAAGCAGCACTAGAGAATCACATGCGCACTGCAAAATCACTCATTGACAAAGCTGACGGAAATTAAAAGAGATGAAGATGGTGCGGTCGCCGGGAATTGAACCCGGGCCACCAGCTTGGAAGGCTGGAATCCTAGCCCCATCGCCCCGCGCCAAGAAGTTTGACACGGCTAGACAACAACCGCGATGTTTAGACAGATATTTGAACAAACCTCAGAGAGAGGTGTTCGGATAAGCCATGTAAGGATTGTACACGACTGATAATCGGACCACTTTGTAGAGATTTAAGGATATTGTTCTTGACGGTCAATGAAGTGATGCAATGTGTTGCGGGTGGTGTCAGGGAAAGAAAAGATTAGTCTGTATCATATCGCTTACGAATAATCTCAAATTTCTTTGAATATGCCCACAAAATTTCTGCACAGACATGCCAAGCCATCATCACACCATTGTCAAAACAGAGGGGAGTTTCAAAGAGGCTACGGACAGAAGAAGAGAATTCTCCGTGAGGAAAAGCACCAATACCAAAAACTACAGATTGGTCTAATTCAACAGGAAAGATTTCGACAAGTTGACTAAATGTTGTATCACTGCCAGATTCATCAGCCAAAAAACACTCAACAGAAGTGCTAGATTTCTTGATTTCTGAAAGTAGAGATGAAAGTGTATGGTCTGTGACTTCTAACAATATGTCCCCAGTAGGAGGAACTTTTCCGATAGAAAGCAATTGTTCTATTAATCCGTTAAAACGTTCCTGATTTCGTGGAATCCGCACCTTGGGATTTACCCGTATAATACGACCATCGCGTAGATGGAGATAGACTCGTAAACCATCATGCTTACAAAGCGGGGTCTCAAGTAAGGAGTGAAGTGAAAGATATACGATGTCTGGTCGGCCTCTTCTTTCATGGTCTTCAAGACGGGGCATTACCATTCCATGATATGATTGATCAAGAAGAAGGTCGTTAGGTCTTTTCTTTCGCCTTCCCGCGTGTTTCTGAACTGGTTTTAGAGCGGTAAGTTCAGAGGGAACCAGTTCGATTCCACATTCCAAGAGGATAATATGTAGCATCAGCACACCTACATCACAATAAGTTGAGAATGTTTTAAGGAGTATGAATCAATTACAGATAACATGGTAAAAAGAAGAGCCAAAAAGAAAAGGATAGAAATTGCAACAGAGCGGATTCACGTTCTTTGGAAAGAGGCAAAGAAATATGCAATATCTAGGCCAGAACTTGCAAGAGAATGGGTTAACACTGCAAGGAAAATTGCTGCAAAGGCCAGGATAAAACTTCCTCAGGAAATAGGACAAAGAATATGCAAGAATTGTGGATCAGTATATGTTTATGGTCGAAATTGTCAAGTGCGTATTCGTCACAATCGAACAAAGCATATGACTATTACATGCAAGAATTGTGGAGCAATTAAGAGAATATTAGTCACAAGACAAGCTTAAAGAAGCATGTTTAGAAAATTGAATTGAACTGGAATGACTAAACCCGATGCAACAAGAGTTGGCATGGCATGGCAAGACCCGACCATGCTGCAGATTGGAAAGGCAGGGTTAAACGAGAGAGTGATAGCTGAGGCGAAACGCCTCTTAAAAAGACACGAATACATCAAAGTGCGCTTGCTCAGAAGTGCACTAGACATGGGTCCAAAAAAGGAGATATTCGTGAATCTCTGCTCCAAAACCAAAGCACAGTTGATTGGAATTCGAGGAAATACGGCTGTAATATTCAGACCAAGGAAAAGATAAACTCAAATTCCGATTACAACGATAGTCTTTTATGTTAACTCATAAGTTGCGTTTCCAGCCTTCTGAGTTAGGCCATCAGCCTAGATAGAGTGCTGTGACCTGCTCATAGCAGAAATGGTGATTGACAATGCCCACTGTCTACGATATCCCAGCAAATATATACATTCGGCGTCTTGCACAAGAGCTGAAATCCCGAAAAGAAATCAAACCTCCCGAATGGGCGGATTTTGTTAAAACAGGAGTCCATAAGGAAAGAGCCCCAGAATCAGATGACTGGTGGCATGTAAGATGTGCCAGTATTTTGAGAAAGGTCTACCTAAGAGGTCCAATTGGTACAGAAAGACTTCGTATCAGCTATGGAGGTAGAAAACGAAGGGGATCAAAACCAAGTAGATTTCATCGCGGCAGTGGAGCAATAGTACGTACAGCACTTCAACAGCTTGAAAGAGCCGGTTTCATAAAGAAACAAGGTAACAAAGGCAGAGTACTTACTGACATTGGAAGGTCATATATGGACAAGCTTTCATCTGGGTTGAAAGCTGAACTTTCAAAGGCGATTCCAGCATTAGAGAAGTATTAGGAATAGTGACATAGATGAGTGATGATGAGCTTGATGCAATTCGTGAACGGAAGCTTGCTGCACTTAAAGAGCAGGCTACCCAAGAGCAATTGCAGGAACAAAAGCAGGCAGAAGCAGAAGCTCAAAAAGAAGCAATTCTTAGGCAGATTCTCACTCCTGATGCCCGTTCAAGGCTTACCAACATCAGAATGGTCAAACCTCAATTCGCAGAGCAGATTGAATACCAGCTTATTCAGCTGGCTTCTTCTGGACGTCTCAGAGGAAAAGTAACTGATGATCAGCTTAAGAAACTCCTTAAACAATTGCAAGGACGAGAACGCGAACGAAAGATAAAATTCCGGTAGAACAAAGGTGAATAGAATGGCACGAAACAAATCACTCCCAAAGAAACTCAGGATGGCTAAAGCTCTCAAGTCCAACAGTAGTGTACCAACCTGGGTCATCATGAAAACTAGTGGGAAAATAAGAAGAAACCCAAAACAACGCCACTGGCGTAGCACGAAATTGAAGCCGTAAAAGGTGTTTGCAATGGCAGAAGAAATGGAAATTGATATTGAAGAAGATTTACCAGACATGGAGATTACTACTCCAGACGAGGTAGAAGAAGAAGAGGTTGTTGCAGATGAGTTTCTGCCTGAAGAAGAAATCATAGATGAGAGGATTTACACCGTGCCATTAAGAAAGGCATACTGGACAGGAACAAGACTTCGCAGGACAAACCGTGCAGTAAAGATTCTACGTAAATTCGTTGAAAGACATATGAAACCAGAAGAACTCGAGATTCAACCCGAAGTGAATAGAAGGCTTTGGAGCAGAGGAATAGAAAAACCACCCCGAAGAATCAGAATCAGAGTCACAAAGAATTCTGATAATCTTGTCAGAGTTTATTTAGCGGAGGGGTAACTGATATATGATCGCCCGTACAGACTTCGAGGGCGATGTTAACGTAGGAGCCTTTGGAGTCGTTACAGACCAAATGATATGTATCAGTCCAAATATGTCTGAAAAGGCTCTTGAAGTATTTGAACGAGCATTCAATCTTCCAATAATTCAATCAACAATAGCAAGTCTTGATGCTATAGGTTTGGTAGCAGTAGCCAATTCACATGGAATGCTACTACCGTACACCACAACTGATGAAGAATTTGCTTATCTTAAAGAAAATACAGATATCAATGTCGATTGGATTGATAGTAAGATGACAGCTATGGGAAATATAATTCTGGCAAATGATCATGGAGCAATATGCCATCCGGAATTTGATTCCAAATCAAGAAAAAAGATTTCAGATATCCTTGATGTAGAAGTTCATCCAGGGACCGTTGCAAAATTGCCTATTGTAGGCGCGAATACCATTATAACAAATCGTGGAGCAGTAGTGCATCCAATGGCAACCGATGAAGAGATGAATAGGATATCGGAGTTATTAAAAGTCCATGTCGAGGTGGGCACAGTCAATAGAGGATCCCCATACACAAAACTTGGAGTCCTCGCAAATATTGATGGAATGATTGCAGGAACAGACACGACCGGTGTTGAACTTGCACATATTAGCCAAATACTCGGATTTGTATAGGTGATTATAATGAGTAGAAAGGTCTGGCGAGCCATAGGAGAATACAAGAAGAAACGACGAACATACAGATTCAATATCGAAATGTTAGCTGATAAAGAATCACATGTTCAAGAAAGAGTTCTGTCGGAACTCGGTAGTCGACACAGAGTAAAGCGAAGAGAGATTGATATTAAAACAATTAAGGAGATTGAACCTGAAGAGCTTACCAATCTTGAACTTCGCAAACTACTTGGTGTGGAGAGCGAAGTATAATGGGTCAAGATCCCAGAGCTGTCTTTCAGCAGCTTGCTATGCAAAAAGACTTGGTCGAAAACAATCTACAAGTGCTTCAGCAGCAGATTGAGAGGATACAAGTGCTTTTGAATGATTACGATTCTGGATTAAGTTTTCTCAAAGAAGTTATGAAAAAGGAGAAAGATGAACAGGTCTTGATGAATGTTGGAGGAAATATATTCATTGAGGTCAAAATAGTCAATCCCCAAAAAGTAACACGGGCTATTGGAAGCGAAATTAGTATTGAACAGAAGACTCAAGCTGCTCATGACTCTATAGAATCTTCCATCAAAAACCTAAGAAACCAAGAGAGAAAAATCAGAGAAGAGTATCAAAAGTATTTGGGATATCAGGCACAGCTAGAGAATCAACTACAGCAGATTGCTGCAATGTTACAACAAGGAGAGTAATGATTGATTGTTCGACAAGCTCCGTGGTGCCATTGATGGTGCTGTCACAAAAGCAACTACAAAGGAGCTTAATGAACAGAATCTGAGTGATGCTGTTTGGGAAATCCAAATGGTCCTATTACAGAATGATGTTGCGGTTCAAGTAGCTGAACATATTTGTGAATTGACCAAAGAAAAATTGCTTGGAAAACGGACGGGAAGATTAGAAAATCTCACAAAGATTTTCAAAAAAGCCATATATGATTCGATTTTAGAAGTACTCACTCCCGAATATCCGCTTGATCCACTAATTTTCGCCAGAGATAAAAAAATGAAAGGTGAACCTACAGTCATATTGTTTGTAGGGGTTAATGGAACAGGAAAAACAACTACACTTGCAAAGATGGCAAAGATGTACAAAGATCATGGTTTCTCTATAGTTATTGCTGCAGGAGATACATTTCGTGCAGGAAGTATCGAACAATTAGAGAAACATGCTCAAAATTTGGGAATCAGAGTTATCAAACAAGGTTATGGTTCGGACTCGGCATCTATTGCATATGATGCTGTTGCACATGCCACAGCTAAAAAAATAGATATCGTTTTGATTGATACAGCAGGGAGAATGCAGGGAAATAAGAATCTCATAGCTGAGATGCAGAAAATCGCAAGAGTAGCAAATCCCGATATCAAAATGTTTGTAGGTGATGCTCTTGCAGGAAATGATGCACTGTCTCAAGCAAATGAGTTCAATCAGGCAATCGGTATCGACGGAGCTATTTTAACAAAAGTGGATGCAGATCCATCAGGGGGAGCTGCATTGTCGATTGCATATGTGACTGGCAAACCCGTAGTTTATGTAGGTGTGGGGCAGACTTATGATGACTTGCGAGATTTTGATCCCGAGTGGTTTGCAAAGAG
The DNA here is from genome assembly GCA_014728035.1 of Promethearchaeota archaeon. Lineage (GTDB taxonomy): Archaea > Asgardarchaeota > Thorarchaeia > Thorarchaeales > Thorarchaeaceae > SHMX01. The sequence goes on along the minus strand of WJMJ01000059.1, from coordinate 192,669 downwards.
GCTAGTTGGTGAAAAGTGATAATGGGACAATTTTATTACTGAGTTGCTATGACCGAAACATAGTAACTGGTCAGAGGTAATAATCTTGAGCCTAAAAGGTAGACACTTTATTGATCTCGCAGATTTCGAAAGATATGAACTGCGGCGAATTTTAGATACAGCCCATGATCTAAAGCGAAAACAAAAACGCGGAGAGCCCCACGAGCTACTCAAGGGGAAATCATTAGCTATGATTTTCATGAAGTCCTCGACGAGAACGAGAGTATCTTTTGAGGTGGGACTGACCCAATTAGGAGGACATGCCCTATACCTCAGCCCGAGTGGCACTCAGCTTGGAAGAGGCGAAACAATTGGAGATACTGCACAAGTATTGAGCAGATATTGTGATGGTATTATGGCACGGGTTTATGGACATGATGAAGTAGTCAACCTAGCTAAACATGCCACGGTCCCTGTAATTAATGGATTATCAGACCTATTACACCCATGTCAAATAATGGCAGATATGCTTACTATTGAAGAACACAAAGGAAGATTGCAGGGACTGAAGATAACATATGTTGGAGATTCTAACAATGTTAGCAACTCAATTATGCAAGGATGTACCATCATGGGGATGGATGTTGTAATCGGGTCTCCAAAAGGATATACTCCATCAAAAGAAATCGTGAAAAAGGCCAACGAGCTCAGTGAAAGGTATAACACCACAATTGCTATTGAGAACGACCCACATGCTGCTGTTGCGGATGCGGATGTAATCTATACGGATACCTTCTTCAGTATGGGTCAAGAAAGAGATGAGAAAAAAGAAGATGCATTGATGCCATTTCAAGTAAATGACCAATTAGTTGCATCGGCAAAACAAGATGTGATTGTGATGCATTGCTTACCTGCTCACAGAAATGAAGAGATAACAGATAGTGTGATGGATGGCAAACATAGTGTGGTATTTGATGAGGCTGAGAACCGGCTCCATGCTCAAAAAGCGATAATGGTTCTTACAATCTAAGAGGCGCATAGTTTGTCCGTAGAAGTAATTGGGATAGGCAGAATCAATATTGATATAACAATAGATATTGAAAAACTACCCAAAAAATCCGACCACATAATAGGACATGATGGCCAAATCTCATTTGGAGGATCAGCCGCAAATTTTGTAATGCAGTTAGCAAAACTTGGAATAAAGTCAGGTTTGGTAAGTTGTATTGGTGATGATGTCTACGGACAAATAGCACTCAAAGAAATAGCCAAGATGGGTATTGAAACCAAATCAATTCTAGTATTAGAAAACCAACCAACAGGAGTCTTTATGTTGGTTCGGTCCAAACAGAACGAGTCTTTTGTAATCAGTCAACCGGGTGCTAACAGATTTCTGAATCAAAGTATTCTTGACATGGACTCAATTATTCGAGCTCGAGTAATCCATGTTGCTGGAGGATTTCAACAAATGGCAAATCAAGCAATGAAAATAGCAACCACTAATGGTATTGTGTTTTCGCTTGACCCCGGCAGAACAGGGGACCGAATTGATTTTTCAAAGGTCTTACCACATACAGACCTTTTATTCCTCAATAGAAGTGAACTCAAACAGCATTTCAAATTAGAACCAAAGCAATCTGATTTGATATCTCTAGCTAGATCATTTCCAGGTATTGTGATTATCAAGTTGGGTGCTGAAGGTGCTATAGCAACAGATGGTTTTGAATATTATACTTCGCCAGTGTTCGAAGTGCCCGTAAAAGACACATTAGGAGCGGGAGATGCATTTGCAGCTGGGTTCGTGACGGCCTGGACACGTGCAGAGAATATCGAAAAAGCCCTTCATATGGCAAATGCTGTGGCTGCTCTTACTATTACGGAGTCAGGTGCACAAAGAGGGCAGCCTTCCTTAAATCAAACCGCTAGTCTTCTCAAAAAATTCGATGTGGATATTGGAGCAATTCTTAGAACCTTTGGCTCAAAAAGACGATAATTTGACCATGTATTACCCACATACTAACCAGAAGACTACACTACTTTTTGTTAGCATAATACATCAACAAATCAGACGTTTAGGTGTGAGTGACACAAATGCATCCATTACTCGAAGAAGTACTCAACGGATCAAGTGCCAGACGTGATACTATCCCTTCTAGATCAACCCCAACTAGAAGGACATCACGTCAACAGACAACAGATGAAGAACTTGCTGACTTGCTAGAAAATGTAAGTGCGAGAATTCTTGTGGTTGGTGTTGGAGGAGCTGGCAATAATGCAATAACAAGATTGATGGAAGTAGGTGTAGAGGGTGCTGAAACTCTTGCAGTAAACACTGATGCACAAGACCTCTACTTCTGTCATGCTCATCACAAGTTGCTCTTAGGTAAAGAAAAGTGTGGAGGACTTGGTGCAGGAAATAATCCAGAAATTGGCGAAGCAGCAGCAATTGAAACTTACGAAGTAATCAAAGATATTGTTAGAGGGGACCTTGTATTCATTGCTGCAGGTATGGGAGGAGGAACCGGAACAGGAGCTGCACCACAAATTGCAAAAGCAGCGAAAGAGAACGGTGCCTTAACAGTAGCTATAGTTTGTTTGCCTTTTGAGGTGGAAGGTTCGACTCGAAAAAGAAATGCCACAAAAGGACTAAACTCATTAATGGACTATGTAGACACATTAATAGCTATTCCCAATGAGAAACTGCTTGAAATTGCTCCAGATCTCTCTATGCCAGAAGCATTCATGGTAGCAGATGAAGTCTTAGTTAGAGCTGTGAAGGGTATTGCAGAATTGATTTCAAAACCTGGGTTGGTCAATCTAGATTTTGCAGATGTGCGAACCACTATGAAGAACGGAGGTGTTTCGATTATTGCTCTTGGTGAAGGACAAGGTCCAGAACGTGCTGAAGAAGCAGTCTACAATGCATTACGCAATCCTCTCATCGATGTATCTATTGAAAATGCAAGAAATATTCTCGTGAATGTTAGTGGTAGTACTGATCTTCAGCTGATGGAAGCTAAACGCGTGGTGGAGTTGGTTACAGAGCAGGCAAATCCAGGAGCTGAAGTGATATATGGGGCACTGATAGTACCAGAACTAGAAGACCGTCTCCGAGTCACAATAATTGCCTCTGGAGTCAATTCTCCCTATGTTTTCGACTCTGGCACAGAACCCGTCCCCCCATTAGCTGAGGATTTGGAGTCAGACTTTGGCCTATCAAGACTGACATAGACACTCAGCAAGTATTAAAAGCATACTAGAAAAGATGGAAGATGATTCCGGCACTACTGAGTCGGTAGTACCTAGGATGTGAAACCATATTGGGAATTGGCGATTTCATAAATGACAGCAGACGTATTCTGAAACTAGCTCAGAAACCATCCAGAGAAGAGATTTGGACAAGCACTAAGATTAGTCTTCTTGCAATGGTCCTGGTAGGAATGCTCAGCTTCATTATACAAATCTTAATGACCCTACTAACATCAGAATGGGGTCAGCTTCCAGGATAATAGGACTCGAAGTGAGTCTAACAACTATATAATAAAATAGGAGGCAAAGAATTGCCACCGAGAACAAGTATCTACGCTGTACGAACAACAATCGGTCAAGAGAAAGGAGTAACTGATCTCATCACAACAGCAGTTATTGGTGAAACCGATGTATGGGAGTGCCCCTTCTGTAAAGAACAATTCTCCACTAAAAAAGATACTAAAACCCACATGAAGAAATGTAAAAAGGGAAAAGATGGAGAACCAAATTTAGTTTCTCAGAATCAGCTTCTGGGAAGAGTGAAAGCTATCTTAGTCCCCGAAACTCTCAGAGGGTATGTATTCATCGAAACACAAGAGTTTAGAGATGTAGAGATTGCAATATCTGGAGTTCCTCATGTACGAGGAAGAGTTGGCGGAAAGGTAACGCTTGAAGAAATCGATAAGTTTCTTGTTCCAAAGCCAGCTGCAGAAGGCATTTCCATTGATGATGTTGTGGAAATCATTTCAGGACCATTCAATGGAGAACGTGCCAAAGTATCTCGTGTAGATAGTGCTAAAGAGGAGCTAATCCTAGAGCTATTAGATAGCCCGTATACAATTCCAGTTCGTGTTCATGCAGATTTTGCAAAACTTGTTGAAAAAGCAAAATCGGAACCAAAGGATGAAGATACAGAAGAGAGTGATGATGACAAAGTAGAAGATGACTCTCTCGATGATGATTCATTCTGGGCACGAGACTAGATAATAAATATACTATAAACTTCAACTAAAAGACAGGAGTAAAAAACTCCTTCTTTTTCTTATTTTTTAAAATAGAATATACGCAGAATGATGGACAGTCCGTAACTCTTAAAACGAGAGTTCTCTCGCTTTCATTAACTCCTTAATTCGACATGAATTAGAAATCATGTCCGGGGTGAAGAAAAGTGACAATGTATGCAGTAGACCTGAATGAATTCAACACTTGTTTTACATGGAAGGTCGACCTATATGGTGAGCTTCAAAATCACCTAAGATACTGCAGCAGGAGTCGTGATTATTGTGAGTGAAAAACCAATAGTAGTAGAGGCAATGGTAGAAGGAGGCAAAGCCTCCGGAGGACCACCAATTGGTCCGGCTTTAGGTCCTACAGGTGTTAACATTTTCCAAGTGGTTACAAAGATAAATGAGGTAACTCAACCCTTTGTGGGGTTGAAAGTACCAGTAACAATCACTGTAGACCCAGCCACTAAAAGCTTTGAGGTAGATGTCGGAACACCACCAACCAGTGCACTGATTTTGAAAGAGATCGGGCAATCAGGTGGATCAGGCGAACCAAACGAGGTAATAATTGGAGACCTTACCATTGACCAACTGAAAAATGTAGCAAAGGGAAAAGCTTCGGATATATCAGCTCTGACTATGAAAACTGCTGTTATGATTGTTTCAGGCACCTGTGTTTCAATGGGTGTTACAATTGAAGGCAAAATGGCAAAAGAGTTTCAACAAGAGGTCCGAGATGGTAAATGGGATGAACAACTAGACGAGCCACTTAGGGAGGCATGAATACATGTCATATAGTACTGACGAGATAAAAACTGCCGTAGCACAAGCACGGGAGAAAGGTCTTGAAAGAGGAATCAATTTCGACCAGAGTATCGACATTGCAGTCAATTTCAGACGAAAAGAAATGGACCTCTCAAAAAATGAGAACCGATTCAAAGATGAACTTGTATTGCCTCAAGCATTATATCCTCCAGCTCAAATATGCGCGTTTGGAGACGGTGAGTTTGCCACTAATGCAGAAGCAGCTGGAGTATCAAGAGTGGTATCAAAAGATGAGATATCCAAGATAGGTGAAGACAAGAAGACACGTAAGAGCCTAGCTAAAAGCTATGATTTCTTCATAGCTGTTACAGATGCAATGCCACTTGTTGGCAGATATCTTGGACAGGTCTTGGGTTCCCGAGGAAAAATGCCCAAACCATTCCCACCCCAGGCCGAATTGACAGGTGTGGTTGAACAGTACCACAAAACTGTTCGAATAGTAATGAGAAATACTCCCACATTTCATGTTAAGGTAGGCCATGTTAAGATGAGTGATGAAGAGATTGCAGAAAACATACAGGCCGTTCTCAATTTTGTTGAGAACAAGGGACTGTCCGAACGTGTTGATTCGGTATATGTTAAGACCACCATGGGTCCTGCAATCGAAATACAATGAGAGGTGTACATGAATGGCATTAGAAGAACGTGTAATACCTCAATGGAAGCGGGATGCTGTCAAAGAACTCACGTCTGCAATCCAAGAGAGCAAAATGGTTGGTCTTGTCAATGTTGAAGGTGTTGGGGCAAAACAGTTGCAGGGTATCAGAGAAAGCCTCAGAGGCTCTGCAAAAATCAAAATGGCTCGTAACACCCTCATGCGAAGAGCAATCGAGGATGCAAAAGCCAAGGGTATCAAAGGATTATCTGACTTTGTAAAAGGCCCAGTAGCCTTTGTGTTCAGTGACCAAGATCCTTTCATTCTAAGTAAGTTTCTTGCTGAGAATAAAGCAGCTGCTCCTGCAAAAGGAGGGCAAACAACCCCAAAAGACATCATTGTCCCTGCAATGAACACTGGTGTTGCACCAGGACCGTTCATTACAGAACTTGCAGGTCTTGATATACCCTCCCGGGTTAAAGGTGGTGTTATTCACATCACTGAAGATACTGTTGCAGTAGAAGCAGGTGAAGTGGTGTCTAACGCAATGGCTCAGATGCTTGGAAGACTTGGAATAGAACCAATGGAGCTTCAGCTGAAGCTCGTGGCAGCCTATACAGATGGTGCAGTTCTAACTGCAGAAGACTTTGAAATCGACCTAGAAAGTCTATTTGAACAAGTCTTACTGGGACACCAGTATGCTGTAAATCTGTCAGTAAATAGTGGTTATCCAACCACAGACACAATTCCACTGATACTCGCAAAAGCCAATTCGGACGCAAAAGTACTAGCCCTAGAGGTTGGTTTCTTCGAACCCGATATGCTTGGTGAGTTCTTATCAAAGGCAAATTCACAAGCATTTGCTCTGGCAAGTGCTCTTGCTGAAAAAGACCCAGATGCAATCCCCGCTGAAGTCCTCAGCCAGGTTCAAAGTGCTGCAGCCGCAGCACCCACACCGGCCGTCTCTGATGAGCCAACAGATGAACCAGAGGAGGAGGAAGAAGAGGAAGAAGAAGAAGCAACAGCCGGAATGGGTAGCCTATTCGGCTAAGAAAAAGAGGTAATAGAAATGGAGTACGTATACGCAGCACTTCTGCTCCACAAAGCAGGTCAATCAGTTGACGATAAAAGCATGGACGCGGTTCTTACAGCTGCTGGTCTTAAACCAGATAAAGGTAGAATTAAAGCTCTGCTCGCAGCACTTGATGGTGTCGATATTGATGATGCCTTGAAGAGCGCTGCAGCCATGCCAGTCGCAGCCGCAGCACCAGCTGCAAGCGGCGGTACTGAAGCTGAAGCCGAGGAGAAGAAGGAAGAAGACGAGGACGAAGAAGAAGAGGAATTTACAGCCGGAATGGGTAGCTTATTCGGTTAGTTGAACTCTACTTCAGAAATACTCTCTAGTTTATTAAGGGAGTGCAGGAAGCATCCTGTCTCCCATTCTCATTATTTTTAGTTATTCTCAATTTAATTAGGAATCAATTAATCTCTCCTTGCAGGATTGACTTTTTTCAATAGAATCAACAAAAAGAAAAGTGATAATGATAATCTAGTAGGTGTGAAAATCGTCTACCATCCACTCATGAAAGAATCATACGACCATACTCCTGCGGGAGCTCCTGGAAGACTTGATAGTGCAATTGAAATCCTAAAAGAAAATCCAAATTATGACTTTGTCATTCCAGATCCTGCTACAGAAAATCAGATTCTATTGGCACATGATGAGAAAATCATAAGAAGTGTTAAGCGTGAGAGCGAATCAACGACTCGTGCTAACCTATATGAAACTGCACTATTAGCAGCGGGGGGAGCTATACTTACTGCCGAAATTGCAATGAAAGAGGGTAGTTCTTTTGGGCTTATTCGACCACCAGGACATCATGCATCTCGTAATAGTTACTGGGGATTCTGTTATTTTAACAATATGGCGATTAGCGTTCTAGAATTAAAAAGAAAAAATCTGATTTCTAGCGCATTCATTCTTGATTTTGATCTTCATACGGGAGATGGAAATATCAATATCCTTGAACAGGATTCATGCTTTGTAATCTGCAATCCGCGCAGCAATGGTGATGCAGCATATCTGAGAGAAATAAAAGATGCTCTTTCATCTAGCCCTGATGTTGATATAATTGCAGCATCTGCAGGTTTTGACCAATATATCAAATGTTGGGGATCAAATCTAGCCACAGAAACATTTCAGAAAATCGGCTTCTTGATGTACGAATTTGCAGAAGACAACTGTGATGGAAAAAGGTATGGAATTCTAGAGGGCGGGTACAATCATGAAGATTTAGGAAAGAATGTACTAGCCTTTTGTGAGGGGCTAGCAGGCAACATGTGATTGTCTTTCTTCACGAGTTTATATTGGATCAGCTGGACACTACTGCAGGTGTCTAAATGTTTCATGTAGAATTATTGAGCCCTATATCCGATTTTCTGAGCTTGATTACAGGATATTTCATTGAGATTTGGGACTTTCTGATATTCATAGGAGCTGTTGGAGGAGTAATGATAGTCTTAGCAGGAGGCATACTCTGGTTTACATCAGCCAATGTGTCTTGGGGCCGGAGTCTTGTTTTTAGCGGTATTCTTCTTTGCATTGTTGTAGAGTACTTCGTGCTGTTTCCACCCGATTTCATCATATCGTGAAGATAAACTCTATAGAGTTTCTTGAACAAAACTAAAACTAACATTTTCAGAAAACAGTATCCAAAAAAGGCACCAATCGGAAAGCTTTATGACTAAACATTTCTGTGCAACAGACAGGGCCCGTTGCCTAGTCTGGATAGGGCGCTAGCCTTCTAAGTTAGAGGTCGCCGGTTCGAATCCGGCCGGGCCCGCCATTAATTCTAGTCAAAAGTTAAGGCATGCTGTAGCCAACTAGGTATGTCCACATCCAATTGTGACTGAAGATCTTCTAAAGATTGGATGTTCTGAGAGCTTTTTATTCGAGCTGCACGTTTTGCACCAAAACCAGGTATCTTCTTCCAGTGAGCCAGTGATGCCTCTGACACATTTAGAGGATATGGTAATGTTGTCAAAGACCGAGGTCCATGATCAACTACAAAAAGGTCCACAGGACTTTTTGATGACACATCAATAGGAGAATGGCACTGAAGAGGATAAGTTCCAAGCGAGCGAAATACACCCATTTTCCCATCAACACGTTCAAGAAAAGCAGACGTGATGATTGTTCCAGCAGGTGCAACTCGCTTAATCATAACTCTATCAATGCTATCACGAATCTGTTTTTTATGATGATGGAATCTATTTGGTTTGATACGTTTCCCTTTCTGTTCACCGACACTTGTACCAGAGAAACCAATTATCTGACGAACATTTATTCTTCGAATAACAAGCTCTTCTTCAAGCAGTTTTTTGAGGAATTCGATGTTGTGAGAAAGGGTTTTTTTACTCTCACCTGGTAGTCCATAGAGTAGATTAATTCCAGGCAAAAGATGAGGTAGACCCCAACTTGGCCTCATGCCACCAACCTCATTAAGTAAACGGATAGCTCTAAGTGATTCCTCTGGAGTGGCTTTTAGATTATTTCGTTTGATTACTTCAGAATCAAATGACTCAACACCAAAAGCTGCAACGTCACCAGCTGTATGATACTTGATAATTATTTTAGCTACTTGTTTACTCTCAAAAGGATGTCGAGCAACAGTTCCGGGGTTTACGTTATCTATATGCAATACACTAAGTTCAGGAGCTACTCTACGTATCCCTGAAAATAACTCCTCTATTAATTGAGGATTAGGAGTTGGAAACTCCTCAACACCTATTTCTGGAGACCCATAGGTGAAAAGATCAGCTTGACGACCAATTCTAAAAGCCCTAACTCCTTGCTGATACAGGCATTCAACCTCCTTAATGATGTTTTTGGCCGAACGTTGTTGTGGAACTCCATATAGAGGTTCGATACAGAAGGAGCATCCACCACTTACAAATCGTGGGCAACCACGATAGGTTTCAATTTCACAGATAAGATAGCCAATAGAATGTCCAAAATATTGTGTAACAATGCTACTTCCTCGGCGAATATATTCTTCAATTTCATCTGCACTCGTTCTAGTGATAGATGGGTCAAGGTTATTTAACTTCCAGTCACGAGCCAGATTGCCAATTACAACCTCTGAATCCCCATCAATGATGATATCAAAAGGAGGACTAAGAAGATCAGCACTTTTTGCTAGCTGACCACCTTGAAGACCGCAGCCGAATCGGCCCCATGGGCCAGCTAGTATTTTGGGAATAGTCGATAAGGATTCTGCAGAGAATATCTCTTTTGCTTCTCTTAGAGAAATAGGAGTACCTCCAAGATATTTTCCAGGAACAATCATGCCCGCGATAAGAATAATCAGATCTGCGGAAGTCCATGACGTGTGAGCTTTTTCGAAACTTTTTCGCACCTGATCTATTGTCACATAGTGTATCTCGGTGGTAGGTGAATGGGTCCAAATAGCACCAGCAATATATCTGGGGTAGATGCTAAGATAGGGAGGTACACCCAAACATGTAGGTTCATCTACGTATCCATCAACAAGGATTATCCGCTCCAGATTAGGTCCACTCCAAGAAGGTGTCATAACCATAAACAGGTAATTTAATAGATGCTTTTGCGGTTTCGAGAATTATTCCTTCATTAGCAACAACTTTTCCAATCGGCTGTAAGGGTATATTACTCAATCTCGCTAGATTCAGAGAGTCTTCCCAACAATCAGAAGGGATGGTCAATACATGAATAAATTCTTCTCCACCACCGAAAATCATCTTATTCGTATCAAGATTATGTTGGCGAGAAAATTCCAGGACGCCAACTGCATCTGGAATATCATCAATAATTAATCCACATCCACTTTGTTGTGCTAACGTGTGAAGAGTGATGGCAAGTCCATCACTACTATCCATAGAAGATGTAATCGCACCAATTTCTGCAAGTTTGCGTACAAATTGAAAATCAAGTTCAGGTTTGAATGCTGCTGTCAAAGCTCGTTTTCGTAAGGTTTCTTTAGCTTCAAGCTTGTTGAGTAGAATTTCATAAGCTACTGATGTCAGACCGAAACGTCCTGTGACGGCAACGATATCACCAGGTTTTGCACCAGTTCTAGGCACAATACCAAGTGGAGGGGCAATTCCTAAAGCAATACCTGTTAGAATGATATCATCACTAGTCCCCAAATCACCACCAACTAGAAGTAAGCTATTCTTCAAGCAGTATTGAGAGTAACCACGGACTAGTTCTTTAGCTTTTGAAACATCATAATCATCTGGTACACATAACGAAAGTAATGTCGCGACTGGCTTTGCCCCCTTTACTACAATATCACTAAGAGCCATTACTGCAACTTTCCGACCAACTTGAGCCTCGGTCATTCCAGGCAACCAATCTGTCTTTGCAACAAAAGTATCCACATTTATTACCAAATTTTTATCATCGGAAAGGGGAATATCAGATGCATCATCATCAAATCCTAATCTTGCCCCAGACATTTTTCTGACCAAATGACTTATGTCTTTCAGGAAAGATCGCTCACCAAGCTCTTTTAATTTCATCAAAAAGCCTCAAGAAGTATCCTTGTAGTTCCATGATAAAGTTTTATAACTGGAATACTGAAACTCGCGGATATATTGCCTCGGTGGCTTAGTGGCTATAGCGTCTGCTTCGTAAGCAGAATGTCGCGGGTTCAAATCCCGCCCGGGGCTCCTTTTTCTTTAAAGAGATGGTTTTCAAGCAGTTTAATTGTGCAGAAGCCATTAGATTTATTCGTGTTCAAAAAGGAAGTTTATAGGCAGAAGGTGAAAAAATGAAAAAAGATGATACAGAAAAAGAAAAGAAGAAACGAGATAATAAGAGATCACTCCCTCCTTTTGAGTGGTTTGCAGCTGCAACCAGATAATACAGCTGATTTTTAATGAGATCTGGAAATACCAGAACTCTCATCCTCAGATTATGAAATTCTATCGATTGATAGAAATCCTTATCACTGAATTATCAACGAACAGTAATCAACCCCTTACTTGGCCTCGCATCATTTTGCGGAGGTTGCCAAGCCAGGCCAAAGGCGCTAGGTTGAGGGCCTAGTCCCGTAGGGGTTCGCGTGTTCAAATCACGCCCTCCGCACCATTTTCATTATAACAGAACGAATTGTCCAGAAAATGTCATGATTGTGAGTGGCTCATCCAGAACAGACGAGCCACGGGGAATAATATGTGACTGGGAGCTGATTAGGCCTTGATAGTGGGCGTGGAGCAATTGAAGCATAAGAGTAAGGAGGTCTAATGAGCGATGATTATCTTATGCTTAGGCCAATTCGATTCAGCCCATATCACAACATTTCTGTTAATAGATAGAGATTAAGCAATTTAAGGGCATCATCAAAGAACAGTGAAATACACTGATGCAGAAGTGCATGAAGCTATAATTTTGAACTATGTGGGAAGGTATAAAGGTCAAACAGTCGGCCTTTTGGATATCTTGAGAGATGATATTTTATGAAGATACCAAAAATAGGTATTATCGGAACTGGAAATATGGGAAGAATCCATGCAAGAATTCTTGCAAGTATGCATGCTCTAAGTGCGGTTTCAGACCTTGATATATCATTAGCTAAGAAAGAAGCTGAAAATTATGGAGTAAAAGCTTTTGATGACTATGAAAAGATGATTGAAACATGTAATCTAGACGCAGTTATTATTGCAACCCCAACTCCTACCCACGCAGATATAGCAAAAGATGTTGCAAAAAGATTTGCGGGTATTAAAGGGATTATGATCGAGAAACCATTGTCCAGTAATCTTTCGGATGCCAAAGAGGTAGTCAAAACTCTAAAGAAAGAAAATAAAATTGGACTTGTTTCGCATACTGAGATCTACAATCCGATTGTGGAAAGAGCTATTCATCTAATTAAAAAAGGAGTAATAGGAAAACCTACTGCAGTAATTCATGATAGAAGAGGATTTGTTCAACCAAAACGAATTCCATCACTTGGAGATGTCTTTGAAGATATTGGAGTGCATGACTTCGATATTATGACTAGAATCAGTACTGGGGCTGCAAAACTTTATGCACAATGTCAAATGAATGAAGGTATCCTGAATGCAGGAGCGGTAATGGTTAAGTTTGCCAATGGGACCGAGCACTTTTTCCATCTCTCAAGACAATACGCAGGCAGAAAACGAAACATGGATGTTTCAGGTACGAAGGGAACACTCGTACTGGATTTATTTGGGCAAATAATCAAAGTGCAAGACTTAGATCAAGAGCCTTCTGCTGATAGCAGAGCAATCAACCTTCCCGAGAGAGGAGCTACAATTAAGGTATATGGTGAACCAGTCAGAGAAGCCCTAACAGACTTCATAGATTGTCTACGTACTGGTAAAAATCCAAAAGTAACACTTGATGATGGAATTGCAGCGCTTCAAGTTGTAGAAGCAGCTAGGCGAAGTGCTCAGGTCGGAAAAGCTGTTGATATTTCAATCAGGTCTAGGGAATTGTGATTGCAGAAAGATACGTCTTATGAGAGTCAACTATACGGACTTTTATCACATCACCAAGGGAAAGCGACTTATTCACGACAATGTACTTGTATGAAGAGTTCCTACAAACATATCCTCCTTTAGGAGCACATTCAGTAACTATAGCTGGACCCGACCATCCAATCCAGCTCTTATTTTCAGCCCGAGTAAGTGATGAGACAAATCGAGAGAGTTGTCTACTCCGATTCTTCTTCAAAAGCGTATCAACCTTCTCTTGTGACTGAGATGCAATAGTCCCAGGACGGTCTCCATACTTTGAGATATTTACTAATGTGGGGGAAAATTCTTTCAAGATTCGCAGGGTATTTTCAAAGTCATCATCAGATTCTCCCGGAAAGCCAACTATTATGTCGGTTGCAATTGTGGCGGAAGGAAAATGTTCGCGAATTGTGCGGATTACTTTTCCCCAATCCTCAACACAATATCTACGATTCATTAATTCCAAAATATGATTACTTCCCGATTGTAAAGGCACATGGAAAAATTTGAAGAAATGATTGGATTTCATCACATTAAGAATATCGAGTAAATTGTCAATTACAAGATTAGGATTGAACATTCCAATACGAAAACGATGTTGTCCAGAAATCGAATCCAATCTCCTCAAAAGGTCAACAAGACTTTCCCCAGTGTCGTATCCAAATGCACCTGCATCTTGTGAAGTAAGCCTTATTTCCTGATATCCTTGATGTACACACTGTTTTGTAATAGCGTATAGTTCAGCGATAGAATAGCTGCATACGTCACTGCGAGCAAATTTGACAGCACAATATGCACAATTACCTAAACATCCCTCACAGATGGGAATGGTACATATTACTGAGTTAGGCGGGCCCAAAAAGAATCGCAGCTTGGAGCTTGAATCAGATTCAAGATTGACGATGTTTTTTTCTCCTTCAAGAACGCGAAAAAAGATGGGGCCAAGAGAATCAATTGTTTGTGGGCCGAGTATGGCACCACCGGAATCTAAAGCACGACGTACTCTATCAAATGCAATTTTCGAGAGACATCCTGTGATAATCATAGGTTGTCCAATTTTTCGAAGTTCTCGGATTCTATGGATAATACGATCCTCGGTAGGTTCTTTCACCCCACACGAGTTAATAATTACCACATCAGCCTTTTGTAAATCGAAGGTTCTGGAAACTCCAAGCTTACCAAGACGACCGACAATTATATCCGAGTCGGATTTGTTTAAAGCACACCCATAAGTTTCAAGATAAAATTGTGCCAATTCTCTAACCTCCTTGTACATGAGGTAGAATTGTCACCAAATCACCTGAAGATAATCGGGTGTCTAATCCATCAAGTCGGTCAATATCGGTTTTGTTAACAAGCACAATCAAATTTCCACTCAGCTTTCCATTATTCATAATAAGCCGTTCAAATTCTTTTCCCCCAATTTCAAGAACTCTATCAATTACGTCATTGACTGTTGAATCGAGAGGGATATCTAGATACATTTCAGAAGAAGGAAGTAATCGTTTTAGGGGGCCAAATGATTTGAAACGTACTCGCAAATTGAAAACCAAGCTTTGTGACATCTTGTAGATTATTCAGCATTTTGATTGTGGTTAATTACTTCATCTACCATATCGTCAACTGCAGAAACAATTGAAGTGATTTGGTCAGAGGTCGCGTTGTCAACATGTATTCCAACCAATACTACAACGGTTTGCTCTAGGGCACTCGCTATTTTTTCCGCTGCCGAGTTAGCAACGACGTAGTCTTTGTGCCCAGGTAATGTTAAAGTGTTCACACTTGTTGTAAGTGCATCACGATAATGACTTGGTGTGGAATAAGCAACCGCAATACCACCAATATGATGTTGGTCGCCTCCATAAATCAAAACGCGAATGTCATTTCCAATATAATCAAAATCCAGTATGAGTTTGTGAGTATCCACTATTCTTTCTAATTTCATATTGATAACCGTACCAACAGATATTCGTATTTTTTTCGGTTTGGAGAAGAAAAGTTACTCCTCATTTTTCTCCAAATGCATCTTCCAAGATAATGTAAGAGTTTTTGGGTGAGCTGCACGATATTCATCAAGCTTACGAAGAGCAGTTGATGTGGGTGCATTTTTCACAATATCAGGGGTAGAATATGCCTCGTCAGATATGGTTTGGAAAGCTGAAATTAACCTATCTAAATCCTGTTTTGATTCAGTTTCTGTGGGCTCTATCATCAAAGCTTCAGGAACGATGAGTGGAAAATACACGGTGGGGGAATGGATTCCAAAATCTAGTAGACGTTTGGCAACATCCATTGCAGTAATTCCAGTATCATCTTTCAACTTTTCCGCTGAAATGACACACTCGTGCATTCGAGGATCATCTTGAGAATAAGGGAGAGAGAATCCACGAATCTTACGGATATGATAGGCCACATAATTTGCATTAAGTACAGCTACCTCAGATGCACGATGGAGACCCTGATAACCTAGTGAATAGATGTAGGAATACGCACGGACCAGCATTCCAAAATTACCAAAGAATCCCTTAACTTTTCCAATGGAGCGAGGAAGGTCATAGTCAAGACCAAAGGTTCCATCCTCCTCTTTAATGATACGAGGGACTGGGAGAAACTCGGCAAGTTCTTCGTTTACTCCTACAGGTCCAGACCCAGGCCCACCCCCGCCATGAGGTGTCGACATTGTCTTGTGAAGATTGAGATGTACGACATCAAAGCCCATATCACCAGGCCTGACAACACCCATTATTGCATTGAAATTAGCTCCATCATAATATAGTAAACCTCCAGCATCGTGTACGATTCCTGCAATCTCAGCAATGTCTTTCTCAAATACACCGATAGTGTTGGGATTTGTAAGCATGAGCCCAGCTGTGTTAGGGCCTGCAGATTCCTTGAGTGCGTCTAAATCAACAAGTCCTTCATCACTTGAAGGAACAACTACTACGTTATATCCAGCCATTGCAGCAGAAGCTGGGTTTGTTCCATGAGCAGCGTCTGGAATAAGCATCTCATGTCTTTGTTCACACTCTTTAGTAATGCAACGATGGTATTCTCGCATTATCATAACACCAGTAAACTCACCTTGTGCACCGGCTGCTGGTTGGAGCGTTACTGCATCCATACCAGTAATTTCAGCTAGCCATTGCTCCAGCTCCCACATTAATTCTAAAGCACCTTGACATTGACGTAAATCTTGATGTGGATGTAACCAAGCGAATCCAGATAGGGATGCTGCGGATTCATTGATTAAAGGGTTGTATTTCATTGTACAACTTCCCAAAGGATAAGTGCCAAGACTAACTGAGAAATTCATTTGTGATAAACGAGTGAAATGACGGACAACCTGTAACTCAGAAACCTCGGGAAGATTGGGAGCTGACTCTCGTTTCATTGATTTTGGAATAATCGAGTCCAAGGATCCAAAGGCATCCTGAATCTCTTGTTCAAGTTTCGGAACTTGATGAGCTAACACGCCAGGATTTGAACGTTCAAATAATAGTGGTTCATCCCATCTTGCTTGACGAACCTTTCTGTCCAGTAGATATTCGTTCTTCAATTCTAAGCACCTCCATTTTGAAATATACCAGATATTGTTTCTATTAATTCTTCAATCGTCTGTAAATCGTGCAATTCTGTTACACAAAGGAGCATAGACTCACCTAGTTCTGGAAATACGGTAGATAGAATCTTACCACCATGTAAATTATTAGCGAGTAGGGCATCATGCACGTCTTCAGCAGATACTCCATCATTGAATTGTACAACAAATTCCCGCCATATTGAATCACCAATGGCAGGTGAAACTACACCAGAAATTTCATTCAATTTCTTAGCAACATAATTAGACTTGTATGCTATACTTTTACTTAGTTCATATAAGCCAGTTGGGCCAATAGTGGATAAATAAACTGCAGCAGTTACCGCTGCCAAAGCTTGATTGGAACAAATATTGCTTGTTGCTTTCTCACGACGAATATGTTGCTCTCGGGGACTAAGAGTTAGCACATATCCACGTTCATAGGGTTCCTCTTCAGTTCTAGTCAGTCCAACCAATCGGCCAGGCATTTGGTATACCAGTTTTCTTTCCATTTTACATCCAAATATACCAAGAAGGGGCCCACCATAAGACATGGGAGAACCGAGGGGTTGACCTTCGGCAATTACTATATCGGCACCATACTCACCAGGAGGTCGTAAGAGACCCAGTGAGAGAATATCGACTCCAGCTACCAATAGAGCACCTGCATCATGAGCCATTTTGCTGATAGCATCAACTTGAGTTTCAATAAAGCCAAGATAGCTTGGGTTTTCTAAGTATACTCCAGCAACGTCTTCATTTAGACGTGATTCCAAATCAGAGAGATCCATAAGACCAGTATTTTTGTCGTAGTCAATCTGTTCAACCTCAATATCTGCTGGTTCAGTATATGTTTGAAGAACCTTGCAGAACTCTGGATTCATACTACTGGGAATCAAGAATCGATCACGTTTTTTATTCACTCGTGCAGTCATTCTTGCCGCTTCACCAAGTGCCGTGGCCATATCATACATTGAAGAATTCACTACTTCTATTTGGAGTATCTCCGCTAACATGCTTTGATACTCGAACAGAGTTTGAAGCATGCCTTGGCTAATTTCAGGTTGGTAACTCGTATAGGACGTGACGAATTCAGAGCGGCCTGCAAGAGCTGGAACAACGTGAGGGATATAATGAGGATAAACACCAGAACCTATGAACACTCGACCATTATCAGCAGGATGGTTTTTTGATGCAAGTTCCTGCAATCGTTTTGCTACTTCATATTCAGAATGGGAAGTGGGTAATTTCAAGTCGCGCTTTAGTCTGAATTTATCAGGAATATTACAGAACAAATCGTCTAACTTTTCCTTTGAGATTGCCTCTAGCATTTGATTCTGTGTTTCATATGTGATAGGTAACCAAGGATGCGTCCATTCCATATCGAAAACCACCAAATCATTTTGAGTTGATAAGATTGAAGAGTTCTTAGCTAACTCCTTTGATTTTGTTACTGAGTTCGTAACCGCCAGAATAGTTTTTAAATCCCTACGTGACGCTATACGAATCACAGGTGACCAAGTTGAAAATGTGGCTGATGGATATATTAGCATGTCCTGCTGAAGATTGTCGAAGTAAACTTAATCTTGAAATATATACACAGCACGAGATTAAAATAGACAATGACTCAGTCACAGAAATTGATGAGGCATTGGTAACCTGTCCAAAATGCGGCAGATGGTATCCTGTAATAGATGGGATTGTCTGTATGCTTCCTGATGAACAAAGGCTGGAAGGAAAGCAACGCATTGAAGAGACTAAATTCCTTGAGAAATGGAAAGGAAGAATTCCAACAGAAATTCTTAAGGGTGGAAAGCCTTTCGGAATCCAAGAAGAATAGCCCCGTGGTGTAGCGGTCCATCATATCGGGTTTTGGTATCGGCTAGTTCCGTACTGCCCGATGAAAGCTCCCGACGACCCAGGTTCGAGTCCTGGCGGGGCTACCATCATTCACAATGGATTCGTTCTATTCTTCAGTCTTGTTTCCTCTTTTCATGCCAATTGATTCAACAGAATCTTCTAATTGAACACGAAAGAGTCTCTTAACCTGTGAAAGAATTAATCGATCCCCATTAACAAGCACATCAATAGAAATATGATCGCCTAAACCAGATGTGGAAATTTTTTTCTCTAGTACAGCTTGTACTTGGAAAACACCTGCAGGATTGTCCATTGCAACAGTAATCTGTAACGGATGATTTTTACCATGATCGAACAAAACATTATTGATTGCTAGTGCACTTACCGAATGGATATCCACTTTTCCTTTTTGATATGGTACGATGGTACGCCCTTTTGTTAAATCAGCTCCATCACCAAGTTTGGTTATTCCAGCTTCAAAAGTAAGGCATTGAGTATCATCATCATGAGAATAGATACCATGGAGAATAAATGACAAAATATCAGTGGCCATACCTGGATCATCATAAATTTCTACAAGTTTAGGCTCAAGAATTTGTGATGCAAGGTAAACAGCGGCTTGATTATGTTCAGTTCTGTGAATTACCATGCCTATATCATGCAGATAGGTAGATGCGAGGATGATCAGTTTGGCATCATCTATATCTCCAATCCCCTCAGCAACAATATTTGGTTTGAATGTCTTCTCCAAGATTTCAAATACCTTCAATGCATTCCAAGTTGCAACTTGGGCATGTACTGGTCCATGGTCAGTATAACCCAATCGTGAAACAGCCATTCTATTTGCAGTTCGCAAATAGGATTGTACTTTAGGAGAAGCAGTAAGGTATTGATACAGCTCAAGAGCTTTAGTATCAGGCTCTAACATTTCGCGCGCACTGATTTGGTTACGCTTCAAAGAAGGGATTGTAGTCATGATAATGCCCCCCAAAGGGGACAGACATCATGACTTAAGATTTGATAAGGATTCCTAAGGAGGAAATTGAGGAGGTTTTAGTCCTCCCCAGCTTCTTCTTGGAGATTCAAGAGTATCCGGTCAATTGTGGTAGTAGACTTTGAAATAGTCTTCAGATAATCTTGACGCGATCTTTCAAAAGCGACTCGACTTACTCTCTGTTTCTTACGGCGAATGAGAAGCTGTCTAAGCCCAGCTTTTGCGCCCTGAATCTTTTCTTCCTCCAGTTCTAACGTAGAAACCATCTCGCGATAGCGTCCACCGTAGGAAACCAGTTTGTCTCGAAGCTCAGGCAATTCGGAAGCAATGTCTCGCAATTGGCTTTTGATATCCTTCTCTCTTAGAAGATATTCCTTCTTCGTGACTTTTCCACGACGCCGAGATGATTCAAGTTTTTCAAGATCCATATCTAGTGCTGTTTTTCGTGAAAATAGATTTGCATAATCACGAATCAGACTGGTTGGTGGACCGGTATATCCAACAGTGGATGCTTCTTCCTCATCTAGGTCAGATAGGTCTCTATTAGCTAGCTGATACCGTCTACCTGCAACATATATTGCAGCAACCATTCCAAAAATTAATGCGAAGAGGATTGGACGAGCCAGAATACTGACACCAGATTGCTGCAGTACCCAAATTGTAGCTGGATTGTAACGGGTTGTATTGTATGTGGAGTATCTTAAGGTGAAATCAAATACACCAAATAACAAACGATAACCATCAGTAGCTTGCAGAATATTGATGCCAATGGGCAATTTCACATCAACAACATGTTTATGAACAAGTACATTTCCAAGGGTTCCCATTGGGATTTCTAATTGTGATCCAGTGGGAATAATGTCTTCATAATTCATTGTCTGGACCGCATAATCGAGATAAAAGGTATATCTGTATCCAGGCATCAATCCATTAGAACCAAATCGGTCAGAGTTTAGATTGATGTTAATAGATGTTGACCTGTTAAACTCATAAGTTTCAGAGAATGACCACTGAGATGCTCTAAGAATTCCTACTTGGTCGTATATCTTTATTCCATCAGCATAGGCAGGAACTTGGAAATTCAACGAGTTTTCTTTGGATGAGCCGATGTTGACAATGGTAATCTCCTCTGCGTAATGCATCCAGCCCCAAGCACCTACAGAAACAGTTGTTTTGCGATCAGCTTTGAGAAGGGGTATAATAGAATAGAAGGAGAATTCAACCTCTCTGATATACATTGGCTCAACTGCACGCATTGTAAACTTAGGACTGGCATCTTGTAGTTCATCACTATCGTGTAATTGGATGTCGAATTTTGCCTCTGTTAGAATGTAAGGTACGACAGGAATGCCAAGATAGCGCAAATCATAGATTCGCTCATCGAAGTTTACAAGCTCATGAATTGAATGCAAATATGTCTTGAATGTGAACGATTTGCTTTCTTCAAACCCTATTGGTTCAAAGAATGCTACTCGCCAATGGAACATGTTGTTAACATCATCAAGCCTTGTAACAACCAATTCTCTGCCTGAACCATCAATAGCCATTACTGATAGTAACTTGGATTCCCACTTTTTGGGTAAGAGAATTTCAATTGCATTTATGGGGGCGGATCCATTATTTAGAATAGTAAATACATCTTCAGTTCGCATAAGCTGGTGTGCATCAGCGACCAGTGTACGTACAACAGACAATTTCATTCCCAACAAAGGAATGAAAGGCCAATCAAACGTGACATTATAGCTGAGATAACTGCTGGTGTTTGAGGGGTCAACAGCTTTGAAACTCATAGTATGTTCCCCAAGATCATATGTTGAAAGGTCTACTTCATATTCAAAGAAATCAGATTTGAAATTATATGTCATTGAAGTCCAGTTTTCATCATCAACTCTGAAGAAAGCTTGACGCACATAGCTATTATCAGTCACATTTAGCTTGATAGTCTTCACAAACCCTAACACATCATCGTTGGATATCTCTTGTGGATCAATCATTGGAGCTGTGTTAGAAACAAATTGCATTCTTATTCCGCTTGACCAATCACTGTGAATATCAGGCAGGTCGGACAAATCCTCGGATGGTCCGGACATCAATACAAATGGATACGAGAAATCCGTCCCATTCAGAAGTGGAATATCATTTGAATCAGTACTGTTCATTTTAATGAAGTATTCCAATTGTGTATATGATGCATTATCAGACCCACCAGCTTCAAGTATCCTAGATTGATTAGAGTCGAATGCATATTGGAATGTACCTGTACCGTATGCATCACGATAATAGATATCTCCAGCATCAGCAGGATTATCTACATTGCTACCAATCCGGGAGAGAGTAATAACATATTCCAAATCATTACCATAAAGTGGATGTCCAGGACGATTGTATGCTTCTTCTGCAGGAAGAATAAAGTGGCGAACCTCACCAATTCGCATTCCTACAATCATATCTTTGTATCCTTGTAAGAGGGACTCGTTTTGAAGAGGGGTATCAGAATCAATACCTGGAACATCCCCTTCTTGAAGAAGTGTGCCATTTCGGACACGTAGTTCGTAGTGAACAGTCACTATATCAGTGGGTACTACTCGTGGAATCGAAGTATGAGGGTTGCCAGGAGCATATCCGTAAATCAAGTCACTCCCGTTAAGCCCACCAGATTCAAAGGATTCATTGTAGTTCTTCCAGCCAAATGCAACCCAATTTTCTGTTGGCGCAAGAAGACCAACATATAGATTATCAGAATCATGTTCAAGATAAACGGAGATTCCTGTAACTGGGTCAGTATATTGAAATGAATATTCCATTGGATCGATTATTCCATCAGCATGACCGTAATGCTCGTCAACATAGGGGATAGACAGATTTTGCGGAGTGATAGTCGCAACTTCTTGCTGTCCCGTGTTGTGAGTCACGGTATTCATCTTTTGGGTACTCGAAAGAGGAACCATGGTCATAACACTACTTGAAACGAAAAGTGTTAGCAGCACGATTGTGAATAGTCTTCTATGCAACAGGCTCAATATGAATCACCGGTTATCTGTTTGGTCGATAGTCTATGGTCTCATTCAACCGACCATGTGCAATGGCGTCGAGCTGATAGTTAGTTAAAATAGTTTGCGTTAGAATAGTGATTGTAACAAAATTTTGGTATAGTCTGAATGATTCTTTTCATATCTAATGAGGAATTTGTACAACTTTCACGACTACCAAAGATTGAAAAAAGGTTAGTAAACCAAAATATTAAGGAGTGTCAACCGTGTTATCGATTCTTGTAGCTGCAATCACATCTTTTCTGATTGTAATCATATTCACACCCGGAACAATTCAGATGCTGGAAGAAAAAGGAATTTACGGAGAAGACGTTCATAAAATTGACCGTCCAAAAGTCCCAAAGGGTGGAGGATTTGTGATTCTTTTTGCAATTGTTACGGGACTCCTTATTGTGATCGGGATGACCTCGTTTCTGGAGCAATCTGAAACTGTCAATCCAGCTCTGCTTGCAGCACTTGTTTCAATTTTAATGGCAAGCATGATTGGAATACTCGATGATAACTTAGATTTTCGAAATAGAACAAAAGTAGTTCTTCCACTCGTGGCTTCAATCCCAATGATAGCACTACAAGTTGGTACGAGAACTATGAATATACCGTTAATCGGTACAATAGATTTGGGTATACTATATCCTTTAGCAGTTGTGCCATTAATGATGACTTTCATCATTGATTCAACAAATATGTATGGAGGAATGAATGGACTCGAATCGGGATTAGCTGCTATCAACTCTTCTGCAGTCATCATTTATAGTATAATGACACAAGTGCTTACTGATGAGTCAACAAGTATACTAATGGACTCGGGAATAGTTGCAGCTGCTCTCTTTGGAGCTGTTAGCGCTTTTTTTGTTTTCAATCGGTTTCCCGCGAAAATACTTCCGGGTGATGTTGGTCGTTTGCCTATTGGTGCAACGCTAGCAGCGGCACTGATAATAGGAAACATGGATAGACTCGCTATAATGCTCTACATGCCATTTCTACTAAATTTTGTAATGTATCTGTTTTATAGATTATATGTTAAAAAGACAGGAATTGAATATGCAAAATTTGCAAATGTGAGAAATGATGGCACACTTGAAGTAACTGGACCATTCACAATGTATTGGTTGTTTCCACACTTATCAAATAAGATAACAGAAAAGAAGAACGTTCGGCTGCTTATGCTTATTCAAGCAGTACTTGCATATGGAACCGTAGTATTTCTTCTTCTTACGTATCTTTGAGAGAGGTCAAATATTCAGTTTATCAGGCAGGTATGTATCCACTACAAAGTCAACACCATATTTACTGAAAGATTGCTGTTCAGCTTTCTTTCTGAGTTCCCTGAAACGATGGATATGTTTCTGCCAAGTTTCATCAGCGTAACGAATATCACGAGTTAGCTCATCAAGTCGTTTTAGGTCTACGTTTTTCATATCTTCAGAGGGTAAACTATAATGAGTTATATCCTCGGGAGTGATACCAATCCACTTTGCTGAAGGAACTGTCAGTTCAGAGATGTGAGCAGCATTTGCACTTCCACTGATAATTACTTGAGCAATATGCATACCCCATGGGTCACCATCTGTGAAGATAAAAAGTGGTAAGTCCAAATGTACACATAATTTTCGCATAAGCCGACGTGTTGAGCGTGGAGGTTGTCCACCTAGATGAACAAGTATACAGCCAAAGCGATCCCATGCACGAGTTTCAATCAATCTTGAAAAAATACCTCCCGACTCAACAGCAAGAATACATCTTGCATCTGATGATACAGGTTCTGCAGTCATAAGTGCAGGTCCAATAGGAAGACCATCGGGACTCATTGTGAGATTTACTGTTTTGTCCTCATATCCAGGCACGGTATATCTCATCACAAGTTGACCAAAGATAGAGGAATGCTCTTCCGAATAGATAGCGAAGTCTTCACGTGCAAGTCCTGTCACACATTCTAAGTCAGTAATAATACGGTCCGATTCCGCTTGATTCTTAAACTCTACATCGTAGGCTTCTGCAGAATAATACAAGTCCCTAAGTGAGCTTGTTCTACCAGATTCAAGGAGTTGCTTTACAAAAGAGGCAACCCAAACAAGTTGAGCAAAACTTCTGATGTGTTTTAAATTACTAGAGTCGCGGGTAATAGTGGCATTTCCAAGAGTAAATCGCCCAAGATCCGAATCAAATCTAATATTATCAGTACCACGATCTGGAAAGGAAATAGATGGGAAAACACCCCGTTGGATTTCAACCATAAGTCTAGAACCGAAGTCTTTCAGCACATCAAGAGGGGAATCCTCTTTTTTCTTATTCATCTACATCCACCTCAAACAAATCTTGAATCATTGAATCAACAGGGGGAATTGAGCTACTGTCAGCTAGCTCGGCACTGAATTGGACGATATGCTTGAAATATTTCGTGAATTTTCTAATCTGTTGCTTGTAACGACTAGATCGTTCAGACATTCTTACTGCAGAGTTTAGTTTTCGTCCAAGTGCTTTAAACAATAGGTCCGCTGCCGATTCAAGCTGTGGAATAGCAGCAATTGACTGCTTTCCAGCAGCCTTGTAAGGAACCCTAGTAGAACATAAATTTATGAAAATCGCTACTGGGCGAGGAGACTTTAATCCATAGCGACTCCATCGAAGTTGCCGGAGAACCTTTGTAAGAATATCTTCACTTGCATCATATAGGAGAGGAACGCGATTTGCAAAACGGTAGAGAGTGGGTATAGATACTGGGCGAAAATCCGGTCCGATAGCTAAAATACCCTCAAGGATGAAGGGATGTCCATTCCACTCGGAAGGGTTCTGGAATTCGTATGCAACGAAATCGGGACTGAAAAGTGATTCAATGGAGTCTATCATGGGGGCTTTACCAATTGCACTCAGACAACGTGCATCAGGACGATTAAATTCATCATATTTTTGCAATGCATTACTTAATCGAACTATTAATTTTCTTGACAAATCGGTCACCTTCATTTCAGAATCGAACCCCATAAACGTGAGGAACTTTGAAGCTGTACGATCTCCAACCTGTTGGAAGCTTTCAACAAGAAACTGGTGAATGCTCAGATTTGGGTTGGCTCTAAGAAGGCGACGTAAAATTTCGAAATCTGCAGACCTAGGATGGGGTTTGCAAGATATTGTTGATGCAGGATACTCATCACTGAAAGCACCCCATGCCATAGATGTAGAATCATCAATTTCTAGCTTTATTTTTGCGTGAGGAGAGCCGATGGTAGAAAGGGTAAGGTATTCGATAATCCTATCCCTTGAACGTGTCAAATCTCCTTGAAGATGAATAGTAACAGTAGTTCCTGGCGGTTTACGCTTTCTGGTATCTTCAGAGATAACAACCGGTTGATTTTTTTCTATGTCAATTGTCAAAGTTATGAAAACTCCAGGGGAATTCTCTTGTTGTGTGTGAATTATTACTGGAGTATCAGTTGTAATCTGACCATAGAGAACAGCCATAGTAACTCCAAGTCCAAAAGTCCCTCTACGCTGTCTTGCATCATATTTACTACCATATAAGATTCGACCGAACGCACGGGGTATTTGATTGTGAGGTAGGCCAGTTCCATTATCTGAAACGGTTATTGATAGCGTGTTGGTATCAATAGACTTGATGATAACTTGAATTTCAGGAAATACTTTTTTTTCTTCACATGCATCAAGAGCATTTTCAACTAGTTCACGCACCGTAGAATAAACAGCTTGAGTAGGATTTCCAAAGCCAGCCATCTGCTTATTACGATAGAAGAACTCAGCAGGTGAAATACTGCTGAAATTGTCTTCTGAACCGGATTTCATACTATATCATCAAAATTATTGATTATTCGCTTATCAAATTCCGTATTACTATTCTGGATGCTCTTCCCATAGTTCAGCTCTCATGCGATTCATTTCTCTTCGCATACTTTCAAGACGAGTGTATACCGCACTGTGTGGAGCCCCTGTAATCAGCATATCGATGGCTCTTCGAGCAAAATCTAATCCTGGGGGAACACCAATTATCGATACGGTCTTGCCATAGACTGATACTTTTGTTTCAGTTATCTCTTCAATAACACGTCGTGTTCTTCCACGTTCTCCAATTATTCTTCCAGCAACTCGTTGAATTTGACTTGGCGATGATCCAACTGCATCTTTCAAAGAAACTATGACCAGTTGAGCATCATCATCTATTAATGAGAGTGCACGTTTAGGACTAAATCCACGAGCTATGGCACGAACAATATTTCGTGCCTTCCATGCTAAAACAGGATTTTCTGATTTTTCAGGATTCGTAATCGTTACAGTACCTTCAGAGTCAATTTCCAAATCTGTGTTTGTTAGTTTTTCGATTCTTCTTTTTACTCTACCATCACGGCCAACTAACACGCCAACACGTTCTTGCGGAATTCGAATAGTTTCATGATATAACATCGTTATTTTTCACCAGAAGATATAATGTATCTAGCTATCTCTTCAGAGTCTGCAGATTCGACACCTAATCGGCCGAAATACTTTGAGATATTATCAATGTCCCGACGAAGGTATTTTTTTGCGTAGTCATGTTTATACAATACCGCCTGTGAAACATCAATGATAACAGGACCGTTCCACCAAAGGATATTAAACTCACTCAAATCGGCATGAACAAGATCTGCATCAGTATATGCAATTTCAATCATTGATATTATTTCATCAAATACATCAATTGGAGAATCCAACACTACGTCTTTTAATAAGGGAGCAGGGATAAACTTTTCATCATCACCAATAAACTCCATTACTAAAACATTTCTTTCGATATCAATTGGTTTGGGAACACGGATTCCAGCTTCATCAAATCGAGTGAGATTTTTGAATTCTTTAAGAGCCCAAATAGGTATCAAAGAACGACTCCTTTTCTTAACCCTCTTAAATCGCGGGTCACCCATGATATATTCCAGCATGAAGTCAGTTTCTGCAGTGCTGACACGATAAATCTTTACAGCAACCGCCTTTCCATCTGCATCTTCACCACGATAAACATTTGCCTCCTTTCCTGTACTTACTACTCCATGAAGAGCATTCAGAGTGCTACGATTGAACAATCTATAAAGAGCCTTCAGTGTGGGGATATCAATAACACCCTCAACTACCTTGAATTCGTCAACATCTTTTCGCCTTTTCATTTTTCGGCGATCCAGCTCTGAAATAATACGATCATACTCAGAGTCTGCCTTTTTCATACTATACACCATCTAAAAAGAAAAAAAGAGAAGAGTTCCCTTTAACTAAACATTGCATAATGAAAATATTGAGATTAGAACATCTTAAGGATTCCGCGATTCTTTAACCAATCAATCTCATTATTTCGGTAACGCCAAACTACATCGCATTTTTCATCGCTTTGAAAATCCCAAGGTACAACTAGTACAGTATCCCCGACTCTCATCCAAACTCTTTTCTTCATTCTTCCGGGAATTCTACCTACTCTGATTTCTTCATCTTCACACCTTACACGAACTCTATCATGGCCAAGCATCTGAATTATTATACCAAATATTTCACCATCTTGGCGTCTTGGTGTTCGTACTCGAAAGGTTTCGGTTTCGGATGAATCTTTTCTGGGTGACAAAATATACCTCCAATAAAGGACCTTGTTAGTCTTTTTAAAAAGTGATAATAAGCCATTTAAGAGTACCGAACTCGGAAGAGATTTACCATCAATTCATAGGTAGGAGATAGAAGGTTCCTTCAAGGAATACACCATGTACCGTACCTCCTGTTTCAGCTGGACTGTCAAAACGAGAGGGGTCTATTTCTAATATTTCGAAGGTTTTCGAATCCATTATCTGAATTGGTTGGTCAAACGCCCTCATTGTAACCATGTATTCACGAGTTACGGTTTCTTTGTCCAGAAACTCAAGAGTTCTCCATTTTGCACTCTTAGGATTAATAGTGAAGGACTCTCTAGTTTGCAAATCAAAACATCCGAGTCCCCCTTTACCCAAAGAAATCACTTGACACGGAGAGTTATTCACTTTAACAAAGTCACCTATCTGAAATCGAGGTAGTCGAATAAGAATAGTGATACGGTATTTTTCCTTTCCACCCTTTTCTTGACCAATTAGTTTGTAATTGTCTTTTCGCTCCGCAAGGTATTGAGATTCAAGCTGGTCAGCAATTCTCTTAGCGAGATGCTCAGATCCGATTCGCAAATCCATCCCAAATTTATTTTCAGTTACTTCCGTTACAAATGCTTTAGTATCTTGACCATATTTGCTGACAGTTTTATCTGTCACAATACGTAAGATTTCAGTTATTTCTTCTTGAGATACTTCACGTTCATCAGCACGTATCTGCAATATAGCTTCATGATATCCTCCACTCATCATTCCACAAGTACCACATGTAGCATAATGAAACCTCAATTCAACAGGATAGTGTTCTTCATGGGGTTCAAGTTTTTTATGCGACATTCCATATGCAATCAAATCGACATGTAAAACTCGATCAAGGCGATTTTCAATATCTATTGTCAACTCTACAGCTGGGTTTAGAAGTCCAACCTCAAGACCGATAGCATACGAGGCTTGAGTATTCATTAATTCTTCTGAATCATCAATGTTTCCTGGAATTGTCTTCCAGCCACCTGGAATCTTTATTGACCCACATCGCTTACAAGCAGTGATTTTGATGGGGGTTCGAACTTCCACAAGAGGGTATTTTTTGCGGTAGCAGGTTGGACAAAGTCCTTCCAGGATAGCTTCTTCGCCACATTGATAGCATGGTAGAGTCACTCTAATCATCTAAAAAAAAGTAGAATTCACTAATAATGTAATGGAATGGACAGCAGCTATCAGAAGACTTTTGTGAATCATAATGCATGAAATGACCATGCCTCGTAGAAAACGTCAACGAAAGGTCTCATGGGAACCCAAAGTTTCCGTGTATAAACCTGCAGGAATCCCAGCAAAAGAGCTAGACGAGATTAGAATTAGTGTTGATGAATTTGAGGCGTTAAAACTAACAGATTACTTAGGCTTGAATCAGAGAGAAGCTAGTCTTGAAATGGATGTTAGTCAGCCCACCCTTAACAGAATTTTAGCATCAGCTAGAGAAAAAGTAGCAAAAGCTTTAGTTCGAGGTCTAGTATTGAGAATAGAGGGAGGGGTTTACATCATAGCTGATCAGGATTTAATCCTTGAATGCGAGGATTGTAAAACATCTTTGAATATGACAGATGTCATAAGGAAGACTTGTCCTGAGTGTGGCTCAACAAGTCTACTACGATTACGGTGAACATAATGCAGAGTGAAAAAGTTGCAGTACCAGCAAGTGAATTAACGGGACTTGATAGCCAAGTCAGCAGCCATTTTGGTCATTGCCCAGCCTTCGTTGTTTCAACAATCGAAGACGGCAAGATAGTGGATGTTGAAACAATTGAAAATAGTAGTCACAGGAGTTGTGCGGAACCAGTGATGTTGCTTGCCGATAGAGGAGTGAAAGTCCTTCTAGCCACAGGAATGGGAGGTAGACCATATATGATAAGTCAACAAGTAGGAATATCTGTTATGAAAGCAGTGGGTTCAACCGTTCGTGAAGTTATTGATAACTATTTGAAAGGAAATGGTACCCTGTTCGGTGATGAATCACTCTGTGGTGGAGGTAAACAACACTAGTATTCTAAAGTTTCACCCACTGAGCATGTGGATGTCCTTCAATGTATAAGATAGCCTGTTCATGAACTAATCCTGCATTGACCGCGGCATCCACAGTAGATTTTCCTACCATGTTTGCAATTGTTGCTTTCTTGAGGTGGGTCATACACGTTTCTAGATCTACCAAATCCCCACCATAGAACTCTTCACTGACTTTGAATTTAATCTTACCATCAGTAAGAGTCTTTCCAAGTAGCTCCATATCACAGATACTTACGAGATAATGATCAACCCGCTCATGAATCCGCATATAGACTTGGACCATTGTGAATTCTCCTTTTAGACTGGGCGAATAGAGGTAAGAGCACCACAAGCGGAACAGGACAAATAATATGCATTGCCTTCTTTTTCAATACTTGTATCCGGACGAGTGCATACTGGGCAAAGCACATATGATTCAATATATTGGCCTAGAACAGATTCAACCTGTTCAGCGGAGAATTTGCCATTGAATATGGCGGTACTTCCTTCAAAGTTTCCAGCGGTAGCAAGTTGTCCTGAAACAAATTTCATAACTTCCTTTCCAGGACGGTTAAGAACTGTAATGATTTCCTGAAAGTTCTGCCAAATACTTCGATTTCCTTGAACTATCAATTGGACAGAAGGAACTTGAAAGCGCTCTCCAGATCTTTTGAATGCATCTTCGGGAATCTTGGATCTAGCCCGGTCGAGTAAACTATCATAGTCGTCCATATTTAGAAATCACATCATTTGTGTTATTGAAGCTTGTCATTTCGCATAGTACGAAGATGGTTAGGTTAGTATATATTTTCCCACAGCGATTTCTGTAAGAAGCTCTTTTTCCTGCAATTCAATGAGTTGTAGGTGAATTTCAGATTTTTCAAATCCTCTTGCTTCAAAAAAGTGTACGATGTCTTGGTTAGAAATCCCTGAGGCATCTGCATTGGATTTGACATATTCCAGAATTTTACCCCCCAGAGAGCCAGTTTCTGATGAAACGGGTTTTGGTTTAGAGGGGGATGCTGATACGGATTGCATCATGGTTGCAGATCCACCACTAAGCAATACAGTACGATGGCGTTCCATTAGATGGAGAGTCATATAGTTGGGATCAGATACTTCACGAATAATTTCTGGAGTGAGATAAATTTCTTCGTTGTACTCCCGTACTTTGCCCATAACAATGACGAGAGATCCTAACCGAACTGGTTCTAATAAGCTAGCTTCAGAACCCCATGCCTTTATTCGTACTGTCGCAGTACCATCATCTAGTGTAACTACTGAGTAGTTATCTTTACCAATATACTGATCAATAACATGCCCTACCAGCAAAACACGTCTAAGCTCAACGCCTTTTGGTGATACAACACGAGGACCACCATCATCATCATAGGTACCATTAACAACATCAGCCATAGAGGCTCTAATCGCGGTCATACGTTCTTTCATTCAAGACCACCTTTCAAGTGATATTTCGTTCTTACAGTGCTATTTAGAGTTCTCGCTAATTAGAAGAAATCGGTCAGAGAACTTTGTGAAGCTTTATCAGCTAATTCTTGTTGTGCATCTCTTAATCGTTCCAATGAACTATTGATTCTGTTCTCACTGAAATCATGTTGCTCCACCAATAACTCTTTGATTCGCTCATAATTAGGATTGGTCCACTCTGGTTCACTTATATCTGCTGTAGGAGGGTTCAGAAAGATATTTCTAATTTCCTCATAGGGAAAATCAATCTCTTTAATGCCCTCTGAAACTATTTTATCAATCGAGTCATGTTTCTTTATGAGCCTGAGTGCTGTTTTTGGACCAACCCCGCGAACCCCATCATTATAGTCAGTTCCAACAAGAATAGCAATATCAATTAATTGTTCACGAGATATTTCTAGAAGGCGCAAATTCAAGTCTAAATCAATTACTTCAGGACTTATTGTCTTGTAAGACTTAGTTCGGGAAATTCTTCTTCTGCCAGAGATAGAAAGATTTCGAATAGTACGAGGACACTTATAGAGAAGTGAATCATAATCTTGACTTGCACTTGCCCACACCATATCTGCCTGTGTCATCTGGGCTGCTAACGCCTCTCCTTCCGAAGGTGCCTGGATGACAGGAATGCCAAGTGCACGGACCAAATCTTTACTCTCATCAACCATATCAGATGTCAGGCTGGAACTGGCCTGTGCCGCCTTCCGCGCATCCTCAATTCTGCCTTCTGCTTTTGCAGTTTCCCACTCCTCTTTTGCGGTCTTGCGAATTTCTCGTCTGCGTTCAATTTCATCTTCTTTTAATTCAGGAGATGTTCCATCAAAGACATAAATGGGAAAAATGCCTTTTTCTAATAGATTAAGGCTACGGTAGAACAAGCCAGATAGATGGCTTGTAATACGACCTTTTCGGTCCATCAATGGAGTACCATCTGGTTGACGAATTGAAGACAGAAACTGATAGAGCGTATTAAATGCATCAATAGCTATCTTCCGGCCAGAGAGATCATTCAGAGAAACTGTATCGGCCTTGATTATATCGCTCAGTGACGTGCCCATATGAATCACTCTACAATAATGGCAACTGGTCTCATTACATATATGAATTGAGATATTTTAGTATCATGGAAAATAGATACAAGAGCCGAATGTGGTGATTTAGGTAGGTTTATAATAACTGCACAAGACGGTCAAAAAAGCCAACATTACAACTTCCCTCTGGTGGAATTAATCAATGAAAGCAATAAGATGCACTTCGTGCCACGGTTCAGTATCTCCTGACGAAGACAGTGTCAAATTCAAATGCCCATCTTGTGGCAGTTTTATGATTTGGCGATGTCAGTCATGTAGATTATTTTCAAACAATTACAAATGCCCAAGCTGTGGTTTTGAAGGCCCATAAATGTAAACAGGTGAAAAAAAATGGCTAGAGTAATAATT
The DNA here is from genome assembly GCA_014728035.1 of Promethearchaeota archaeon. Classification (GTDB taxonomy): domain Archaea; phylum Asgardarchaeota; class Thorarchaeia; order Thorarchaeales; family Thorarchaeaceae; genus SHMX01. Next base: position 159,448 of record WJMJ01000059.1, on the reverse strand, counting down.
ACCATGAAAGTGATGCCTGAAGACGTTGATGTAGACCTTAACGCACTAACAGATCAAATAAAAGAGGTTGTTCCAGATGGAACAGATGTGCGTGCTTCCGAGATTGTACCAGTAGCATTTGGGTTGAAAGCTCTGAAGCTTCGAATCGGTAGAGACGAAGCAATGGGGGGCACAGAGGACATTGAAAATGCCATCAGCTCAATCGAAGGAGTTGCCCAAGTAGAAGTGGAGATAGTTTCCAGGATGTAAAAAGGGGAAGGAAAATATACCTTCCAAGACCTTTTTTTAAAGCTCATCGAGCTAATAATTTAAAATATCTCGCGTTAGGCGTTATGTAGAAGATTTGTATCACATTAAATTGTGATATCAAAACTATCCGATGCAGAATTGAGATTTGCAATACAATGATGGTATTGTTAATAGCTCTCAATTACTGAGCACGGAGGATTTAGAATTGGTTGAAATCGTGCTGAAAGTATCAGAAGCGGAACATAGAGACATTGGTAGATTCATCGTCCGTATTGATTCAGTTTCAATGGACAAACTGGGTGTCAGAACTGGCGATATTATTCAAATTAAGGGAAAAAGGACAACAGCAGCTATAGCTTGGCCAGCATATCAAGGCGATAAAGGGCGCGAAATCATTCGAATGGATGGCAGGATTAGACGGAACGCTGGAGTAAGTCTAAGTGAAAAAGTAAAAGTTTCAAGGGCAAATGAAGAATCAGCACGAAATATCACATTAGCTCCAACTTCAGTACCAATACGTCCTGAACCAAGATTCGAGGAATTCGTGAAGCGCAAACTTTTGAATTGTCCTGTCACAACTCAAGACACTGTGTTCATTCCAATTCTTGGACGTGCAATTCCGTTCAAAGTAACATCGGTTAAACCTGCTGGAACAGTAGTTGTACAACACTCCACTATATTGACAATTGCAGAAAAACCTGCTGGAGATACTGTCGGGACATCACAGGTGACATATGAAGAGATTGGGGGTCTTTCAGAACCTATACAAAGAATTCGAGAGATGGTAGAACTACCCATGAAGCACCCCGAAATATTCAAGCGATTGGGTATAGATCCACCACGAGGTTTGATTTTACATGGCCCTCCAGGCACCGGAAAAACACTATTAGCTAAGGCAGTAGCATCAGAATCTGAAGCTAATTTCATCCATATCAATGGACCCGAAATTATGTCCAAATTCTATGGTGAGTCGGAACAAAAACTTAGAAAAATATTCGAAGATGCTGAAGAAAATGCGCCAAGTATTATTTTCATAGACGAGCTAGACGCTATCGCACCAAAAAGAGAAGATGTTCAAGGAGAAGTTGAGAGACGAGTTGTGGCACAGTTGCTAGCTACAATGGATGGACTAAAGGCCAGAGGGCAAGTAGTTGTAATAGGTGCGACAAACAGAGTAAATGCCTTGGACCCAGCTCTTAGAAGGCCAGGTCGATTTGATAGAGAGATTGAGATAGGGGTTCCTGATGAAACAGGTCGGCTAGAGGTATTGCATATCCATTCAAGAGGTATGCCATTATCTGAAGAAGGTAAAAGTAAAGTAGACCTTGAAGACTTGGCAAAGATTACTCACGGATTTGTTGGTGCTGATTTACAGGCCCTTTGTCGTGAAGCAGCAATGAAAGCCTTACGAAGATACCTTCCCAAAATCAACCTTGATGATGAAGAAATACCTCAAGATGTTTTGGACCAACTTGAAGTTACCAGTGATGATTTTGTTGGTGCACTTAGAGAAATACAACCATCAGCAGTAAGAGAGGTCTTTGTAGAAGTACCAGATGTGACATGGGATAAAATCGGAGGTCTTCAGAGCGAAAAACAGGAGCTGATTGAAGTGGTTGAATGGCCTTTGAAGAGACCAGAAGCATTCAAACGAATAGGCATCACTGCTCCAAAAGGTGTCTTGATATTTGGACCACCAGGATGCGGCAAAACGCTACTAGCACGAGCTGTGGCAACTGAAAGCCAAGCCAACTTCATCAGTGTTAAAGGCCCAGAGCTCTTATCCAAATGGGTCGGAGAAAGCGAAAAAGCTATTCGAGAAGTATTTAGGAAAGCAAGAACCGCAGCTCCTGCAATCATCTTCTTTGATGAGATTGATGCCATTGCACCCACAAGAGGGAGGTCTGCAGGTGACAGTCATGTTACTGAGAGAGTGATAAGCCAGCTCTTAACAGAAATGGATGGACTGGAATCGATGAAAGACATAATTATTCTTGCTGCAACAAATCGTCCGGACCTAATCGATCCAGCTTTGAGGAGAACCGGCCGATTTGATAGATTTGTATACATAGGTGCTCCAGACGCAGAGAGTCGAAAAGAAATCTTCGATATCTACACCTCAGAAATGCCAACTGCGGATGATGTTGACATTGCAAGATTGGTTGCAGAAACAGAGAATTTTGTTGGCGGGGATATTGAAGCACTCTGCCGTGAAGCAGGAATGAGAGCTCTTAGAGAGGATATAGATATCGAAATAGTTTCGTGGAAGCATTTTGAATCAGCTCTCAAGAGTATGCATCCATCGGTTAGTAAAGAAGATCTTGACCGCTATGTCAAACTTGAACGAGAACTAAGAAAAACTGCAGGTGTTACTTCTGCAGGACCACCAGGGGTAATCTAAACAAGGAGATATTGAGAAATGACAACATGGAATCCAATGCCACTTAGAAACAGCATTATGAAAATCCTCTCAAAACGTCATGGGATAATACTTGATGATGAACTTGGTAGAGCTCTCAAAAAAGAAACTGGAGGAGTTCCTAGTGAAGGAGAGCTCAATGCCGCATTACTTGAGCTTGAAATCAATGGATTAGTTCATGTTAGTCAAATCACCAAAACAAAGCGAAGGATTGAAGTAATAGGTGAAGGTCACGAATTCCTTGCTGTGGATGAAGATTAGAGAAACCACAGCAGAGGTTGAAGACGACTATGTCAGGCAAGAAGGTTCTTGCAGCAGGAAAATTCGATATCCTTCATCTAGGACATCTAGCTTACCTAAATCAAGCAAGAGAGCTTGCTGGTAAGGAGGGTATACTTGTAGTAGTTATTGCAAGAGATGACACCATCGAAAGAGAGAGGGGAGCACCTCCAGTCTTTCCCCAAGAGCAACGAAGAAAATTAGTCGAGTCCCTGCAAATTGTAGATAAAGCAATTGTTGGATATGAAACCACAGACCATACGAAAATTGTTAGAGATCTGAGTCCTGACATCATTGCTCTTGGATATGATCAAAAAACTGACATTGATGCACTACAAAACAGTTTTGCTTCAAGAGGAGTATCAACACAAATTGTAAGGTTGAAAAAACAAAAAGCAGACGGTCTTTGTTCTTCAACGCTTATCCGAGAGCGTATTATCAAGTACTACGCTGAGAATGGGAGAGTACGTGATTAAATCACCAACTCTCCACGAGCTTCAGCTTCTTGAACTAATTTATCATGATACTCGCGTTTCTTCATTTCTTTACTCCAGATAACAAAAGCTATCACCGAGAGAACTACCAACAGTGCCATTCCAAGTAGCGTAAGCCAACCTAATGGAAAATGGCCGAGAAAATCTGGTAGTGGGCCGGAGAGGAAATAGGGCAGATTAACTAATACACCATAGGCGTATACCAATCCGACAATCGTCAGATGTTTAATGTAACCATGTGAATGCCGTTCAGATTTGAAGACAAATATCATTGATGATAACCACATCAGATACCAAGGCATAACCCAGCGAAATACAAATAGTATACCAGGGAGTAAATAGACGTATAGAGGAATCAATTTCTTAAATTTGTCATATAAAGATGCATCAAAGAATTCTTTCTTCTCAGGAAGATACAAGGGGAAGGTGTATAATACAAAAGCTATGTAGAGGATTACAGGAATTAGTGCAGGAAGCCAAAGATAAGAAGAGGTGGCATCAGGAAGTATCGGAGATTGCACTAACCCCGGAAATGTAGGATTGACTATCTGTTGCGAGTATTCTGATGTATTCAAGAAATGTTTGATTAACGAGTCAAATCCAACACCAAACATTGTTAGAGGAACCACAGTAATAATCATTGATATGAAGAACCATACAGAAGACAAAGGATTTACCAAAAAGAATACAGGAAATGCAACTGCGGGGTAAATTTTTGTTTGAAATGCGAGACCCAGTGTGAACATGGACTTCCCATATTGTTTTTCTTGGTGTAGAACTAGTGCCATTAGAAATAGACAGTCCACTAATGGTTCTAATTTACCACCACCTGCGGACATGATAAGCCCATAGACGTAATAGCCGCCTACAAATAGTCGTGCCCACTCTTGTTCATACAATCGTTCCTTGAGAAGAATCGCAATGAGAACAAGATTAAGGTGAAATACAAGAGTCATCAGAAAATTCAACCATAAGGGCTGTAGTGGTCCGCCCCCAGGAAATATCCAAGTCGCTATTGCAAAGAATATGAGACCGAAAACAGGATATTCATACTTAACATTTCCAAGATATTCTGGCAAGGTATGAAGCCCATCATCATAACCAAAAGTAGGATCTAATGCTTCTGCTACCTCGGTATCTGTCATATTGTAGACACCAAATCCGTAAATCCAAAAAGCCTCTCCATACATCTCATTTCGATTTCTATCGCGTTCAATTACAATAGAATTTGCTATGGGAATAGCCATCATTGAAATAACAAGACTCAATACAAGATAGCGTCGTAATTCATAGATTTTGAAACTAATTGCTCGAAGCATTCTAATCCTTCCTTTTGTATTTACGACCTAGTAGTGTGAGTTCAGAACAGACAATTAAACTTGACTGAAGAAACAGAATTTATTTGAACAAGTTCTTACGCAAGATAGGTTGGACAAGGCCAATTATCACACTCCAAACACTGAACACACATTGATGTATCAACAGCTATTCTTCCATCACGAATTATCAGTGCTTCATGTTTACATTGGGGAATACATGATTCACAAGATTGGCAAAAGATTGCACGTGTTGTTGCCCTTTCAAACTGCTTAGTAAGATTTTCAATCTCATTTTCATCATTTCCTCGAATAACAAGGGATCCTGAAGAAAACAAATTGATGGTAGTACCACCCGATACAATACGAAGCGCACCTAACTCCTCAGATAAATTGGTTTTTCCAAAAATTGGTGCAATGTTGGCAATCCGTTCTAAATCAATTCCCTCTGAAAATTGGCCTTCTAGACTATAACCAGCTAACACACAAGGAGAAACCCCCTTTACAACATTAAGTTCTAGCTTCTGTTTGGGGCTAGGACGATCTTTTCTGATTTCTAAATCCATTTTACGAATCAAGTTCATTTGGCCTTTGGGTAAAGTTTTCCATCTCCAGAATCCGTAATCCGCCCAGGCTTTAGGAAAGCCAAATTTGTCTGCCCATTCCAGTAACTTATCCCGCCATTTTCTGTAAAGCTCTGGATGAGTTTCACTAAGACTATATATTTCAGCTAAAGGAGAAGCTGGACACAAGTAACAGCCCATACGATGATATCCCTTATTGTAAAGCATATTGAAAGGCTCTTGTTCTCTGAAAATGTATAGCCAAACCTCTAGTGCATTCCACCGCTGAATAGGATTAGCAGATGTTTGTCCAGGCACCCAAGGATTGGATGTTACTCTAGGTTCAATGGACCTCTGAAAAGATTCTAGTTTTCTCTGGCCCATAAAAGAAACAGTATTGCCACCCATCTCTTCAGATATAGCTTTTGCTGCAGGACCAAGTTTAAGAACCTTACAACACCATCGAAAGTCTCGTGCAGGAGGACCGAAAACATCAACTGAACTCCAGAATCGGTTACCCACATCTTGCCCAACAATAGTTGTGTTATGGCGAGATGCAAAATCATTGATATATTGAATTGTTTCGGGAAGTTCTAAACCAGTATCCATGAAAAAAAGGGGAGGACTCTTTTTCAAAGCATGTTCGACCAAAAGGTAAGTTACAAGCGAGTCTTTTCCTCCACTAAATCCAACTACTTTAGGATAGTCATACCTATCAGCAATCTTGCGAATAAATGATATTGCCTCAGATTCGATTTTTTCAAGATGAACGCTATTTGCTAAAACCGCATCGTCCCAAGTAGAGGTTTTGCTATTGATGCGAGGGTATGGATGCTCAGAGAATGTGCGGATTTTAATTGCATAACCCTTGTTTGATTCAGCCATTTCAGTACCACTCATTCTAGCAGTTCCTACTGCAATTACAGAGCCACTCTGATCAATTAGCCAAACTTCGTCTCCAATCTCAATACCACTATCACATCCAATAATTCCAGGAACCATCAGATTAGCTCCTTTTCGGAGGTAGGGAATAACATCATCATAACAAGAAACCCATTTCTTCTTGCTAACTGCACCGATACGACGTCCTCCTTCTATTGATAGAAGTAGAGAATAGCCTTTTTTGGGAATATCAAAACGTAGACGACCAATAACATATCCATCAACAATAATTTCGTACATGGCATCAAGAGCAGACACCTTGTTCATCACAATAGTTTTGTTTGAGGGAAGAACTTTCTTTCCGACATCAGTGCCAAAGTGTTCATCGATTGTTGAAATTGCCCTTTCAAGATGACCCTCCATTGCAGGAAAGGGATCACCAGGAGGAGAAATCTTTACTTTGCGAGGTTTCTCGCCACAAATGCTGCATTGGTTTTTGCCTACTAGAGGAACATTACATGAATCACACCAATTGAAACGTATTTTTCCAAGATATGGAGCATGACCGCGTCGGAATTTTCTTCGCCTTTTTCTTGCCAACTAGTTCTACACTCCAAATGGTGACTTAAAACAAATATAGCGTTTCCATCTACTTCGGAAATCCTTTGATTATTGCAACACCTGCACTAGCACCTAACCTGTCTGCACCCGCTTTAATCAATTCTAAAGCGGTCTCGAAGTTACGAATACCACCAGCAGCCTTAATTTTCAAATCCTCACCAACTACATCCTGCATTATTTCAACATCATGAACTGAAGCTCCACGAGGGCCAAATCCTGTCGAGGTTTTGACATAGTCAGCACCAGCTTCTTTAGCTAAAAGACATGCTTTGCGAATCTCTTCATCAGAAAGGAAACCAGTTTCGAGAATTACCTTTACGGACGCAGAGCCTGATGCCATTACGACACTATGAATGTCTGACTTGACATAGTCGTAATCCTTGTCTAGCAATGCACCCACATTTAGAACCATATCAATTTCATGAGCACCTTGAGAAACTGCAAGTTCAGCTTCTTTTGCCTTTATTTCAGACAAATTTGAACCGAGTGGAAATCCAACCACACAGCATACCTGCACACTTGACCCTTTCAGTAAATCTGAAACATATTGAACATGTACAGGATTGATACAGACAGCTGCAAAATTATGATGCCTAGCTTCTTCACAAATTTTCTCGATTTTTTTTCGAGATGCATTTGGTTTGAGCTCAGTATGATCAATCATTTTGGCAAGTTGTTCGATTGTTAGCTCCATAAGATTAGCTCCGAAGATGATGATGGTTCAAGATTGCTATTAACATCTTCGAAGGGGCAAGACGAGGTTTATCTACCACCAAGATAACTTCGAATATCATCTAGAACTTCTTTTTGTAAACGAATTACATCATGAACTTCAATTTCTTCAGCATCTTTCACTAATGAATTGAGCTGAACAACAGTCCCAACTGTTTCAACTTTGCTAAAATCAATCGGGAATTCTACTTCAGCACCCTTAACGATTAATTCCGAACGAGTTGGATGTAGTGCAATTCGAATGCTCCGGACGATTCCTATACGACGAGCTCTACTATCTAGTACTTCCTTGCCAAGTAATCTACCTGGCATACTAAGTTCGTATAGCTCAGCTTCAATAGTTGGAACTGAATCACTACTTGTCATAATTCTAGACTCCTATATCAAGGATTGAATTGTTACTTTTTTAGAGCGAGTATTATACGGTTGAAATAGAACGGAATTGCAAATAGTAGGAGGCTTTTTACTGATAACGATATAAAATAATACAGACCTTGGTGTGAGAATGAAAAATGGTAAAACCAGTACACTATGTCGAAATGGGCTTGATCAAACCAAAGAGTATAGAGTATAGAGAGTATCAGATGAATTTAGCAGAAAGTGCTGCTAAAGAGAGCACTCTCATTGTTCTCAGTACGGGTCTAGGAAAAACTGTCATTGCCGCACTGTTAGCAGCTAAAAGACTTGTAGAATACCCAGACTCAAAAGTGCTAATTCTCGCTCCTTCTAGACCTTTAGTAGACCAGCAAGCGAGATTCTTACAAAGAGTGCTTACACTTGGAAACGAAGAGATTGTATGTCTTACGGGTCAAGAAGGTCCTGAAAATAGAAGAGCTTCGTGGAATACAGTCAAAATAGCTGTGATGACACCACAATCGCTCCAAAATGATTTAGTTCAAAATAGCTATAATTTGAATGATGTATCACTAATTGTTTTTGATGAAGCTCATAGAGGTGTTGGGAATTATGCATATACATTTATCGCAGAACTCTATGAGCAACAAGGCAGAAACCAGCTTTCGCTCGGGCTTACAGCATCTCCTGGACATGAAGCAGATCAAATAAGACAAGTACGCAAAAACTTGCGATTGAATAAAGTAGAGGTCCGAACTGCAGAAAGTGAAGATGTGAAAAAATACATAGTATCAATCGATAGTGATATCAGATACATAATACTCCCACCAGAGGTGGAAGTTCTTCGAGATATTCTGTATGATTTGCTAGAATCATATACATCACCCATTAGAAATTATGGATATTCCGTAGGGTCAAGCCGTCGGATAAGCAAAAAAGACATTCTAAAAACTCAAGCTCAGATTCGCAAGGAGATTGGAACATATACGAAACCACCAAAACATCTGTTTCTATTGATTAAGAAATTAACAGCATCACTTCGAATTGTACACTTGCTCGAGTTTGTAGGCACACAAGGGCTTACACCAACATTGAGATATATTCAGGGAATGTATGAAGAAATAAGGAATAAGAGAAGCTCAAAGGGAGTTCAAGATTTAGTTTCCCGAGCTGAATTCCATCAATTTGAGAACTTATTGGACGCTTTGGTATCAAAGGGATATCGTCATCCAAAAGCGGATACGATTCTTGAAATAGTAAGTGAGCAGCTTTCAAATGATTTAGATTCACGAATCTTGGTGTTCACAAGATTCAGAGACACTGCAGCAGAAGTTACAGAAACCCTAGAACAACTTGAAGATGCTCGTGTCAGTAGATTTGTAGGACAGAGCTCAAAAGGATCGGACAAGGGATTCACTCAAAAGAAGCAAGTAGAGGTACTACAAGGATTCAGGAATAATGAGTTCAATATTTTAGTTGCAACTCAAGTAGGAGAGGAGGGTCTTGATATTCCAGAATGCAATTTAGTTGTTTTCTATGATTGTGTACCATCAGTGGTTCCATATATTCAGAGGAGAGGAAGAACAGGGAGACACTCACCAGGACAAGTAATCATTTTTGTTGCAAAAGATACCCATGACGAGTTTTATCATTGGAGTGTGATTCGGAAACTGAAAAAGATGCCAGCAGCTCTAGAAGATGCAAAAGAAACAGATGATAGCCAAACAAGTTTGGAGGACTTTGTAGAAGAAAAAGAAGACGCTATTTCTCCAGGAGACACTCCGCTTAGTTCAGAAAAAGGGAACGATAAAATTACAATGATAGTTGATTCACGAGAATTATCTACAGGTGTTGCACGAGAACTCGCAAGACTAGGAGTAATCATCCAGGGAGAAGCACTTGAGATTGGAGATTACATTGCTTCAGAGGATGTAGCCATTGAAAGAAAAGAGAGTAACGATTTCATCCAATCAATGATAGATGGTCGATTGTTTTCTCAGTTGAGTTCACTCAGATCAGCTTATCAAAGACCAGTTCTTATCATTGAAGGTGAGCAGATAATCGGACTCCGTGGAGTAAATCCTGCCTCAATATATGGCGCACTGGCATCCATTGCAATAAGGATACAAATTCCAATTCTCTGGACTAGAAACCCAGAAGAAACAGCTCAAGTACTGTACAGATTAGCACACCTTGAACAAATAAGTGAAAAGAAAACTCTCAGAACAAGAACGGGTGAAATGGGAAGTAGTGATTCAGAAACTCTTGAATACATTTTATCCGGATTCCCAGGAGTAGATACAGTAACCTCTAGGGCAATTCTTTCAGAATTTGGTACTCTTGAATACATTTTCAATGCGGATAAAAAAGAACTTCAACGAGTGAAAGGTGTTGGGCCTAAAATCGCAGGAACAATAAGACGATTGCTTACCTCACAATATAAGAAATAGAAATTAGTAAACCTCAGGATTCTTGCCAACGCCATTTTTGTATGCATCACGAAGGATACTGCAAACACGATTAGTCAATTCCCAATAAAGGTCGTATTCATGCTCTCCAAGTTGAATAATACTTAGAATCCTTCGTAGGGAAAGATAGACACCAGGATCAATTGCAGGAATATCACTAAGTGTAGCTTTGGCACGAGTTCGTCCTTTTTTCAGAAGCTTGTCCCTTTCAACAAAATCATTTGCTAGTTTTGCTAAGACTTCATCATCGGGAATATGAAAACCAATTTGCTTCATTATTGCAACAAGGTCCAAGGTCTTTTCTAAGGAAGGATTTGCCCTTTCTGGAAGTCCGTCCATATCACCAGTTGCAATGAATATGTTTTCAGCAGTAGCTCTCCAAATTTTCTTTTGAATATGAGAATCACCATTTCCAGCTGGAGCATAACCATCTTGTTCGACAAGACCTGCACTCTCAAGTTCTTTCAAGTGATATCTCACAGTTTGGGGCTTGATTTTCTTTTCAGGATCACGTTCTGCTAAGAATTCACACAAGTCGCTGGTTGACATTCTTCGTGCACGCAATGCATGCAAGATCTGTCTTCGTGTTTGATCATTAAGCGCATGCACTGCAGCACTTACTGCTTCTCCAGTCAGAATTTTTACCGTATCCATATTGTCACCCCAGCTGTTGGTGATTGCTCACCAATTGATAATATTGCCTAACTATCACTAGTTAGCAATTCAAATGGTTTTGAAAACAGTTCCAAAACCGAATAAGACCATAAAAACGGCCTCTATTCTGAACCTGATTATGCAGGTACATATATCCATTGACGCATGTCCTGTAAACAAGGCACACGTTTGATTAGCTTCTTCTTCAGTAGTTTGCGAAGGGCGTATCGGACAGTTCTTGGTGCAAAGGAAACTTTGTCCAGGAGCTGCTTAGGAGTAACGCCGTCTCTTCCAGTACTACGAAGGATATCAAGAACAATCTTTTGACTCTTAGTGAGTTTGAGGTCCTTGAGTTCAGCGGCTAATTCTTCATCGCTCATCATTTTGTAATTTCACCTCTATATTTTCCATGTGGATGCAGCTCACTGATACTGACCACACGACATGTCTTGTATATACGAAAACCCTTATTAATCTATCGCAGGGCAGATTAATGTAACGCGGTTTAACACCGCGGTATTAATTAGTTGTTTTATATTATTGATGATAATTTAAGTAATTACAGCGTCAGACTCTTTAATCATATGTTACTGCACTATCACGAGGAAAAATGAAGAAAGCAGCAATACTTGCAGCAGGAGATTCTACACGAATGATGCCACTCTCAGCAAACATTCCAAAACACCTTCTGCCTGTAGCTGGAAAACCATTGATATTCCACACCCTAAAAGCCTTGCAGGATGCTGGAATTAGAGAAACACTCGTTGTTTATGGGTATAGGGGGGACGAGCTACGAAAAGCAATAGATAATCAAGATTGGGGTGAAATGATTATCGAGTACACACTCCAAGAAAAAAGGATGGGAACGGCACATGCTGCAGGATATGCCAGAGAATTTGCGGGTGATGACGAAATACTTCTGATGTATGGAGACATAATGGTAGAACATAACAGTTTCAGTGGCCTGATTGATTTTCATCATAAGCATAAGAACAGCCTAACAATGGCAGTATATCCTGTAGAAGACATTTCAGCATATGGAGTAGTGGTAGTCAAGGATAAGAAAGTTACAGATATCTCTGAGAAGCCAAAATTAGGAGATGTAGATAGTAACCTAATAAATGCAGGAATATTCGGAGTCAATCCAGATCTATGGGATGCAATTGATAAAACTGAGTTGTCTTCAAGGGGAGAGTATGAAATCACTGATTCTATAATGATGTTAGCATCAAATGAAACAGTAGGAGCATACACCTTACCATCATGGTGGGTGGATGTAGGAAAACCATGGGATCTACTTGAAGCGAATAAACAGATTCTAAGTACAGCAGAGAGCAAGATGAACGGGACGATTGAAGAAGGAGCCGTATTGAAAAAGAACGTAATTGTGGAAGAGGGGGCAATAATAAGAAGTGGAGCTTATATTCAAGGTCCTGTATTTATTGGAAAAGATTGCAAAATCGGACCAAATTGTTATATTCGACCATATACTAGTCTGATGAGTGGAGTCAAAGTTGGTAACGCATGTGAGGTTAAAAATTCACTAATCATGGAAGAATCTAGTATCGGCCATCTTTCATATGTGGGAGATTCGATTATTGGGAGAAAAGTCAATTTTGGTGCTGGGACAACAACCGCAAATCTAAGACACGACAACAAATCAGTTAATGTGACAATCAAAGGAGAGAGACTTGACTCTGGACGACGAAAACTTGGAACAATTATTGGAGACCACGTAAAAACCGGAATTGGCACATTAATCTACCCAGGAGCAGTATTGCATCCCCACGCACAGACAGGAATAGGAGTAATTGTAGACAGAGATATCCAAGAGGGGAAGCTTATTGTTGCAAAACAAGAAAAGAGAGAATTGAAGAGTACATCAATTGAATGAGGGAAGGTGTTGGGAAAACTATCTTTGACCGAGATCAATACCGTAGTTAAAGACATCCGAGATGTTGATGTTCTGATTGGGTATTGTTATCCATCAACCTATCGTGCGGGTATGACAAGCTTAGCAACACATCTTTTCTACTCAAGCTTGAACAGAAGAAAGAACATATCGTGTGAACGATATTTTAGGTATGATACATACTCTCCCATCAGATCTGTTGAAACAAAAAGACATTTGAAAGATAATCATTTAATTGGGTTTTCTCTTTCGTTTGAAGAAGATATTCTTCATGTTGTACAAATGCTATCTGAAGCAAACATTCCACATATAGCTGCCAATCGAATGAATGAAGACCCAATTGTGATTATGGGGGGTCCCGTAGTAAGTGCAAACCCATGTCCATACGAGCTATTCATTGATGCTTTCGTAATTGGAGAAGGGGACTTGGTATTTCATAGCATAGCTGATTGTATACTGAATTCTGAAAGTAGACAAGATGCTTTAGGCAAGATGGCAGAATTGCAAGGTGTATATGTGCCAAGTATAAAGAAACAACCAATCAAACGGCAAATTATGCAAAACTTAGATGAGCTGTTCCATCCTACAAAACAGATTATCCCAGATGTTCCAGAGGGCGCAAAGTTAGAACCTGTATTTGGAAAAGCACTACTTGTAGAAGTGGGGAGAGGTTGTGGGCATTCATGCAAATTTTGTCTTGTTGGACATATATGCAGGCCCAGAAGACTTCGTTCGTTTGAAAAATTGAAAGAGATTATCACAAAAGGAATCAATGAAACACCAGTAAGAAAAGTAGCTTTCATTGCTCCAACTTTGGGCGACTTGCCAGAGTTTGAACAACTAGTTGAATGGTGTATAGAACGAGATTTGGAAATATCAGCTCCGTCACTCCGAGCTGATTCAATATCCAGAAAATCTCTAGATTTGTTGATGCAAGGGGGGCAAAGAACTCTAACAATAGCTCCTGAAACCGGATCAAGTCGTCTAAGAAATATTTTGGGAAAAGGTTTAACGGATGAAGCTATTCTCAAGGCAGTAAAACTTGCAGCGGACGCAAAGTGGTATTCAATCAAGCTATATTTCATCATTGGACTTCCATACGAAGATGAAAAGGATATACTTGCAATCACCAATTTATCAAAACAAATTGCAGAAATCTTTCCAGGTAAAATTACTATTAGTGCTAATCCTTTTGTTCCAAAAGCTAATACAAGATTCGAACGTAATGCTCAATCACCAATCTACATCATACGAGAAAAAATACGGACACTAGAACAAGGAATTAACAATATTCCTAGGGTTACCGTTGAAACACTGGATCCGAGACATGCAAGAATACAGGCATCACTTTCTTTGGGTGACAAAAAAATGGGGGAAATAATTAAGATTGCAGCATCGTATGGAGGATTAGGAGGTTGGAGAAGGGCAGAAAAGGAAACAGGGCTTCCATTCTTTGCGATTGCCAATAATCGAGAGAGGCTGAAAGGTCCGTTGCCATGGAAATTTATTCAATAGTCAATGTTGATACGATAGCCCTAAGATTATAAGTTCAATTTCCAAGCTTTCTAATATAGAACGCATTTAGTCTCAAAAAGTGATAATTATGAATCGAGACAACGAATTCATGAAATCATTTCCTGCAATTAGTGAGGAGATGCGGTCGGGAAAAACTCAAACACATAAGATTGATGGGGTTCGTACGATGTCGGAAGAGGAGGAAACTGAACAATACAGATTTACACCAGATGTCGTTGATTATCTCCGCCGTTGTGACACGGTAAACCAAGCTGAAGAGATAGTGAAGTACCTTTTAAAACGTGGAGAGATCAGTCAATCTGAGGCAAGAGCAATAAGGAGCCAACTGAAATCAGAAGGGCTTCGTAGTTTTGGGGAGAAGAAAAAAGCTGGCCATTATATGCAACACGGATTGGAATAGATACAATTCACCTTATATTGTTTAAGTCAAAAATTGTATTTTATATAGTTCCATGAAGTACTAATGTGTAGCACACATTATTCATCAATACCGCCGGAAATTGGCGCGGGTAAATTAATAAGGGTAGGTGTGTCGTAAAAAGTGGGGAGTTGATATCCCGTGCCAACAAAAAAAGATGTTCTGACTAAAGAAATGAAAAAATACATCAGAGACATGCTGATGCCAGAAATCAAAAAACTTGATCTTGAAGCTTGGTCAAAGGCGTGTAAATCATTTGGACCGTTCAGTTACAAACAAACTACAAGAAAAGCATGGTTTGAAAAAAACAAAGAAAAAGTACCTGTCGGTAGAGAGATTTTGAAGTTTCATGATAAATATAAATCAATCATGAAAAAAGACGAGAAGCTAAAAGAGTACAAACTCAAGGTTTGTACCGATTATATGATAGAGCTCATCCGAGAAGCTCAAGAAGATGCCGGCATCACATCTAACAAGATTAATAGTGTCAAGATAGCTACATTTAGTACATTAATTACATTCGATGAAGAACCCGAGAAACTCGAAGAAGGACTTTACGAGGGGAAAGAAGAGCTTCCAAAAGATGTAAGGTCAACAAGATCATATAGACGAGGTAGAAAGAAGGAAAAGGGAACACCACTGCCTCCACAGATAGTCCTTGATTCTAAAGGTGAACTAAAGCCTGATGAAATACTTCAAGTAACAGGTAAGCTTGTTAATAGATTCATTCATCCATATCAGAATATATCAGTAACCTTTGAAAGTACACCTGAAATTGAATTGAAAAAAGCAAAAGGGTACAAAGTCGTAGAAGGGGTATTGGTTGTCGATTTTCTTAAGACTTCATTACAACTTGAGCCCTATGAGGTTGAAATTCTATTAGAATTCAAGATAGGAAAGGAATCTAAAGCATACTCAATTGAAACGAAAGTATCCTATGACAACTGTGACTCAGGGATTCGAGAAACTGCAGATTCACAAAAACACAATGTCAAAGTTTCATAACTATAAACCAGCAAAAGAGAATATAGTCTGCTTTAGGTAGAAAGGTTCAACCCAAGCGGAAACTTCATTGTAGCTGTCTTCTTGCTTCAATGCATAGTCAGCAAGAATTCTCAACAAATCACCTTTGAATCCAGCGGCTCCATGGACCTTGTGCCCATGGCGGGAAAATGCTTTAACAGTCGAATTGCCTGCGGGAATAATAATTGCATCTGGAGAGTCCAATTTCGAATCAAATGCGACTAATATTCCATCGAACACGGATTGCCAAGAAGACCCTAGGGAATATAGATACTTCTTACCAAGCGCGAGATAGAGCAAATCGTACTTCTTTTCACATATTGATAGGAAATCTGAATCGATTGATAGATTACTGGCCCGTTTCTTGATTGCCTTTGACCCCATCGTAGAAAAACTAC
The DNA here is from genome assembly GCA_014728035.1 of Promethearchaeota archaeon. GTDB lineage: Archaea > Asgardarchaeota > Thorarchaeia > Thorarchaeales > Thorarchaeaceae > SHMX01. The sequence continues at coordinate 143,130 of WJMJ01000059.1, read as the reverse complement.
ATTCATATGGTGGTACAAGAGATTTTTCTGCAAGAAGTCCAAATCCTGCGGAAATGATGAAATACTCAACTGAAACATTATCAATTGTTCTTAAAAGGTCCACACCCTTCCCTAGTTCTCTGCTTTGATTACCAACGTACATATCACGTGCTGGAACAACTAAATCCTGAAGTCTTTCTCTCCAAATAGCAAGATCTTCTTTCGACTGTAATTGATTACAAGTAGGAGCTTCTGGGCTAGATGTCTGTTTCTTTTTTCCACAGCTTCCAATAACACAAATATCCATAACAATCACATACAATGTAGAACTCTTTTAAGGTCACTTTCTGGCGAGTATAAGTACATTACTCATTAAATAATTCATGGACAAAAAAAGGTGTAGAAATACGTGTCAAGATTTGGGATTCCTAATAGAATGAACTACTATATTCCTTGGTGGGATGATCGTGTTGATTTGAATTACGATTTTATCGAAGATGAACCAACTGATGGAATCAAGGTTACAGCCCATGAGATTTATAGCTCACCACCATATGATGGCATACTGGTTTCAAAAGCTAAAATTGAAGAAAACAAGAAAAACATGAAACGTATAACGAATGTAGGAATACATGAATATCTGGGATTTGATGGACCTGTATTTGGAGATTGTGGGGCATATGGATACATCAAAGAAGATGTGCCACCGTATAAAACCAAGGAAACTGCAGAATACTATCACAAATTAGGTTTTGATTATGGGGTAAGCGTTGACCATCTTATTGTTAAGCAATTTGAAGAACAAAAACACAACCGATATGATATCACTATAAAAAATGCCGAGAAGTTTCTACAGGTTCATGATTCAAAAGGATTTGATTATGTTCCGGTAGGTGCTGCTCAGGGATGGGATGCAACATCTTACAAAGAATCAGTCAAGGAATTGTTGGATATAGGATATCAATACATTGCTATTGGCGGACTTACCAGATCACCTACTTCAACAGTTCTAGACATGCTACGTGCGATACACGAAGTGCTGAGTGAGCATGAAAGAGTAGGTGTTCATCTCTTTGGCGTTGCTCGATTGAGCGCAATGAGAGAAATGCAAAAATTGGGTATAACCTCATTCGATTCTGCATCACACCTGAGAAGAGCATGGTTAGGATCTAGAAGCAATTACATGCTACCAGATGGGAACAACTATGCCGCCATACGAATACCTCAAAGTGATAGAAGCCCGAAAGCCAAAAAAATTCTTGGAACAGGAAACATCGAGCTCGAAGAGCTTGAGGCAATGGAAGAAGGTTGCATGGGACTCATGCGAATGTATGGAAGGAACAAGGCAGACCTAGATGAAGTCCTTGAAGCAATTTTATGGTACGATTCTATTATTGATGCAAAGAAAAGCCATGCTGATGAATATCTAAAGACATTGAAAGATCGACCGTGGGAGTTATGTGATTGTGCTATTTGTAAAAGGGTGGGAGTTGAAGTGATTATATTTAGAGGGAACAATAGAAATCGAAGAAGAGGATTTCACAATACGTGGGTATTCTATAAGCAACTTCAAAAAATCCTTGACGAGCCAGACCCAGTAAAGCAAACAACTCTTGGTGAATTTTAATCACACAATACATAAGATATCATTGGCATAAATTACAGATATGAGAGTTCAAACATCAGTTGTTAGTAGAGTGACGCATCGATTTGATAACGCTGAAGTAACTGAATTCACACAATCGGTTCTTGAAACATGGAAACCAAATGGAAAACCAATTCTCTTTGTCCCATGTTCGAAAAAGAAGCCAATACAGCAATCACACAGCCATAAGCAAATGTTTCACAGGTTTGAGGAAAAAGCGCAGATTCTCATAATCTCAGAACCAATGACCATAATTCCCTATGACAGATTTGATTATCCACATTACGACTATCCACCTATGGCGCTATGGAAAATTGAAGGTGAAGCAGATAAATTTACAGCAAGACTAGGCCAGTTTCTTTCACTAAAAAGACTAAATGAATTGAATTGTTATTTCATGCTGCCCCATCACCACCTTCTGATTCTCTGGAAAGCTTGGAAAAAGGTCTTTGGTAATCTAGTTAATCTAGATGGGTATGCTTACTCACAAGCTACTCGATGGTTTTTCATCCAAAAATTGGAGGAGTCACTTAATCAGAGCGGTTAGAGAATCTTGTAGACACCACGTTCTTTTGCCCATTGTATGGTAGAAGGGTCACATCGTTTAAGCTCACGTTCAGGAAACTCACTTAGGAGGTTCCATCCGATATCAAGAGTAGTCTCGAATGATCTATCTTCAAATTCGCCCTGGTTTATGAACTCGCTTTCGAATCGATCTGCAAATCGCAAATATTTTTGATCCCGATCGGTTAGTGCTTCAGATCCCACAACAGCTACAAGGTCTCGAAGGTCTCGACCTTCAGAATAGCCATAGTATAGTTGAGCTTGAATTTCTTTGTGATCGAAACGAGTCATACCCTCACCAATTCCTTCTTTCATAAGTCGGCTTAGAGATGGTCCTGGATCAATTGGAGGATAAATGCCTTTTCGGTGTATTGGTCGACTCACAATCATCTGCCCTTCAGTGATATATCCAGAAAGGTCTGGAATTGGATGGGTCATGTCATCCTGAGGCATAGATAGAATTGGCATCTGTGTAATGGTTCCTTTTCTACCATTGATTCTGCCAGCCCGTTCATAGATAAGACTCAGGTCAGTATATAGATAGCCAGGATAACCTCGCCTTCCAGGGACTTCGGACCGAGCAGCGCTTATCTCACGAAGTGCCTCTGCATAATTGGTCATATCGGTCAGAATGACAAGCACGTGCATATCTGATTCATATGCAAGATATTCAGCAGCAGTCAAAGCTGCACGAGGTGTGATAATCCGTTCGATGGCAGGATCATTTGCAAGATTCAGAAACAATGCAGTGTGTTCAAGTGCACCAGTTTCTTCAAAAGATTCCATAAAATACTGAGCCTCGGTGGCAGTTATACCCATTGCAGCAAAAACAATAGCAAAATCGCCTTCTTCTCCTGGAATCTTTGCTTGTCGTACTATTTGAGCTGCAACTCGGTTATGGGGAAGACCAGATCCAGAGAATATTGGTAGTTTTTGGCCTCGCACCAGAGTATTCAAACCATCAATAACAGATAAACCAGTTTGAATGGGTTGTCGAGGATATTGTCGTGCATAGGGATTTATTGGAGACCCATAGATATCCCAGTGGTCTTCGGCTGTTAAGGGTGGACCTTTATCTAAAGGATTCCCAGAGCCATCCAAAATACGCCCAAGAATTTCTGTTGATACTGGAAGTTTCATTGTTTCCCCAGTAAACCGTACAGCTGTAAGGTCTGTATCTAATCCACTTGTACCTTCAAAAACCTGAATAACTGCTCTGCCGCGTCCAGTTTCTAAAACTGTACCAGTGAGAAGTTCCTCATTAGGGGCTCGAATCTTAACAACTTCATTATAGGCCACGTTATGTGTGCTATCTACAATGACTAATGGACCACGCACATCCGTTACAGTTCGATATACAATAGAAGATTCTCTTACCATTTTAGAAACCGCCAACGAGGTTATCAACGCGCATTTAGCAAGTATCGAATATCAAGTTAAAAAATTTGTGAAGCGATACCATGAGAGAGAGGGATATTTTTGATAAATAATCATCAATGGGATATATCCATTATCGATATTAATGGCACGCTCACAATCCTATTTTCCGATTTTTGCTATTTTAGAATAACGTTCCTGAATACTTATTCTCTAAACTCCTGATCCCATTCATGTCCACAACTTCTACAAACACAAGGAATGGAATATATTGGAGTTTCTCCTTCATATGACACTGTCTTTTTGAGATACATATCTGTTCTAACGTCTTTTTCTTTGCATTTTGGACAGATAATTTCATTCAAAGTATAACACCAATTTTGGTAGTTACTCTAACGCAATACTCATGCTGAAATCTGCAGAATCATATGAGTGAGTCAAAGCTCCTGATGATATTATATCAACCCCCGCAGATGCATAATCTGCAACGTTAGATTCATTTATGCCACCAGATGCCTCTAAGATAATTCTACTTCGAAGCCCTTTCTCTGAAAGCATTTCGTGAGCTTCCTCAACTTGTTCTGGCTCAAAGTTATCAAGAAGGATAATATCAGCTCCCGTTTGTACAGCACTCAAGACTTCCTGAATGCTTCGCACCTCACACGAAATTTTCTTTGAGAATGATACATATTCCTTTGCAGCACGGATAGCTTGCGAAACACCACCCATAACTGCAATATGGTTGTTTTTTATGAGAACCATATCATCTAATGCATAACGATGTGGGTCAGCCCCACCAATTTGTACAGCTCGCTTCTCAAAATATCGAAATCCAGGAGTTGTTTTTCTAGTTGCCGCCACTCGCACTTTTGGATTCGCCTTTTTTGCCGCTGAAGACATTCTATAAGCTTTTGTGGCAATACCACTCATCCTCTGAATGATATTCAAACAGACTCTTTCAATGGAGAGAAGGGTATCCGCATGACCTCTAAGCCTCATGACTGGTTGGATTGCACTAACCCAATTCCCCTCGAATATGAGAATCTCGTGCTTGACATCAAAAATATCTGCAATTGCTGCAATCTCTTTTGTTCCAGCAAGAATCGCTTTGCTTTTTGCAAGAATCGTGCCGATAGCAGGAGCATTTAAAGGACCCATTGACTGCGTAGTTAGGTCTCCAGATCTAATGTCTTCTTCTAAAAAGGCTTTCAAACTTTTAATTACTGATGGTGGTAACTTCATATTCATTCCTCCTCAACATCGAGGATGTTCTGGGTTTCTTATTATTGGGCCATTAGGGGATTTTTCACCAAATATTTCAGCTTGAAAAGCATGGAACTCTACATTTGGGTCCTTCCATGCATCTAGCCTGAGCCTTGCTTTTTGACAAGTATGAATAATGAATTCTTTTGTGGTCCAGCCATATTCAACAGGAACCTGAGGTAACAGCAATCCCTTTTGCATTCCTTTGCTTACGATAAGGCCATCTCGTCCAATCTCAATTTTCTCAGGTAAATCATCCGGATTTGAGTAGTCAATCTTCTTAGGTGGTGTTAAAACTGATAATTCTACTACTATCGAGTCCAATTCTTTTTCTGAAACCGGATTAAATCGAGGATCACGTGATGACGCATCCACCGCGGAGTCAATGGTGGCTCTCACAAGGGGATCAGACGGATAAGGTCTTCCAATACATCCTCTTAGTGCTACTTTGCTATCTTGGAGTTTATTGATTGTGACAAATACTCCAGAGTGCCTTCTTAATTTGTCAGAAACAGTATTAGGAACATCTAGTTTTTTTCTTTCCCGTACATATTTCTCGATGGTTTCTCTTGCTAACTGAACAAGAAATTTTCCTTCTTCATCAGAGTATTTATGATACACAATACATCAACTCACTTACTCAGACACTCGAAATCGATTATGTCTTTCGGACATGTCTTTTCAAATTATCGAAGCAACAGGTACATGACCTGCATATCCGGGGCCAATCGGAAAGTTTCCATGCGAATATACAACATCTCCACGTACAATGGTGTGAATTGGTTTCGCTTTTATAATTCTGCCCTCAAAAGGAGTAAGTTTGGATTTTGAGTAGAAATCTTTCCCCTCAATTCTCCATTCTCCCTTCTCAATAACAACTATGTCTGCATCATACCCCTTTGTGAGTACTCCTTTTTCACGAAGATGCATTATTCTAGCAGGGCCCGAGCAACAATATCGTAAATATTCGACCCATGAAAGATTTCCATCAAATACTTCCGTAAGAAGTATCGGAACCATTGTTTCAAGTCCGGAAATTCCCGATGGAGCATACTTGAACTTTGCTGATTTCTCGCCCCAAGTATGAGGTGCATGATCTGTTGCAACACAGTCAATAGCACATCTTTGAAGATATTGCCACAATTCATTATTGTCGTTTTTTGTCCGTAATGGTGGAAGCATCTTAGCAACCCCATTATGGTGACTAAAGCTATCACGTTGAAGTAAAAGATGATGTGGTGTAACTTCTGCAGTTAGACTGCTTTCCGCCCTATTTGCCGCAATTAATTCTGCTGACTTTGCACAGCTTACATGACACACATGAAGCCTACAATCAACTTGCTCTCTAATTCTAATAAAGTTCCTAATTGATTCTACTTCATTCTCACAGCTATGCCGCTTGAAGAATTCATCATGAGTAACAGGTTGATCTTCCGTTGATGCAACATCTGGATGAAACAAAAGAGGTATTCGATGAGTCTTAGCAAGCTTCATTGATTCCCGAATACGATTTGATGTGAATTTCACTTCAGCTAAAAGGGGTGAATGTGGATATACCTTTAGACCATGGATATGAGGTACCATTTCTGTATCAAAATCTTCAATAGAGAAAGGGATTCCTCCATAGAATCCGATATTCACATATCGACGCTCTCTAGCTCTAGAGATTTTTTCTCTTAATGCGTTCCAGCTCAATGTTGGTGGTTGAGAGTTTGGCATATCAAGTACTGTTGTTACTCCTCCAGCAGCGGCAGCTTTCGTTCCCGTGGAGAAATCCTCTTTATCTTCTCTAGACAAGTCCCGTAGATGAACATGGATATCTATAGCACCAGGAAGAATATAGTTGCCATCACAATCAATTGTTTCTTTTCCTGAAGGCACATCATTTCCAATGAAGATGCCATCTATCTTTCCTGAGGAAATAGCAACAGAACGAACCACTGGTTTTCCTTCAACTATTACAAGTCCATTTTTGAGGACTAAATCAGCGGACATGTGACCAACACCTAGTCTGATGTTAGTCACAATCACATATACATACTACTCTTCACTCAGAACTTTGAATTTGTTAGCTACAAATCGAGTAAGGTCCGTAGCGCTGATTATGCCCACCAATCTATTTCCTTCAGCAACAACTGGTAGAATATTGAGATTTGCTTCAAGCATCTTTTCGACTGCATCTGCAAGGGATTCATCGGGTTTTGTGAGTGGTGGTTGTTGTAACATAGCATCTACCACCCGTATTTGTCTGACTTGATTCGCTCTATGTTTATCTGGTACTTCGACGCTAAATCTTGCCATTGCTTCAGCCACCATTCTCTCAGTGAGCAGTCCTAATACCCTTCCACCATCAGTGACTGGTAACCCAGACACTCCAGCATCAAGAAGTTCTGCCCTTGCTTTGATGAGCCGTTCTACTGGGCTGACAACAATTAGTCCTTCATCAGTCATAAGTTCGGACACTTTTACTTTGTCGAACTTTTTAACTAAAACACTTAGCTCTCGCTTGGTAATTACTCCAACTAGTTCTCCACTATTATCAACGACTGGACATCCACTCATTCCTCGGTTTATCATCAATTGAGCAACATCAGTGATGTCATCATCAGGTGATACTGTTATCACGGTATCTGTCATTGCACTTGAAACGTGCAGTCGCCCAATGGATACTGCAACTACTTTGCTTACACCCAAACGGTCAGCTATATCTGCATAGGTAAGAATGCCCTTGAGCTCATTATCTTCAGTGACAATCAATCTGTCCGCACCTTTCTTGTCAAGAAGGTCTAAAGCATAGGATAGTCTCTGGTCTTTATCGATTGTAACTGGTTCTGACATTATCGCGCTTACTTCCAAATTCAGGCCTCCGAATTTTGTACGCTGAACAGCGTACTTTCATCATAATCTAATCATTTCTCTCTACATACATAACAAAGGTATCTGCCATCATCCATCGCTAGATCTGTTGAGTATTCCCCACAGTTATCGCAGACTCCACCATATGCAACAAGCTCGTCTTCTTCCTCTTGACTTCTAGTCGCTTGTTCATTCCTAAGTCTTAGCGACTCGACAAGAATGTCAATTAGCTCAGGTGACCATTTTAAGATGTCTCTTGATGTCACTATTCCTGCAAGACTATCATTCTTTAGTACTGCTACTCTTCGGATATTACTCTTTGCCATCACTCTCATTGCAGTGGTTAGTCCAGTTGAAGGTTCAACATGTACCAAAGGAGAAGTCATGATTTCCTTAGCAGTTACGGTCTTGGGGTCTTTTTCTTTTGCAATAACTCTTCTTACAATATCCGATTCTGTAACAATTCCAACAGGACGGCCGTTATCGACTATTACAATTGATCCGATGTCAACTTTGTCCATCAGCTCTGCAACTTTGAATGCTGTTGCATCAGGTGGTGTGGTTATTACTTTGACCGTCATGATGTCTCGAATAGACATGGAATGTGAAGCGTCGGACATGGGATTTTCCTCAAATATTAGAGAAATTGGTAATTCGCTCCTCAATAATAGGGAGCGTTTCCAAATCAAGAAATCGTTTGTACATTCTTAAATGTGTCTGTGCTGGGAAGTTGCGCATCAGTTCACTACATACGTTATAATTCACCAATTCTTCCTCCCCCAGAAGGTAATAATCTCATTATATCCTCTTGAGGAATTTGAGCTACAAGATATCCAAATTCTTCTGGAATCTTCTTGATTAGCGCGTTTCGGATATCTTTTACGAGTTGTCCTTTTTTGATTTGTCCTGGAAACACTCCTACATAGTAGTCAGTATTTGATGAAACAGCAGAAGGAGGTCCAGATATTGGGATTGCATATTCCTCTTCAAGAGTTACTCCTACACATAGTTCAAGAGGCAACCTTGTAATGTAATTCTTTTCTCCATATATCATGACCGCTCCAGAAGGGAGATATTCTCCAGTTGGAGGTGAAAAGCTAACTTGTTCAGGATTCACCCAATAAGCCTCTCCACTAGTCAATCCTTCTTGCCATGCTCGTGAAAAGGTGACTGCAAATTGAGCTGCTTCTCTCAATGTTATATCACTTGGAGGATCATCAAGAACTTTGATAATAGTATAAGGAGCCCCATGAAGTGCAGCATGAAGAAATATGTCGTTAGCTGTCATGTGTCTCTTTGCGAGCTGCTCATTTGTTCTAGCATCTCTTCCGCCTAAAACAAGATACCCTTCAGATGATTTGAACCACCGAAACTTTTCATACCATTTCTTCTTTCTAATTTTAACTGCTCTTACCTCTGTTTCCAGCTCAAGCTCATCAATATCAATTTCTTCGAGTTTTGTTTTTGTTTTCTCAATCTGTTTTTTAGCCCCTTTCGTTTTATGTTCAGCTTTTTTTGCCGCCTCGTAAGCTAATGCAGCATTATCTTGAACAGACTTTCTGATGTCTAATTCTATCATTGTCCCATTAATTTCAAGGACAATCTTAGCTTGTGAGGGAATTATCTCCTTGATCAGCTGTGTAGATTCAATACCCTGTTTTTTGCCCTTTTCTATTCTTGATAAAATTTCGTTCCAGCTTATTCCATCTGAGCGTGCTTTAGCAATTGTTGATAGTATTTCTTGAATTATTTGAAAATGACTGTATATCATCTCACCCTCACTTCGTAAGACCTCCGCTCTTCTCTCAAGACGTTCGATACTTTCTTGTTGTTTTTCAATAATTCTTTGCAGACGTTTTCGCTCTTTTTCCGCAGCATCCAGTATCTCTTCTTGTTCTTCTTCAACTCCAGATAACCCGAAATATTCATCGAGTGCTTGACTGTAGGTTTCAAACGTTTCTGAAGGCATGTCGTCATATATCTCGTATTCAAAAGGCACGAATGACAAGTAAATTGACTCGTCATCTTCATCATCTATAATTACTCGTGGATCGGATATTCCTGCACGAAGCTTGTCGATGAATCGTTCAAGCCCAATCCGAAGATCATTCACTTTTTCTTCATTAAGACTAGATGCCTTAGTTTTTGACTCGATGTCAGCCAATTTGCAAATCTCTTCACAACTAAGAGAGTCCAGATTAAGTCTGCTTGCAAGAGTTCTCACGAGATTAGCATTAGAATCCAGAATTATAGATTCCAAATCCTCTGTATCCAAGTCCAATATATCCAGTCCTCGTTGCGGTGGAAATTCATATTTGGCCTTTGGAATTATATCACGGTCTCTCATCTTCTTGTAGTGGAGAGCAGTAAAGATGATATCATCGTTATCAAGTAGCAAAAGATTCCCCCGTCCAAATAATTCTGCAACAAGCTTGTGGGATTCGTCTTCATCTCCAATTTCAATAGTGATAATTCGATCAAGTTCATGCTGTTGAATTGAAAGAATACGTCGGTCTCGGACATATTTTCGCAATACCGTACAGAATTGTGGAGGTATCCTTGGTGCCTTTCTTCGAAACTCTGTCAAATGTACCCTTTTTCCTGGTTCAATTAAAAGTTGATATGTTCCCAAACCAGGCTGATAGAGTTTCAGTACAAATACTTCTGAATACTGATATACATTTTTGATAAACGCACCATTAGCTATCCGAGTAATTTCTGGTAGTATCAATCTGATATCCGAGTTGCTCATTGACTGCTTCATTGCATTAATACAAACAGACCGAGCATTTTTTAACTCAGTCGATTGTTGAAATCAAAGGATAACTGGTGTGAAAAATGGTTACAAGTTCTCTTCAAGGTATCTTCAAAAAGATGTTCAGTCGCTGGGAGGATTCCCCCAATGACCAACAATTCTATGTAAAGATTTTATTTGCAGTTATCAGTGCAATTCTATGTGCACTTGGGGGTATTCCTTTTGCAGGAATACGTGGATTAATGTTCGGCGTGTTTGTCTATATTCTTACACTCTATATCATTGTCTACCTATTGGAGATTGATCCTGAAGTGCTGGGTGGTAGAACCAAGCTCATCACAAATTCACTACCTTCATACTTACTATTGTGGGTGCTTCTCTGGACACTATTCTTTGCATTTTTGATTCCACCGCCAATCCTTGAAAGTATATCACCATAGGAATCACAAAGACGTAATCAAGAGATTGAGAAATTCTCATATTAGAGATGGGAGTTACCCCTCAATCAGCCATTTATAGAGCATATCTCAAATATGCTCATTAGTATTGCGAATCACACAATGCTTAATAACCAATAGTCACTTTGAATCATAGCACAAAAGGTAAGCAAACTTGAAGGTGTTCAAGGATGGACCAACTTGACCGAGATCTTATAAAATTGCTTCAAAAAGACGCAAGAACTTCTTTCACCGATATTGCAGAAGAACTTGGAAAGCCAGATACAACCATCCATTTTAGAACGAAACGTCTAAAGTCGTCAAATGTAGTTACTCGTTTTAGTGCATTAGTCCGCCCTGAAGCGATGGGCTATAATATATCGGGACTTGCTAAGATTGAAATTGGGGGACATATTCTACCCGATATCAGCAAAAATAGAACCGATTCATTCGCAGAAGAACTCGCACAAGAAGAACATTGCCTCTGGGTTGCTGTAGATACTGAACCTATGACAATTTATGCACTTATACTTGCCAAAGATGAGAAATCGCTAGAGAATCGAGTGGAAAATCTAAGGAAATCTCCTGATGTGGTCAGGGTATCTCTGAACCTGCTGAAATCGGTAGTAAAGGGCTGGGAGCTTAGTGGAAAACCCATTCAAAGGGATGAGGAATAAATGAACCGAACAACGACTGGCATCCACGGTCTGGACTCCCTGCTAAATGGAGGTTTTGTTCAAGGTAGTACTATTCTTCTTTCTGGATGCAGTGGTTCTGGAAAGACCATATTTGGCTTACAGTTCTTACATCATGGTGCAACTGAATTAGACGAAGCAGGAGTTTTTGTCACATTGGAGTCGCGTCCCAATGAGATTCGTCAAGAAGCTTTGCAATTTGGATGGAATTTAGAGGAGTTAGAGAAAGAAAAGAAGTTGATACTAATTGATGCAGCTTCTAGCAAAGCGGGATTACCTACATCCGAGTCGTATACTTTGCGGCGTGGCTTTGATGTAAGTGCCTTAGCCGAAGAGATTTATCGTGCAGTCCATGATATCAGTGCGAAAAGACTAGTTCTAGATAGTATCTCAGGCCTGGGTATTCGTTTTGACCAACCTGTAGAAGTAAGAAACGCGGTCTTTACAATCAGTGCCTTACTCCGCGAGCTAGAAATTACTGCTCTGTTTGTAAGTGAAATTGTTCACAGAGATGCATTGAGTCTAGCAGGTGTTGAACAATATATTGCACAAGGCTTGATTACACTGAATCTTCTTCAAAATAACAACTCCTTAGAACGTAGTCTTACTATATGGAAAATGCGTGGGAGTGCCCATAGTTTGAAGTGTCATAAGCTTCAGATTGATGATACTGGTATTCGAGTTAGTTAGTTTTCTAACATAATATCCCAAATAGCTGAGTCAGTATATATCCAACCAATAAGAAAGGAAGTAGAGGGGGAATATCATCAAGTCTTCTTTTTTTCAAATGATTCCAATATAGCGTTCCTAAACCCAACATCGTGAATATTTGGAAACCAAAACAAAAAATTGTTTCAAGAACAGGCTCTAAGCAAAAACCTAATTCTATTCCGGGACTTGATATTGTGATAATCCATAATACTTTTGCATCAGCTCCACCAATTGCACCGAGTCTAAATAACAAAATAGAAACGGGAATAACGAATACAAATGCAACAATATGGTTGATCAAGTTGTTTGCAAGATGACCCGTACTTAATGTAACTATAATAGCAAAAACTGCACCAGCCAGAACGAGTTTGTTCGGAACTCGTCTGGTTAACAAATCACTCCAACTAAAGATAATCAACATTAGTATTGTCACAATTAAGCTAGCAATCCCATCAAAGGTTAGTATGACCGTCATGATTTTCACTGTTTTGTACAGGCTTTAAGGTATATACTCATTGCAATGCTATTTCATGTATGGTAACACAGATTAAGGGGCATCTTAATTCGCGGATACAGAAGTGAACTGAAGATACAGTTCATATCCAACGATATCTGAGAAGCTGATCAAATGAAAGACCCAGCTCAAGTAATTCATGATACTACATACCGCCTACTAAAGATGGCGGCGACAAAGCTCCCCAAAGACGTTGAAGACGCTCTTAGGGCGGCCCATGAACAGGAAGAAAATCCAACTGCAAAGACTCAGTTGTCAGCAATACTTGACAACATTGAGATAGCTAAAGATGGAATACCAATGTGCCAAGATACTGGTATAATGATATTTTATGTTAGAGTTGGAAGCAAATTCCCATTCATTGATGAAATAAAGGAGGCAATCACCAAAGGCACCCGTAAAGCAACTAAGGAAGTTCCACTGCGTCCAAATGCAGTAAATCCTATCGTGGGAGGGAATTCTGGTGATAATACAGGTGTTAAGATTCCTTGGTTCAATTGGGAAATCGTTGAAGGCGATTCACTTGAAATCACTGCTTTTCCAAAAGGCGGTGGTAGTGAAAATGTATCCATTGTGGGAATGCTAAAACCTGGTCTTGGCCTCAAAGGAGTAAAGAAACTAGTGGTTGATAATGCACTAAACTATATGGGTAAAGCATGTGCACCAAATATCATCGGTGTTGGAATTGGAGGTGGTGCAGATATTGCCATTAAGATTGCAAAGCAACAACTTCAAAGACCTCTTGATGATGAACACTCTGAACCAGAGGTAGCGAAGATTGAGAGTGAGATTATGGATGCAATTAACTCTGCGGGAATTGGACCGATGGGGCTAGGTGGAAAAACCACAGTTCTAGCTGTTAAAGTAGACTACGCAATGCGTCACCCTGCAAGTCTACCTGTTGGAGTAGCAGTTCAATGTTGGGCTGCTCGCCGTAGTACGGCAATAATAACGAAAGACCTTGATGTCAAATACATAACCCACCCCTTGGAGGAATAATAAATGACAGAATATCATCTTACAACCCCAATTTCTGAAGAAGATGCGCGAAAACTGAAAGCTGGTGATGTCATTTACGTTACTGGCGAGCACGTTTACACTGCAAGAGATGAAGCACACGAACGTGCACTGGAAATGTTTGAGAAAGGCGAGAAGCCTCCAGTGGATTTCGAGGGTAGTGTTGTATATCATGTAGGCCCAGTCGCTTGGCAAAAAGCCGGAAAGTGGCAGATCGTATCAGCAGGTCCAACTACTAGTGCACGAATGGAAATTTTCGAGGATGAATTCCTGAAAAAGTACAAAGCTCGTGTCATTATTGGAAAAGGGGGTATGGGTGAACGAACCCTTGCAGCTCTGAAGGATGTAGGAGCTGTATATTGTAGCTTCACTGGTGGGTGCGGAGCTTTGGCAGCCAAAGGCCTGAAAGAGGTGCGTGCTTACGAATGGTCCGACCTTGGTATGCCAGAGGCACTCTGGGTAATCACCGCAGAAGAATTTGGTCCACTACTTGTTACCATGGACTCTCATGGAAATAGTCTTCATGCCGATATGGATAAATTAGTAGAATCTCGTAAGGATGAGATTTACTCGAAAATTGGTATTGAATGATATAGTATTCTCTCAATACTGGCAGGTTCTTTCCCTGCCTTCTTTTTTATCAGATGCTCATGTTCCAAGAGATTGAATGAGTGGAATAGTCATTCCGTAAATTGCAACAACGAAAATCACAATAATTGCGAGTATCATCAATATGTCTTCTGTATCCATGTTCCCACTACCAGTATGAACACTTTGAATCCCAACTTTTGATTGTTATTGGGACATACATATAATGCGTTTCAACGCTTTTTTAACTGACGTTGAACGCAGTGATGTGTGATTTCTAAGTTTTTCTAGTTATTTGACGTCAAGGTATGCGGTCAATTATTTGTATTTTCAATTCCAGTCCTTTTTCATACCACAAGCTATAAACGCCTCCTATCGTCCGACCGGTTAGACGTTGGAAACAACACTCCATCGGAGGATTACTAGTTGGAGTACAAGACGATTATGTGCGATGTGCTCGTTGTAGGCGCTGGCGGTGCTGGCTGCCGGGCTGCAATAGAGGCCGCGAAACACAACTTAGATGTTATTATGCTTAGCAAAGAACTCCTTGGCAAAGCTCACACAGCTATGGCTGAGGGAGGTTACAATGTATCACTAGGCAATGTTGATCCAGATGATAGTCCTGAAACACATTTCAAGGACACTATTGTTGGAGGCAACTATCTCAACAACCAGCATTTGGCTGAGATTCTTGTCCGTGATGCACCTCAGAGAATTTTTGATCTAGAGGATATGGGTGCTGTTTTTGACAGAACCCCAGAGGGAAAAATCGCTCAACGTCCCTTTGGTAAACAGTCCTGGCGAAGAACTGCTTATGCCTCAGATCGAACGGGTTCTGAGATTATGGTCACTCTTACAGAAGCTATTAGAAAGACTTCAGTCCGTGTTTTTGATGAGGTCTTTGCAACCAAGCTTCTTGTTACTGATGGTAAAATCGCAGGTGTATGTGCGGTTGACTTGAAGTATGGTGATTATCTCGTCTTTAGAGCCAAATCTGTTGTAATGGCTACTGGTGGAGCTGGTCGAATTTACAAAGTCACCTCTAATGCTCAACTCGATGTCGGTGATGGATATGGAATGGCCTATGAAGCAGGCTGTGAAATGATCGACATGGAAATGGTGCAATTTCATCCAACAGGAATGGTCAAACCCGAATCTGCTAAAGGCCGATTGGTCACAGAAGCAGTTCGTGGAGAGGGAGGAATTCTTCTCAATAGTGAAGGCGAACGTTTCATGAAACGGTACTATCCTGATGTAATGGAGCTTGCAGGAAGAGACCAGGTTGCCAGGTCGATTATGACTGAGGTACTCGAAGGAAGAGGTTCACCGGATGGTGGAGCCTATCTTTCAATTGCACACCTTCCAAAGAGGATTGTAGAGTTTAGACTTGAAAGTATGATTGAACAGTTTGAAGATGCTGGTGTAGATATCCGTGAAGAACCAATGCAGGTTTCACCAACCGCACATCACTTTATGGGTGGACTAAAAATTAATGAAAAAGCAGGAACGAATATTCCTGGTTTATTTGCCTCAGGTGAATGCACAGGAGGAGTCCATGGTGGCAATCGCCTTGGTGGAAATGCACTAGCAGACACTCAAGTCTTTGGAGCATTATCGGGTGAGAGTGCAGCCAAGTATGCAAAAGAGAACAAGCATCTTGGAGTAGACAGAGATACTGCTATCAAAGAATTTGAACGCCTTGAAGCTATGCTTCAGCGGAAAGATGGTATCTCTCCTGCTGATGCTCGTGATGAACTCACAGACCTAATGTGGTCAAAGGTACAAATATTCAGAAATGAAGAAGATATGGCTGAGGCAGTAAAAGAACTACGTCGGATTGAAAAAGAAGTAGTACCCAAGATTAAAGTCGATGTGCCAGTAAAGAGATTCAATCCTGGCTGGCATCAAGCAATGGAATTTGTCCATATGGTTACAACAGCTAGAATGGTTGCAGAAGCTGCCCTCATGAGAAAAGGCAATCGTGGAGCACATTATCGAGTTGATGCTGATCCTAACGAAACGGGTTACTATAACATAGTGATTCGAAAGGGTAAGAATGGCAAGATGGAACTGAAGAAGGAGGATTTAGTGATCACCAAGATCACACCCCCGTAGGAGGTAAAAAAATGACTAAAACAATTAAGACTAGCGTTCAGCGATACAATCCGGACCTCGATGATGAACCATACTTTCAGGATTTTGATGTGGAATATGAGCCTGGAATGACTGTCTTGGATGCTCTTCTCTTTATTCAGGATAAGTTCGATTCAAGTCTTGCATTCCGGTGGGAGTGCCGTGGTGGTCAATGTGGATCCTGTGCTGTTAGAGTAAATGGTACTGCAAGAATTGCTTGCAGAACAAAGGTAAATCCAGAAGAAAAACTTGTTCTAGAACCTTTGGAGAAACTCCCCATCATAAAAGACCTTGTGAACGATATCTCTCAAGTAACATATAGAATTCGTAGAATTCGACCTTATGTTGCCCGTGATAAACTACCTGAACAATATCCAGAAATCATGCATTCTGACTCTATCGAAAAACTTCGTGAGATTCGAAAGTGTATCGAATGTAGCGCATGTCTGTCTAACTGTCCAATTGTAGCTGAAACATGGGACTATCCAGGCCCAATGATTATCCGACAGCTTGCAAGATTGGAGCTTGACCCACGTGATGTTGAGGACCGAATCGCCATGTCAATGAACGAGTCGGTTTATAGCTGTACAACATGTAAGATGTGTACTGATATCTGTCCAAAAAGTATAGATATTCCCGCTCTTGCAGTTGAGCTTTTGCGAGCTAAGGCTGTTGAGGCCGGATATCCATTAGCATCGGGACAACAAGGATTCATTGATCAAATCAAACAAACGGGTAGAGCTGTGCCTGAAAAGGATATACCCTTACTGAAAGAGATTGATACCGAAGAGTTTCTCGTCAAAAATCCTCGTGGTCGGGTGGCATTCTTTACTGGATGTCTTATAGACTACAGAATGCAGAGTACTGGAAAAGCACTCATTGATGTCTTGAACAGAAATGGCATTGATGTCATTGTACCAAAAGAGCAATGGTGTTGTGCTAGTCCCGCATTTAGAACTGGTGACTTACACACAGCTCAAGATGCTGCTAGACGAGTCACAGAAATTTTTGAGAAAATATCTGAAAAGTACAATCTTGATACGGTTGTTGTGGCATGTGCAGGCTGTGGAAAGACACTTCGTGAGGACCACCGTCCATTTATCGAGGATGAAAGAGGCGAAGCACCAAAGTTCAAAGTCTATGACATGGCAGAATACATGCTTGATGTGATTGGTAAGGAAAACATTGTCAAACCCAAAGGTGAGATTAAGATGAAGATTACCTATCACGAACCTTGTCATCTCGGTAGAGGTCAGGGCGTTATTGATCAACCAATCGAACTTCTCAAGTTGATTCCGGGTGTTGAATATGTTGAAGACCCATACAAGAATCGTTGCTGTGGTGCTGGTGGAGGAGTCCGTGCTGGCCAGCGTGAGTTATCTATGAAGATAGCCACTACAAAGAAGGGCTATATCGAAGATACTGGTGCTGATATGATCACAACAGAGTGTCCATTCTGTACTATTCAGATTAAGGACATTTTGAAAGGTACTGAGATAAAGACACGTTACATCCCTGATTTGCTAGCCGAATCATACAAGCTAGGCGACGAGAAGGAGTAATTGATGAAGAGAGGTTTTATCCTCTCTTTTTTCTATTTTGTTTTCATTCCCCCTATTGCTGCTAGAACTAGAATGAATGATCAAAAACGATGGTAAATACCACGTTCTTATTGATCCCGTTCCAATCGAAGACTGTATACACATTATCCTAGAAGATAAATCAGTCCTCTAGGTAGAGAATGGAAATATCCTGTCATATATCAAACTAGGACTTATCGCCCTTTCAAGTACTCTCTAAGCATTCTGTGAACCTGCAAAGCTGCCAATTTATTTGATACTAACTTCTTGTCCACTAGATTCCAAACAGCTTGAGTGAAGATGACAACATGTGATGCATTGGGGCTTCCATTTAGCGAACACATTGCAAATTGAGCAGCGCGTATTAAATCCCAGTCGTTTCCTTTGATATCTTGTATCAATTCTTCAAAAGTAATTGATTTGGCATCAAATAGTGCAGTCCAATAATCCGCATAATTGTTTTCAAACCATTTTCGTACTGTTTGTGCGTGAGGCACCTCAATAAAACTTGGTGTCTTCTCCCATGTAGCCCCTTGAGTTTTTTGAATCAACAGTGAGGGTTCAAGTTTGTCGAGTTCCTTTGTTTCTCCCACATTCTGTTTAAGTCTATCAATCAACCAAGTCATTACCTTTTGATCTACTAGTCCTTTTCTGGCTGCTTCATCTATACGATGAGCAAATATTCCGTTGTGCCCCAAAATGCCATAATTTACAATTGCATTTGTAACCAATTTAGTATGATTTGATAAATCGGAGCGGGCTGCGAGTTTCTTATCAACCCCTTCAGATTGGAAATCCTCTGGCTGTTTATTAGGCACTTTTCGAACCATATACTCTGAGAGGTGCCATAGTATTGCTTTGTGTGGAAGTGAGAACTTTGCCTCTGGAAGTTCGGAAAGCAAAGAAAAAGGCATAATGAATCCATGTCCAAGTGAGTCAGGTTTTTCTGCTGCAAGAGTGAGAGCTCGACGAGTAAATCGAAGAGTTTCACCGTATGTGGTAAGACTAAAAGCAGCTCTCAAGGAGCCCATCAGGCTTTTTTCTCTAATCGACTGAGTATAGCTGTGAATAAGATTGTTAGGGCTATCTCTTCTAGCATCGACGGTATACCTAGGCCCATGTTCATTTTTCCAGTGGTCAATCGCTGCCAAATGAAGAGCATTTCGTTCAACAAGTGCTTTTTGAAGAGTAATTCTTAGTTCCTCTGGAACATTGATAGATGCCCTGTCGGATTCTTCGGAAAGGATGTCTGCATTAGGGCCTAGCTCTTCTACCATTCTATGAGTCGCGTATGTGGCAATAGTTGAATGCGGTGTATCGTATGTACGTTGTTCATGCCATGCTGCAGCATGCATCATAACTATCCAAAGTGCTATCGGACGGCCTCTCTCTATCATCTCACTAGCAATCTTGGCAGATTTTGATTCATCACACTTGATGATTGTTTGAAAGAGGCTCATGATTTATCACCGATGGATATCAATATGCTGAAAACTGAACATCCCCAAATTCGTTCTTTCATAGGAATGGTCCACTCAATTCTGTCTAAGATACAATGAATGACTCTCTGCAGGTCGCGCAGGTTATCGTTTCACCCTTGACTGCAATACGTTTGAGGTCTTTCTTACAATAAGGGCATACAGCTATTGATTTTGGTGCAGGACCCGTGCCGGTTCCCAAAATGAAGTCTCCCGCATCACGGTCTATACGTCCCGAAAGGTCGCGCCCATCGATCAAATCACTTAAGATACGGCTTACATTCAGAGCACTCACACCTGCCTCTTGGGCAATTTTTTCAATAGGAAGTCGTCTCATTTTCTGAATGGTCTGTTTCACAGCAGTGACAGGGTCAGTCATTGCTTGTTTTGTTGGTGAAGTACTGGTAATAGCAGCGGGTTCTTCAGTATCTCCGATTGCGGAAACCTTGGTCGTGGCTCCTCCAGCTTCTTCTAATTTTTTCTTCAAAACCTCTAATTTGGTATTGTACTCCTCTTCGTCAACCAAACCTCTCATATAGTCCAAATCTAAATCCTGAATAGCTGCCTGAATTCTTTTTATTTCAGCTAAATCCAAATCACCCATTTTCCTCAAGTCTCCAGTATTATAATGGAGAATGTAAGTATTATAGGGATATAAGCAGAACGGCATGTCGAGAATTCTTGCCTCACTATATTATTGTGCAAGTTGCTTACCGATTGTGCTTGATTGTTAATCTATATCGCAATTCAAAACCTACAATTTCTTTCCTTTTGGAAGGTCTCCCATAAGTAGTCCATCTTCCTCTGCTTTCCGGATTGCCTTTGTTGCTTTAGCTCCACCAATTGTATCTAATGCACCAGCAGATGTTTGCCTCACAAAAAGGGATTCATCAGAGAGAGATTTTATCAACCCATCAACAGCACTCTTGTCGCCACGCTCGCCAAGTTTCATTGCAGCTTGCAAACGAACCATATATCGTTTGTCCTCAAGACAATCTACCAGACATTCTGTTGCGAGGGGCCCCTCTATTCTTGCAAGCTGGTCAACCGCCCCTAATGCAATCTGCTGGTCAGCGCTTTGAAGTTCGATAATGAGTTCATCAATGATTTGTTCTTTAATTGATTTCTTTGCAGGTTTTTTTGTCTTCTTTCTCTTGGATTTAGACTTTCCAGTAGCCGTCTTTCCTTTGGAAAGTTTCTTTGCTGCCTTTATGATCTTCTTAGCGGTGGCTTGTCCGACACCGTCAACTTCCTTCGCTAATGTATCCGGATTTGCTTCAGCAAGTTGTTTTACAGAACCAAATCCTGCCTCACGTAGACTTTCTTGCAGTTTTGGTCCAATCCCCGAGATTTCACTCAAGTCCGGCTCATTCTGTTTCGTACTTGCTTTCTTAGTCAATCTGAATCCTCCAAATTGTGTAACACATAGAGAGGTCTTGTAAAACAGATTTGCACAAGACCAAATTACTCTATCTGTCTTAAACCATTATGCCAACAAGCAAAATGTCTTTACTTAATATTTAACCCTCAACTGTGAGGATGAATCGATTTGCACGAATTCTCAGCAGCCTGTTCCATTGTAGAAGCAGCAGTCGAGGGTGCCAAAGGACATGATATAACAAAAGTCACAGCTGTCAATATCGACCTTGGCGAGTTTACTTTTCTTATTCCTGAGCAGCTAGCATTCAATTTCGAAATTGCAAGTCAAAATACTATCGTCGAAGGGGCAGAACTTCGTATCAATCCAGTGAAGGGACGTCTTGAGTGTACAGATTGTGGATATGAAGGGGAAGTTGAACCGGATCCCGAGATTCCAGAACAGATTGCTATGTTCGCACCTATGAAATGTCCAAAATGCAAGAGTAGTGCAACAATGATTACTGGAGGCAAGGAGTTTGTTATCACCAACATCGAAGCAGAGGTCGAAACATAGATTCTATCTATGAGTAACTTCGGACTGTTTTTAAGCAAACTAGTTAGATGTATCATACCATTCGTGAGTTGGTAGGATTACAACAATGGAAGGGATTGAGTATCCAGAAACTCGAACGGAGGATATCGTTGAAACCATACACGGAGTAGAAGTTCGAGACCCATATAGATGGCTAGAAGATAAAGATAATCCAGAAGTCAAGAGCTGGATTGAACAGCAGATGAAACTCTCTAAGAAAATCTTTGAGAGCTTTGGAAACCAGGAACCGATTAGGGAGAGATTAAAGGAGATATCATTGTTCGATTCAATGTCTTCAAAATCTGCTATTGTAAGAGAGCTGGCAGATGGCTTTCGATTTTTCTATCTATATCGCGAACAGCATGACCCTCAGATGAGATTGTATTATCAAGATAATGTAGACGGGTGCCGAATTGAACTAGTTAATCCCATAGATATTGATTCCAGTGGCACAACAAAAATAAATTGCTATTTTCCATCTCCCGATGGCTGTTTCGTGGTATGCGGATTTTCCAAAGGTGGAACTGATAAAATTGAACTAAGGATAATTGATGTTTCTACTAAAAAGTTCCTATCGGATGAATTCATCCGACATGTTATGCCATCTATAATTTGGCTTGATAATTCACGCGGCTTTTACTATACATTCAATGCATTTCAAAAAGTAGATGATGATATTCAGAGTGGAAGTATCTTCTATCATGAGCTATATTCCAGTGCTGAAGACTCCTGTATATTTTCACCAAATAAACGACCTCTTGAAATGATTACATTGATTGGGATTTTCAATAGCCAATATTTGATATTTACACGAACAAGAGCAACATCATCTGATTGTATGCTATTATCTCTGAGCCATCGCGATTCAGCACAACCGTTATTGGTTTCACTCTTAGAAGAATCTCCAAAAATTATTGCGTGTTATCGGAATAACCTATTATACATATTATCTCAAAAAAAAGCACCAAAAGGTGAAGTATTACTTTTTGATTTATCATCATGTAAAGATATTCAATTTATAAAGCACAAAATAATCATTTCCGAACGCAATAATACCATTGAGGATATTGCTCCTTTAGATAATCATCTCTTATTTATCGAGTCTGTCGATGCGAAATCAGTATTGTATAACTTTGATTTGGAGTCGGAAATCGTATCATCAATACTTGGAACCGATGAAATATTGAAGATTTCGTCATTATCATCATATAACGGAATTGATTTCGCAACTTTTGTCAAGAACTCATTTCATTATCCTATGGAACACTACTTCTATCATCCGTGTAGCGGAGTTTCGCTTTTTTGGTCACCGACGTTATCACTCCAGTCTAAAAAGTTTCAAGTTAGACAAATCTGGATTGATTCCCATGATGGAACAAAAATTCCTATGTTTGTTTTACATAGAAGAAATCTAGACTTAGAAAAAGCACATCCCGTTCTTCTTTATTGCTATGGAGGTTTTGGGGAGTCATTAACTCCCACATACTCTCCATTACATGTTGTCTGGAATGAACTTGATGGAATTTATGTTGTTGTGAATGTAAGAGGAGGTGGAGAATTCGGACACGATTGGCACTTCAATGGAATAAAAGAAAAGAAACTAAATACTATTAGTGATTTGATTAGTGCGTCATCATGGTTTATTAAAGAACGCATTGCTTTCAGCAATAAAGTGGGAATAAGAGGGAGCAGTAATGGAGGTCTGATTGTTCTTTCTGCAATGACACAGAAACCAAATCTTTTTTCTTCGGTATTTGCTGGATCACCTCTTACAGATATGGTTCGCTTTGTGATTCAACCATTATCCGAATATTGGTATCCTGAATATGGTAACCCAAAAAATGGAGATGATTTCAAATGGTTGATAGAATATAGCCCATATCATAATCTTCACAAACGAAATTATCCATCCACATTGCTATACCTTGCTGAAAACGATACACGTGTCGATCACATGCATGCAATGAAGATGACTGCAAAACTTCAGAATCTCAGCCCAGATCTGCATAATCCTCATTTGTTATGGATTCAAAAGGAATCTGGTCACGAAGGAGGGATGCCAATTTTAGGTTGGATTGATTATTGGTCATTAGAGCTAAAATTCCATCTGGCAAATTCGGGTAGAAATGCAAATTATTCCCCTACTGATTAAGTAGAATGTCCCTGATAAATTGGCTTCAGAATAAAATAAGAAAGTAGATATCTGAAAACAAATATCTACTTTGAAATGTTTGCAGGTATTTTACCAAGGGCCATCTGGTGGGGGAGTCATTGGATTCATTTGTCGTTCTCCTATAATTTGTCAACTGAATACTAGTGCTTGCACAAATTAGCAAAATCCGATGAAAAGTAGGAGTCAATAATTATCAATAAAATGCCCAATTTCCTTCAAGAAAGAGTAATGAAACACCCTTTTCTTGACATGTTTATATTGAGTAATACAGAAGACTATACTAGTGGAATAATCAATTTAGTTGTCTGTTTTTGATATATCCTATACTATTGTTTTATGAAAGACAGTATTGGATATGAATGTTAGAGAGATAATGATAGTTGTGCTCTAAATTAAGACTGCATTCATAATGCCAGTTTGACCTGGGCGAGAGGTTACACGTGCCTTCCCCTTTTCGGTTTTTATGATAGTACCGCGTGTAATGACTTTCCTGCGTTGATAGTCCATATTAGCAGGATTTTTCTCAACATCTTTGATCTCTACGCGATAGGTCTCATTCTTCTTGGGGTCATAGACATTGACAAATTTGGCCTTGAGGAGTGGTTGCTTATCATCCATATCGATACGATGTGTTTCGCCCATTTGAGTTTCGGTGGCCGTTCTGCCAAGTTCATATTTTCTTTTACTTCGAAACTTCTTAATTCGAGCGCCTGTCTTTGTACGGCCTGAGCGTCTATGCCAAATACCCATAGTGGATGCCTCTTTCTTTATTCCAACTATTAATGAATATTAGCTGGTAAGACGAGAGTCTTTTGTTGATGTTAAAAAGCTTTACTCAGTGACAATTACTATAGGTCCACATAGAGGTGTTCAAATAGAAGACCTGTCTGAAAAGATATCGAGGTCCCCGCATTGACAAAAATTGAAACTGCTCATGGGGCTGGCGGCAAAATCATGCAACGTCTTCTCGAAGATGTTATTATTCCATCTTTCAAACGGAGAAAAATTGGTGAGCTAGGACTAGATGAGATGGATGATGGTGCCACACTTAATGTAGATAGAACTGATCTAATCGTCTGTACAGACGCACATACAGTCCAACCATTATTCTTCCCTGGTGGAAATATAGGTACGCTTACAGCATGTGGAACGATTAATGATGTGGCAGTAATGGGTGCTCGTCCAATAGCTATGACTAATACTGTCATAGTTGAGGAGGGCTTTGAGATTGAAACCCTAGGTGAGCTATTGAGATATATCGACAGCATCATCGAGCCATTAGATGTGGCAATGATTGCAGGGGACACGAAAGTGATGCCCCATGGAACTCTTGATAAACTTGTAATGTCAACAACAGGAATTGGAACTGTTTATGGAGATAAACCAGTTACCGATGCAGGAGCAAAAGTTGGCGATGATATAGTGGTGACTGGCCCAATTGGTGATCATGGTACGACCTTACTAGCTCATCGAGAGGGTCTTGAGTTCGAAACCGATTTGAAAAGTGATGTCGCTCCTCTTTGGCTACCCATTCGTGATTGTCTTGATATTGGTGGTGTTCATGCAATGAAAGACCCTACACGAGGTGGTGCAGCAGTTGCTCTTAATGAAATTGCATCAAAATCAAAAGTGGAGCTAGAATTACTAGAAAAGCAGATTCCCATACGTCCTGCCGTGAAATCACTTTGTGAAGTTCTTGGTCTCAATCCACTTCACATGAGTTGTGAAGGAACAGTCGTAATGGCAGTAGATCCTACCAAGACCGATGCGATTCTTGCAACACTTCGGAAACATAATTCGACAAGAGATGCATGCGTGATCGGTATCGCCAAGAAAGATACGCCAAGAGTAATTATGAGAACATCCATTGGAGGAAGAAAAATCATCCAGGTTCCTTATGGCGAACCAGTTCCGAGAGTATGTTAATCAAAGGCAGAAGCTTGTTCTTCCTCAGCTCTCTTCTGCTCTTCAAGAATTTTCTTCATCTTGTGTTTTAGTTGTGCCTTGAGTCTTACAGGGTCGTGATCAAGGCCAAAATAATCTGCAAACAAGGGGGTAGTTTTGAGCAGTTTTGATCGTCCTTCTGGAGCTGCATCGATGAATTTCTTATCTTCCAGTTCCTTTACGTGCTCATACACATGAGTTCCTCTGAAGTTAACAAGATCGGACTGTAGCAAGGGCTGTTTAAGTGCAATGAATACCAGAGTCTGAAGGGTGGAAAATGAAAGAAGTCCACCAGGTATGAGTCTTCCTACAGATGGAGTTAGTTCAGGTTTTAGTTGCATTACGTACCGGTCTCGTGGCAATGCAATAACTTCTAATGCACCTTCTTTCTTATGATATGAAAAAATCAAATCTTCAAGCAGCTTTTGTGTGGTGGATTGTGCTTTTCCGATAATTTCGGATAATTCTTCTAGGGTTAGTGGACGTCCAGCAACATATAACGCTGCTTCTAGAATAATTTTATCATCAACCAGTGGTATCACCTACTGACTACGAGTTCAGCTTGGATATCTTCCTCTGTAAGTCTTGGGTCGTCCGCAGGTGGTGGGAGCATCTTTATCCAGATTATTCCATCTTCATCCATCCAGATGTCAACAAACGCTCTCGCAAAAAGATGAAGAATTGCAATGAACGCCCGGACTACCTCTTTTCGTGTATAATTCATTAGAATGTCTGTAAATTTTAGAGTTTCACCCTCTTGCACGATTCGAGTTACATCTTCATAAATCTCAGAAATTGTTTCTTCAACATCGGATTTGTTCACTTCCATTGTGAAACTAACCGGATCTATCTTTGATTTATGGCTTCGACTTCGTGAAGGAATTGACCTTCTTCTAACGCCCTTTGATAATACCTTATCCATAGCAACAAGCAGTTCTTGTAGAGTTACACGTCTATTTGTGAGTCTAAATGGTGGACGGATTAGTGGAATTTCTATCTCTTCGTCATCATCCTCAGATTCCTCGGGAGGAAGTAACCCTAGCTCAACAAGTTCTCTTGTCTTCTTCATGAAGATTACTGAAGCTGAATATAGAGCATTACCTGAAACTCTGAAATCAATATCACCCATTCGTTTCATTTCAAGAAGGAAGCTGGCAACCAATTTTCCAACATCTACATTCCATGGTTCAACTTTATCAAGCTGCAGGATGTCTGTAAGAAGAATATATGGAGGAGTAGCCCAGAATGGAAGGTCTGGATCAGGAGTCATGCTGTGGATGCAACCTCCTCTAAATCAACTGAAACAATACGTGAGATACCATCTTGATTTGAAACACCAATCAAAAGATCTGCTTTACGAACAGTTGGTTCACGCAACGACACGACAATGAATTGTGATGATTTTGACATCTCCGAGATTAGTAGAGCTACATTGTGTGCGTTAACACTATCCAGAGCTGCATCTATCTCATCAAACACATAGAATGAAGCTGGGCTGAACATCTGGATTGCAAATATTAATGCCAGTCCAGTGATAGTCTTTTCACCGCCACTCATTGCATCCAATGTCACAACATCCTTCCCGCGAGGTTTGGAACGTACTGTAATCCCACCCATGAGCGGATGTTCAGGATTCTCAAGCATCAGGTTAGCTTCTCCACCCGGAGAAAGTTTTGCAAACACCTTTGAGAAATTGTCAGCTATCTCATTATAAACATGTAAGAACTTCTGGGTTTTTTCCCGTTCTAACTCTTCCATGAACGCAATGATTTCTTTATGTTCTTCTTCAAGCTGGACCTTTTTCTCGACTATTTCATCATATTTCTGACGTTCTATATCGTAATCTGTAAGAGATTTGAGATTTACGGGGCCCATCTCATCAAGCTCTCTCTCTAATTCTCTAATTTTCTCCTCAAGTTCCTCAATTTCTCTATAGGTAAGTTCTGGAAGGTCTTTTCTTATTGCTATCTCGTGATCGATATCAGCTATCAATTTTAATTCTGCATGCAGCGCAACAATATCTGACTCCAACCGAGATTGCTCAGTTTGAAGTCTGTAAACCGCCTTTTCGTTTGAAGTCATCTCATCACGAATCTCCTCCAGTCTAAACCTGAGATTGCGAAGGTCTTCTTTCATTCGAATCTGATCAACACGCTTATCTTTAACAGCGTCATCAATCTTTGCTCTCTCTGTCTTCAGTTCCTCAAGTTCTTTTTCTTTATCCTCAAGACTCTCTGCTAGCACACGGACCTCTTCTTCTAGGTTGGGAATTACTGCGTTAAGCGATTGTATGCGATGCTCCAATTCAACAGATTTTGGCCCTAATCTTTCTTCAAGACTCACTCTCAAAGAGGTTATATCACTTTGGAGATCTTCTCGTTGTCTTCGGTGATGTTCAAGGATTTCTTTCAAATCTTTAATATCTTGATTTATCTTTGCCGCATCAGATTTCGCAAGCAGCTCATTGCATTGGTCCCGACGTTCACGAACTCGCTCCCTCTGCTCGGATAGCTCTTTATCTCTTATAGAAAGCTCATTAATTTGGTTTTCAAGCTCCTTAATCCTGAGTTCTAGAATAGAGATTTTCTCACGAAGGTTTGCTTGCTTTGCTTCTTTTTCATCAATTGATTGTTGTAGACGTTCTATTTCTACACCTTCACGATAACTTTTCTTTGATATCGTTTCAATCTCCTTTTGCAATATCCTTCTTTTCTGATGTAAGCTCTCTTGTTTATCACGAATTTCCGATAGAATCTTCTCGAGACCTCTAAGTTTTTCTTCTATTTCGTAGCTTCTATCTTCTACTTGAAATGAGATTCCTGCGCCTCTCTTTTGATAGTGTCCACCAGTGATGAGACCAGATTTCTCTACAAGATCGCCCTCCAATGAAACTGCTCGCCATCTACTAAAACCGAGGATTTTGGCGGTTTCGAAATCTTCTGTCACAACAGTATCTGTGAATGCATATTCAAACGCTGGTTGCAATTTTGGGTCGAAATCTACCAAATCTAAAGCGAATCCAATTACTCCCTCTTTATCTGGAAGTTCTCCAGGGGGTCTACTTCTGATTTTGTTAAGTGGGATAAACGATGCTCTACCTATACGTTCTCTTTTTAGTGCCCGTACGCATTCAGATGCTACGAAGTCATCTTCCACCACAATATGTGTGAGTCTTCCGCCTCCTGCAACTTCTAGAGCTGTGCTATAATCAGGGTCAATGGTTCCTAACTCAGCTATTGTCCCGTATATGCCTTCAATCTCTCCTGTGTCCCGCATTTCTAATACTCTTGCAAGAGCTCTTTGTTTCTTTAGAAATGCATCTTCCGCTTCTTTGAGTGCATCCTGTCGAGCTTGAAGACGTATTAGTTCTTCACGGGTAGAATTGACTAATCTTGCAGACTCTGCTACTTCTGAATCCGTTGTCTTCTCTCGCTCTATGACTTCGTTTAGTTCTGTTTGTAGTCTTTTTTCTTCTTCAAGCATTTTTTCATAAGCAGACTTTCTTGAGGGGAATGTGGTATGTAACTGGGTCAGCTCTTCCTCAGTCCGTCGGAGACTTTCTTGGCTGTCAGTAAGCTCTTCATAGGCTAACCCAAGTTCACGATTGTCAGATTTGATGGCTGAACGTATTTCTGAAACGCCCTCATCGAGTGCAATCATCTGGTTGTTGAGGTCTTGGAGTCGTTGTTGTGTTTCATAATAGTCAGACTGCTCTCTAGCTAAGGTTTCTTCCATAGCTGCAATATCGTTCTTACATTTTGCAATCTCTTCATCCAAAGCAGCAAGAACTCTATCTTTTTCCTTAACCTTACCTTCCGAGTATTCTATTTGATCTTGAATTGAATCTAATCTTGCCTTAATATCATCCTGTTCACGTTTAGATTTATCAAGTTCGTTTTCTGCTCTTGAAAGGTCACTTTTAACATGGTTAACAGCTGCTGAAACCACCCCAAATCGCTCTGAGATTCTTGCCGAGTCCCCACCAGTGATTTGGTCAATCAGCGAGTCTATTTCTTCAATTTTTACTTCGGTTTCAGCGATTTTTTCTTCGGTTTCATGAAACTCTCTTTCGAGTTTTTCAGCATCTGCTGCACGTTCAGTGAGGGTTTCCTTGATAGTGTCTATACGAATATCTGATTTTAGTATAGTCCAAGCTAATCTATTCACTCGAACGTCCCGAATTTTTTCTTTCAATTCGGTGTATCGAAGAGCATCAGACCTTTCTTCTTCCAGTCTTTCAAGCTGCCTACGTCTTTCTTGGAGCTGTGTTTCAACCTTACCAAGATTTTGTTCACTTTCAGCCAGTTTTTTTAGTGCCTTGTTCTTCTGTTCATCATAAGCGGATATTCCCGCAATCTCTTCGATTAGTTTTCTACGATCGTTCGGACTAACTTTGACCATCTGAGCTATTTCGCCTTGTAAAACAAGATTGTATCCGTTAGGATCCACACCAATACTACCAAGTAAATCTAATACAGCTGAACGTGTTACGACTTTCCCATTTACTCTGCATGTTGATTTTCCGGTTTCATCTAGCTCGCGTTCTACAACAACCTTGTCTGCATCGACTTGTAGTTTTCTGTCTTTATTATTGAAATGAATAGATACCGAAGCGGATTTAGCTTTAGGTGGCATCCCTGCTTTTGGCGGGGAATATAATAGATCTGAAAAAACATTAGCACGAAGTGTTTTTGCACTTAGTTGACCAAGCACAAAAAGGATAGCGTCAATCACATTAGACTTTCCTGAGCCATTTGGACCTACTACACAAGTGAATCCGGGATTTATTTTGATGGTAACGGAGTCTCGGCCAAATGATTTGAATCCTTTAACAACTATTTTTTCAATATGGACCAAGACATATTCCCTTCCCGTTAATCTCTATTAGACTAAATTTGGCGTGTCTCCTCTCGTGTATCAGGGGAATGATACAAGATTCTATCTATTATACTTGGTAATACCCAAGTAATACCCGCATTATCCACGGATATGTATATTGGTATTACGAGGATATTATAATATAGCTAAAAAAGCTAACTCTGCTTGCCATATTAGCCTATCATACTCATCAACGCACGCCGCAATGTCATTCGAACCAAACCCAAAGATTCCCGAGCGGTTTCACCTGCAAAAGCTGCCAATATTAGTTTAACATCTCCAAATATCATCACAAAACCAGTTTCGGCCGAGATGTCAATCTCCTTGAGACCTCCTTGGTCCAGTCCGTTAACAAGCTGGGATGAGTTAGTTGAAATCTTCACAACAAATTCTGCTACCTCTTTATGCATAATAGTTGCACTTAGAGTATGGCCAAAAAGGACTTCTCCTTCTGCATTACAAACAATCATACCTTCAATTTCTGGATTATTGGCCATAGTTTCAGCAACAATTTCTTCTATTTTCGTTTTGCTAACTACCATGTCTATTCTTACTCCGCGGAGGTCATGTATTTACATAATGTGCATGTTATTAACTGCGTTTATATTTTATGTGGCGATAGTCTAATTTTTGCTTCTACCTGCTATTAACAAGTAGCGCGTCGATGAATTTAATAGATTTCGGAGTAATCACACTCAATTGTTTTGGAGTCGAATCTCAAATGCCTATGTTGAGAACCAGTTCTGAGGCGTTTCCCGCCTCAAAGAAAGTTTTGAAAGACATACCTTATGTTCTTCGCGTGGAGTTCAGGGATCTTGCACGTGATGTGACTAAGATTGTCGGTAAACCTATTGCTTGTCACAAATGTAATGGGTTTCTAATTAGTGTAGATCAAATCAAAGAAAATCCCAAGATTGGTAAGCATTTCATATGTCCTTTCTGTAGTACTTTGAATGTCATAGAGGGAGAAGTAGTCTTTGCTGGAAATGAGTCAGACTTTGTGATTTCTCCAGCCCCAGAGCAAACTGATACAGTGACTGATGCTGTCCCGGTCGGGGGTAAATCATTCATTGCATTAATCGATGTATCTGGTTCTATG
The DNA here is from genome assembly GCA_014728035.1 of Promethearchaeota archaeon. Taxonomy (GTDB): domain Archaea; phylum Asgardarchaeota; class Thorarchaeia; order Thorarchaeales; family Thorarchaeaceae; genus SHMX01. The sequence continues at coordinate 111,493 of WJMJ01000059.1, read as the reverse complement.
TCCGGAGTGAATCTATCAGCTGTAAAGAGAAGTCTTAGTACATCTATTGAGAGTCTTGCAGCAAACTCACCAGATACGATGTTCGGTCTTATCGAATTCGAAAGTTCGGTTGTTTTTCGTAATCTTCAAACTGGAGAGCCAATAGTATTACCCCGTGAAACTTATGCAAGTCTAGATAGTATTGTAGAGAGCACCAAAAGTTTGCTTGACAAATTCAATCTTGTCCATATTGGAAAGAATTCCGAAAAAGTGAAACAACATGTTCAAGCTTTACGAGATATGGGCGGAACAGCCCTTGGCCCAGCAGTTGCAATGGCATATGTTATTGCAAAACATCGTAATGTCGGTCGTGTTGTAATTCTTACTGATGGTCTTGCGAACGAAGGAATTGGCGCTCTTGAAGGATATCAAGTAACCCCAGCATCTAAGTTTTACGAATCAATTGGTTCAATGTTTAGTGAGCTTGGAACTGCAATTGATGTTGTTGGTATTGCATCTGGTGCAGGAATGGAACTCAAAACACTTGGTCTCATGCCTGAAGCAACAAATGGACAGATGTATTATGTCACACCAAATGAACTGGACCGCAGTCTTTCGCGCCTTGCAGGAGCTTCTCTTCTTGGACGAGATGTTGAAGTACGACTGATTACGCCTGCGGGAGTAAAATTGAAAGACGCATCTGGGATATCTCATGCTGTTATTGAAGATTTGAAGAAGAAAAGTGAAAGCAAGATTGCTGTTGTAGGTAACGAACATGAACTATATGTCGAGGTAGAGCCAGAAGATGAGATCGAACAGGAGGAAATTCCTATTCAAGTCCAAGTAGCCTATACAGATGAAACTGGTGCGAGAAGATTACGGTCAGTAACTACTAGATTAAAGGTAGCAGATAAAGAAGAAGAAATCATTGATACACTTGATCCAACTGTTGGTGCTACTTTTGTCACTCAAAAAGCAGGAGAAGAGTCATTTAGAGGAGATAGAGCATCTGGCAGAGAACGTATTGCATCTTTCAGATCAGCACTAAAGAAGCGAGAAATGAAAGCACCAAAGAAAATCAAGAAAGCTTTTGACAAAATTGAACGTGCTCTTGAAAAAGAGGAAGCAGAAATTGAGCATCAAGAAAAGAAGCTCAAAGCTGCTTCAGCTTCAGCTCCCTCTGAAGTTTCTGATGAGGCATTCACAGAAAGTCTTGCCCAAATGCGTAGAAGTTCAAGAGAGATGTTTGAGGAAGATGAGGAGGAATGAAGTATTGGACTGTGCCATTCGAGGCGCAGTCATTTTTCTTTCAAAATGGAGCGAATTGCGCAAAAGAGATGTATTTTCAGGAACACACCTCCACAAGTCTAAAATAGTCAATCGCAGGGTATAGATTGCTGATTGCACGATTAACTGATTTGGAGATTCTCTAAGTGATAAGTCAAGAGAAATTACAAGCGATAATCAAGAAGATTAAGGGTCAAGATGGCGTTCGTGGCGTAGTAGTCACTACCATGGAAGGACTTCCATTAAGTAGCGATTTGGATCCTGAAACCACTGAAACTGTCGCTGCAATCATCACCTCTCTCGTAGGAAAAGCATTAGATGCTGTTCGTGAATTACGGGAGGGAAGTTTATCATTTCTGACACTGGATACCTCCCAGGGTCAGATTAATATCGCACCTGAACCTAGTGAAGGGCTCATATTAGTAGTCCTGAAATAAAGGCTGAAAGAGGGGTTATCCAATGAGCGAACCGAAAGTATTCGATAAGATTCTCACTGACATTATTCGCCAAGAAAAAGGAATTCGAAAAGTCATTCTTGTTGACAAGACTGGTTTAACTATTGCAAATGTAAGTAAGCTGAGTTACTATCCTGTTGATGTGGATAGTATAGGCGCTATTGCTAGTGCAGTGTTCTGTGCCAGCGAGGAACAAGGTAAGAACCTCCAGATTGGCGAGTTAGAAATTGTGACGTCTGAATTCTCAGAAGGGAAAATCTTTGCCTCAGCCTGTGGTAAAGGTGTTCTATGTGTTGTTTCCGAAGCCGAAGTCAATATTGGACTTATTCGTCTTCTTATGAAGAAACAAGGTGTCCAACTTGCTGAAGAGCTTGACAAATTCCTTGCAGTTGAACCATCTACTCCTGCTAAAGATCGGGAGCTAGACGAAGAAGATTTGAAGTCAGCATTAGCTGAATTAGAACGAGTCTAAAGGAAAATTCAGGGTGTGTTCCTCTTTCAGCTTAGAGTGTACTATGCACATTCTGAATATATTCCTTTTTCTGGAATCATTTGTTGAGACTAAACTCAATAGGCTTTTATGAGACAACATTTCTAAAACAATTAACCGCCTAATGCGGGACTAAAGACGGGATTCAGTACATATCTGTGCTGAGCAATAATCCCTCTCAACCGAAATGTACCGACTTGTCGGTACAAAACTCGTGTAATCTGTATCTGTAACATGAGGTGAACCCACCAATGAGAAAGGACGATCGTGGCAGAATCCATCTGAAATTAGTATTCTACGGCCCTAGCCTAGGAGGCAAAACAACAGCTCTTCGTTGGCTTTATGGAAAAGTCGAAGGGTTACAAAAGGGAGAGTTCACTGCTATTGAAGATGAAACCAATAGGACTCTATTCTTTGACTATGTGCCTATGAGTGCTGGTGGAAGAGTACTATTTGATGTCTTCACAGTTGCAGGACAGAAAAGACATAGACATCAAAGAAAGGTTGTACTTCAGGGAACTGATGGTCTACTTTTTGTAGCTGACTCATCTCCGGACCAACGCGACGAAAATGTGGAGAGCTTTGAAGAGCTCAAACTTTTTTTGGGCGATGCACTTGGTCGTGAGATTCCTATTGTAGTCATGTTGAACAAGCGAGACCTTCCCAATCGGATGTCCCGTGATGAGATGCTTGATCTCTTAGGCTTAGGTGGCAATGTTCCAATCTATGAAACGATTGCAATCCAAGGTGTAGGCGTTAAAAGAGCTTTCCAAGCGATTGCTCGTGAAGTAATTCTAAAACGAATGTACAAATAGACAAATTTATTCATTCGATTTAGAAATATGTACCATGGAATATATCACATTGCGCAATTCACGGAGTGACCCCAGAAGAGCTTATATGTTCTTTCACAGTGAACGAAATGTGACCTATGGAATATTGACTTCCTAGATGATACTAAGGTGAGGCCAAATGTCAGAATCCCGTGGAGATACACTTGAAAGCGTACTAAACGAATTACAGGGAAGTATTCCTGAGATTGAAGCGTGTGCTATTGTTAGCGTTGAGGGACTTCCTATCGTATCTGCTTTGCCCACCGATGTAGATGAGGCAAAGGTTGCAGCCATGACAGCTGCTATGTTAACCCTTGGAGAGAAAGCATCAATCGAACTTGGAAAAGGAGATCTTGAGCAGGTAAACATCAAAGGAATAGATGGTTGGCTCCTTGTTGTTCAAGCGGGAATGAATGCTTGTCTAACTGTTTCTACAACAGCAAATGCTAAACTGGGAATCATTTTTCTTGAGATGAAACGAGCGGCAGAAAAGATTGCAACAATGATTTGATACATTTGTAGTATCAACACAAAACTCATAGATGCACATCTTTCAGATACTTATGAGAGTGTAAATTCCAATTGAATATAGCAGGTCCAGTTTATCGTCTCTACGAATATTGGCTTTTTCGTCAATTACGAAAAGAAAATGCACCTAGACATGTTGGGATTATTCTAGATGGAAATCGTCGATATGCAAGAGAACACGGTGCAGATGCTCCTTGGTTTGGCCATCGTCTTGGTGCTCAGAAGGTTATGCAAGTGCTCAAAATCCTTTGGGAAGCAGGTGTTTCAGTATGTACACTCTATACTTTTTCTATGGAAAATTTTCAAAGAAATGAAGATGAAGTTAGTGAAATAATGGAAATTGCTAAGGAAAAATTCGGCGAGGTGGTAGGTAATCCAGATGTACATCGTCATCAAGTTCGAATCAAAGCTATTGGACGTGTTGATTTGCTCCCCGAGGATGTACAACAAGCTATTACTATAGCTGAACAGGAAACAGCTCATTATGATAAACATATCCTCAATGTAGCAATTGGCTATTCGGGACGAGCTGAACTCGTTGATGCAGTTAAAGCAATCAGTGAGAAGATTCAGGAGGGCAATATAACCCCTTCCGATATTGATGAGGCTATGATAGAGCAGCATCTATACACTGAAGGCACTCCAGATCCAGATCTAATTATCAGAACATCGGGCGAAGAAAGACTATCCGGTTTTCTTCTTTGGCAATCGGCGTATTCAGAACTTTATTTTGCACAGATTTATTGGCCCGCAGTTCGCCGAATTGACATTTGGCGAGCTCTGCGTTCTTACGAGCAGAGACAAAGACGCTATGGCAAATAGATTGTGTGACACAGTCTTTTATATGAGACATACCCAACTCAGCTTGAAACTCAGAAAACCAGTCCTGATAAGATAAAACCAAAAAGGAGTACAAGCAGATTTGGCGCGAAAGCCGATAGAGGTCTACAAGAATCTTTTACGAACTGAAGTTGATAGAGATTCAATGGGAGCAATGAGCCGAGTTCTTGAAAGATACTCCCATCACATATATTCAGGGCAGAAACTCTCAGAACATTTGACAAAATTTCTCGTAGTCTTTGCTAAGCTATCTGCAGTTCTAGACACCCGTAAGAAAACAAGAATGGCAGACTTGACTATTGCAATTGATACATTGGATATCTTTGCTTCAACATCTAAATGGTGGAGTCTTACCAGAAAAAGGCCACGATTTGTTATCCGCCCACCATCTCATGACCCTAGAGAATTCATAACTTCTCTAATTGCAGTAGACATGGGATCTAGCACTCTAAACCGAATCGATAATGCATCAGAGCGACTATCTCGTTTTTTGAGTGAACATGACCTTGGAGATAACAAGGAAACCTACCAATTATGTGAAAGTATTGTTTCTATCTGGATCCTACTAAGCGGATTTGCAGCTAGGAATAAAGGACGGTCTGCAACTGTTGAAGAGGACTTCGAAATAGCGTATGATGTTCTAAGAATTCTTCTTTTTTACACACCATATGATGACTTCATTTCATTGACAGCTACTCGAAAGCTCGGAACGAGTTCTAAATTACATCAAGCAGCTGTCATCACGTTCTCCCCAGGATTTGAAAAACAGCTGGATTCATCGAGAGCTGCGGGACTGGAGAATAAACATGCGGAATTTCTAACCCAACAAGCTATTTCTCCTACAAGTGCAACACGTGCTATTCTCACAAACTCCTTGAAACTGCTTTGTCAGCTAAAATCAGTAGATATGGGATATGCACGAATAGAAGAGGAACACTATGGATCGTTTATTCTTCAGTCTTTAGAGTTATTGGATTCCATCGGCGTTTCTACTACACTTTTTCAGAATGATTCGGATGTGGTTTCATTATTTAAAAGACTAAAGCCTAGAGAGGGACTGGAAGAACGTCTATCACTACTATCTCGACGATTGGAAGGCTTGATTGTAGATTCAACGGGAAATAGGGAATTTCTACTTCAATATTCAAGACTGGTTCCTAGAATGGTATCCCTTCTGCTGCTTGTCGCTAGTGGGACTATGCCCCCCGATGAAGAGGGGCTTAGATACAAAGACCTGAAAAGGGGTTTGATTCTTCTTCACAGATTAATCAATGATCTGATTTAGAATCTCCAATCAAGATTCTAGCATCTACTACCAGAGCACCCTTTCCTTTGGAATATACAAAAGTGGGATTGCAGTCAAGCTCATTGATTTGTGGATTTTCTTCGACCATCTTTGAAACTTTCAAAATGATTTCTACAAGTGCATCAATATCTCTTGGGTCTTGACCTCTAACACCTTCAAGAATCTTAGCGGCTTTAATTTCACCGACCATTTCCATAGCATCAACTTTTGTCAAAGGTATTAATCGAAAAGTGACATCTTTCAGAACCTCTACAAATATACCACCCAGACCAAACATCAAAGCATGACCAAACTGGGGATCCTTTGTAACACCAACAATAACCTCTGTCCCCATCTCAGCGAAACTGGAAATGAATACTCCTCTACTGAGATCCACATCGATACCCTTCTCTTTGCCATATTCCTTAGCGCTTTCCATAATTTCTTCAAAAGCAGTTCTTACATCTTCTTCGTTTTTGAGATTTATTTTTACTCCACCAGCGTCTGACTTGTGAAGAATATCTTTTGATAAAATCTTCAATACTACAGGAAATCCAATTTTCTCAGACTTTTCTACAGCTTCATCTGCAGTTGATGCAGTATCATATGGTGGAATCGGAATATCATACTCTTTCATTATGTCCTTGGCTTCATGTTCAAGGACGAACGTTCGCCCCTCTTTCTTTGCGGTTTCAAATATCTTCTTGGCTTTCGTCATTTTATCTCAGTCCTCTGCTCACTCTTGGCTGAACATCATATCCTTTTATGGTTTCTCAGACAACAGTCTTTTTGAATGCATTCCCATATTTTATTTCACCGTATCTAACAAGAGCCCGTGCAGCTAATGCTGCTTTTTCACCAGTCGCATAAGTTGGTACGCCCATAAGCTCCATAATTTGACCTGCTTTAGTGGTAAATCCACCACCCATCGATACAACCACAAAAGGCAATCCAGATCTCCTTTGATGATTTGCAATCGTATTAGTGATTTCCATACCTAAACTTGGTGTTTGCAAAAGCATTCCAACAACAAAAATATCGTATTCGCCACTTGCAATCGCCTCGTCAAAAACGGCATCATAACGGTTAGAATCAGTATCTCCCACAACATCAATAGGATTTCCCCACGCACAATATGATGGCAAACGGTCTTCAAATCGCGCTTCAAGCTCTTGTGACGGAGATGGAATTCCAAGGCCCTCAGATTCTAGAGCATCCGTTGTCATAACACCAAGACCACCACCATTGGTAATCATTAGGACTCGATCACCTTTTGCTGGAGGTTGCATAGCAAGTGCTTTCGCCATATCGAACATTTGTTCAAAATTGTTTGCCCGAATTATACCTGCCTGTCTATAAGCAGCATCAGCAATTCTATCTGAGCCAGCCAGAGAGCCTGTGTGCGAACTGGCAGCAGCTTTTGCCCTCTGCCCGCGCCCCGACTTCACAACAAGAACAGGTTTGTTTTTTGTAATATGTTGTGCAGTTTCAAAGAACACTCGTCCTTTATCCGCGTCATATCCTTCAGTATAATAACAGATCACTTGTGTTGAATCATCGTCACCCAAATAGCATAACAAATCGTCATCATCAACATCACATTTATTCCCCAAACTGATTATTTTGCTGATTCCGAGTCCTAGTTCAGATGTCCAGTCCGCAATTGCAGCTGCGAATGCTCCAGATTGCGAAACCAAGGATATGTTGGCTACATTGCTTGATTTCGGTCTTCCACACCTATACTCGGGTAAGAAAAATGTATCAACATGTGTATGTGTGTCAATTATCCCTACACAATTTGGACCTATTATTCTGATATCATTTTCATGGCCTATAATACACATCTCATCTTCAAGGATTGCACCTTTTGGACCAGTTTCTGAAAATCCTCCAGATATCACAATTGCGGCTTTAACTCCTTTTTCTGCAATATCTTCGAAAACCCGTGGTGTGAGCCGTGCTGGTACAGCACAAACAACCATATCAATCGGATCGGGTATGTCTACTAAAGTAGGATAACACTTTACCCCTAAAACAGACTCGTATTTTGGATTAACTGCAAATACTTTCCCAGTATATTGGGGTTTGATGAAGTTCTGGATAATAGCTTGTCCCACACTATTTGGTGTTGCGGATGCCCCATATATTGCCACACTTTTAGCTTTGAAGAAGAGGTCAAGGTCAGCCTTTTGTTCACACGACAACTAGATATCCTCCGGAGATTTTCCGTGTATGTTTTCCAATTAGCAAAGAGTACTTGTAGCTTATCATTTGGTACTGAATGAAAGTTCTAAAAGCCTTGATGTATTTTTCCCGTGTGGTTACTTTGAGCATAGATATTTCGACTGAAGGTAGCTCAGTACTGGTTGCATCAGACAGGGAGTTTGAGTCCTATTTAGAAACTGCTTTCAACACACGCCGTTCTAATTTTGGGAACACCCTATACTGTTATAGCCCCACATCTTACCAATACCAAATTGATGACCATCATATTAACAACTCCCGAAATTTCCTTTCTTTAAGTGTTACAGGATTAGCATGCTCTTTGAATTGCGATCACTGTCAGAAAAAACTACTCAATGGCATGATTCCAACTCTCTCTCCAGATGAATTGATTAAACGCTGCATAGAGGTCAAGAAGTATAATGGAGAGGGAGTTCTCATAAGTGGCGGTGCTGATAGTCAGGGAAGTGTTCCATTAGATCGATTTGGTGATGCAATTCGTTTTGTAAAAACTCAGCTTGGTCTCAAAGTAGTTGTTCATACAGGTATTCTAAAAGAGTCTTCAGTTTCAATGTTAGCCGATGTAGGGGTTGATGCGGTTATGCTTGATGTGATTGCTAATCCTGATGTTTCGCACCGTGTTTACCATCTTACAGATGGCCCAAAACGAATTCGTGAATCTTTGCGTCTACTTGACGAATACAAGGTTCCATCTGTTCCTCATGTGTTGATTGGTCTCGACTATGGGAAGATCAATGGAGAACTGGATGCACTAACTATGATATCAGAATTCTATCCCGCGGGAATTGTTATTATAATTCTGAACCCGGTTCGTGGAACGCCCATGGCAAATGTAACACCACCATCTCCGAGTGTGACCGGACGAATCTTGACGATTGCACGTCTGGGATTTCCAAAGACACCTCTTCTTCTAGGATGTGCCAGACCAATTGGACATCACAAGGTTAAATCCGATAGATATGCAATTCGTGCTGGAGTAAATGGGATAGCATATATCAGTCAGGAGGGGGTGGATTTTGCAAGAGAGGTCGGTTTGAAGCCAAATTTCAAAGATATTTGTTGCAGTCTTTCATACCAAACTATATCTTCTGATTGATTTTTCCTGCCAACTCGTATCCCAAATCAAAAATCCATAGACCAACTGCGGTAAAAATGAATAGTTGCCAGACCAAGGAGATTGCCAGAACGGTAACTTTCAATGAAAATCTGTAATTGAAGAATATTGATGCTGTTGGATTTGCACTTCTAACAGTCCAATCATTTCCTTTCTCGTCCAAAACCGCTGCTAGCAAGAGGATTAGTAGAATAGCTAACCATTCAAGCCAATCTGTCACAACTGGGATCCCTCGTATCAAAAATCCTACTGCAATTAGGATGAAACCCATAGAAAATTGGGGCCTGTTCACTTTTCCAGAAATGACCACACCAATAATTATGGAAGTCAGCAGAACCATATCGTATTCTGAGTTAGTAATTATATACGCAAAAAAAGCACCGGACAAAGATAAGAAAATCCAAGACAAGTTGGGTCTGTCAAGCTCATCGAGAAAATCATCTCCTAACTTCAAAGTGAAACCAGCTAGTAGATAGAACGAATAAAGTAGTATCCACTCAAGCAATATGTTATACTTCCAGTTGCGTTTTATTCAATAAAGTACTCCTCAGACTAACTATGATACATCCTAGGACCCTTGGGCCCTCAGATAGCCAAAAGTCATCATCGGAGTGATTTCTCTTTAGTTATCTCCCGTGATAAAGGTTAATGAATGTCTAAATAATGTGTACTGGGGTTCCAATAGCTTGTCCTGGGAGATTGGTTCTAAATTTGGCTCGAACTGCACCACTGTTTCCGTGAACATTGAGTACTTTTCCCAAGGTCTCTTTTCCCACAGATGAAGTCCATTTAATTTTCTGACCTATCAGACTTGCAGCTTCGTTTCTTGATTCAATATTATCGAATTTCAAAATGACCTGATTTGTATGTTGGAGATGTTTACCTCTTCGATAGCTAACAACTACGCCTCTACGGCCTTTCAACACCTTACTTTCTGACATTGTGGGTTCCTCTCTTGGGGGATTCTGGTTCACGCCTTCTAAAGTGGATATAAGACTTACTGAATAGACGGTTTATCTTTCTTATTCTATACCTATTCCACTGTCTTCAGTTTCACTCGATACACCTTCTGGTTCAATTCCTTTTTCTATCTCTTTCCTTTTCTCAAAAAGTGCATCTCTTATTGCATATCCAATGGGATTCGGTAATTGTGCAGCTCTATATAAAATAAACCACAGTCGCCCATCACCATCTTTTCCTTGTGAGTATAACCAGTCAACTATCTGTTGTGCTTCATTTATTTTATCTTCTTTATTCTTCATTTTGGCAAGCAATTCATCTTCTCGCTTAGACAACCTATGAACCCGAACAATAACCTGAATTACACTAAGAACAACCAGTGCAATGACGAACAAAAGATAGGGTAGAAGAAACAAAAGAGACTCGATGCCTTGCTGTGTGATAGAAAGTGAAACGGTAATAATCAACACTATTGAAATGACGGCTATTCCCTCCTTCAATGCATTGTTTGTACTTTCCATTCTCCACGAATAGAATTTAGATAATCTACTGTTTGGTTTGGAAAAGCGTGTCAAATCAGATAGATACTGGTCTCTTCCAAATCGTGTGATAAACAGCCATATGATTTGAAAGATGACTCCAATTCCAATGACCTCTAATACCAATATATCGAGACTGGTCTGCATGAATTTGTAAATATGCTGAAATCGTTTAAAGATACTGAACTAGGAATACTTTCGGCGTGCCCTCCAGTATCTCAATGTCTATTTGAAACCACAAAAACATACCAAAAACCTGATTCTGTTTGAAAGAATGAATGACTTGCTTGAACATTTTTGGACTTACACGAGTTCGGGTTATGCCCTCCCGGAAATACCCTGAACTCGTGCCCATTTTCTATCGAATAACTTATCTCCTTCAATAGTTGGTTTTTGATAGTGAGTCTATTGCATAGAGTTAAGTTCATCGATCTTAAAAAAATCAGTTCCGTAAGCGAATTAGTAGAGGCATATTCACAAGTGGGAGTTTTAGGCGCAGGTCGAGTTGGACGTGCTGTATCAATCATCCGAAGAATGTTTGAAGATTCTGATTGTTGTACATATTTATCACTCTCCGGACCAATGGTGCCTGGTGGTCTGCGTAACATCATTAGTCACCTTCTTTGTTTACAAAAAATTGATGTCATTGTTTCAAGTGGTGCTAATATTGTTCATGATCTAGTCGAAGCATATGGTGGTGCTCATTATCGTGTTCCAATTGGAAAATCTGATGAGGATCTACGAATAGCTGGAATGGGTAGGATAGCTGACATCTTTGTAAAAGAAGAGGACTTTGAAACATTTGAAAAAGAGATGTACTCCTTTTTTGATTACATCTCAAATGAAGATTTAGCTAATCTCTCACCAAGCGAATTCTTATCTCATCTTGGTTCAAACATATCCGATAATACCTCAATTATTCATCAAGCGAGTCTCCACAATGTGCCAATCTTTTGTCCAGGACTTATGGATTCCATGCTGGGATTTCATCTGTATACCTACAGCACTATGCAGAACATCCAACTAGATTTTATCAAGGACTTGCGAATCCTTGGAGAGTTGGTTCAGGGTGCTAAAAAAACAGGTGCAATAATGTTGGGTGGTGGGCTTACAAAACATTTCACAATGGGCAGTACCATCCTCCGTGGCGGTCTTGACTTAGCTGTGCAAATCACATTGGACCGTCCCGAGGGAGGTAGTCTTGGAGGTGCACCACTTCAAGAGGGCGTTTCTTGGCAAAAAGTGCAAACAAAAGCAAATTTTGAAACCGTCATAGGTGATGCCACGATTATGTTCCCGCTCTTGATAGTCGCTGCACTAAACACAGAATAGCGCGAAATCGATCAAATTTGCTATCAGAAAGTGCACTTCCGTACACAGACAAGCTAAGGTCATATTCAATTCTCGGGAAAGCCCTACTAGCTATCGAAAAGGGGACCCAAGATATGCAAGGAATTGACGTCAATTTAATCATGCGTAACCTATCGAAACGACAACAAGCATTTGTAGACGTGACAGACTTTCGAGTTTCTTTAGGTCGAGAAATATACAGACAATATCCATCATTCTTCATGGCAATGCAGTGCCCTCTACCCGAATTGCCTGATCGCGACAAGATGGAGATTTGTCTTGAGGATAATAATGACAATCTCGTAGCGGTTTTCGACCTCAGTTACTACTTGGATGAAAAGCCCATACAAATCAACGGAGTTACCTACAAACAGAAGAAGAACATACTAGAGATTGGCAGATTCAAATTCTTCAATTCTCTAGCGCATATTGAAAAAATCGTTCGTAATCATGATGGGGCTGTAGGTTATGTTATTTTCCTTACTAATACAATTGAGTATTGGACACCGCCCGAAGACCAAAAAGATACTCCAAACAATGACTTCCAAATTCATGAGGGTCTTCTGACCCAACCAATTCATAGCTGGACTTCCAGTGTCAAGGAACATCGCGATAATGCCACGGTAAAATTACATGGCCAATATAATCTGACTTGGCATGATTTCTCAAAACCTTGTGATTCTCATAACTGCCTCTTTCGTTATCTGTTTGTTGAAGTTCATAAGTGATGCAACAGTCCTATGCCAAAATCCTTTTATTCGAACTTCGTGGGGTCACCTTACGGCATCAAGACCGAAGACCAAATTACAGGTGATTAAAAAATGGGAAAGAGACCAGGACAATGTTATCGTACGGCAGATCGTCCTCCATACGTACGGAAACGGTATATTCACAGACAGCCAGCGAGTCGAATAGTGAGTTTTGATATGGGGAACACATCTGGTAATTTTGAAGTAGTAATATCCCTGATTGGTCTTGAGCGATGTCAGATAAGACATCAGGCACTTGAAGCAGCACGAGTCACATGCAATCGGCATATGACCCGAAAAGCAGGTCGTCGTAATTACCATTTACGAATTCGAGTGAAACCCTACCATTATCTTCGTGAGAACAAGATGATATCTGGAGCTGGTGCAGACCGTGTTCAAGATGGAATGAGAAAGGCTTTCGGAAAAGTGATAGGAGTCGCAGCACGAGTCGATCGAAATCAGGCGTTGGTCACGGTTAGGATTGACCGACAACACATCGATGTTGCCAGAACAGCCCTTAAAAAAGCTGCAGCAAAGTTGCCAACTCCATGTAAGATCGAGTTTGATCAGATAGATCCCGAGCTGAGAAGAAAGCTTGGGTATGGATTAGCATAGTTTGTCAAGGGAACTCCCTTGACGAATCATTCATTTTTGTACTTGTCAGGATCAAGGATATAATTTCTCATTCTTCGAATTGTGCCAGTGAGAGTAGCCACTTCCCGTCCCGTCATGAATGCCCGGCCTAGAAGATTTCTGAATACTTGTTTTGCAATTGGTTTTTTGTAGTCTCGGATTGGGATGATATCGACAACTTCATCAAAGAAGATACTGACCTGATTCTTCTCTTTCATGGTGGCTGGTTTTGGGTCATTTTTACGTGGCTCAGCCTCTGGAGCATACTTGTGGAACAGCTCGTAGAGAACGACTGCAATGGCATGACTGAGATTGAGGCTTGGGTATTCTGGAGAAACCGGGATTGTAAATACAATATCAGATAGGTCTATCTCTTCATTCATGAGGCCAATACTCTCTCTACCAAATAGAATTCCTACACGTCCATCCAATGTGGTAGGATTTGGAAGATGGGGAAGTGGAACAGCTGCTCGGGTCACACTGTGATTCCTACCAATTCGTGCAGTAGAAGCCCAGACATTATCAATTCCTTCAAGTGCATCTTCAATATATTCGAAGATTGAAGCAGACTCGAGAAGTTCTAATGCATGGACTGAGAATATCTGTGCATCTTGTTCTTGACGGGGATCGTCCCCAACAATTCGTAGGTCACTGACACCAAAATTTGCAAGAACCCGTGATGCAAACCCTACATTTCCAGGGGTTTCAGGTTCAACTAGGATTATGGAAATATTGGCAAGTTCGGTCAAAAAGTAATCTCCTGAATCAAATCATCTAGACATCAACTGTATAACATCACCATCTTTGAGGGGATAGCCAAGTCCAACCTGACGTCGTTTAATCTTTGCTTTGTCACGTAAAATCACTGCAGCTCTAAATCGTTCTACAAACAGCTCTTTGTGTACCTTTTCTGCTGCGTCTTCTACAACAGACCCCTCCGGAAGTACAATTGGTTTGTCCTCTCGTTTCTTTCCAGGTATTTTTGTGTAAACTCGAAGGATGTCAAGATGTTCATAAAGTGCCCATCGCATTGCTTCCAGATTCTCTTCTTTTTCAGCAGATATTGCAACGATTTCAAACCTCTGCCCATATTTCTCTTTGAGTTCTTGAAAGCGTTCTTTTGAACCAGCTGCGTCTCCTTTTGTCGCAACTATCAGCGCCCGAACGAATGCGACACTTGAGTCCATTGCATCAAGTAGATTTTGGAAAGTTGCCTCCTTCTGAAATCGAACAATTAGATTTGTAATCTTCTTCTTTTTCAGAAATTCGACTACCTCGTCCTTGGTTCCTTCGTAATGATGAATTCCATAGACCATGATACCACCCATTCCAACTCGTTCTACTCGCACAGCGGATTTCTCTCTATTCAGACGAATTCTGGCTCGGTCTAACTCACCAAGTATTGTATTCATCTGAAAGTCGATATCTTGTGACAAGTCAACTATTATTGCAATACAATCAGTATTTCTTGCAACTGATAATGACTGACGCCCAATTCCTGTGTCATATGCCCCCTCGAAGATGCTTGGAATCTCAACCAATTGGATATTGATATCCTCAAGAAGCATCATTGCAGGAGTGGGAATTGGTGTTGCAAAGGGATAGTCTGCAACAGTTAGGTCTGCATTTGTTACTGCATTAATCAATGCCGATTTGCCAGCATTTGGAATTCCAATAAGGCAGACTTGACCAGCTCCTTCTTTTCGAATTACTCCCTCATCGCTTGCTCCACTTCTTCTCTGCCGTTCTTGCTCTCGCTTCTTCTCCAAATCTGCGCGTAGTTGAGCTAGCTTTTTTCTGTAATCCCCAATCATCCTCTCAGCACCCTTATGCCTTGGTGCGAGAGAAAGAAGCTTCTCAAGTTCGACTATTCGTTGTGCAAGATCATTTGTATCTTCATAGATTTGTCTTTGCTTATCAAACTCGGGAGATACATTTGTAGGCACTATCATTCACCTGTTTTATCGTTCTGAATATTTGTCATAGGGGATTTGAAATTTTCTTCAAGGCATACTGTCAAAATACATATTCAAATCCAGGATGAGTCTTTCCGGTGTTGGTGGATGTGGAATTGAACTGAAATTGTCTGTTATTCTTTTCAAGTCTTCGCTCATAAGATAAACAAAAATTCCTTTATCAGATACACGGTAGTTTGGATTTGGCTCATATTTTTGTTCTGCAATATGTACGTTCTCGATGGCCATCAAATTTAACACGACATCAAATGGAGAGTGCATCAGGATTATACCATTGTCCATGATTCTATAACCGTCTTTGAAATCGCCTAAACTTTTTTGCGCTTTGAGTAGAAAGAAGGAGATGGACCTTTCATCAGGAGATACTCTTCGTAGTGTATTTCCTGGAAAGGTGATACACGCAATATTTTCCTCACACGGGTATGCGATACTAACAGAAGTGTTTCTTCGTAGGTTTCCAGATAGAAACAATCCCACATTGATTGATCTGCATGCAGTAACTACCTCAGAAGAATTATTCCCTGTTCGAACTGTGCTTTTGCTGATTGGAAAGTTGTCAAAGAATACCATGAAATGTCTACTAATATCAGTTGTTTTTGACATATCCAACTGGATTTCACATTCCTGGCAATCCGGGAATTCCTGGCACTCCACCACGTCTTCCCCTTCTTGTTTTTCCAAACTTCTTCATCATCTTCTTCATTTGTTCATATTGTTTCAGTAGAGCACGAACCTCTGCGGTACTTGTGCCAGAACCTTTTGCAATCCTTTTTATTCGGGAAGACTTGAGTATCTTTGGCTCATCAAGTTCATCGCGTGTCATCGAATTCATAATAACTTCCCAACGATGCATATTCTCCTCTTGGACTTCTGCGATATCTTCAGGGAGTTTATACTTCAGACCAAGCATCTCCATAACTTTTCCAATAGGTCCCATTTTCTTCAGCTGTCGTAGTTGATTCATCATATCGGTCAGTGAGAATTGCCCTTTCATCATTCTCATTGCCGCGTCTTCGTCCAGATCGATTTGGGCTTCCCGAACCTTTTCCACAAGGCCCTTAATGTCGGACATTCCTAGCAATCGGCCGGCAAACTTAGTTGGGTTAAATGGCTCTATTGCATCCATCGATTCACCCGTACCAATGAATTTTATTGGTGCTTGTGTAGCTGCTACTGCTGATAGGGCACCTCCTCCTTTTGCACTACCATCTAACTTTGTAATAATAATTGAACCAACATCAGTTGCTTCTCTAAATGCAGCTGCTTGTACTCCTGCTTGTTGTCCAAGAGTTCCATCAATGACGAGAACTATTTCTTGTGGTTTTACTGACTTTGCTATATCTTTCATTTCCTTAAGCAAGCCAGATTCCTCTCTGTGACGGCCAGAAGTGTCGAGAAGAATTAATTCTATTCCCCTATCTTTCATCTCTTTGAAGCCACGTTTTGCAAGCTTTACCGCATCTTTTTCTTTCTCATCCCCATAAAATGGGACACCAGAACGTTCTGCTAATTGTTTTAGCTGACTAAATGCTCCTGGCCTGAAGTTGTCCGCACAGATTACGCCAGTCTTAATTCCTCTTTTTTGATAATATCTGGCAAGTTTGCCAATTGTAGTTGTTTTACCGGAGCCTTGGATGCCAATCATCATGACAAGATTCTGCTTTCCAGGTTGAATTTTCAATGGAACCGTTTTTTCACCTAAAAAGTATGCGAGTGTATCCCATACCACTTTTATGATGTGCTCCCGACGAGAAATCCCTCTTGGCAGGTTCTCATCTAACGCTTGCTTTTCAACCCGCTCGGTAATTGCCATAACAAGACCGACATCAACATCAGCAACAAGCAATGCTCTCTGAAGATCTTTTACTAGTTCTTTTACTAGCGTTTCATCAATTACACTAGCTCCGAAGAGTTTTTTCAATGCGGAATTTAGAGATTTACCAAGACCTTCTAGTACCACTTGCTTCACCAATTAGATGGTTCTTTTGTGAATCCATATCAACCTTCGGTTTTACGAATATTACAACGACAAGGAATAAAACAGGATTGCTACTTGAAATAACAGTGAGTGATATGAGTGTGAAAGATGCCAGCAAGATTCGCATTGTAAAAATCAAAGATGGTACTGTTATCGACCATATCAGTGCGGGACATGCACTAGAAGTGCTAGGAATAATAGGACTTACTGGAAAAGAAGGCAATGTTCTCACTATTGCAATGAATATCAGTAGCTCACGAATAGAACGGAAGGACATTGTCAAAGTCGAAGACAGAATCCTTGAGGACGAGGAAGTAGCAAGAATTGCATTGGTTGCTCCTGATGCCACAATCAATGTTATTGAAGAATATAAGGTTGTGAAAAAGACTCGCGTTCAGTTACCTAGCACAATTACCGATGTTGTCCGTTGTCCTAATAGTCGATGTGTGACCAATAAAGAACGTGAACCAATTCACGCAAAGTATCAGGTTGTGTCACAGCGACCCATTCGATTGAAATGTCTATATTGTTGGAATCATATTGAAGAAGAAGATATTGTTGCCCAAATTGTTGACTAGCATTGGACGCTTTGGAAACAGTTTTTAGCATAATACTAGAATCTTGCCCGTCTACCTATTGTGGGATGCTTCATGTCCAGTGATAAAATTGCGGTTATTGGTGATAGAGATACAGTTACTGGATTCCAGATGGCTGGAGTTACAGATATCAGCACACCAAAGAATCCTGAGGAAACCCGCAATAGTTTGATTCACTACTTTAGAGATCCCAGAATGGGTCTAATTATTATCACCGAGCCTCTTGCCGTGGAGGTAGAGGATACCATCCTTGAGCTCTCAGAGGCCCCAATTCCTGTAATTCTCTTAATTCCTGACCGACAAGGTGCAACAGGTGCATATGAGTCTGTTCTAAAGGAGCTCATTCGTCGGGCAGTAGGTATTGAAATTCATGTATAGCTCTTTCAGGAGCGATTAGAAATGACACACGAGACCGGACAAATTGAAAGCATTTCTGGACCAGTTGTTAAAGCAAGAGGTTTAGATAGTGTAAGAATGTATGAAGTCGTTCGAGTTGGCAATGAACAACTCATTGGTGAAGTAATAGAGGTGGGAGATGAAATCTGTACGGTCCAATGTTATGAAGAAACTTCTGGACTGGCTCCTGGCGAACCTGTTGTTGCAACAGGAGATGCGCTCTCAGTTGAACTTGGTCCAGGGTTAATTGGATCTATATATGATGGAATTCAGAGACCCCTTCCAGAACTAAAAGAGATGTCTGGTGATTTCATTTCACGTGGTCTAACTGTTGAAGGACTTGATAAAGAGAAGAAATGGACATTTATTCCTATGTTGAAAAAAGGGGACTCTGTTGAGCCTGGGACAATCATTGGAGAAGTTCCAGAAACTGGAATTATCACATCAAAAATAATGATACCTCTTGGTGTAAAAGGAGAAATTGTCGAAATTGCATCGAAGGGTGAATACACGGTTATTGAAACAATCTGCAAAGTAAAGGATTCTTACGGCGACATTCATGATGTTATAATGATGCAACGTACACCCGTGCGAACAGGACGGCCCTTCAAGGAGCGAGTATCAATGAATACGCCCTTGATTACTGGGCAACGTGTAATTGATACCTTCATGCCTCAAGCGAAAGGAGGAACGGGTGCAATTCCAGGGGGATTTGGAACTGGAAAAACTGTGACGTTACACCAATTTGCAAAATGGGCCGATGCACAAGTTGTTGTATATGTAGGATGTGGAGAACGTGGGAATGAGATGACTGAAGCACTTGAAGAATGGCCAAGTCTGAAAGACCCACAGTCCGGACGACCTCTCATGGAACGTACCGTTCTGATTGCCAACACTTCAAATATGCCAGTTGCAGCAAGAGAGGCTTCAATTTACGTTGCAGTCACACTTGCAGAGTACTTTCGAGACCAAGGTCTCGATGTTGCATTGATGGCTGATTCCACATCTCGGTGGGCTGAGGCACTACGAGAGATTTCTGGCAGACTTGGACAACTTCCTTCTGAAGAGGGATATCCTGCATATCTTGGTTCAAGACTAGCTCAATTCTATGAACGTGGTGGAAGAGTAATTGCACTAGGTTCTGAAGACCGTATTGGATCAATTACCCTATGTGGTGCGGTATCACCACCAGGGGGTGATTTCTCCGAACCAGTTACCCAAGCCACATTACGAATCGTCAAGGTCTTCTGGGCGCTAGATAAAGACTTGGCAGCCCGTAGGTTCTTTCCTGCAATCAACACTCTTACAAGCTACTCTCTCTACCATAATACATTAGAGAAGTGGCATCGTGAGCATCTTGGAGAGGATTGGCCTGACCTAGTTACTGAGGCAATGGCATTACTTCAAAAAGATCAAGAACTACGAGAAATTGTACAACTTGTTGGTCCGGATGCACTGCCAGAATCAGAACGTGCTATACTTGAAGCTGCGCGAATGATTAAAGAGGATTTCCTAACACAGAGCGCTTTGCATGAAATAGATACTTTCTGCCCCATTGGGAAGACCTATCGAATGCTCAGAATCATCATTCGATTTACTCGTAAGATGGCTCAAGCTGTAAAACTTGGTGTTAATGTACGAAGAATTCTTGAATTCAGTGTTTTGGATAACATTGCAAGAATGAAAATAGCACCTTGGGACTCGTATGAATCCACAATGGATAAAATTGAAACTAAAATGGAACGGGAATTTCAATCTCTGTTCAATGAGCTTACAGAGGCTGGCTTCATCACACCCGAAATTTAGCAATGTCTTTATGACGCCTCGCAAGGTATGATAAAATAATGAGTGATAATGATTCCCTCTCAAAAATTGTTAGCGAGATTCAAAAGTGTACAAAGTGTCCCCTTCATAAGACTCGAAAAAACGCGGTCCCTGGTGAAGGACCAGATAATGCAAGGCTAATGTTTGTCGGTGAAGCTCCAGGTGCCACAGAAGATCGAACTGGACTGCCTTTTGTAGGGCGTTCTGGGAAATTACTTGTTTCGCTTCTAGAAAATATTGGATTAAGCCGTGAAGATGTATACATAACATCAATTTTGAAATCGAGACCTCCAAAAAATAGAAGTCCAAAGAAGAGCGAAATCGAGGCATGTTTTCCTTTTCTTGAACGCCAAATTAACCTGATAAAACCTGAAATAATTGTTCTTCTAGGAGGTGTGGCCATCTCTTCAATCATAGGCCCGTGGAAACTATCTGAAGCTCATGGCAAGTTTTACGAGGGAAAAGGACAGAAATATTTCATGACTTATCATCCAGCAGCTGCATTACGATTCCCTAAATTTCGAGACATTATGATGGCAGATTTTGCCATTCTTAAAACTGAATTGAATATCTAGGTGATTATATTGCCTGATACGGACTCCAATTTGTGAGTAAGGTGATATCCCCATTCATTATACAAATCTTATTGCAAATTCCTGTTGACCTCCAATACCCTCCCTTTTTCGACTCGCTGGAAATTGCATTACGAGTACTTTTCGCCCTTGCTGTTCGGGGCTATCTAATACTGGTTATTATTGGATTCATGGTATATGTGACAGGTCTGTCCGATGGATTTGGTAAATTCCTTGTAATCACGGGTATTTTCCTATACATTGTTGGCCCATTCATTGCTAACCTCTTTGCTCAAGCTGCAGGATTTGAGATGATATCCATGGAGGTTGCTAAACTAGAATGGTTACGAGTACTTGGTATGTCCGATAGTGAGCTTTTCTACATACTCGTAGTATTCGGGGACATAATTGCTGCAATCTGTTGTCTTACAGGAGCAATTCTATATTTCACCCCCTCCTCAGATGATTTGAAATCGCGTGGTCAGTCGCTGATAGTAAGATCCCTCATGTTTGCACCTATTCTTCTATATTTTCATGTTACTCCATGGGTCTAAGATATGGTTTTCTTCAGACGAGCAAACTAATCGAAAGAGATTCATTTCACTAAGATAGAAAAGCAAAAAGATTGAGATGGTGCCCCGGCCGGGATTCGAACCCGGGTCGCCGGATGGTTTTACCCTGAGCGCAAGTCTCCGGATTCGAAAATCCGGGATGCTGGGCCGGGCTACACTACCGGGGCTATTAGTTGATAATCCTGATGACTTTAATGAAGAGCCAACAAGAGTGAGTGTATTGGCTGGCAAGAATATTCTGTTATTAAAGTTATGTATCGACTACTGATTTCTACTATTGAACAAAGAATATGTTTACATTAATTTATACATTCTCAGGTTTTTTAAAAAAGTGTGGTCCTTTTTTATTTAGGACATGACAAAGCTCTGTGAAATCAATGAAAGATAGACAAGAAGATGGAACCGATAAACTTGTTAGTTTTTTAGAGAATGCAATACAGCAAACTGAAGATAGACTAAGAGAGCTAAGACAATTGTTCGGTAATGAGGAGATAGAATATCAATATAACTTGGAATTCAAAACAGTATTAGAAGGAATGCTCTTCAAGGCTAAGTTGGAATGTGTTCAAGCACAGATTCTTTTGACTCGGGAGAACGATCTGATGATTTCGGCTGACTCAAAATAATACTGAAGTTATGTTCTTGTATTCTTCCCATAATTGACTGAAATAGCAAAGACCGAAGGTCAGCAAAACTAGGAAGCCCGGAAAGTCGTTTTGTTCTAGAGATAACGGTGGGAACTTCAAGTATTCCATATACTTGTGCAATATTCATATTCTCATCAATATTGATTTCATAAAGTACTATATTTAGATTCAATTCACTTAGTTGCTCTTCAATCATCCCTCGAACTACTTCACACCAAGTACAATGGGTGGATGTGAATAAGAGAATTATGATGATCACCACAGTCCTTCAATAGTTTGTATCATTCAATATAAACCCGGATAGATTTTATAGATACTTCACAAGCAGTTAATAGAGGCTTTACGGTGAAGTCGTAAGCTTAATATCAAGATAGAATAGCCTTTGATTGCCTAAGAAGTGATCAAGGGCCCGTAGCTCAGCTTGGTAGAGCGTCAGGCTCATAACCTGCCGGTCAGGGGTTCAAGTCCCCTCGGGCCCATCTTTTTCAAAAAGAAGTTACTTTGTTGGAACATATCGAACTTTTATGCTTGGACCTAATTCCTTCTGTAGTTGTTTCATCAATTCTTCACCTTGTTTATTGAATCGGTTAATTTCTTTCTCAGGAACTGAAGGTGAATTCATAGGATCATCCCAATTTAGCCAACTATCAAACTCGTCAATCCACCTGAATATAGCTTCAGATAATTCTGGACTGATATTAAGATGGTCGTGAGATATTTCCCCAATAAGAGGTCGAGGCGATTCTACAAAAATTCCAGTAGACTTGTATTCTGCCATTAGACGAAGACGCTTTATCCGCTTACTCATAACTAGAAACTCCATCTTGAAATGATTATAATATGATAACTATGTAACAGCATATGATTCGTTAAATCTGTGAATATTTCTTTCGGATAGACTCGATCTCTTCCGCAATATGAGAATAGTGCTCAGCTACTTTTGGTCGATGGAGGAGAATTGCACGGGATTTGATTTGATCTATTAGACTGATTAAAGAAGTAGCTCCTTCAACAATTTCCCGAGCAAGTTTCCGGCGCTTCTTGGGTTTTTCTTTGGATTCGAATTTTGAGATGCTTTTTTCGAGTTTTACGCGTCCTTTTGCTACATACTTCTCAAGTTGAGCAAGGTGTTTGATTTCACTTGGTTCGAGTGGACGACTCTCATCTACCTCGGAAGAGGAATCATTGGAAATACCCACTAATCGTTTGATATCATCCCTAAAGAAACTGAGAAGAAATCCGATGAATACTGCAATCACCCCTGTTATGAAACCTTCAATACTCGAGATGATGAAGGCAACTACACTCACAATAAGCAAGATAAAAACAAGGACTGCAAACCCCTTCCAGGAAAAGCTAGATTCTCTGGTATTCAATGTGTATCTCCATGGGTATCGTTCTATATTTCTAAAAGTATCTTTTCCTAGAGGAGAAAAGAAACCAGAACAGAGATAAGAATTGTAGAAGAACAGACATACGAGTATCATGGATGACTTCAAAGTAATTTTAGCTAGTGGAGCTGAACATCTTACAGAACAATTCGATTCCAAAGGCATTCCGGTCTTCTGCTTAGAACCAAATTTTGATGGGAAGAGATTCTTCCCAAATTCAGACCTCTATGTTAAAGTTTCACAGGTAGAGAAACTTTCGGATAAACGAGTCATAGTGATACAGAACGGAACAGGTTCATCTCCAGCAGAAAAAGAATTCTTTTCTACGGCAGATAGACTACAAGAACTCATCCTTATTCTGGATATGCTGAAACAACCCACTAAAGTCGAGAAAATCGGACATAAACAATACAAGACTAATCCAATTACACCTCCAAAGAGTATTGAAGTTGTATTAACATTCCAGCCTTTCGCTCTACAAGATAAAGCATTTAGTACGGGAGAAGCAATTTCAAGTAAATCAGCAATGTACGGAATAGCAGAGAGATGCAACAAGCTTTGGGTTGTAGAACCCGTAGTGAACAAAGGTATAGACTGGGTCGATAGGTTAGCAAAACACGGTAAATACAAAATCATCACATTCACCTCAGAGATTGTAGAAAAAGCAGCCCAAGTATTTGGGTTCGATGAGTATGTATTGACTGCACCAGATGAAGGAGCACAGAAACGATTTGGAGTTCCGGGGCTTAGTAAACGTAGATCAGACTCGTTCACTATCGAGATGTGCGGAAACCTAGATGTAAGAGGAAAAAATGTCATTGTCATTGACGATCTAACAAAGAGTGGAACAACTCTCCTTAGAGCAGGGAAGATGCTGAAAGATCAAGGAGCGGTTGACGTAGGTTTTGTTGTGCTTCATGTCACCCCAATTAGAGATGGGGGTGAAGAATTGTTAGCCAGCTTAGTTGAAAAGAGTCATAGGAAAGTAATGACCTCTAATACCGTCTTTAGCAAAACATTTTGTAAGGACTATCCGGAGCTAACATTTGATGTAGTAGATTGTATTATCACACAAATATCACAAGGAAACAGAGTGGATTCTTAATCGCATTCAACCGCACCTGGTATAAGCAATATAAAATACTTGATAAGTAGTGGCGCCATCGGGAGGGCTCGAACCTCCGACCAACAACTGTCTGGCTCTCGACCAGCCGATCGAAAGATAACAGGCTGTCGCTTTCGGTTGTTGTTCTCAGAACAACATCTACCGACTGAGCCACGATGGCACTGTAACGAGGGTGCGGTACGATAGCAATATTAACATTGCGATTGGAACTTAGAGAGTTGAGGATGGGGATATCTTTTCTTTCATCTCCAAGAAAGTAAGACCATATTTCGCTAAGACAAGAATTACAACAAAAGAATGAATACCAAGAGGAATCAAACTGCTGATTTCATTTCCTATGACATGTAATTCACACTGAGGAATAAAAAATCCTGTTAGAATAGACTGATTGTTGGAACACGTGTTCAAATAGTCAACTTTTACAGAATCAGTCATTAATAAGAGTTCTAGTCAGCCGGAATACCACTTGATGTTTGAAATCTGCACAGCCTAAGGAAATACTATCTTCATCATCAACATAGAGATTACCTCCAGACTGCATGACCAAAATCCAAGGATAGAGGATGTGAAACGCACTGGGACAGATATTCCCCCGGTCTTCGGGATAATAGAACACGTCTCCAACCTGTTGTCTAACAGAACATTTTCCAGAACCAAGTATATCAACAATTTCAATCTTTACTTTCCAAGTCATACTAATCAGATATGAATATGATAAAGAGATGTTTAAAACAAGCGAATAGAGCAAAGGGAGGTACAGACTGATAATACTCAAAACAAGATGACACAAGAGAACAACTATGCCATCTCGGGACGGTGACAAAATACCAATGGATGTTTGGTGCCCACTCATACCTCCAGCTGACTACAAACAAGTAAAGAACTATCTTGGAGACCTCCATCGAATCAACGATGCATATGATGACTGGAGAGCATCGATGAGAGGAAAGCCGTTTGTCGGAATCAGAGTAGGAGTAATATTAGATCGTATTAGAATGTTAATGATTAAAATTGGAGTTTCATGTGGTCAAAATAGAACACTCGCAGAAACTGTACAATCAGTTGTTGCTGAAGCATTAAGACAAAGATCGTACAGTATAATCAAAAAGATGTCTTCAGACACGCAGGAAGAAAAAATCATTAAATCAACAGTCTACGCATTTTTCAAGAGTCTCAAATTCACCAGAGATATCTATCCAATAGAAGAGATTCAAAGAGTGATGCCTAAAAATATTGAAAGTGATTCGGACGCATCAGGGTTTCTTGGAAGGTTTAAAAAATCGGAAGATACTAAGAAATTCGACAAAGAAGAACTTGCAGAAAAAGCATTGGAGAAAAGTAACAATGTTTTGAAAAGACTCCTCATGTATCTCTTAAGCCCGGACCCATGGGGAACCAAATAATCTATCCTGGAACAATTTGTCCGTCCTCCTTAAAAAACCGTAGTTTTGATAATTCTGGTAAATCTGAATCAGTTCGATGTAAAATCACCGTGAGTTGTGAATTTTCAACTTCTAGCTCTAAAAAACTTGCTTCTGTTTTTCCAGAGGATATACCAGCAGCACCTGAGAGAGTACCCGGATTCAAAAACAACTTATTTTGATATCGATCTATTGCAGCAATATGAGTATGTCCATGGACTGCGATATCCCCACCAACATTATCCAAGATATCATTGAGTTGTTTGATGTTTCCGCGAGGACTTAATTGAGTACCATGGAGTAACAAGAACTTGAACTCGTCAATCTGTATCGTTTCATGAAAATTTCGACCATAAGCATAATCCATGTTACCTTTCACAATGTATGAACGGGGCAATGGAGGAATGACCTTGAGAAGGTCACTTTCTCTAACAATATCACCTGTCACTAATGCCATATCATATTCAGTTTTCTCAATATGCCTATAGAACTTGAGAGGGATAGATTTTTTTCTTGTGGGGATGTGTGTGTCACCAAATACAAGTACTCGCTGCATGTATTTCCCTCTTATTAACAGATGTTTCCTTAATGTCGGGAGTCACCTAAATTTTCAAGGATTTTCATGTACACTTCTTGTTTCTTTCCGCGGGATTTCTTTGCCAACCTTTCAACAATAAGTTCAGGGGTACTTCTTGCCAGATGACCAAAACGAGGTGTACGGTCAACAATTAGCTCTAAGTCCTCATCCAGTCCTCTAGCTTCAATACCATCTATACGAACAGGTACTTTTGTCACCTCACGAATCTCTCGTGCAAGATGACTACAGAGGATAGTTGAACTTCGGGGATCTTCCTGTAGTATTTCTATAAGCCCAGCAATAACATTAGCTGCACTACCAGGTTCAGTTATTGCCTCAATCTCGTCAAAAAGTGCTAATTTTGATTTATCAGATATCACAATCTCTGCAAACTGTTTGAGTGTGGTTTCAAATGCACCTGCACTTACCATTCCACGACTCTTATAGAAGAAATAAATCTCTTCAAAAACGGGAAGATATGCGACTTCAGCTGGAACAGGAAATCCAGCTTGAGCTAGAGTAACTATCTGAGCAATGGTCTGAATGGTAGTGGTTTTACCACCACTGTTAGCACCTGATAAGATAGCACAATTCTCTCCATTGGTGCCTTGGGGCATAAAAGGACTTGTACCAATTGCATAATCAATGGGTTGCACTGTCCCATGTTTGCCCTTCATCATACTTTCTGCGAGGAATAGATTTGTCGCATTCTGGATTCCGATGCCCTGATACTCAAGAGAAATATCAGGTTTTTGTAGATTGAAATCCCTTGCAAATAGGCCAACAGATAGAAATAAGTCGAATTCTAGCAAGGTCTGAACAGCAACAGTGACGATATCTCTTAGACCTTCCAATTCGCCAGCGAATTTTTTGCTCAACAGAAATTGACGATCTGCAAATTTACGCCTTAGACGATCTTCAAGATTATTCATCTGAAGAGGAATCAAGTTAACGGGAAGGGTTATCTCTTCGCTGATAATACCTGTAACCCAGTCGGCTTCTCGTGGTGTTAATCCCAACATCTGAACTAGCTTATCTTCTGCTTCTGAAACAGTACTACTGAAGGTTTCAACAATATCAGCAGGCAGCATGTTACGAAGACTCCCAGTTTCAGCACCTTCGGCATCTGCAGATTGAAGAATTGTGATGATTTGTTGTCCACCTAGTGTCACCTGACTCTGAGATATCCGTGTAGTTATCTCCTCATTTAACCAGGCTTCAACCTCAGCAATTGCGGTTGGATATGCTTTTACTGCTTTTCTAAAACGGTCAAGAGTTGAATCAACCCCTTGGGCAATTTCACCATCCTCATTAAGATTCTCCAGAATTTCTCCAACTCTAGAGAGCTTTTCAAAGTCCAATCCGTCAATAAAAGTCTTCATAGATTTGTTCAGTTTTAGCTCTGAAAATACTTCGGCAAGTTTGCAGGATGCATCAATCACACGATAGTTACGTGCATAAAAACCAACAGTCATCTCTGGCAATACATCACCAAGAGACCAATCTTTTCCAAACACTTCGACATTATCCAGCATATCTATTGATTCGTCATAAATTCCTAAGGGAGAGATGAATATAACCAAATCATACCCTTGTGCATAATCAATAGCTCTTTCACCTTCACTAAGAACATAAACCGGACACCACTTGTCGATGCCTTCAGAAATCAGTGTGTCAAACACATTCTCGTCGTTTGTTAGAATGACTCTTCCTTCGATGCGGCGGGGTTTGATGCGTCGATATAGACCACGAATATGACTAAGATTTTGCTTCATGACATGTCTCTGTTCATCAGATAGACTTCTAGCAATCTCAGTAGCATCTGCGAAATACTCCTGCCTTGAGTGAATCTCATCAATCTTCTCAGGAGGTAGAGGGAAATAGAGTATCAGCTTATCTTTTGCATATGGAGTATTCGCATATCCACGCAAAATATCTAGGGTCTGTTCAAAGATTTTCCGAGAATCTGTGCTGCGTAAAATCAGATTCGAAGTTACTCCGAACTGATACTCATATGCAGCTTTAACTATATTGATAGCTTGTTTATCCCCGATTCCGGGGGCTGCTGCAACTAAATCTACTCTTGAATCTAATACTACTTTCAATGCTACTGTTTCACTACCAAAGTGGTCAACCAGTAGTTGTTGGATCTTATCTCCAACACCAGGAATTTCGGAAAGATTTGTTATACTCACTCTCGATTCCTCTGAATCGCGGCTTTCGCTGCTCACTTCACAATCTGCCTTTAAACGTTGACTCTCGTGAAAAATGAGTCTGCACTGCCAATTTCAAAGACTTCATTTTATCGCCGCATCAACAATTTAGTTGCAATGTATACATAAACTACTATCTCCATTAGCAACTTGGCGCGTTTTACTACGAGTCAGTAGCCTTTTGTCATATCAACGATATTATGAGGTGATTCACCTTTTATGAAACGAAGAACATTCTCAGCAACAAATCGAATCTGGTCTTCCTGAATATTTTCAGAATAAGCAGCTCGATGAGGAGACATAACTACAGAATCTAATTCGTGAAATGGAGTGTTTGAAGGATAAGCAGTGCCACCTCTTTTTGATGGATACTCCCACCAGACGTCAATTCCAGCTCCAAATATGGCACCACTATCAAGAGCTTTATAGAGAGCTGATTCATCTACAATCCCACCCCGAGAAATATTAATCAAGATACTTGAAGATTTCATCTTGGATATGAAGTCCGTATCAACTAGATTGCGAGTTTCTTTAGTAAGAGGGAGAGATAATATAACAAAATCAGCTTCCTCTAAGTGAGGAGAGAGGTCGTTAATTGATACTACTTGATTGACCAGATGGTCATGTGAGCTGTTTCCACTATGTGTGACGCCAATTAATGTCAAATTGAAACAACTCAATCTCTTGGCTATCTCAGAACCAATGTTTCCTAGCCCAATGATTAGGCAGACCTTGTTTCTAATCTCGATATTTGGACGTGGTCCTGCCCACCCATAGGTCCAATCACCACGACGCAGTGTTCTATCGTTGATAATGATATTCTTTGCAACAGAAAGCAAGAGCATAATAGCATATTCTGCGACCTCAACTGCATTCACATGGCAATTACATACGATAAGGTCATCCTGTTCTAAAACCGCACTTGCATCAATATTATTCACTCCTGCACCAAAAGAGTGGATTAGTCTTAGATGAGGTGACTTGCGAATGAATTCGCCATGAACTCTACCAGAAGTTACTATTTCTACATCACTTCCAGCTTCTAGCATAGAGTCTATATCACGAGAAGATTGGATGATTTCTGCGTGCCCATCGAGAATTTCATGCATTATTTCAAGCAATTCTTCATCATCGTATGGCACTAACACTTTCATCATTCCAATAACCGCCACCATATAATGCAACCATTCCTGCACTTAAGATAGCTGATTGAAAGAAAAAGCAAAATCATGGTACAATGACCATGATTTTTTCAGTTTAGTACGACCTAGCAATGTATACGATCTCTTTAGCAACTTTCCCACATATCACACAAACGCCTTGGGGTGATTCATCTGTATCAATTCTTGTACCACGAATTTCTCCACTAGTACGTTCTTCAATTCGTCCAGCACAATCATATCCATCCATATCGGTCGAACAGAACTCTACACGAGCTATCTTACCTTTGTCCAATGCATCAATAATGGTGCCAATTGAATCAGCATCTACAACAAGACCTTCAAACTTGGATTCGGCTTGTTCAAGAAGGGTCTTGTCAATTGCTTCACCAAGCTGCTTGATTTCTTCTATCAGGCCAGTGGATGAAACAGGTTCGCGTTTCATAAGATCACGACGGAAAAGCATAACCTTGTCATCTCGGACTTCTCTGGGCCCAATATGAACCCGAATTGGTGCACCTTTCATCTCCCAGAAATTATACTTCCATCCTGGAGTAGTATCTCGTGCATCGAGATAGACACGTATTCCAGCCTCATGTAATTCAGATTCTATCTTTCTGGCAAATTCCATAACTTCTGCTTCGTTCTTTGATTTGTATATTGGAACAATGATAACCTGATATGGAGCAACTGTATATGGTAATCTTAGCCCTTTATCATCACCATGTACTGAGATCATCGCACCATAGATTCTTGAGATGGCCGGCCCATAACAGGTCTGATATGCATATCTAGTTTCGTTATTCTCATCAAGATATTGAATATCAAATGCTCTTGCGAAGTTATCACCAAGGTCATGAGTAGATGGTAATTGAATTACCTTACCATCAGGCATCAGAGTGTCAGCAGCGTACGTATTAAGACCCCCAGGAAACTTATCCCATTGTGTTCTCTTAAAAACCATAACAGGCACACCATAGATACCAGTAACAATTTCCTTTGTGGTTTCAAGGTCTTCCATGACTTGGTCTTTTGCCTCATCATGAGAAGCAAAGACATTGTGACTTTCAATCCAGAGAAATTCACGTCCTCGCAAAAATGGACGAGTGCTCTTTACTTCTGAGCGAAAGATTGAAGCTCTTTGATATCTTTTGAGGGGGAGGTCGCGCCAACTTCGAATCCACAGTGAATACATAGGATATAAAGCGGTTTCACTAGTGGGACGCAAAGCTAATCTTTCCTCAAGCTCTCCATCTGCTCCATAATCCTTTATCCAGAACACTTGAGGTGTGAATCCATCAACGTGGTCTGCCTCTTTGGTGAGATTACTTTCAGGAATCACGGTTGGAAAAATCATGGGGAGATGGCCCTTTCTATGAAGTGCTTCTTCAAGAAAGTCGAACATGATTTCCATCGACATGACACTCCAAGGCAGAAAAGGCGTGAATCCTTTTACACCATATCGTATGTCTGCTAATTCAGCCACCTTACAGATTTCCGTGTACCAATCAGGAAAGTTTTCTTCCTTGCTAATATCGAAGATGGCCTGCTTGCTATCACTCTTTTTTTCACTCTTATTCATGATGTATTCCTTCCGTGTAAATACTGAAAACGGAGAACTGGCTAGAACAGAAAAGCAGTCTACTATTCGTGTGGAACGTATTCACCTAGCATATCGTTCACCACAGTTTTGTCTATGATGTTGACATTTAAACTCTATCATACAAGAGTTATTTTTTGAGGGTTGTTTCGCCTATCGCTTGAATGCGTTTATCGATGTTATATGCTTTAATCATCTTTGCAACCGCAGTGGGAACTAAATCCTCCCAATCAGAATTTTTCCAACGGATTAAATCTCGAATGTGGCTTGCACTATAACGACTACGTTCTAACAATTCAGTTGAGTCAACATGAACTCCTGCATCAGACAATAAACTCGATACAATAGGATTGTGCGTATAGGCTTTGTCGAAATATGGAGTCAGTGACTTAACGTGAGCAACCCATAACGGATGAATGTGAATATCTGGGATTGGAATAATATCAATTCGCTCAACAGGAAGATTCTCTGCAAGCAGTGCACGTTTGAGAAGCATCACACGCTCTCCACCAGTAAGTGGATTATCAGGTGTATGTGAATACTGAGCGCTTCCAACACCTATTACTAAATCTTCACCAGTTTCAAGAATTTGTTTTATTGTAAAGATATGTCCTTTATGAACGGGCTGAAATCGCCCGACAAACAGAGAACGCATTTGTATCCTGTAAGGAATAAGCTGTATCATAGATAAGCATTGAGTGTTGTTTCAAGAACCAGATTCATAACAGGCCAATCCATTCAATAGAACAGGCTAACAAAAATGATTGAGATAAATGGATCTTATGGGGAAGGAGGAGGACAGATATTGCGTTCTTCTGTCGCACTCGCATCACTGACAATGAATCCAGTAAGAATAACAAACATACGTAGCGGACGCTCAAAACCCGGATTACGTCGACAGCATATGGCGGGAATAGAAATAATCTCAAGATTGGTCGATGCCGAAGTAAAAGGGCTCAAAGTTGGTAGTAAAACGATTGAGTTTGTTCCCACTACACGAAAAGGCGGTCTTATTAGCTATGATATTGGGACAGCTGGTTCGATTTCTCTATTACTACAGGCTGTACTGCCAGTAGCAATTTTAGCACCAGAACGAGTAGAATTGGATTTAAGAGGAGGGACAGATGTTTCATGGAGTCCTCCAATCAACTACATACAACATGTATTCATTCCAATAATTGAAAAATTAGGAGTAGAAATTTCTGTCAACCAGAATAAAAGAGGACACTATCCAAAAGGAGGGGGAGTTGTAAAAACTACAATTCGGCCAGTATCAACAATCAGCCCTATAGAATGTGCAAATTTTGGAGAAATCACTGAAATTAAAGGGATTTCTCACTGTGTTAGACTACCCTCACATGTGGCAGAGAGACAAGCAAGATCAGCAAAATCGGTTTTATTAAGTGAGGGGTTTGACAAAGTGTCCATCAATATTGAAAGTTATAAAAAGGGGCAAGACCCACACTTAGGTGCTGGTAGTGGTATCGTCCTTTGGGCGGAATCTGATAAAGAATGTAGAATTGGTGCAGATGCACTGGGAGCTAAAGGTAAACCTGCTGAAAAAGTAGGTAAAGAAGCTGCCAATAAGTTGCTTACCGAACTATCAACCAGAAAAGCTGTTGATTCACATCTTGCTGATATGCTAGTACCATATCTAGCTCTCGCAGAAGGAACAAGTAAGGTAGGCATCACTGAAATTACAAGTCATCTTGAAACAAACATCTGGGTTGCTCAAAGAATTTTAGGTGTTGAAATAGAGCTGGATGGGAAAATAGGAGAATCAGGAGAACTACGAGTCCATGGAATCGGCCCTTTGTCGTGATAAATCTCCGACGTATTCACGAATCAAATCATCTAACGAATCGAGGTCTATATAATCCATTGCCTCATGCATCAACTCCTCAACACCAGTCCCTTCAATAGCTACAATCTCATAGGCATTAGGCATTTTCTCTCGAGCAATTTGTAGATACTCTGGTGGTGTTATGTCAACCTTGTTTAAAATTACTAAAAGGGGGTTCAGGGGAAACATACGACGTACTTCTTGATAGAGTTTTATCTGGTCGTCGAGAGGCCATCCACACGCTTCAGATGGGTCCATCATAAAAAGTATAACATGAGCCAGATATTTGAGAGCAGCTATAGCCTCCTGTTCAATCTCATTTCTTTCAGACATCGGACGATCAAGAATTCCAGGAGTATCAACAATCTGAACACTTTGATTATCTATTTTTAGATGGCCAACAATCACTTTTCGTGTTGTAAAAGGATAATATGCTACTTCCGGCTCAGCTGTAGATACTACCTTAACGAGAGTAGATTTTCCCACATTTGGAAATCCAGCACACACCATAGTAGGAGAATTAGGAATTATCCCGGGTAGTTTTGACATTGTCCTCTTTGCTTCGATGAGGAATTCAAGATTTTCTGACGTAGAACGTAACAAAGACGCTATACGACCCTTAGCAGCACTACGGGATCGTTTCAATTGTCTGTGGTCTTCAGATAGCTTCATTGCTTCCAAATGGTTATTCGTTATTTGATTTATCACAGGAACGCAGTTATAAACCGCACCAAGAGCTTGCTTGAGTTTATCAATACCCACAAGAATTTCTGTCAGTTCAAGATAGAATGGATGAAGCTTTTCAAGAGTTGGATATTTTTCTACCGCTTCTTTCAATTTTGTCTTCACTTGTCGTGAAAACTCTTTGAGCCTAGATATTTCTCGTAGTCTAACACGCTGTAATTTTGGAATCCGTTTTGAGCTCTTTGTACCCGCTTTTGTAGAACGAATATGCGCAAACTCGATAATCTCCTCTGCCGTCATTATTGTTGGTATGTTTGCGTAAGGATTAAGTTTGTGCATTTGTATTCCTCATTTCATCAACCTAATGTGTTTTGAAGCTACACATATAGGCACATAAAGAACACTTCAAAAACGTTTTATAAAGAACCTCAATTGACCATATTGAAAATATCTTCATAACAGGAGGCAAAAGTATCAATGTCACTACCAACAGGAGCTACCGTTGTAGGTATAAAATGCAAAGATGGAACGGTGGTTGCCACTGACTCGATGATTACATGGGGCACCATGGTGCTCAGCGAAACTGGAATAAAAGCTTTCAAATTAAAAGAGAATGTTGTACTTGCCTCTGCAGGATTGACATCGGATTATCAAATGCTGGTAAATCTGACTAAGGCTAGAATTAAATTATTTGAACTTGATGAAGGTCGTCCATTGTCGGTCAAAGCTATTACAAAAATGTTAGCTAGTACATTACGCAACCGACGAGCTTCCCCATTATACGTTCAAACAGTAATTGTCGGAGTTGATTCTGATGGGCCTGCACTCTATTCACTGGATATGGGAGGTTCACTTATTCCTGATGATTACACAGCAACAGGTACTGGGGTTAGGACAGCCTATGGAGTTCTTGAAAATGAATACCATTCTGATTTAACTGTAAAAGAAGCAGAGAAAATCGCAATTAAAGCTGTAAAGACAGGAATTGCTCGCGATGTTCAATCAGGTGGGCCAATCCGAGTTATGACAGTCACCAAAGACGGTGTGACAGAATCAGTTCATGAAAACTAATGCGAGTGCAATCCAGTGGGGTTAGACGCTCTTATATTTCAAACACATTCCGTTTCGAGATATAGTCTAGCTGCATTGTTAGGTGCAATTGAATCAGATTCAAGACTTTCAGACCTAATTATAGAAGCTCCGTTTCGTCCCTCAATGAATCTAATTGAACGCTATGCTAGAAGGGGTGAAGTATTAGTTGCACACTCAGTTATGAGTACTCAAACCAAACGAGTGTACAATAATGTAAAGAAAATTCGAGATCAGTTTAGCGAAGTCAAAATAGTAGGAGGCGGGCCACATGCAAGTATCCGTCCTGGAGAATTAATTGATGCAGGATTCGATTACGTTGTAATTGGAGAGGGCGAAAGAAAATTCACTGAACTGCTTCATTATCTCATGCATGACAAAGACCCATCTGAATTAGGTGGGATAATCACAACCAA
Organism: Promethearchaeota archaeon; assembly: GCA_014728035.1. Classification (GTDB taxonomy): domain Archaea; phylum Asgardarchaeota; class Thorarchaeia; order Thorarchaeales; family Thorarchaeaceae; genus SHMX01. The sequence continues at coordinate 76,126 of WJMJ01000059.1, read as the reverse complement.
ACAAGAAGAGTATCCAAAACCAAAAGAGTTTGAGATTGTTAATCTTGACGATTATGCTCCATTTGCCCTTGAAAGAAATATTCTAGGACCTATTGAAGTGACAAGAGGGTGCCCATTCAGTTGTAGATTTTGCTCAACCCCGTTTCTTACTGGAAGTATTGTTCGACATAGGTCAGTGGATTGTATTGTCAAATGGCTAAAACGAGCTGTTCAACAAAGTGGATTCGATAGAGCTTGGTTTTTGTCGCCTAATGCATTATCATATGGAGGAAGAGGGCGTAAAGCTGAATTGACAAAACTAGAAAATCTATTACAGCAAGCCACCTCGATTCAGGGGTTAGATGAGATATATTTCGGATCATTCCCTTCAGAAGTGAGACCAGAGTTTGTCAATAGACAGGCTCTCACTATGCTTCGACAACATGTAGCAAATCAAACCCTTCAAATCGGAATACAGTCCGGCAGCGATCGAATTCTTCAAGAGGTAAATCGACACCACTCGGTCGAGGAGGGGATTTCAGCAGCAATCATAGCATTGGATTGTGGATTTAAACCAAATATCGACATGATTTTCGGATTCCCATCTGAAACACCAAAAGATCAAAAACTAACCATTGATCTCTGTTATGAACTGATAGAGATGGGGGCATCGGTTCATGCACACATATTCATGCCATTGCCAGGTAGCTTCTATGAAAATGAAACACTAGGAATTCTTACTGATGATACTCGCAGACATCTTGGAACCTTAGCGAGAAAAGGCATGGTGACTGGATCGTGGGGTAATCAAGAAAAAATTGCTATGGACCTTGCAGCTCGAAGTAGAAAGGACATTGCTAAAGGCTGATAAGAGACTCGTCAGGAATTTTAATGAATAAGCATTGAGTTCTGAAATGCCTCCACAACTTCGAGATAAACTCAAAACACAGGGATATCACTTACTTGGAAATAGAGGTGCATTCAAAGCTTGTCAGTGGCAAAAAAGAAGTCTTCTTGATGGAGATACGTGTTATAAACAGAGATTCTATGGAATTCAATCACATCGATGTCTTCAGATGACACCCGTTGTTGACAAATGCACCCAAGATTGTAGATTTTGTTGGAGAGTGACTCCAAGTGATATCAAAACTAATTGGGATCAGACACATTTGAAAAAAGAGGATGTGCTTCCACCTGAAGAGTTACTCAAGTTGGTTTACCGAGCTAATCTCCAATCATTGGGAGGGTATAATCCAGAGGCGGGAGCTAGAGTGGAGCTGGAAAAATACAAAGAGGCGAGAAACCCCCGTCATGTTGCAATCTCACTTTCAGGAGAACCAACATTATATCCGTTTCTTGGAGAGTTCATTGAAAGAATAAAAGAGAAGGGAATGACTTCATTTCTTGTCAGTAATGGCACTCAACCAAAAGTCCTTGCTGAAATCCCTCCGCCAACTCAATTATATATCACCTTAGCAGCACCAGATGAAGAAACATACGGGAAATTATGTAGACCACTAATAAGACATGGATGGGACTCGCTAAATGAGTCACAAGAGATTCTGGCTACAATTAACACAAGAACAGTAAATCGACTGACAATGGTTGAAGGTCTTAATATGCACAATCCGAAGGCCTATGCAGAGATGATTCTTAAGGGGAATCCGGATTTTGTTGAAGTAAAAGGGTATATGTTTTTAGGAGCCTCAAGAGATAGACTATCCCATAGAAATGCTCCATCACATAGAACAATTCAAAGCTTTTCAGAAAAATTAGCGGATTTTACTGGGTATCATGTTCTTGATGAACAAATTGAAAGCAGAGTTGTATTATTATCACGAAAGAAGAAGATAGAGAAACTAAAAGGTGGCGAGTAATTCAAATGAGTCTTACAAAAATCATCAATTCGATTAGGGAAGAAATCGAAAGTGATGATATAATACGAGAGAAGGCACTTCCATTGACACGAGATGCAATTCGAAAATGTAGTCAATCAATAAAAAGTACGCATCGAGGAGAATTTGAGAAAGCAAAGCAGTTTCTTAGTGAAGCAAATAGCCTCATAGTGAAAGCTCAAAAACAAATTTCACAGAGTGCGTTTTTATCTAAAACACGTATTCTAAATACTGCTTATCAAGAACTTTCGGAGGCTGCCAATTTTCTTTCATTGATTACAAAAGGCGAATTTATTCTTCCAGAGGATTACGATATTCCTGGCCGACCATATATGACAGGATTAGCCGACACAGTGGGCGAATTACGTAGAGCGGTTCTAGATAATCTTAGAAAAAACAAGCTGGAAAATTCGGAATCGTATTTAGAACAGATGGAGGAAATCCTCAGTGAGTTACACACACTTGACTTTCCTAATGCACTTATCCCAGAATTACGAAGAAAATGTGATATTGCAAGAGGAATTATTGAACGAACAAGAGGAGACATTACTAGTACTGTGACACAAGAACGATTGATCAGCAAACTAGAACGTTTTGAAAGAAAATTACAAGATTAAGAAAGAGTTTTCTGCCGCACATATCCGATTATTCATAAGATGAAAGCGAGTTCGAAACACAATGACTTCACCAGATACATGGTTTACATTGTATACATTGGCCTGTAAAGGTGCAATCCATCGAAATGTGACTATGACTACAAGAGAGTTGGGTAACGCACTTGAACTGAGTCAGCAGACTGCTTCAAGGAGAATAACCGATTGTGTAGATGAAGGTCTAGTTACACGGGCGCATACAGCCAGTGGAATGATTCTAAAAATTACTCCGAGAGGACTAAAGGAACTCGATAGGGTATACAACAATCTAGAAATTGCCATGGCACCTCCTAGTGATAAGATTGTAATTCGAGGAGAGGTTGTTGAAGGTATAGGTGAAGGGGCATATTATGTCGAAGTCTATTCGGAGAAATTCACAGAAGTTCTAGGCTTTAAACCATATGCAGGCACTCTTAATGTAAAAATAAACAACGAAGTTTCTAGGAAAGCAATCAGTAGAATGAAACACACTCCACCACTAATCGTACAAGGTTTCAGTCATGATGGTAGAACCTTTGGTGATGTTATCTGTTACAGAGTGAGAGTTAATGACAAAATTGAAGCTGCTATAGTCATCGCACAAAGAACACATCATAGTCAAAATATATTGGAAATCATCGCACCTGTAAATATCAGAGAGGAATTGAAAATAGCCAACCATGACGAAGTCAAGCTCTCAATAATCCCCTTACACTTGAGAACTTAATGACCAAACTCACCAGTAAGAGGAACGAAAGCAACACCGCCCCAACGGTCAATCTTAATTTTTCCGTCCGAGTCTTTGTGAACAATTTTTAGTTCTTGGTACCATCCTCTGGATCCAACAGGGATTGCCATAATACCATTAGGTGCCAATTGTTCGATTAATGGCTTTGGTATTTCTGGAGCTGCAGCAGTCACCAGGACCCGATCATACGGTGCTCTCTCAGAATATCCCTTGCCGCCATCGCCATGAATCAGAGTAACTCTATCTGAGTATCCTGAACGCTCCAGATTTTTTTCTGCATATTTGATTAGTGATTCAACAATTTCAATAGTGTAAATATGCCCAGGATTTGATGATTTTTCAGGAGCTACAATTTCAGCACATAATGCAGCATGATACCCAGAACCAGCACCAATTTCAAGAACAGAATGCCCCTCCTCTAACTTCATTGTCTCACACATTATCACACACATATGCGGAGCGGAAATTGTTTGTCCATGATGGATCGATAGAGGCCTGTCAACATAAGATTGATTGAGAACTTTTGTCGGAACAAATTCTTCGCGTGGTACTTTTCTAACTGCCCTTTCTACAGTTTCACTCTTCAAATAGCCTTTCGCTTTTAATCGAGCAATCAAAGAGTCCTTCTTCTGTAACAAATCATCAGTTGACATTGAAATCAGATATACTAAATATATGCAATCTTAAAGGCTTAATGACATGGATTTTGTATGACTAATGTAAAATTCAGTGTATATGGTCATGAAAATGTTATGGCTACTCATAGAAGCACATTAGAATTGACTTCAGAAAGAACACTAACAAAACGTGGAAATTGTATTATAGGAACAAAAGCAAATCTTACTCTAAGAGATCTTTCTGATGAAATAAAACAAATAGCAAAGCACAGTGACACAAAAATAATTCTACGAATGCAAATTGGAGGGAAATCCGAAGTAATCAAAGGAAGTGGGGGGAATGGACTGACTTATACTAATGGAATTAGTATGGTGATACGTAAGAGCAATTTTGAATGTGATAGAACTCTGATGATAAAAGCAGACAAAGCATCAATTGACTTGGATAGAGAATTTGTAGAATTAGCAAAAAATCCGAATCAGATAGTTCATTGTACATTAGAATTCATTATTGAATAACTACATCTACAGCCATCTGATACTCATACGGAGCACTATCTCGAACCCGTCTAACATGCAATACTTGATCAATGCTATATCCAGCAGATTTGATTAAACTTTTCAAACGCGAAATCATTAATGCTTCAGGGTCATCACCACCCACGAAATCATAGTAGTGCATTATACCGTCGGGTTTCAATGCTATACATGCTGCTTTGACAAATGAGCTAGCACCAGAAGGATGATTCATTATCACTCGGTCAGCATTACTGTCGAAATTTTCTGTCACATATAACTCCGCATCCGCAATAATTGGAGTGATTCGACCTACAAATTTGTTTAATTTCATACTTTTTTTCAGGAGTGAGATTGCATCAGGATTAATATCGATAGCAAAGACTATCGCGTCCGTTTCTTTAGCTATGTGCAGTGGAAAAGGACCTACTCCAGTGAACATGTCAATGATAGTTTCACCAGGAGTGACTTGTTTTGCTATCCGATTATGTTCCTCTAACAAACGAGGGCTGAAGTATGCCTTTGCCAAATCAACTGCAATTCTACAACCATACTCGATATGAGTCGTATTGGTCCGATGCTCACCAGCAATCAAATCATAATCACGTATTCGTGTAGTTCCAGAAATTGCACCCTGCTTTGCTAATACAACGGATACGTTCTTGTGAAGAGATCGGAATGCTTCACCAATTTTATCTTTATACTGAATCAATTCTTCAGGAATCTCGAGAATAGCTATATCACCAATCAAATCATATGCGCGAGGTAAAAGTTCTAGTTCACTAGGAGATAACTCATCAGACATTACTTCTGCAAGAGTTCGGGGACTTGAGGGAATAGATTCGAATTCTTCATGTTCTATTTGAAACTCATCATGCCCAAGTAAACGAAATAATTCATTCTCGGTAAGTTCTTTGGTCAAAGGAAGAAGCAAAGTGCCATTCACTGAACGGATTTTAAATGAAATGTCCAAAAGGTCTGCTTCCAAAAGGGCCTTCCGAGTGTTCTCTCCAAAGGAAATAGGGACAGATATGGAGGGCTTTTTCGAACTCATATATAGCAAGGTCCTTTTCTGATTAATTAATATCAAACTCAAGATTTACAGATATGACTGTGATGGTCTAGTTAATTTGATGAATTCTCTGCCGCTACCAGATTTAGTGCCAATCATAATCTGATGAAAAGGTGATTTTTGTTCAGATGATTCCACTCTTTGAAGAGTGCCACATACTTGAATTTGGTCTTCTGGATGAAATAAGCCTCGAAAGGTACCATCATAGATTAAGAGCCGATTAATTGACAGAATTTGTGTTTCATATTGGACTTCTCCAGTGACATCATAGATTGCAGGGAAGAAAATACCATACCTTGAAGATTTGATTTTAAAATCAGATATGACTAAATCAAGAGTATAATACTTCTCAGAACCATATCTAATTGGAGATTCGGAAGAGTACAGGACTGGCATAATAGTAACTCCATGTCCATTATACATTAGTTGCGTACGTCGAGTGAAAAGCCTCTTTAATGCACTAGAACGAAGAACAGGAATCCGTTTAGCGGCACGTGCTATTGAGTCATCCCAAAGATTTCCTTTTTTCATCTGTAATTCAGTATTTTCCTCAACCAGTTCAGAATAGCCTTGTTCTAATATCCAACTCCACTCATATCCATGAATGTTTAAGTTGATATCTGAGAAGCCGGGATTGTGAGCATGCCATGCAATACTACCAGTTACACCCAAATGATTGAAGGGAATATCCAAATTATCATGAAGAATTTGCGATAATTCAACAGCAGTCTGTTCTAACGGATCATTACATCCAGTTTCTAGAAGAGATTCTAGACGTTTCTCAGGAGAGTAATATTGAGTGACCTCATGTTTTGGAAACTTTAGTAATGGAATACCAAAATGGCTATCATCATAATAGTCATCTGGCAAAATCCCTTGACCACCCGTAACACTTTCCACATTATTTGAAAATACCCTTCGATAACGGATTCCCTGTGACTGCCATTTCCCTTTCCTATCAGGTACATACTTCAAAGTTGAGATGATTCCGTCTTTTGGTTGAATATGACCAAGTGTGACATAGATTCGATCTTTCGCGTCTCTAAATATATCACGGTCTCGATAATTTTGCTGAGATCGTGTTGGTACAGACAAATACAACTCCTCAATGAGAGAAGATAAGCAAGAACAGATTATTTTTACTACTTGGAAACAATTTTCGTACCAATATCTTCTTCATTTTCTAGTAGTTTTGTTAGAGTGCCATATTTCATCATCGACATTATGGTAACATCAAGCCCATTCTCAATCAAGTCTTTTGCAGGAAGTATTGAATGTAGTTTTCCTTTCATTGCACCACTTGCATCTTTTGTACCCGATTTGCTGAGTCTCTCAAGTATAGAGTCAACTTCATTCAAATTTATTTCATGGATGATTTGAGCATCTGGGTTTTCTTTTGGTTCTGATTCATAGATTCCTGAAACATCCGACGCGAAGATAAGACGTTTGGCACACAATTCTTTACTCAAGATTACTGCCATTTGGTCACCACTACCTACAGACCAGCCCATAGCAGTATCAACAAGCATATCTCCGCCTAAAAGGGGAACCGTACCCATCTTCAACCAAGCTTTGAGGGGCTCTAGATAGAAATCAATTATCTTCATCTTCTCAGCAATTATCATAGACGAAGGATACATCAGGCAAACGGGAATCTCTGCTTCTTGAAGATGTTTCACAAGCAGGGCTCGAAATTCGCCAACTATCGCTTGAGTCTTTGAAATCGGAAGTAATTGTTCAGTTCCGAGAAATCCCTTGTGCAGTTTATGTTCAAGAACAGGAGGGTGTCCATAGGAGCCAACTCCATGAACTAATACAAGAAACTGAATGAGTCCTGAATCCATACATTCCCTGATTTCTTTGGATACTGAAGCAATGATGTCTTCTCGGACTACATATGGATGGGATTTATCGGTAAGCAAAGAGCCACCAAGTTTCAAGACAGTCAAGTGAGAGCTCATGAAGTTGGAACCTCATTAGATAGTTAATAGTGGATATGGCCAGAGTGTAGGTAGGAATAAGCCCATAATTACAATCACAATAACCAATACAATTGGTACTGTCCAATTATCCAGCCCCTTTGGAGACAGAGCCTCAGTAATCGTAGCAACGATACTAAGAATAAGAACGGGAAGAATCATGAGTGTAATAGAAAATCCAACCTCTAGTGAAAATATTGCAATTAAGAGGAAACTGAATAGAAAAGATCCAATAAACATGGCAATTGATCCGATTACTGTACGTTCAGCTCCACCAATTCCAAATTTCTTCTCACCACCATATTTTCGTCCTATAACATCAGCCAACCCATCGCCGCCAGCTACGCATCCAAAGACAATGAAAGCTATTGGAGTTGGATTACCAAGGGCATCAGATGGAACATAGAACCAAAGAACAGTTACGATTACAAGCATCAGTGCGTAATAGAGAGTACCACCAAGTAACTCTCGAGGGTTTCCAGAACGAGACATCGAACCTACAAATGCCTCATTTACTACCTTTCCAGTACCAATAGAAACGAAAAGAATAACGAATAGCAAAGGCACAATCATTGCAAAGAACCTACTCAAGGAGCCACCGGAGAATAGCATCCAGCTAACTAGATACACAGGTGCTGCAAAGATATGTACAATTTTTCGAGTTATATCAGCTGATAATTTCCCGCTCTTCTGAATTGCACCATTGATTTGAACAACAATAAGTACAAGCAAGAAGGACAGAAAAGTTGCAATAAAATCCCATAATATCTGAAGATCAGAACCCAATGGATTGAATATCATTCTAAGACACTCCAAGACTATTGGAATAATCTGATAAATTGCTACCTATAAGTCTGGCTACTTTTCAGATAATTGATTCATAAAAAAAGAAAGTGGGCATTGCGCCCCTATTTGATTATAGTTTCTTCTTGCAAAAGAACCAGTCTTTGCAATCATATCCTTCTGCCAAGCGTTTTTCCGCTGCTTCTTGGGTTTTTGGAGGAGGTACTATTACTTCTTTTCCAGGTTCCCAATTTGCGGGCGTCGCAACGCCATGCTTGTCAGAAGTTTGAAAAGCATCAATGATTCTTAGAATTTCACTCATACTTCTACCATTACTCAAAGGATAATAGATCAGTGCACGAAGTTTAAACTCGGGGTCAATAAAGAAGACTGCACGCACAGCAGAAGTTGAGCTCTGTGCGGGATGAAGCATTCCGTATTTCTTTGCAACATCCATGCTCAAATCTTCAATTATTGGGAAGGGTATATCTACACCCATTTTTTCTTTAATTGTTCGAACCCAAGCAATATGTGAATATACACTATCTATACTTAATCCAATGAGTTTGACGTTTCGTTTTTTCAGTTCCGGATGAATCTCACTGAATCCAATAAACTCAGTAGTACAAACCGGAGTAAAATCAGCAGGATGGGAGAAAAGAATCACCCAGCTATCCTTGGCCCACTCTGAGAATTTGATGTGGCCATGGGTGGTATTGGTTTCAAAATCGGGGACCTGTTCTCCAATCAGAAGCATTCGTTTATGTTCCTCTACTGTTTCCATTTCTATGACTCCTCTACATCTGATGCAACTGCATCATTTCATAATTGTCTGAGATTCTATAAGATTCATCAAAATTTGCGATGACACCTCAATCTCAACGTACTTCTAGTAACTATTGTTAATTAATCTTTTGTTTTGGATTAAAATTCAAAAAAAGTGAGGACCAAAAGGCCCTCTAATATTAGTCAGGCGCAAAATCAGGCAGGAAACGATTCATGAATAGAAGCCATAATCTTGCCAGAATCGGAGGTAATAGAATTACAGAAGGGAATCCAGTAGTTACGATTGGTAATATCACAAATCCAATTGCAGCTAATAGAGAATAACTCTGTAAACTCAATGCAAGAAGAAGTATCAGCAAAAGAGTAAATACCAAACCAATTGCAGACATGATGGATAATTTTGCAAGCGATTTTCCTTTTTCGAAGTCATAGACTCCCAACCCAACAATAAATCCGAGAACTCCATAAGATGCAGCTGGGAGGGTCAGACCGACTATTGTGCCAGCAATGAAGAAATCGTTGAGAATCAAACCCAAATATCCAGATAGAAAACCCGCGATAGGACCTCTTATTGAACCAATCACCGCAATAAGTGCCAAGGAAAATACAAAACCCAATTTGAACAGAGAAATCGTCTGATATGGGAAAGGAATCAATGTTAAGAGAAACACCAATATCGAGCCAATCAGACCAAATAAGATAGTCAATGAAAGCATCTCAATACTTTCTATGTGAAAACGTTCAATGAAAGGTGAATCACTAGTTTCTTCATTTTGTTTTGTTTGAGTTTCAGACATAGTTACACCGCCTATACTATCACCAGATTATATAATCCGGGATTCAATGTTAGCTCGTACCCTTGGGATGTGGCTGAAAGCTCTGAAAATATATTACCACCCAAGAAAGCATGAGGAGCATGGTCGAAATTGGCAAAAGTCAATGTCGCTGTTTGGTCTACACGAAGATTTAGTATGAAGCCAGATTTGGATTCATCCCATTCAGCCTGATAGACCCAAATATGAGAGTCATCCGCTTCGCTAATATACGGGTAGTCCCAAAACTCGTTTTGTCTGGAATCCACCAAATCTCTGATGGAAACCTCATTATTTGCCCAGATGTATCCAAAAGCCAATACCGACTGGAGAAATGGTTCAAGTGAGCTTGTGTCAAAGTACATTGTTCTACCATCGGGAGACCATATCTTATTGTACAAGTCATATAGGAAATTCATCAGTCTGTTACGAGTGGAATAATCTTGAACCTGATTTGCCAGAAGCATTGTGAAAAGTGAACCAAGAAGCTCGTATGTGCCAAAATCAGTGGGATGATGATACGAGTCCATCATATACATCAGATTGCCAGAGATCTCTTGCCCGAATTTCTCTAAAAAGATAGGATACTCATTTATAGTAACTTCTGGTTGGAAATAATCCAAGAAAGCTAATGCCCATGAAATTCCATATGAAGACACCTTAGGTAATCCAGCAGATGGATCAAGTGAAGGTCCAGGAAACTCTTGTGGGGTTCCAGTTGAAGCATAGACGAATCCTAAAGGCTCTTGAATGAAATATCCATCAGTATATAGATCGTTCTCATCTTGCATCACTGTGTTTATGAAGTTGAGGCCATAATCCCACATTGGTAGATAGTCAGTCGCATAGAGATTATCATACAACCCAGTTGCAACCATCGGTATAGAATTGCATTGTGAAAAGACAATGTAGGGTTCACAAGGGATAATTCCAACCCCCCAGATACCACCTTCTTTTGGATTACCGAACCCATCAGTTAGAAGAGAGATATTCCAGTCATTTATGAACCAAGATATCTCATCAACAAACTCTCCAGTGTTGAAGTTTCGTTCATACAAGGTTTCCATCAAGGCATAATGACCAGTCCACATAATGTTTGCAGGACCACGAAATCCACCTGTATAGATGTCATCTCCATCAGGATTGGTGACGTTGGGATAGTAATACTCTGTAAAATCAAAGTCGGGATGAGCCCACTCTTTATATTCGATTGAAGAATTGCCCCAATCGTCAATTGTGGTATTCATCTTCTTGACCAAGTCATACGCAAAATTCTGATAGTATGATGTACGATATCCTGGAGTCGTTTCGAACATAGATGCAACAGCATAACTCATGAAGGCAATGACATAGTGGTGTAGACCATGGAAATCTTCAGCATTCCATCCATCCCATTCTCCATAACCTTGGTACTTTGAACTGACAATAGTATCCAAGTAATTGAATAGAGCAAGTTGTTCATGGCTCAATTGGCCATAGTCTGCAAAATTGTATGTAACACCATCAATTGTTTGGCTTCCTGCTGAAACTCCCGGACTCGGAAGATTTCCAAAGGTAAGACCAGCAAAGATTATCGTTATGATTAATACTGAAACAAAGTATTTGTTACTTGTAATAATAGTACTCATCATGTCACCTCAAAGTTCTCATTGATATTTTCATATGGTGTGGAAGCGCACAATATATACTTTCATTTGGTAACGAACATAATTTCGGTACTTGCCGATTTTATACCATCATGATGATTTCAGAATCAGCATCTTGACTACAGTTCCAAAAACAAGTATGAAAGGCGGGCTAGGTGGGATACGTTCCGCCCGAGGAAATCTCATAGCGTTTGAACCCACGACCAACAAGTCTCTCTGCACCTCAACGGACGCTGAGTGGAATAAGAGCCTGTCGCTATGCCTGGCTTAGCCACTAGCCCAATGAAGACATAGTAGTCAAAACGTGTGGACTCATTTTGTGTTTATAGAGATTGTGGTAATACTACGATGAAAGTTATTCAAAAAACAATCCATACTACTAATCTTTCTGATATTATATTCATGACGGAAATGATATAACGAAGGTCACTATAGCTGACATCAGACATCCAGCATAGGAAGTGCGACATTGAGCGATCACAAGAAGCTTTACGATCAGGTTTTTGACCTGTTGGAAAAACATGATAATTGGATGAGTAAGACGATAAATCTCATTGCCTCAGAAAACATCTCGTCACCGGCTGTACGGTCCGCTATTGTGAGTGACTTTAGAGACCGATATGCAGAGGGGTGGCCTGGTGAGAGAGTGTATGCAGGTTGTGTCTACATCGACGAGGTGGAGAAAATCTGTATTGATCTAGCTCAGAAACTTTTCCGAGCAGAATTCGCAGATGTACGTCCAATATCGGGTGTTGTTGCTAACCTTATGATGTACACAACGTTCATGAAGCCCTTGGACCGAATGATGGCAATGGCCATAGCACATGGTGGGCACATCTCTCATGCAAGAAGAAGCATAGGTGGGACTGCAGGGGCTGTACGAGGACACAAGGTAAGAACCTGGGACTTTGACGAGGAGGAGTTCAATATTGATGTGGACGCTAGCAAGAAGCAGATCAGAAGCCTGTATGAAGAGGGGAAAGATGTAGAATTTCTCTTATTTGGCGGAAGTGTATTTCCATTCCCACATCCAGTTGAAGAGTTCGTAGATATAGCTCAGGAATACGACATGAAGATAGGATATGACTCGGCTCATGTTTCAGGACTGATAGCTGCAGGAAAATTCCAAGACCCACTAAGAGAAGGTGCAGATATCATGACCGCTTCAACCCATAAAACAATGCCTGGGCCACAACATGGCATAGTGCTCTCAAAGAACGAATATGCAGACGAAATAAAACGAGCAGCATTTCCAGGTCTTATGAGTAATCATCATCTTCACAATGTAGCAGGTTTGGCAGTGGTCTTAGCTGAGCTACAGGAATTCGGTGAAGCATATATGACCCAGATACTGAAGAATGCAAAAGCACTAGCTGAAGCACTCCATGGTAGAGGATGGGGTGTCATTGCTGAACACAAAGGCTTCACTGAATCACATCAAGTACTAGTAGATGTATCTGAGACCCCAATGAAGAATGGTCGCAAGGTCGAGGAAGAACTAGAAAAAGCAAATATTGTCATAAACAGAAATCTTCTGCCTTGGGATAAAAAGATGGGACGTGATTATATTAAGCCAGGCGGCATCAGACTTGGAACTAGCGAGATGACCCGTCTCGGAATGAAAGAGTCAGAGATGGATGCTATTGCAGAATTTATGCATCGTGTCGTTGTGAAAGGCGAAGATGTCAAGAAAGTAGCTGCAGATGTGGAAGACTTTAGAAAAGACTTTCAAAAAGTCCACTACGCGTTTGACACAGAAACTGATGCATATAAACACCTCCGATTCATGTAAGGGCCTGCGATACGCAGGTCCCCCAGGGGGCTTTTTCTAAATGGACACCAAAGATGCTCAAGAAATGATGAAACGGATATATCTTGAGAGAGACAAAGAAAGAGGGTTGGACCGAACAATATTGCGAACTTTTCAAGAATTGGGAGAATTAAGTGAAGCAATTCAGAAAGAACTGCCAGACAAAGACATTGCAAATGAACTTGCAGATGTATTTGCTTGGTTATGCTCGATAGCAAACATAATTGATATTGACATTGGAGAGGCACTTGCGAACAAATATCGAAATACCTGTTCACGCTGTGAAGAATCTCCTTGTGAATGTGAAAACGAACCATAAAATGGTAGAGGCACACAGTTGCAGAGAATCTGTATTTTGATACTCTGTCAACTGTGGATTATCAATAGACACCAAACTTGAAAACCAAAAAACCAGACTCAAGTATATGTCAAATGTTGTATTTGCGGGTATTCACAGGCTTGTTCTTACCAGGGGCCATCAGACCCACGAGGGGGGAAGTCATTTGTCTTATTCATATTATACACCAGACGATAGTATCGATTTCCTCTGTTTGATGTGTAATGAAGAAAAATGCTAAACTAGAACTCATTAAATGACAAAAATCCACTTCACATCTGTTGATTCGATAGGTGTTTAATAGAGTGAGCTGGAAATATCTATCTGAGTTTATACTACAAATCTCACTGGGAATGCTAGGACCAATACGCAACATGTTTACAAATGACCACATTGGTATGATAGCTAGCTCATAAGTGGAGAAACAAACACCGCCAAAGCTCGTTCATTCAAAAGGATTAAAAACCAATCTGAATCAAATTTAATTGAACCCTCTTAGGTGAAATGAGATGGTCAAAAAGAAAAGCGGAAAGAAAAAGAAGAAGCGATCGTCAAAAAGCGACGGTGGCGGAATGACGGGTGGAGCAGGACTAATTCGATTCTTTGAAGATGAAACACCAGGAATCAAGGTTGGCCCGACTGTCGTACTCGTGTTTGCAGCAATGCTAGTTGTAGCTATTGTAATTGCACACATCAATGCGCTAATTCAAGCATGAAACGTACCACGTCCTAAGGATTATAAGGATTTCAAGAAGGGTTCGCAGGCGCAAATCGGTGATTCTCATGAAGGTAAAGAAAGAGATGCGAAAATATTGTCCTAAATGCAACACATACACCACACAAAGTGTGAGCATTTACAAAAAAGGAAAGAATCGAACAAGGACTGAGGGTGCTCGCCGACAAGCAAGATTAACTAGAGGTTATGGATCTTTCCCAAAACCGATTCAAAAGAGATTCGCTAAAACTACCAAGAAGACTGTACTCAAATACAAATGCAGAGAATGTGGATACGTCACCCAAAAGAAGGGTATCAGACTGAAAAAAGTAGAGCTGGTATAGAAGATTCATATTACTGAAATCAAATTTGATTGAGTGAATCTTTGAATAAGGTTATGTGACTGTGAACGTTACCAAAGAGTTATAATGAATTCCAGCCTCGACGATATGAACCCCGTCATTGGGGCATCTTTAAGCAATATACAGTCAAAATTATAATCTGATTGGTGATCTGATTGACGAAAGGTGAAATAGTTCAACAACCACGATCCAAATTCATCAAGGTCCAATGCCTTGACTGCGAAAATGAACAGATAATATTTGGTAGTGTTAGTACAGAAGTAAAATGTTTGAAATGTGATAAAGTTCTTGCCAAACCTCGGGGTGGAAAAGCAAGATTAATGCCCATTGCCAGAGAGCTAGAACAGTTTTCATGAGAAAACTAAGTAACAGATAATTGGAGGCAAATGAAAAGAATGGTCTTGAAACGTGCAGAATGGCCCAATCCAGACGAATATGTTGTAGCAGTAGCATCCAAAGTTACTCCATATGGA
This sequence comes from Promethearchaeota archaeon, assembly GCA_014728035.1. Taxonomy (GTDB): domain Archaea; phylum Asgardarchaeota; class Thorarchaeia; order Thorarchaeales; family Thorarchaeaceae; genus SHMX01. The sequence continues at coordinate 60,964 of WJMJ01000059.1, read as the reverse complement.
GCATATGTGATGTTACCAGAATACGGAGATAAAGAGGGATTCATTCACATCTCCGAGGTCAGCAGCACGTGGGTAAGGAACATCAGAAATCACATCCAAGAGAATCAAAGAATAGTTGTTAGAGTTCTCAAGGTGGATAGCTATAAGGAACATATTGACTGTTCACTAAGAAGAGTATCAGCAGAAGCCAAAAAAGCTAAGAATAACGAATGGAAACGATCTCAAAAAGCAGAGAAGCTATTGGAGCTTATTGCAAAAGATAGTGATATGTCTCTGGAAGAGGTGTATGAAGCAATAGGTTGGCCAATGGAAGACTACTTTGGAGAAATCTATACAGGATTGGAGCGTATCGCTGATATTGGTATTTCCGCACTTGATGAAATTGATGCTGACAAGAAACTAAAAGAAAAGATCTCCGAATTAGCAGAATCTCGCATTGAAATACCCTCAGTAGAGATTGATGGCGATTTCACCATCCAAGTCCCTGGGTCGAGAGGCGTTGAAGTTATTAGAGAAGCCCTTACCAAAGGCCTTGAAATTGGAAAAAAAGACGATAAATCATCTGTTGAAATATACACACTTGGAGCTCCAAGATACAAAATCAGAATTACAAGTCCAGATTACAAAGATGGAGAAGATTTACTCTCTGCAATTCGCGAAGAAGTCACCACATTAGTAGAAAAAGAAGGTGGCAAAGCTAATTTTGAGAGAAAGGATTGACGAGTATGAATCAGCTTCATAAATGTGTAAAATGTAGTACATATACCTTAGAAGATAAAGAGTGCCCGAAATGTGGAGGCAAAGTAGGCGATCCAACACCACCTAAATATAGCCCAGAAGATAAATACGGGAAATATCGACGCAAAGCCAAAAAGAAGGCACGAATTCATTCCAAATGACAAAAAGTCAGATAAACATCATTTACAGAAATTGTGTCTGTGTGGTTTGAAACAGTTTAACCCGTTTTTTAATGATTATAGTCATATCTAACTCACAGACATTCTAAGATAATTAAAAAAGAGAATGACGAATGGATTCAATCCACTCGTCCAATCATATTTAGTAGAGGATTACTGGAATCCAAATAGTACCCCAGTTTGAGGCATAAGTCGGTTCTCCACTGTTCCTGTTGTTCCAAAAGAGAAGACGAAGCTGATAGTTCATTCCGGGTTCCATGTTTTGGTCCTGTGACTCGTCAGAATCCAAAGGTATAAGATACTCAATGAATCCATCGCTTTTCGCTACTTCTTCAGGATTGGATCCAGTTGAGTCTGTATTCCAATCACCAGTATAGTCAGTGTAGCCATCGTAGTAGTCTTCACCAGCATAATCTACAATTCGGAGATCCGTTCTGGTTTTGGAGTCAGCGGGAGCAAATTGAAATCCGATTGAGTCATCTCCCACTGTATAGTTATCCATTTTGATTCCATAATACATATGGGTTCCATTTGACTGGGAATATACTGTAGCATCGTAACCTCCACCAAAGACTACATCAAAGCTATCATAACTCTGTTCTGTTTCTGATAGGTTCCCATCCAAATTCACATCTTCCAGAGATCCTCTGAGGGGTGTGTAATCAGCCTTGGTCTTGTTAAGGTACTGATAGTACATGGTATAATCAATTTCATAGATTTTCACTATACCATATGAAGAACTATAGTATGGACCCTTGAACGCACCATAGAGACTTCTCGGAATATGGGAAGTCCAATCAGGATCGGATAGATAGCTTCCATCTGCAGTATCTACTGAAACTCTTCCGTCAGGAAGACCCATACTTTGAGCCTGTTCGGCCGATACTGGTTCACCATATGTTAGCAACTTGTATAGAGTAGACTGGTAGAATGCCTCTTGTGCAGCCTCGGTTTCTTCTTGAGGTGTGTCTGGATCGTCACCAAGATAGGTGGCATCATCTATCACACTTGTGCCGAGTCTATCTTCTGCAATTCTAACCATCCATGGCCATTTACCTTCGTCACCACCAAAGTAATTCAAGCGGTGACCCCAATAAACAAGAACATGTGTGGTATTCCACTGACTAAAGGTCTTAAGAGACTCGGTCAGATTAAGAGCCATCAATGCGTACCCCATCAATGCAATTTGCGTTTGATTAAACGTCGCATTATCTACAATGGTATCCTTTCCACCAGCACCATTTATCCAATAACCATAATCCCACCAGCTTCCAATTACAGCAGTTTCGGGAAGAACGTTACGAACATATGTCATAGCTGTCTGCCAATCAGTAACCTGTCCTGGACTTGATAGTGGGGCAAGTGCAAATTCAGGTTGATTTACACCTTGAGTAGCATATTGAGCTCCCATATAGACGTTAACAGAAAGCAAAATACCTATGAAGAAGAATGCAGCAAGAGCATGTTCAGATGTAAGAGATGCACTCATTCTAAATCTTCTTCGTTCAAAGACAGTATTCTCAGTAACAACCTTAGCAAATGGTTGGAGAATTCCGTTTACTGCAATAGCTGCAAGAATTGCTACACCAGGTGCTAGTACCAAACTTAGTCGGATCATACTGCCCGTGAAGTACACTGCAACTACACCGTAAAGTAATAACAACCAATCTTCATCACGGCCCCTACGAAATGCAAAATACATTCCAAGTGGGAAGAAGAAGATTAGAAGAAGTAGTGTGTAATAGAAACTTCCCCATGGGCTTGGAAGATGCTCGGCAACAGATGCAAATATCCGTTGGTCTAAACGATAGAATGGATTCACAACAGTAAGGAATTTACCACCAATAGTCAAGAATGGGTTGGGATTAGAAGTGGCAATTGATAGCTCATTACTACTGCTATATGCCATATATGCACCTACGCCAATCACAGGTGTAATTATTCCGGCAAGAAGCGGACGCATGTATGGAGCAAGAGCAACCGCAGTTGCTTCTCTTTGTGTCTGAACCCGCATCCAAATTTCATAAAACACGAGTAATCCAGCCACTCCAATAGGAGCTAATGTTGAGAAAGATGTGAGGTCTCCAAATCCATTCCGGGGAATTAATCCACCAACAAACATCCCAATTGCGAGAGTGGGAAGATATGCAGTAAGAACACGAGTATTGTATTTCCCAGAGATGAGCATGAAGAACGCATACAAAGCAAATAGAGCTGTAAGGAAATCAGAAGCACCCCATGATACTTGAAGATAAGCAACTGACAATCCAGCTGCAACTGCGGATGGAAGTGATCCTCGCTTGATACTTCTAATAAAGAAGTATAATGAAAGAGTAATTGCAAAGACCCCAATGAATTCATTATCATAGAATCCAGCGATTGTTCTCTGAAGGAAAGCAGGCATGAAAGCTAGAAACAAAGCACTTAGTAACCCTACTGAATTGTTGTAAGCCTCTCGACCCAATAAGAATGCCACAAAAACGGTCATAGCGCCCATAACTGCAGGAACAACTAGTGCAACAGTGATGATATCAACACTTATTCCGAGTCCACTTAGCAATGTATAGAATGCTGCAGTTGTAAAAGGTACACCAATATAGGTAGTTCTAGCAATATCTCTACCATATGGAACCCAAGTGGTGTCATCATACCATGTGAAAAATGCGGCAAATCCATTGTCGGACACATATTCTGTAACCTTCAATTGAAACCATGGGTCAAACGCGCGCACGATTGGCTGCGAGTCTAATAACGAGAATACTCGAAGACCCAGAGCTGCAAAGAAGATAATCGAGAGTGCCAACACTAATAGAATCGAGCCGCGGGATATCTCTGCTTTCGGTTTGTGGAAAACCTTTCGTAGGAATCTTTCAGATGATCTCTTGAACTTATTGAAGCCTGACATATAGTGTTCTCTCCATTCGGACTTCGAATGCAAGCGGTTCAATCTTAGATGTGCTTTAAAGGTTGCCGTTAGTTGTATAAGAGACCTATCAGAATAAATGAATTTGATGAAAAAGAAAACAAAAAGGGGATGGAACTCCCCTTCCTAAATTTACAACGACTCAATGTATGAGGTGTACTCATCACTGTTCATTAGAGCTTCAAGGTCAGCATCCTTGTTTGATGGTTTGATTTTGTAAAGCCATCCTTTTCCATAAGGATCTTCATTGACTATCTCAGGAGCTACTTCGAGCTCTTCATTAACCTCAACAATTTCACCAGCGACTGGAGAGTAAATACTGGAAGATGCCTTCATGGATTCAATTAATCCACATTCGCCTCCTGCATCAACCACAGTGCCTTCTTCAGACACTTCAATAAAAGTAATCTCATGGATAGATTCCTGAGCATAATCGGATATTCCGACCACAATCAGACCATTCTCCTCTTTTGCCCATTCGTGTTCTTTGCTATAGCGCAATCCGTCTAAAACCTTTGATTCGGTCATTGCTATCTACCGTCGTCTTTCATATCAAGTACATCAATTAAACAGTTTCCATTCTACTCTTTTCTAGTGGAACCATATTTATCAGGATCGTAAAATGGCCAACTTACAACTTCAGCTTTTCTAGATCTTCCTCTAATTTTGATATGGACGGTATCCCCGATTTCCACCACATCAGGAGGTACATATGCCAACGCAATGCCTTTTTCGAGTACTGGTGAAAAACCACCACTTGTAGTTATTCCAATCTCGGTATCATTAAGTAAAACTGGATAATTTTCTCGGGGAATTCCACGATCAATCATCACTAGTCCTATTCGTGTCTTAGAAACCCCTTCTTTCTTATGTGACTTGACAACATCATACCCTATATAATGGGGATCTACTTTGAATTTCACAGCATAAGGAATTTTTGCTTCTATCGGAGAAGTTTCTTCATCAAGTTCGTGCCCATATAGAACAAAGCCTGCCTCAAGTCGTGTTGAATCACGCGCGCCAAGACCACAGGGTTGTACGCCATATTCTTTTCCTTCCTCAAGAAGCATCTCCCAAAACTCGGTAGCTCGTTTCTTTCCAGATTCATCAAATGGGGTGTCTAATAGAAGGATCTCACCACCATCTTCACCAGTGTAGCCAGTTCGGCAGAGATAACATCTATAATCACCTATAGAAACTGGATTACAGGTAAAACGCGAATATTGGGTTGCATCAACGGATGTTATTTTATTTAGTAAGGATAAGGCCTTGGGACCCTGAACCGCTATCATAACAACATTTCTGGAACGGTCTTCAACAGTCACATCATATTTATCAGCATGAGACTTCATATGTTTGAAAATTTTCGGGCCATTTGCAGCATTTGTAACCCAGATGAATTCTTGCTCTCCAACGCGATAAAGCATAAGGTCATCAAGAGTGCCCCCGTCTTCATTCAAACATGTGGAGTAGTGACCATCATTTACTTCGAGTTTTCGTACATTGTTAGTTGTCAGAAACTGTAGAAAAGCAACAGCATCGGGACCGCTGATAAAGAAACGAAACATATGAGTGGTATCAAAGATACCAACATTTTCACGTACAGCCATATGTTCTTCACGAATGTCAGAGTATCGGACTGGCATCTCCCATCCAGCAAAAGGAACTACACTGCCATTTTGGTTGTGCCAATCATAAAGATGAGTTCGCTCTAGGTTATTGCTCATAGGTATTCACCACAATAGACGCGTGTTGAAACAAATACGCTATGTTTTATGTTCTTCCATTCAACCTAAATATCAGGTGAAATAAAATGAGGTCTAATGAGGTCAAAATTGGACAAATTGCGGTCGGAGGAGAAAACGAACCTAAAGTAATGGGAGTAATCAATCTCTCGCCAGAGTCATTCTATCAACAATCTGTAGAGAAAGACGAAACACATCTGATAAGAAGAGTTGAAGAGATGATCAAAGAGCAAGTCGCTATAATCGATGTTGGAGGAGCCTCCACCGCACCAAAAGAAATCTATGGTACCTCAAAAGTAGAAATTGAAAAAGAATCTAAAAGAATTGCTCAAGGACTGGAAGTTATCAAAAGTGTAACAGATATTCCAGTTTCAATAGATACAACTTCAGCAGAAGTAGTTGAGGTAGCTCTTGATTATGGAATAGATATTGTAAACGACGTTTCAGGATTTCAAGGAGATCCAAGAATGGCGAAACTTGTTGCGGAATACGATGTTCCCGTCGTATTAATGGCAAATCCATCAACAGGAAAACAAAGCTTGGCAAATACTCTTAACCAAATAAAAAGAAGCTTGGAAATCGCTACACGAGAAAATGTTGATTCTGGAAAAATAATTATAGATCCAGGTATTGGATTTGGAAAACCCATGGATTTTGATATTACATTGCTTAAAAATCTGGATACATTCAAGATGTTAGGCCATCCACTACTTGTTGGAGTATCACGGAAAGCATTCATCGGTACCATTTTAGACCAACCAGACCCAGAGGAGCGACTGATTGGTACAATTGCTGCAACATCCATTGCTGTCGCTAACGGAGCGGATGTAATACGTGCGCATGATGTTCTCGAAGCATTTCAGGCAAGTAAGATTGGATTTGGAATGCGGCATCAAACAACCATATCTCACAATGACGCCCAAATATTGGAGATTCATGATAAATACAAAGCAAAAATATTACTCGAATATGTCGGGACGGGAAAAGGGATAATCAAAGCACTTGCTAAGAAAATGATTCATATTTCTATTCATATCAGACAAGTGAGTATTCCAGGAGCACTGATACTCAAACAAGAAATGCTTGCACTCGGAGGAGATGCTGCATATCATCATGACACAATTGATTCGAAAATAGATCGTACTGATGTGATTCTAATGGGAACTCTCTTGCATATGAAAAAACTAGCTGGAAAAATCAAGAAAATGAGGTATTTTGGTCTGGAAAAGATAGGTTCCTCAATTCAAACCCTACTAGAAATCAGAAACCTATAGCGAAGTGAAAATATGAAATGGAGTGTCTGGAAACCAATCTATTGTGATATCGTTAGTCAACTAAATCTTGACCCCAAACAGGATTTCCAAGCGACCACTATATTGGACGAATTACTTCGAATTCATGATTCCAAGTCACTGTTGCAAAACCTTGATGATCTTTTGAACGGCAAAATAATCGCAGTATGTGGTGCAGGACCATCACTTGAAAAGCATCTTGAGCAAATGCCAAACAGGGAAGATGTGATAATAATCTCTGCAGATGGAGCAACTACCGCCCTTTATGACAATCAAATTCAGTGTGATGTCATTGTTACCGATTTAGATGGGGATGTGACAATGATTTCTAGAATGGTAAAAAATGGGGCGATTCCAATCGTACATGCACACGGAGATAATATATCCACTATTAAAAAACATGTTCCGGAATTCACTCGAGTGCTCGGTAGTACACAGGTGAAGCCTACTGAGAATGTACAATTATGGGGTGGGTTTACCGATGGTGACAGAGCTTGCTTTATAGCTGCTCACTACAATCCAGAAAAAATCATCTTATTGGGAATGGACTTTGGGAAAATGGTGGGAAAATGGTCAAAACCAGAACACGAAATGCATTTCCCTGCAAGTCCGAGAAAGCAGAAAAAGCTAAGAATAGCAAAATCCCTAATTGAATATCTCGAAATAAAAAAGGGAGTGAAAATAGTAAAAATGAGTTGAAAGCGCCGCTTTCAAACGACGCTTGAAATGTGTTACAATTGACCAATCTTAAACAAATAGAGATAGGTAATTGAGAGATATGCTACTCCGGACATAATCATACCTAATACCATGAAACGCCATGCCATCCCCGGTTGGAATACATATCTAGAAGCGTAAAATATCAGGCCTAAACCAAGCACACCTACTAGAAGAATTACTGAAGCAGCTATTCCTTCAACTCCTAATTGAACATCTATAGAAGGAGCAATTAAAATGGGAGAGCCATCGGAGCCACTAGCAATTGGAGGAGGTGTATTGACTAGTGAGTATATATTTCCGCCCAGAATGAAGAGGACCGTAATGAAGACCACTCCAAACAAAAGTATAGCTGGAGGCCGAGTTGGAGCCCCAAATCGGGGTCTTGCAATTCGCACCTGTGGTTTGACAATTATTCTGAGCCACTTATCAGTCATATTCTAGACCTCAATCGAGCAGGACAAGAGGTCTCTTTTAAGACTATCGCGAGGTGCAAAAATGTACCAACTCAAAACATATAAAATTTTAAGTTAGCGAACAGAATCCTCCTACGAATTTCAGAAGGCGGATTAGTATGAGCAACATCATGGTGATTACAGAGAAGCCAACAGCGGCAAAAAAGATTGCACATGCACTCTCAGAAAATAATCCACCAAAAGAAATCAAGAAACGAAAAGTATCGTACTATGAATGTGATAGAGGTAAAGATACTCTTTTTGTTGTCTATGCGATTGGACATCTATTTGAATTGAAGCAGACAGAACCTGGTTGGAAATATCCAAGAACAGAAATAGAGTGGGTTCCAAAATATAAAGCATCCAAGAAAGACAAAATCTCAAAGCCACTAATAGCGCTAATGAAAAAACTTGCAAAGAATATCGATCATTTCATAGTAGCAACAGATTATGATATTGAGGGGAGTCTTATTGGATATCTGTCCCTTGTATATGCCTGTAAAGCAGACCCAAGTAAAGCAAAAAGAATGGTTTTTTCAACTCTGACTAAAACAGACATTACAAAGGCATACGAAAATCTTTCAGTGCTTGATTTTCCAATGATTGATGCTGGTCAAGTTAGACACAAGGTTGACTGGCTCTACGGAATAAATCTGACTAGAGCACTAACACTTGCAATAAAGAACGTGACTGGATGGTTCAAAATTGTATCAACAGGAAGAGTGCAAGGTCCAACACTTACATTTGTTGCAGAGAGGGATTGTGCCATCAATGTATATGTTCCAAACCCCTATTGGAAGATTATAGTAAAAGGTACATTTCAAGGGTCAGAATTTGATGTTGAATATGGAGAAAAACGAATCGACACAATCACAGATGCAACACAAATTGTAAATGACCTAAAGAATTCAATTGCTGAAGTTGACAGTATTGACAAAAGAAAACGCACTCAAACACCACCAGTTCCCTTTAACTTGAGCGGATTACAATCAGAGGCATATCGACACTTCGGATTTAAGCCAAGTAGAACACTTGTTCTAGCACAAAAACTATACCTTGACGCGCTAATCTCATATCCTCGAACAAATAGCCAAAAAATTCCTGAGAGCATCGATATTAAACAGATTTTGAAGGATTTGCAAGATAGGAGGAAGTATGCAAAGACTGCAAAAGAAATACTCGAAATTGGGAAACTAACTCCACAACAAGGCGAGAAAAAAGACCCAGCACATCCAGCGATTCATCCAACAGGGAATAAACCAAGCACAAGGCTGACACCGAGTGAAAGCAAACTTTACGATTTAGTTATTAAACGATTTTTTGCTCTATTTGGAGAACCTGCTCTAAAACAAAGCATAAGGGCGAACTTAGTTTCGGGAAGTCATAATCTGTATCTTCGAGGTTTGCGAATTGTTAAACGTGGGTGGATGAAATACTATGAGCCATATGCATCCACAAAAGAAAAGACCTTGCCACCCATTAAGAAGGGAGATGAAATCGCTCTAACAACAGTGGAACGAGAAGACAAATTCACATCTCCTCCAGCGAGATACAACCCATCAAGTCTACTAAAAGTGCTTGAACGAAAGAATCTAGGTACAAAGTCAACACGTTCTGGGATTGTAGACTCCCTTAAATCAAGAGGATATACTTTGAATGATTCGTTTGAGATTTCAACATTGGGCTATGCGGCTCTGGACACACTTGAAACATATGTGCCTCAGGTATTGTCTGTCGAATTTACAAGACAGCTTGAAGAAGAAATGATGGAAATTCAACAGGAAAAGAAAGATCACAAAGATGTTCTTGAAAGAGCTAAACGAGAATTGAACATATTATTAGAAGAATTCCAACAACAAGAACAAGAAATCGGACAAACACTAGTAGAGGGATTGCAAAGATATTGGAAAGAGAAACAAGAATTAGGCGTTTGTCCGAAATGTGGAGATGGCACGCTCATAATCATCCGATCACCAAAAACAGGTAAACGATTTGTTGGATGCACTAATTACAAAGCAACGAAATGTGATCAGACATTTCCCTTACCCCAAAAGGGGAAAATCACACCACTTGATAAAAAATGCCCACATTGTGGATTTTCAATGTATAAAGTACAGTCAGGTAGAAGAAATTGGGAAACATGCGTCAATTGGACTGACTGCCCAGGAAGAAAGGAGGATATAGCAAAATTAGAGAAGAGGAGAAAAAAGAAAAAAGCCCGCACAAAGGAGGAAAGCTAAGATTGGATTGCCCTGTTTGTGGACGACCTATCATAGAAAATGGTGAATACTGCAAATACCACGATGAAGCAAATTCGAATCTGTATAGTTCTTACGAGGAATGGAAAAAAGCACTACCAATTAGCTGGATAGAATATCTTATTGAGGTTGAAGAAAGAAAAGAAACAGGAAAGTGGGTCAAAGAATTAATCGAGTACTTCAGGACAATAAAATCCCTTTGAATACAGCCATTATCTCTATCAGCTTTGCTTGGTCTAATTCTTTAACTGAAGATACCAGCATACAAGAACGTCCAGAAAGCCTTGCTATTTGCTCAGAGAGACTGCGAAGAAGGGAAGTATTCCCATCATAAGCAAAAATCCCTCGAGATAATGGTCTGCGATGTACATCCGTGCCTGGCATCGCAATGACGGAAACGCCTAATCGAAATTTCAAAGAATCGGAAAGTAATATCAGCATTCCATTTTCCAGGTCCATGATTCTGATATAGAGTGTTCCACTAGAAATCTCAACAGAAATATCGTTGATTTCTTCTTTTGTCATTTAAACTCACATTAGGAAAAATGGTGCATGTTAAATGTATACCGACTTGATAACAACAGGGTTATCAAGACAATTTCAAGTCAAAATTGTGAGTCATATATCATGAAATCATCACATTCACCAAGGCACGAGGATTTTTTCCCGTATCCATCTTCAAGAGAAGGACAAAAAGAAATGATGGGCGTAATTGAGGAAGCAGTTCGTGATGGAAAAGATATCTGTATTGAAGCACCGAACGGATTTGGAAAAACCTGTACAACCTTATGTGGGACACTGCCATGGATTAAAGAAAACCAAGGTAAAATTCTCTACTGCGCAAGAACTCACAGACAATTGGACAGGGTTGTAGAGGAGCTCAATGTTATTTCAGAGAGAAATACGGAAGTTTCTGGAATATCATTTCGTGGACGAAGCCATATGTGCCTTAATGAGTTCGTTCTAGAGAATGCAGACTATGTAGCAAGTGTCAGTGAGGTTTGTGGTGAGCTTAAGACCAATGGAAGATGTCCGTACTATGAAAATCTACAAAAAATAAAGGACCCAGAACAACTTCTTGAAAACCTACCTAAGAGGGTGTTTACTGCAATAGAGATCGTGAATGTAGCACGAGCAAGAGGAATGTGTCCCTATGAGATGGCCAAGAAGCTTGTGAAAGTTGTTGATGTTGTTGCGTTGTCATATCTTTATGTATTTGACCCATTCATACTTGAATCATTCATGCCTGAAATTGATACCGCAATGAAACGAGTTATTCTTGTACAAGATGAAGCACACAATGTACCCACCACTGCTTTAGACTCGGCCAGTGATGCATTGACAATGGGAACAATTCGACAAGCAATGCGAGAAGCTGCAAGCTATCATGATAAGATTACCCAGAAATTCTGCAAAGGTTTAGCAGAAACTATTTTGGATAATTCGGTGGATTTGTCTGATGAAGATGAAAAAGTAGTCAGTCCAAATGGAATCTACGAGTCAGCTTTGAAAACGTCAGAGATAGACGAAGAGGTGATGCCGCTCCATCATATGGAAGACCTCGGAAAGAAGATTCGAAAGAGCCAATTAAAAGCAGGAAAGTTTCCACGCTCTGCTATTTTCAAAGTTGCAACATTTCTACAAAGATGGATACATCTATCAAAAAGAGAGGACTATACATTCATTCTGAGTTCTATGGTTTATGGAAGGAGGGCAAAAAGAGTAGCTTTGGAAATTGTAGCTTTGGACCCGACTACAATAACAGGAAATGTACTGAAAATGATTCATAGCTCAGTTGCCGTTTCAGGTACTATTTCTCCCATCTATGCGTATTCAGAGATGTTAGGGTTCTCAGGCCAATCCATCAATCAGGTCTTCAAGAGTCCATTTGCTCGACAAAACCGTCTCTGTTTCATTATAGATGGAATTGACACATCATATAAGAACCGGAGTAGAGGACTTTTCAGTCGAATGGTAGACCATTGTGTAGCCGTGGCGCATGCCACTCCTAGTAATACAGGTATTTTTACAACAAGCTACTACATCGCACAATCCCTCATCAATGCGGGGCTCAGTGAAAAGCTCAAGAAGCCATTGTTCTTAGAGAAACAGGGTATGAAAGGAAGCGAAAATGACGAATTAGTAGAAGCTTTCAAAAGACACGGAGAAAATCAGGGAGCCGTTTTGTTGGGAGTTCAAGGTGGAAGGAACTCAGAGGGTGGAGATTTCCCAGGCAGTGATATGGAGAGTGTAGTTGTTGTTGGGGTGCCATACGCAAGACCTACTCCCCGAATTCAAGCATTGATTGACTATTTTGATGTGCGATTCAACGGAAGAGGAAGGGATTATGCATATGTACTCCCAGCAATGACAAGAGCGATTCAAGCTGCTGGACGACCAGTAAGGAAACTTGATGACAGAGGGGCAATAATCATGTTAGATCAACGTTTTGGCACACCATATTTGAAACGATTTTTGCCGTCATGGTTAACAGAAATAACCCAAATAGTACCAGATAATCCATCAATCATAGCTGAACAACTAGATGCATTCTTCACAAGACCTCAGATTTAATGAAATCCTGAACAGATCTGTTACCAGATAATATTGCAATTGCTTCGTGGGTAGAGAGTTTATGTTTCCCATCATTCAATCTTCGAATTAGTTTTTTTAGAGACTTGATATACCCAGTCTTTGAGTCCAGAAGATAATCGGACTCGGTAATATTTCTGCCAGAACGGGTTGCAATTAGTACGGCAGATGATTTGTTTGACCCCCCCTTCATAGTAGTATGATGTTCGTCCACTAGTTCTATCATCGGATAGGAAGTTATTTCACGAAGAGCTCTCAAATACAGTGCCATATACAATCTAGAGCCATCTCCCACCCGTATTAGGGGGTCAAGAGGCAATCTATCACTAGCAAGGGCAATCCATTCACTTGTTAGTTTAGCAGCTCCAAAAGGAGAATCGGCTTCCTGGGTAAGAATCGGATTGTCATCTAGAAGCAAAGCTAAGCCGTACCGCATGCCTGGATCAATACCAATGGTTAAAGAAACTGGCTTGTTCAGCTGATAAAACTCTTTCATAAAATCAAAGGTAATGGATGTAAAATCAAATTCCTCATTAAGAATAAGAAGACGAGTAGAATTAATTTTATCAGCATCATCTTTCGAAGTGATTACTACTCTTGCAAGGGAACACTTAACATCTTCAGGTTCACAGATGACAAACGGAATTTCTAATGATTCCATAAGACGAATTGCATGATAGAGAGTACGTGGATCTCTTGTAGCGATTGCAACTCTGTATTTTACCAAAGATATCCCTTCTAAATCAAAGATACCGATTTTAAGTGATAGTATCCAAATTAGCTATCCTTATCACTTGTTTGGTAACAAATTCAAAATAGATGTGACGAAAAGTGATAATTCCATCAGGTATTTTCAAAATTGACCGGGCTCTAGAAGGAGGTATCGCTACAGGGTGTTTCACACAGGTATATGGGAAAGCAGCTTCAGGAAAAACAACACTTGCATTGCAATTCGTTTATGCTACAATAAATCTTGGCTTCCATACAATTTACATCAATACGGAAAGTAGTTCACCAATTGAGAGATTGGAGCAAATAATGGGGAGAAAATATGATACATTTGAACAATCAATACAGATAATGATACCAAAAAAATTCACTGAACAAGGGATTCTCATTGAAGACTTACAACTATACCTAAGACCTGAAACAAAACTAATAGTAATTGACACATTCACAAAACTCTACAGAAATTCCTTGGGAGACAAGAGAACAACATATGCTGCCCACAGAGAACTTAACAGACAGTCCGGCTTGCTGAAGGGGTTAGCAAGGAGAAAAGATGTTGCAATTCTTCTGTTAAATCAAGTTCGTGCTGCAATTGATAGTTCTGATGAGTTTGAACCAGTGGCTGATAATATCATGGAATATTGGAGTGATTTTGTTGTAAAGATGGACTTAAGAGTTAAAAGAGGGGAACGCCTTCTCGAACTAGTTCATCCGGAAGGTGGTCCTAGTCCACAGGTGCTATATCTTACGCCGAAAGGTCTTAGTACACATCCAGAAGATAAAGACCAACACGAATCTGCAAGGTAGGGTTCCATCATGTACGAAATAATCGCATTGATAGAGTTATCACTATGGTTCGGACTTCCAGCATGGATAGCTAATGCAACACCAGTATTACTTGGAGGTGGACCACCCATCGATGGAGGTAGGGTGCTAAGAGATGGACATAGAATTCTAGGTGATGGCAAAACCATCAGAGGTTTTGTTGTGGGTGTGATATTTGGTACATTGGCAGGTACTGCCCAAAGTTTTGTTGCACCACTGATTCCGGATGTTCTAAGTGAATTTGTACTAATAACAAGTGACATGGAAACAGTCCTCTTTATGACGATTCCCATCGCAGTTTTGATGTCAATTGGAGCTTTGACCGGAGACCTGATTGGTTCCTTTTTGAAAAGGAGGATAGATATCAAGAGTGGAAATCCATCTCCTGTAATGGATCAGCTAGGATTCATCATACTTGCTTTGCTTTTTGCCAGTCCAATTATCCAACCAGCTCCAATCTATGTCATGATATTAGTTTCCTTCACACTTGCAATCCATTGGATTAGCAATGCGTTGGGATATCTACTTGGACTAAAGAAACATCCTTGGTAATGAAAATCGGAACGGTACACATAAAAGGTTCAATAAGTTCCTATTCTTGTTCTGTCTGAAACGAATCAGTTTCAGATGTGTTTGCTGGAGAGAGTAGTCATAGAGCATACTGGAGTGGAACAAAACAGTGAAGGTATCCGAATTTATGCAATCTGATGTGGTTTATGTCGCAGTCCCAGGAACAAGAGAAGATGTCCTACAAATCATGGCTGAAAAACAGATTAATGGATTACCAGTAGTCAAAAAAGGGTCAAAAAAACTTGTGGGAATAGTTACAAGGACGGATTTGTTGCGAAAAGCAGATGAAAATCAATTAGCACTTTTGATGGTTAGGGATCCTGAAACGGTGACTCCCAGAACCATGTTGAAAACAGCAGCTAAAACCATGCTCGAACAGAACTTTCGGAGATTACCTGTGATTGATGATGAAGAGCTAGTAGGAATGATAACAATACCAGATATCTTGGGGGCAGTACTTCAGAATGAAGAATTCAAAGAGAGAGATGTTAGTCCATATGTTTCAAAGGAAATCACGTCAACTTGGGAAGAAACTCCTCTTCCACTGACCTATTTGATAATGGAGATGGCAAACAAAAATGCGATAGTTGTATTAAATGCAAGCGGCGGAATTACCGGAATGATTTCTGTAAGTGATTACATTCAGCTTTCTGAAGTCACAGTTGAAGACAGTGTATCTGCAACACACAGTGGTACTGAGAGTGCAGTCGAATGGGGCTGGACTTCAAAGGACTTTTTGATTGTAACAAAAAGACTTCTCAAGTTACCCAATGTTCCAGTAAAAGAAGTAATGACCAAGAATATCATCAATGTGAGTGAAGTAACTTCACTTGCTGAATGTGTCAGAGTACTTAGAAAGAACGATATAGATCAAGCACCAGTAATGTCTGCTACAGGACATCTGATTGGAATGATTGAAGATAGAGAACTTCTTAGACTTGCTGTAGAACATTTATGAATATTAGAAATAATCTGTCAATGCGGTCTGCTCTGAGAAGAATAAGGATTCAAGAGCTGAATTTACCAAGCGGATTCGTTGTCTAAGATAGTCACTCAATCCATGCTCCTCGATCATCCGCTCAGCAACCTCAAGATACTTGGATATATTCTTCTTTCTTACTGTAAGTGACAATGAAGCTCCGCATCTACAAAGACCAGATAGAGGAATTCGCCGATATACTCGATGACATTTCAGGCACTGGATTTTTTGAGTCGAATATGCTCTAAGATTCCCACGGATATCTCGTAAGAAATGATTTGAGAGAACACGGGCAGCAACATCCTGTTCATCTACAGCACGAATCAATTTAGCCAATCGTAGCTGCGCATCAAGTTTTTCAACCATACTTCCTAGAACTTTGTAACGTGTATTTCGTGGTCCTGCATCAAAAGAGGTCGTTCCGTGAGTATACATGAATCCTTCATACTGAATTGGAGAGTTAAGTCGGTTCTCAATAATATCAACAAGATTTTGCACAGCTTTAGGATGTTTAGCTTCAGAAACAAGATTATAGAATTCTGCAGGATAGCGACTGCAAACCTCAATGTTATGTGCTTCATCATCAACTTCATTGGGATTTAGAATTACTGATAGAACAAGCGGTGCATCCATAAAACCCCCTCTTCCAGCTGGGAGATAGGACTTGGAAAAATTCAACAGTGCATCCATAACCAAGATGACAGCGTCTTCATCCCCATCACAATCATATGTGGCAAGAGAACCAAAACCCCCGATGAAAGTTTTGTTTTCACCATCAATAACGAAATCGTAAACAAAATCTTCAGAATGATTATTAATCACTTCAATCTCAGTTATTGCTACTTCATAGAAGTCCCCAAACTCGCTGTATTGTTTTTTCTCGATAACACAGGAGGCTGAATTTTTTGCAACTTGATCTGAGCAGTCAGAGAATAGAATGTCTTCTAAGTATTCAAAGTCATCAGAAGAAATTTGAAGAGAATAAAATGTTTGCAACTTATCGCAACCGTCTGTTGGTCGTGTTAAAGTTGTATAATGTGGAAAAATACCAAATTGAATTAGAATGAGTCCAAGATGATTCAGTAGATTTCTATTTTCCGAAGTTATTATTGCAGAATTGCTGATAGCCGTGGTGTTTTCAAGCAAAACACTCACGAGTCCTTTTTGAAATTCAGTTGAAAAGCAAATACATCTGTCAGCTCTTTGTTCGCAATTATCACTACCAAGACCAAGGATATCTCTGAACAATTCCATGAATACTTTTCCATTAATAGTGAGTCTGTACTTGCCATCAGCATTCTCTTCAATCGAAGGAGATACACCGAAAATAGATTTACAATGGGATTCAATTTGTTTTGCAATCTCGGATTCCAATGTATTCCAAATCGTCCGATATGAGTAATCCGTTTTATCTCTAGACAGATCAATACACGAAAACCCAGTAGATAGGTACAACCCAGCAAGCTCACCCAGCTCTCGGTCCAAGTCAAGAAGGACTGGAATATGATTAGTAGATTCTCTATAGCTTATTGTTAGCTGGGAGTAATCAACATTCAAATTCTCACGGGAAAGTAAATCTAGAAATATATCAAGAGGGATTGAATCTTTGCAAATATATTCCCAAAGAACGGTGGATGAAATATCAAGCGATAAAGAATCTGTAGAAACGGGAAAACTATTCCACCTTCCAATTTCCAAATGTAGGATTTCTTTGACACCATGGATTCTCATGTCGGATACGGCATCGGTTTTGGCATAGTATTCAATGAGATCAATGTGTTTGAGTTTTTCTATAGAAGGCATGTCTTTCAATGATAGAAGAATATCATCAGGCGAGAGCTGCTCGGTTTCAACAAACTCAATGCCAGTATCAGTTTTTCGTACCATTTTATGATCAGGTGTAACGGTCATTTCTCGCCCCGTTTCGGTCCGAATACGATAAAGAAGTTCTGGAGCAGGTAGCTTAACTAGCTCTTGGATTGGTTGAGGCAAAATTCGACCTTTTTCGTCAATAGAAAGCAACTTGAATTTGCTGAGATTCTCTCCCTCAAGACTGGAAATAGGTTTTGTATGCACAATTCCTAAATCGTCAAGAAGCACTACTTCTTCATGTCCAACAAGACAATTCCGCCGTTTAGCAGCATGCCAATATGGATGAGCATAACATAGACTTGCATTTGTGAAACCTACAATTCTACCAATTATGCCAGCTGATGTATGAGGAGCAAGACCAATGACAAGTTGTCCGACAATATCCGTTTGAGTTGAGAAATTATAGAATCTGTTCATCCCATAGATCTTTTCAAGACAATCATCCACAAATTTGCCTACACGAATCAAATAGTCAGCACAATTCTCTGGAACAATAATATCTTGGACCTTCAATTCCACTATTTGGTCATCGGAAACCAGAGGGTTCCCTTCAATGTCTACTTTATACCCAATCTGATTCAATTTTTGGATAGACACCCCAATTTCTCGAGGAATGAAATGAGTAAGAGGGGCATCGGTAGCATCAAATCGCGCAGTGCCATCACGATAACAGTATACGTCATGCTTAGCACGGAGTATACCTTTTCCAAGATACTCAGGTATCTTCAAGCCACTGGTTAGCCCTAATACACCTCTAATTCCATGGGTATGAGGTTCTTCAATTTCATGTTTAACACGATCTAAAAGAGTGGACAAATCAAGCTGATAGTCACGAGTATCACGAATAAGATTAACATCGTGACTTCGGGGGCAGAAGCCAGTAGATTCGTCAATGGGAAGGCCACATTCTTCATGGGAACAGTATCTTTGAAGCTCTGTGTGAATTTTACATTCCGGACAAAAGCTCTCAAAGGTGTGAGTTTCGCAATTGGGACATACTCGTGAAACCATCTCAACGTTTACACCATGAACCGGAGTTTCTCCTCCACTTCCATCAAACATATCCAAAGTAGAAATTGCTTGAGTTGACTCAGCCACCTTCTCAATTCGCCTTTCACTGGATTTTGTCCTGCCAACTGGAAAAAGTGACTGTACAGGCGGACGCATCTTTCTGGCTAAAGCTTTTTCAGGACGTCCCATTCTAGCACCAATTGCAAACCCAAGCTTGTCCCGAAGTTCTATAGGAGATACAGAATTGACCAGCTCCAGGGAATCAGCGCCAGTAGGGCTACAATCTACATCACCAAGTTGAGAAAAAACAATTATTGGTTCATCAGAAAGATGAATTTCACTGCGTTTTTTCTGAAGTGTATGCTCTGCTCCAAGCAATTCTAGAAGTTCTTTGTATTTTGCGTCATTTGGTAATACAAGAACATCACCATTTTTAGTCGATTCGATTGTATGGTTTTTGATGACCCATTCTCTCAAATCTAATGTCTGTTCGGGAGTGAGAGAAAGCCAACGGTACAAATAATGAGGATGAAGAGGAACACCCAATTCTTCTGCTATGGTTAATGCCTGTTGAGCAGTTGGAATAAATTTCAAAGGTTCTTGAATAAATCTGTCAATCTGGTCTGTTGTAAGATTCATTTTTGATAATTTCGTTTGAAGGGATTTTGTATCCAGTTTAGAACAGAATTGGTCAAGGTCGTGAGACCACCATTCTTCACAATACCCCGATGGAACAAGAGGATGATTATTTTCAAGAAACTCTCCTAGTGCAATAAGAATATCACCAAGATACAATATCCTCTCAACTTGACCTTGAATTTCTCGAGCCTCATTACTTGTATTCACTTGCTGGACAGTACCATTTCGTAACAATACAATTGGGCCTTCAATACTATCTACGGGAGCGACAATGGATCCCTTTCCAGGACGTTCTGTCCTAATATGAGTACCAGGCGCAAGAAATTCTTCAACCAAAAACATTGTTGCGGGGTGGGTACCCACACCGGCAAGCCCGGTATTTCTAGAACGTCCGTATCTTAAGCGAAATCCACCTACTCTACTAGGATGTGAAAATACTGGGCGCCCCCCAATAACGTCTGCAAGATAATCAGGTTTTGGAGCTAGCTTTTTGGTTTCAGAGTCATCACTTTTTGTCGTCTTTGCCTTAGAAACCTTCGCTGCAAGTTCATCAAGCCACTCCCATCCGGGGATTTTGACACGATTTACAATCTTTGCAAGTTTGGCAGCACGACCAACAACACCATCATTGAGTACAAGAACAGACCCACCTCTAACACGGTTGGATTCAATTCGGTCTAAATCTCTACTACCTGATACTTCATAACGTTCAGTAGGATCACCTGTAAGCATAATTGGTAATTTGGAAGCAGCAAAACGAATATGTTCGGGTTTCAAAGTATACTGTAAATTAGCATTTCGCGCATATAATTCAATTTCTTCAAGAGCACGCTCGACTTCGTCTTCACTTGCACGATATGCAGGAAGTTGCAATACTTGTCGCACATGATCAGCGACAAGTACGGTTACAGCTGCCTCTGTTCCTCCAGCAGCTCTTATGGGACCAGCAAGATATAGAGCTAGATATTGATCAGTTCCAGATCCACGTATTCGAACTTTTGAAATTCCCTCAAGAGGTGCTGCTGTGATACTCTCGGTAAGGATAGAAAGAGCAACCCGTACCGCTTTATCTGCAGCTTTTTCAGAGTCCTCAATCCCACCAAGCTCTCCCAAAGCTACTTCTTTAGCAACAATAAATGCTACTTCTTCACGTGAGTATGTTTCCTGTAGTTCGCGGATTCTTATTGCGACTCCTTTTGGTCCTTCAAGTGTTGCCTCCACGCGAGCTGCAACATCATGGGCAGGTGGAATTTCTACTCTTTTTTGAGGGTCATATCCCACTGCTCGCGCAGACTCAGCTACCTTGTAAATTTCAGTAACTGCAGATTGTAGTGAGTGGAAGTATTCTTTGTAAGTAATACTATGTTCTGGTAGAGGTAGGTCTGCATCGGGCTCGGTCACAATGATTCAAGTGATTCTTCAGATAATGATTATTTTGTCTTTCGTTGAAAACAAATCAATTCTTCAATAGGCGGTAAATCTCAAAAATATCATAGATGAATTGAGTTACAGCTCGCCTACTAAGAGTATACTACTTTAAAGGGGATGAGTAGAACAATAAATCGGCCAAAACCACTATCTAAAGTATGGATGGGAAATAATTATGCTCACCCTTGAAGAAACTATTGAAATAATTCTGAAACAATTGCCGGATTATGACCGGAAAGATATTGTTGAAATGATTCAGGCAAAAAGAGATGAATTGGGACCTGAGGTAGTTAATGAAGAATCTGCTGCGATGATTGTTGCAAGAGAACTTGGAATTGATACACATCAACTATCTCCAAAAGCACGTCTTAGAATAGAGGATATATCGGAGTCAACTCGAAGTGTAGCTCTCACAGCAAAAGTAGTTCAAATTGCTCCAGTAAGAACCTTTTCACGTTCTGATGGAGGAGAAGGAAAAGTTGCCAGTATAATTGTTGCAGATGAAACTGGAAGTATTCGTGTAGCTCTCTGGGATGAGAAGACCGCCGCTGTTTCGGAGGGAGCAATTGAAGCTGGGGGAGTAGTGCAGATAAGAGGAGCATATGTTAAGAAAGGGCTTCGAGATGCCTTGGAATTGAATTTGGGAAGGATGGGAGGAATCAGAGTCCTTGAAGACTACGAAATGGAAGATTTGGACATTGATTTAGGTAAAAGAGAACCCAACAGGATCAGTGAACTAAAAGACCGGGAGTATGATATTACGATACTTGGGAAAGTGCAGCGAATATTCAAACTTTCCACTTTTACAAGAAAATCAGATGGAAAAGAAGGAAAAGTAATGAGTATCGTTGTTGCCGATGAGTCGGGTAGTACGCGAATGGTCTTCTGGGATGATTTTGCAGAAGAAATGCAATCAGTCAAAGAGGGTGAAATTATCCGGCTAACTGGAGGATACACCAGAACTGGTAGAAGTGGAGAGATAGAGGTACATGCCGGACGGTCATCCAAAATAGATAGAGCACTTGACATGGATATTGATATTGCTGATTATGCCGCACCATCAGGAGGTTCTGAAGCTCTCGGAATGAAGAAAATAGAGGATTTGTCGACAGGAATGTGGGATGTGGATTTGGAAGGGAAAGTTGTACGTATTTTTGACATTACCACTTTCGATAGAGAAGGATCCGAAGGTCGAGTCCAGAACATAATCGTCGCTGATGACACTGGAACTATAAGAGTAACATTTTGGAATGATGATGTTGATAAAATAACAGGAATTGAAGAAGGGGATGTTATCCGAGTTCTTCATGGATATGTGAAAGAAGGTTTTCGTGGAGGGTATGAATATCAGGTTGGAAGAAAAGCTGAAATCACCATCAATCCAAAAGATACATCTATCGCAGACCTTGACATCTCCGAAGTTTCAACCAGACCCACCGTAAGTGCAAATAGATATATGATTGGAGACATCGATGCATCGACTGAGGGCAAGACCATTGAGATTTGTGGAATTATTGTAAACATCTCACAATCCAAGCCAGTATATCCATCTTGTCCAGATTGCAGGAAAAAACTCAATTTCGAAGATGGAAGATATAACTGTGCAGTCTGTGGAGATGTGAAGAAACCAGAATATCGAATGCTCTTCAAAATAACTATAGATGACGGTTCAGGCAGTATTAGAGCTACTCTTTTTGGAGAATCAGGTGAAGATCTTTTAGGAATATCTGCAGAAGAAGCACAACGCATCATTGAGAAGACTGGAAGAGATACTGCACCAATTGAACAAAATTCAGATCGTGCTTTAGGTAGATATGTTGCCATTCAAGGGAGGGTCTCGAAATATCGTGATTCTTTAGATCTCTCAACTAGTAAATTGGAATTTGCCGATCCAATCGAAGAAATACGAAAGGTACGAAAAGATATTGCATCATTAGGCTGAAACAAATCAGTGACTATAAGGTGTTAGTATAAATCTACACCTTTAGTCACCAATATATCCAGTTCTATTTTTAATTTTCAACTACTAGCCGCGATTAATTCCCGCATAGCTTGGATGAACGTATCAACATCGTGTTGATTATTATACAGGTAGAAACTTGCACGGTTTGTCCCCTTACTCGGTGGAATACCATGCTGGTAATGAAAGGGGTGAACGCAATGCGCACCACTTCTAACCATAACGTTATGGCTATCATTCAAAAAGGTTGCTACATCGTGAGCAGTTTCAACTGTGGAAACCAGAAAAGCGACAAGGCCAGTTTTGATGTCAATGTTATCCCCACCAAAAATGGTGATTTCATCCATTGATTGTAGTTCATTTATGGCACGTGCAAGAAGAGCGCGTTCGTGTTTCTCAATCTCGTGCATTCCAAGAGATTGAAGGTATTCGGCTGCTGCTCCAGCTCCAATAGCTCCCGCGTAATTTTGTAATCCTGCTTCAAATTTCTCAGGGGGTGGGAGATATTCTGGAATTATTTGACCGTTCTCATACCGCACATCTGCAACAGTATCGCCACCAACAAGAAACATATCCATATCCTTTAGCAGGTCGAGTTTCCCATATAACACACCCATACCACTGGGACCGCACATTTTGTGAACAGAAATAGCAGAAAAATCAACATCAAAGTCTTGTACATCAAGAGGATGATGGGGTGCATATTGAGCATCATCAGCCATAACGAGTGCACCTCGATCATGAGCAATCTCAACGATTTCCTTTAGTGGTGCAACAGTGCCAGTTACATTTGAAGAGTGAACAACAGATACTAGTTTGGTTCTAGAATCAATCGCGTTCTTCCAATCATCCATATCAAATGTTCCATCCGGTTTTGCCTCAACAACCTCGATTTCAAGATTGTCCCGTTTAGCCCTTTCAACGAATGGTAGAGACCCACTATGATGTTCCAATGTGGTAGTGACAAGTTTAGCATCTTTTGGTAATCTGACCGATGCTGCAACAATATTAAGAGACTCTGTAGCATTCCGCGTCCATATACATTCTTCAGGTTCTGCAGCATTAAGAAATCTAGCAAACTTCTCACGGGATGCCTCATATGCATGTGATGCTTCTTCTCCAAGTCGGTGAATACTCCTTCCACCACATGCTGGATACTGCACATAATATTCATTCATTGCTTCAACTACTTGACGAGGCTTTAGGGACATACATGCACTATCAAGATACACAATTGGTTTGTCATTGATTATTCGTTTTAGAACCGGAAAATCATCTCGTACATTGAGCATCATATCAGTCTCCAGCAAGTTTCCAGCGATATCCACCCTTTCCAAATGATCGAATTATCATCCCTTTCTCAACTAACTGGTTAGCAGCCACGATGAATGCATCTCCACCAGCACAATCAACACATATTTCTTTAAATTCGGGTTGCTTAGCTCTCTCAAGAATCTGTGAAGTGGTTAGTGATTCCACACCTTCAAGAACTTTGAGAATACACTGTGCATTTCGTGATAGGTCGGTCATCATGTTAAGACAAAAACACCACAATAAGAAAGCTTCTGTCTTACCACTAGAACGCAATCCTTAAATTTCCATACAAGAGGTGCAACTTGCTCTATTTCTATTTGGGCCTAAGCTCGATTGGTGTGAAATAGGCTAAGGTGAAGAAAGATGGGAAGAAGACGCAGACAGAAAGTAAGACGACGCCCACAAAGCAGAATTCCAGATGTATATCCCTGTCCAGAGTGTGGAAACACCTCAATCAAAATCGAAGTCTATCGCGATAATGAGTTTGCCACGGTAAAATGTGGCTCATGCGGACTTGAAGAAAGCATTGAAGAAGTCAATACTCTAACAGAAGCCGTTGATGTCTATGGATCATTCATTGATATCTTCTACGAACGTCGGAAAGCTGAGGTTGCCTAATACAGCTTCCGAACACTAGCAATGATTATAAGCAGCACATGGTCGAGGAGTCAAGATAAAGATGCAAGAAACCATTGACACCATTCAAAGTATTCTGTTTGTATTGTTCAACGTAATGGGGATATCAGCTCTAATCCTAGTAATGGCCTATATGGTGTATGGCGAAGAAAAGGAGGAGTAGCTGTAAGAAGGACTTCGTCATGAACGAATCCTTGCTTAGACTAGCCTTTGAAAACATTGCACCACATATAATGAATTTAGAATATATGAAGAACCTAATAGAGCAATTGGTGAGTTCTGAAATAGTACCCTCCCGATATATCCAAGCTTTAGAAAAGGAAAAGAAAGACAAGGACATTACAATCCAAACTGATATACGCATCTTGATTAGTGAATTTAAACATCTAAGAAACAAGGTGTTCTTGGAATGACTTTTTTCTCGATACTTGGAAAGAATATTGAAAAAATTCTTTATGATCAAGGAATAACAACACCAACACCAATTCAAGAGAAGGCCATTCCACAAATTTTGAAACAGCCGGATAATTTTCTTCTTCTCGCTCCAACTGGTAGCGGTAAAACAGAAGCTGCATTAATTCCTCTACTACGAAAGATAGAACTTCTAAGAGAAGAAAAGGACATTTTTGGATTCTATATCATTTATGTCACGCCGTTACGAGCATTAAACAGAGATGTCTTTCAACGTATCCAAAAAATATGTCACAATCTTGAACTAACAGTGGATGTAAGACATGGAGATACTACTCAGTACCAAAGACGGAAACAAGCAATCAAACCACCAAATTTGCTAATAACAACACCAGAAACACTTCAAGCCATTTTGCCCGGGAAAAGACTGCGCTATCATCTTAGAACCGTGTTTTCAGTAATTATTGATGAAATTCACGAGTTAGCAGATAGTAAACGTGGTACTCAGTTATGTTTTGGCCTTGAACGTTTAGAAAGATTAACTGGTAAAAAAATCCAAAGAATTGGACTATCCGCAACAGTGGGAAATCCCCAAGAGATTGCAAAAATGCTCTCTGGAAAAACAAAGACGTCCAAAATAGTTTGGGCAGGATATCAAAAGCGAGAGATGGAGATTAGTGTTGAAGTGCCACTACCAACAAAACAGCATGAAAAAACTGCAAAGAAGATTTCATATCCTCCACACTCTACCGCAAGATTAGAACGAATAATAGAATTAGTAAATACACACCAATCAACCATAATATTCACAAATACACGTTCTTTTGCAGAAGTGCTGGGATCTAAGATGAGGGTTATGGGACCTAAGTTTGTTTTCGATGTTCATCATGGATCGTTATCGAAAGAAGTTCGATTGGATGCAGAAAATAAACTCAAAACAGGTCAATCGCAAGCAATTATCGCAACATCAAGTCTTGAGCTTGGCATAGATATAGGAGATACCGATTTGGTGATTCAATATAGTAGTCCAAGAGAGGTATCACGAGCACTTCAACGAATCGGAAGATCAGGGCATGGTTTTGGAAGAACTGCAAAAGGTATAATCATTGCAACCGCAAATGTCGATGACATTACAGAATCAGGAGTGATTCTTAGAAGGTCTAAGGTCAACAAAGTAGAAGATGCAGATATACCACAAAAGGCATGGGACGTACTGAATCATCAGATAGCTGGTGTCCTTCTGGATTTCGGCAGAATTGAAAAGAGCGAGCTTTATGATTTTATCAAAGAACCATTTCCATTTATTGAAGTCACAGAAAAAGAATTCATCAAACTAATTACATTCATGCAGGAAAGAAAGTTGCTAAAAATAACTGACGAATACATTGAGAGAGGGCGGAGATCACGATCATACTACTACAATCATCTTAGTACGATTCCAGACATACAAAAAGTCAATGCAATAGACATGTCAACACGGTCTTCTATAGGAGTGCTAGACGAGGATTACGTGCTATCAGATATGGAGCAAGGCTCGGTTTTTGTGATTAAAGGGCGTCCATGGCATGTCGTTGCAATTGATGAAGACACTGGAGAGATATTATGTACTCCAGCAAGTGAAACAAATATCGAGGCTCCTAGATGGATTGGGGAGATGATTCCGGTCCCATTGAGAGTCGCTCAAGAAGTTGCAAAGGTATGGAAGCAGTTAGCCATTAAGAACAAAATCGAAGGAGCTAATTGGTTGAGATCATCCTATGGTGTTTCTCAAGATGCATTCAATCACATATTTGATGAAATACAAGAGAGCAAAAAAGTCCTGAAACATATTCCTACAGAAAGTCTATTCATTATTGAAGACTTTGGGGAAGGGATAGTTCTACATGCTCCAATAGGAACTAAAGCAAATGAAACACTTGGCATAGTATTAGCTGCACTTCTTACAACAAGATTGGGCATCGATGTCATGGTTGAACGTGATCCCTACAGAATTCTATTCACATCACAAGCAAGAATCGAACCCACATATTTGAGAGAGATTCTATATGAATACAAATCAAGCCAAATAAGCGTCGTTCTACAAAAGTCGATTAAACATACACAAAACTTCGCAATTCGATTTGTACATGTTGGTAGACGTATGGATATCATTCGTCGTGATGCAAAAATGAAGGAGCTTCCTCTCAAAAGAATAATTAATAATTACGAACAATCACCGGTCTATGAAGAAGCAATGCGTGAGGTTCTAACAGAAAAACTCGATTTAGACACAATAAAACGGATATTTGATGAAGCCTCAGAAGGAACTTTACGTATAGAAATTGCCAAAACAGAAAAGCCATCCCCGTTAGCTCGGTTGGTTATCGAAGAAAAAACCAGGTTTGAGGTGATGGGGGAGATTTCAGAAGAAGGAGAAGTGCTACGGGTTATGGAAGAAAGACTTCTCTCAAAGCGGTTCAAACTCATCTGTGTCAATGGAGATTGGTCATCAATCAGAACAATCTCAACAATGGATGATAGGATAAGTTGTCCCATGTGTGATTCGACAATGATTGCAATCCTTCATCAATCAGACAAAGACTTTGAAAAGATTTTGAGCAAAAGGAAAGCATCAGAAGCACTTACTAAGAAAGAAGAAAAAGTGTTTCTAGCAGGTTCTCTAACAGCAAACTTGGTTGCGACTTATGGAAAGAAGGCCCTCCTTGTTCTAGCTGGAAGAGGGATTGGTCCGACAACAGCAGGAAGAATACTCAAACCAGGACTGGATGACAGAGATACATTATTGAAGGCAATAGCAAAAGGAGAGCAAGAATATGCCAGAACACGACCATTTTGGGGCTAAACAAAAACCACTCGTAGTATTTGCCGGCAGAAGCAATGTTGGCAAAAGCAGCACAATTAGAGCTCTAACAGGTAAGAAAGTAAGAATCGGAAAAAGTCCTGGCAGTACAACCAGAGAATATATGGTAGACTTTGGACCAATTACAATTGTTGACATTCCTGGGTTCGGATTCATGTCCGGAACTAGCAAGCAGAAAATTGAAGAAACAAAGACATCAATAATTCAAAACCTAGAAAATTGGGCTGAAAGAATAATGTTAGCAGTTCTCGTGGTAGACTTGTCCCTATTTTCTGAATTGGTGAAGAGATGGGAAGGGCGAGGAGAAATCCCTATTGACATCGAGTTCTACACCTTTCTATCGGAGATAACAAAAAGGGTGATAGTCGTTGCTAACAAAAGAGACAAGCTTAGAAAAAGAGAGGTTGTTTCTGAAATAGAATATCTTAGATTCAAACTTAGAGAGGCTGTTGTAGAACGAGAACCCACAATCGTTCCTATTTCTGCATCAAAAAAGAAAAACATCTCCACCCTGAAGAGTCTCATTGAAGAGTCTCTTGCGGATGGAGGAATCACTCTAAAACTGTGAAACTATTGACGTTTCTTGAGTAGATAATACGCTACACCAACTAAGAAGATAACTGAAGATATGATTAGCATGTTCGTAATTGCACTAGGTGGGTCAATAAACTCTTCAGACAACCAATCAATCATATTCAAGAATAGACGAGTGTTATCGTACATTTCGTACCAAGCTTGTTCAGCATCCTCCAAATCGATCATACGTCCAGTGAACATAATCGTGGATCCACTTACAATGACACGACTTGAATCAATTTTGAAAGCGGACAGCCAGGGTGGAAAAGTTCCATTGATTGCAGAATAGGAGTAAGGATTTTCTTCAAATTCCGCTAAAGTCATATTGGGATAAGATATATTTCCAAAACTATTTGGACCTCGACGATATTGTGCAAAAGAGGTTTCATATCCATAGGCAATTGAACTAGCCAAGTCAACAGGTTTCAGTGTAGCAGTCATTGTAACTATTACATTTATGTCATTGAATATTGGATGTTCAACATCCCAAGTAGTTGAATCAAATGCAACAAGAGAGGGGGCTTGTGTTGCATTCAATGCATTGTTTAAATCAAATAATGCATCACAGTAGGTAGTTGATTCCGTGGTGGTGTTGGTACTGAACCTAACTCCGGTCATATTGATTTGGTCAAAGAGTCTATTCAACGCATAATTCTCACCCATATCTCTGAATACCTGATTAATCCAATAAGTTGAGGATTGATTGAGCATGGGATCGCCTAGAAACATCAGTGAACTTCCATTATTCATCAATTCAACAATAGCTTTTGTCTCATTGGTTTCAAATTCCGAACCTGCATCAGGAGCTGCTATAATAAGGACGTCCACATCTTCTAAAATAGTGTCGTTCAAGGGGTCTTCATTAATTCGTACAATATACTTGGTGGATTCATTAACACGGTCTAGAACGTTCTTCAACCCTTGTGCTTCATTGTCAGGAGCATGTTGGGGTGAATGAGATGCATCAAACATTATGACAATTGGAGGGTCAATCGCTTGAGCTTGTACAGGACATTGCATAGATGCAGATACAAAGAGTACTGCACATAGAATTACGATAATTCGCGGGGTGTTCTTGAATCGTATCATGGATTATATCCAACCTTCTAGCTCGACAGGGCTCAGATTCGGAGCAGTTTTTTAAAGTTATCTTCAGGTGATATTTTTAAACATATTACTTGACATATCTCCATTTTGCCAAGAGGGTTCGGCGAACAGAATCAGTTGACCCGATAGTTACAAAGGAATTGCGAATAATAGCGATAGATGTAGCGAGAAGATGATAACACATCTTAACCTCTCTTGCTATCACAACCGCCTGATAAAAATCCCTACAAGTACAAAATGTTTCGGGGATAACAAAGTACTCATTTCGTTTCCCTTTTACTGTCCAAATCGACGATTCGCTCGGATTAAATTCGTACTTGAATACTCGTTTTTCTTCAACTGCCCGGAGAGCTCTGACAAAACGTTTCCCATACTGATTTCGAAAATATTGAATATCACTCTGCGTAAGAACATCTTTTGCTAGACGGAGTTCTTCATTCTTACGTAGTGACATCCCAAATACACTCACTATCAAATAGGTAGTAGCACTCCAGTTAAAAAGCTTCGATTAAACACCATAGTGATGCACGTAATAATGGATGATGGGTCACTGGTCATTCAAGACTCCGACAGAACAGATATGGTGATAACGGACCTTCACCTTGGTTTTAGTGCAGAAATATCTCAAGAGAAGAAAGTAGTCATACCAGCTCAAGCGAATTCTATCCTATATCGAATAGGAGAGTTGGTTGGTAGGTATAAGGTAGATACATTATACCTAATTGGAGATATCAAACATTCAATTCAGGTAGACCAAGTCCATAACTGGGAAACTATTCCAAAATTCATGACTCAACTATCTAAAATAGTCACTACCAAAATCATCCCTGGAAATCATGATGGAGAATTAAAAACTCTAATACCCAGAAATATACAACTTCTAAGTGTTAAAGGTATACAAATCAAAAAAGGCCCATCAATAGGACTACTACATGGTCATGCATGGCCTTCAGCCGAAGTATTGAGCTCAGATATCATAATAGTTGGTCATAGCCATCCATCGATTCGAAGAATTAAACGTGTTACCAAACATAGTATAAAGAGAGATATAATCCGATACACAAGTACTATTCCGGTCATTCTTAAGACCAAGCTCTACAAAAACTGTGTAAGAGATAAAATGAACATTGACACCGATCTTAATGATGCTGAAGGAGCCCTAATAGTTTTGCCAGCATTCAATAGGTTAATTTCAGGTAGTTCCATTAACACTTTAACAAGACCGCTCGGAGGATTATTTTTTGAGCGTGGCTGTGCAGACACTGATAACGCAGAAGTATATAGCTGTAACGAGATATATTTGGGTAGGTTAGATGAACTCAGAGCTCGTTTCAACGAAATGTTAAAATGATTCATGAAGCGAAGTTCGTTTTACAAGAGCTAATTACAATCAAAAAGCTAACAATGGGTCGGTGGTCTAGCTTGGTATGATTCTTGGTTCGGATCCAAGGGATCAGGCGTTCAAATCGCCTCCGGCCCACCATTATTGCAATACTATTCTGAGAAAGACTTGAGCATATAAAGAACTACAGCAGTAGTACCAGCTGGTCCAATGTCATACTGAGTATCGATACTTCTACACTGGCCTAAATCCATCTCTTTTCTAGAAAAGGAACTACTACTTCCTGAAACCACTATAACAAGTTTCTCGTCAGACTTCAGCTGAGAAGAAAGTTCTTCCAAATTAATTCGCTCCTTTGTAAGTACAGGAGAAGGGATTAGAAGGGGATTTTCAACATCAAGTAGTTCAATAGCATCAATTAGTTTTGGCATAACTATAAAGTTTCGTTTCATCTTTATTGCCAGTTTATTTGCTTCTGGAACACCTGTTTGAGCTGCAGAACCTTCAGCCTTGGTCACAACAAAATTCTGGAATCCAAAGCTATACACAACTTGGGCTGTGTCTATTACTTTGGATACTGAATGGACATTATGTAGCACGATAAAGATTTTACTTTGATTTTTCAAGATAGGATGATACCTCCTGTGCAATAAGACAAGATATGAGTGGTGGTACACTCTCACCGACTTGGTTATATTGGCTTGTAATTGGTCCAGTAAATGTGAACGAGTCTGGATAACTCATAAGTCTTGCATGTTCGCGTACAGTTAATAAACGGTTTTCAAAAGGATGAATGTATCTAGAGAGCCCAATTATTGATGTTGAAATGCTATCCGGATATAACCGAACCCAATTCGGAAGACTACGGCTCTTTGAAACCCTGAAGTGTTTTGCACCCCGCCCTCTACGTGTTTTACGTACTTTCTTGAGCTTGTCTTTTGGAATCGGCCGATAATCATGATTGGGAACTGCCTTTCCAGGGTCCAAAATCGCATCGATTCCTAAACGGGGTAAATCTCCAATGACATCCATCACAGATGGAGGAGTGCGACGGGGTAAATCAAGACGGAGGTTGCTTATGAAAAGGCGTACTCGTTTGGAGGGGTTACCATGACGATGGCAACGAATCAAATTGAAATTCACATCAGAGATTCCGACAGATTGGAATTCTTTCAGAATAATTCTCTTACCACCAGATGCGGACAAAGCAGCAACGTTCTCGATGACAAACACAGTTGGTTCCAAATCACCTATTATCCGAATGGTATCGAGGAGTAGACGGGCAGTACCACCCCCATAGATTCGTTCTGCAGCAGAGGATCTACTATCTGGATTTGCTCTGCTGAACTCTTCACATGGAGGAGAAGCGAGTATAACATCAGGTAAACCTTCCAAAGCCGAATTAATTGACGTTGAGTGTAACATAGCAATGTCTCTTTTGAGAACTCTATTTTGAGGATAGTTTTGAGCATAAGTTTCCAGAACAAAGGAATCGATATCTATTGCTAGATGTCTATTC
Source organism: Promethearchaeota archaeon (assembly GCA_014728035.1). Classification (GTDB taxonomy): domain Archaea; phylum Asgardarchaeota; class Thorarchaeia; order Thorarchaeales; family Thorarchaeaceae; genus SHMX01. Next base: position 28,287 of record WJMJ01000059.1, on the reverse strand, counting down.
TGTGAAGGGTGTGCAAACCCATATGAGAACCCACCAGCCCCACAAAAAAGGTCGACTACTTTCATATTATCCGCCAATATGAGAGGAAATTAGATAGTCATGAGTGTTTCGGACATCCAAGATTTTGTCGAAGGAAGACTTCAAAAGTAGCGATGAATTCAACATATTTAGTCCTTGAAAAGAGTGTGATATTATGGGTCAAGGCTCCGGATTTGGAAAATCGATATTGTTTGGAGAGCATTTTGTAGTCTATGGGTTACCAGCAATAGCAGCAGGTATCTCATCTAGAACGATTGCAGTTGTAACAAGGAAAGATTCACCTGGATGGACATTAGATGATGATAGACCAGCTATGCCAGGATACAAAGAAAAGAAACTGGATGAACAAAAAGTGTCCATCGACAATGTGATTCGGTATTGTGGTATCGATCTATCTAAAGAGGGTATCCATATCGAACTCAAAGGAGATTTGGTCTGTGCATCAGGTATTGGTGCTAGTGCTGCAAATTGTGTTGCACTTGCAAGAGCATTAAATGATGAATTTGATTTAGAATTAAGTGATGAAAGAATTAACGAAGCAGGATACGAAGGAGAGAAAGGGTATCATGGAACACCTTCAGGAATTGATAATACTGCATCTACGTTTGGGGGATTAGTTTGGTATATTCGCAACCTTGATGGAGATTCTCCAACTTTCGAAAAAATCAAGCTTGAGAAGCCAGCCTATCTTGTCATTGCTTCAACCGGATTAACTGCAAGTACGAAAGAAGTAGTTGGGGATGTCAGAGCTAAAAAAGAGGAGGATCCGGAGTGGTTCGAGGAAATAATTAGAGAATATGATGAATTAGTTCATGACGCGAAAAAGGCGTTGATGAAATACAACATGGAGAAAGTAGGTCAACTCATGAACCGTAATCATGAACTTTTGCAAAAAATCACTGTATCTTGTAAGGAACTTGACGAATTGGTGAAAGTTGCAAAAGAACATGGAGCACTCGGTGCAAAAATGACGGGGACGGGAAGAGGAGGAAACATGATTGCTCTTGCACAAGATGAAACAACCCAAGTGAAAATAAAAGAGGCATTGATTGAAAACGGAGCTGCAGGAGCATGGACTACTACATTTGGCATATAAGGTGAAGAGAGATGATTCTTGAAAAACACATCGAGCAAATAAAGAAACAGGGCAAACTGACTTCAGTCGAAAAATCAATATCCAAAAAATTAGAGATTGCAGGAGTCCTCAAAGCTCTGGAGCCAACCCCAGTTCTTTTTGAAAATCTGGACGACTCCGAGTTTAGAGTCACAGGAAATCTATTCTGTACCAAGAGTCAAATAGCCGACTATTTTGGTATAAGCATCGCTGAATTAATCCCAACACTGACAAAAGCCATAGAAAATCGGAGTAGACCAGAAGTAATAGACTCTGCACCGGCTCAAGAAGTTGTAAGAGATGAAGTCAATCTAGATGATCTTCCCATACTTATTCATAACGAGGTCGATGGAGGACCATACATATCATCAGGTGTTGTAGTATCAAAAGACCCAGAGTTTGGACAGAATCTTGATTTTCATCGTGCAATGCAAATTTCAAAAGACAAAATGGTAGCTCGAGTTGTTCGAGGAAGGGACTTCTACAAGTATTTGGAACGGAATGGGGAAGTAGATGTAGCATTCTGTATTGGAAACACACCAGAAATCTTGATTGCAGCCGCAACTTCTGTCGAAACTGGAATTGATGAGCTTGAAATTGCCAACGCACTTCGACAGATTAAACTCACAAAAGCCAAAACGGTGGACCTTCTTGTTCCTGCAGAATGTGAATTCGTTCTAGAGGGGCGTGTGGTATTAGAAGAAAAACATGATGAAGGGCCATTTATTGATTTAACTGAAACAGTTGATGTGATACGCCAAGAACCAATCTTTGAAGTCAAGAAGATAACTCACAGAAAAAATGCTATTTGGCAGGCACTCTTACCTGGAAGGTCAGAACACAAAGTACTGATGGGTATGCCCCGTGAACCTACAGTGTACAGAAAAATAAAGGAACGGGGGATAGAAGTGATAGATGTTAATATCACGCCAGGTGGTGCAAGCTGGCTTCATATCGCTGTAAAGGTCAAGAAGAAAAATGAAGACGATGGGTTAAAAGCCATAGAAGCTGCTTTCGCAGGTCACACCAGTGCAAAACATGTCTGGGTATACGATGACGATATTGACATCTATGACGAGGCAGATCGAGAATGGGCTATGGCAACGCGATTCCAAGGAGATGTGGATATGCTAATCAAAGACAAAGAACCAGGAAGTTCTCTTGACCCAAGTGCTGAGCCTGGGACTAAGATGACAACCAAAATAGGATTTGATTGCACAAAAGATATGGAAACCAAAGGAAAAAGCTTTGATAGAGCAGCATTCCCAGAAGTTGATCTATCCAAATATCTAGGTGAGTAAAATGACTCTTGAACTAACAGCCGAAGATAAAAAGATGCTATATGGCGATTATGGAAAAGCAACACAAAAAGCAATGGAAATCATAACTACATTGGGAGAGATATATGGCGCAAGACAATTAATTCCAGTTTCAAGTGTTCAAATTGCTGGAGTATCATACCATAACTTGGGAGAAGCAGGATTAGAATATCTTGATGAAATGGCACAAGATGGTACAACACGAGTTCTCACAACACTTAATCCAGCGGGGATGGATTTAGTTGAATGGAAAAAACATGGAATTAGTGCAGATTTTGCTGAAAACCAACAACGAGTTGTAGATGCTTTTGCAAAGATGGGAGTGGTCACCACATGTACTTGTACTCCATATCTGATTGGAAATTTGCCCCATTATGGAGAACATATAGCTTGGGCTGAATCATCAGCTGTCTGTTTTGCTAATTCTGTAATTGGAGCAAGAACGAATAGAGAGGGTGGCCCAAGTGCCTTAGCAGCTGCATTAACAGGGAGAACTGCAGAATATGGGCTTCATCTAGAAGAGAACAGACAAGCGGAAGTAAAATATGTTATTCAACCAGAACTAAAAAACACCGATGATTTCGGATTGCTTGGTTATGTAATAGGAAACAGAACACGAAAAGCAATACCGTACATCACAGGAGTCCCAAATGCTACTACTAACGAGCTGAAATCATTCTGTGCATCTGTAGCCACCTACGGAGGTGTAGCTATCTTTCATATGGAAAACATTACTCCCAATAATACCCTAGTCCCTAATTCAACTGAAACGGTCACACAAGATGATCTAGATGAAGCAAGGCAGAAATTGGATGATGAAGCTGCGGATATTGATTTCATAAGTGTTGGTTGTCCACATGCCAGCATTGAGGAGATTAGACAAATTGCTTCTATGTTAAAAGGGAAGAAAGTTGCAGAGGGAAAAACAGTATGGATTACTACAGCAAAACCAACAAAAGATTTAGCTATGAAAATGGGTTATTACGACTTAATCGAACAAGCTGGAGCTTTCCTTGTCAGTGATGCCTGTTGTGCTGTTGCCCCACTTAAAGGGAAGTTTTCTGGATTAATGACAGATTCTGCAAAAGCATGTTTTTATGCTAGAGGAAAAAATGATTTCAAAACGGAAATTAGAACTGTAGAAGAATGCATCAAGGAGGCAGTTTCATGAAGAAATTAACTGGTAGAAAAATCTTCAAAGGAAAAACAGAAGGACAAATACTGTATACTACAGAAGACATCTCATTTTATGGGGGTTGTGACCCTGAAACAGGGGAGATTGTAGAGAAGGGGCATCAGCTTGAAGGGGTGTCGATAGCTGGGAAGGTATTGGTATTTCCAACAGGTAAAGGGTCTACAGTTGGATCGTACGTATTGTATGCTCTAAGTAAAGCAGGAAAAGCCCCCTTAGCAATCATAAACAAAGCTACAGATCCAGTAGTAGCAGTAGGATGTATTATTTCGGAAATTCCTGCAATTGATCAAATCGATATCGAAAAATTGCAAAATGACCAAAAAGTAGAGGTTGACGCCGATAAAGGCGTCATTCGTGTGATTGAAGACTAGAATCTTTGTACCTGAGGTTCGAAGTCTTCTGGAGTAAAAGCGGTTTCGCTTTCTTCAGCAATCTCTCCACGTTCTCGAAGTACCTGTCGAGTTAATAGATAGTAGACAAGTGCAAGAGCTTTTCGACCTCTATTATTGCTAGGAATAACCAAGTCGATGTTTGCAGTTGAATTGTCAGTGTCACAAAGAGCGATAACAGGAACACCAATCTTTGCCGCTTCGGAAAGGGCTTGTTGATCGGTACGTGGGTCTGTTAAGATAACCAGTTTTGGTTCAACGTATGTTCTTGGACCAGAGATATTGGGATTGGTTAGTGTACCAGGAACAAAACGGTCAGTAAATGCATGGCATCCAATATAGTATGCCAAAGTTTCAACTGGCCTTTTTCCATATACACGTCCGGAAATAACAATAACCTCATCTGGATCATATCGTGCAATGAATTTTCCAGCAACTCGGATTCTCTCATCAGTCTTTCTAACATCGAGTACATAGAGACCAATAGGTCTTTGACGATACACAAATGGCTCCATGTCTTGTGTTTTAACTTGGGTTCCAATATGACAACCAGCCGCCAAGTATTTATCCATGGGGGTTAGTAGGTCAATTTCACTCATATCAACTTCAGTCATCTTAAGCTAGCCTCCGAAGGTTCTGTAGTGGCAAAAGCCATGAAGCTATCAATAATGTCAATGTGTGCTAAGATCATTCTTCGACAACAATATCGAGTCAAACCAAGATCATCAAGAACCTGAGATGGGTCTTCTCCTTGGCGAACGCGTCTTGTGAATTTCTCATATTTATCAGCTACAACTTTGCCACAAGTGAAGCATCTTACTGGAATAATCATTCTTTTCTCGCCTCACCTGTATGATTTCTGATAACGTGATCTTGCAGAAGGACCACCAAATTTCTTTGGTTCGGTTCTTCGAGGGTCACCAACTAACATTGTTCTATCATGTTCAATCATTCTGGATCTAGCTTCATAGTCTTGACTCATCTGAACAAGACCAGTAGCGATTGCCATTCGAATTGCATCAGCTTGCCCCATGAAGCCACCACCGTGAACACGAACCTTGATATCATAATTTTTCCATTTTTCACCAAACAGGATTAATGCTTCCATAATCCGTGCTTTGACAACATCAGGCTCTAAGATTTCGAGAGGCCGACCATTGATTCTAATTCTTCCTTGCCCATTTTTAACTGTGGCTTTAGCAAGTGAGGTCTTCCTTTTCCCAGTTGTAACAATCACTCTCATTTTAGGCTACCTCCGGGTTTCTCCAACCAAGTTCGAAACTTAGATCACCTACGGTGATGAATTTTCTTTTCAGACTATCATAACGTGATTCTTCAAGCACGACTTTTTCCTCATTTGCGAATTCTTCAGGAACACCAATAAAGACGCGAATTCGTTTGTATGCGTTCTTACCTCTTGGTCTTGGCCATGGTAACATTCCTCGAATAATCTTTCTAACTAATCTATCTGGACGACGGTGATGGAAAGGTCCTTTTCGAGGATTGTATGATGTTCTTATGTTGAACTTATCTTTGTAGGCTTCAATGACAGTTCGTCTATCACCTGTAATGATAGCTTTCTCAGCATTAACAATGACAACACGTTCACCGAGGAGTGCCGCCTTTGCAACTTTTGAGGCTAATCTGCCAACGACCATTTCACTTGCGTCGTAAATTTTTATTGCTCTTTCACTCATTGAAACCACCCTAGATAAGAATCGTCACTCCTGTTCCTTTCGGAACTTTATCGAGTAATTCTTCGATAGAGATCAAAGAACCACCTGCATTAACAATCACTGATCTTGCTGACGTTGAGGCATTCATAGCAGCTACAGTAACACTGTGAGGTAAATTGCCAGATCCCAGAACTTTACCTGGGATAACAACGATGTCACCAGATTTAGTGTGACGACCGATCTTACCTACGTTTACTCTAGGCCTTTTTCTTGCCGGACGCTCAATCAATTCAGCGACTCTCTTCCATATTCTCACATCGTGTTTAATCGATGTTTTCCTAAGTGCATTCATTAAAGCACGAGTGTTTGGGTTAGTGGGTCCGGATACCATTTCTTACGCACCTCATAGTGAGTTTGCGAAATCAAGAGCGACTCCGATTCTCTCTTTCAGAATCTCTGCCGCTGTTTCCACAATTACCTCCGGTGGGAGTGACCCAGTAGATTCCACTTTGAACAGAAAACTTTCGGGTTTTGATTCAATTGAGATAGCTCCTGGTTCACACTCTTTCATACATGCCTCACAGAGACTGCAATCCATAGTGTTCTGAGTGGATATGGTCTTGCCCTCCAATTTCAATATCTTCTTGGGGCAGACTTCAACACATGCACCACATTGGTCACATTTGGCCTTGTCAACACTGACAACTGGTATGTACTTGTACGCAACTGTTGCAACAGGTTGAAATTTAGCATTTTCAGACCCTGTGCCAAGACGAGCATATGCTTCAATAATTACATGTTGATGAGAGGCGAGTTTAACGAGGGGAATTTCAGCGGATGCTGGATTCACTTTTGGATCCTCGGATGAGAGGTCACCCGAATATACTACGACCTCTTCATCTCCTGCTTCTACTTCTAGAGTGAGTGTACACTGGCATAAGCTACAACCCTTTCCTTCACAATCACAGTCCTGAGGCAAATTATAAGACTCAAGGTCTGTTGTCAAAGGAATCAGTCCAAGTCGTTGAGCAAGCATCTCATCGTACATCACACTGGTGTTCTCAAGGATGAGAACCTCATCGATAGCCATTGCTGGTAAACGTGTAAGCATAGTCCTGCGAAGAGCGTTTGCAAATGATACATCTACACCCTCCACTAAGAAATGAACATCGTGCTCTGACTTGTGGATGATTGTGATTTCCATTGTCTCACCTGACCGCGGAGGTAATAATTACCCAAAAGACACTAATCCCGGACGGACTCGCCAAGAATACAATTATGGTCTTAGCTCACTCGCCCGTGCCTTGGGTAACACGAACTCGATTCCAAGTCCATAAAAGCGTTTGGGAGTGTTTGTTATTTCTTCTATTCACCAAACAACAGTAGATTCACATAGAAAATAGAGAGATGTATTCAACAGCATTGATTAAATAACAATTTGAAGTCAGGAAAACAAGTGCGTCAAAGATGAGTCAGACGGTTCTTGTTACGGGATGTTTTGGATTTATTGGAAGTAATTTGGTAGAAAGTTTGCTCAAGAAAAAATATCATGTCATTGGAATAGGGAATCCAAGAAAAGAAAAACAACACAATTTTGTTTCTTTCATCGATAATTCTTCTTTTGAGTTACTTGAAACGGATATTATGCGAATTAATCCCACTCAAAGAGTAGAACACGAAATTGATACAGTATTTCATCTTGCCACAAATAGAAACAATGCTACACCTATCGTACTGACTGAGATAAATGTCACTGGCACCGTAAATATTTTGGAGTTTGTTAGACAAAATGACATCAAAAAGATTGTTTTCAGCTCCAGTGCTGCGGTTTATGGAGTATCTAGCGAGTCACCTATTACAGAAAAAACCAAGACCAATCCTCAAAATGTCTATGCCGCCTCAAAGCTATCTGCAGAGAAATATATACAAGTCTATCATCGCCAATATGGTATTAAAACAGCAATTCTGCGGCTCTTCAATGTATACGGACCAAAACAGGCAAAGAATCATGGTGCAGTTTCAATATTCATCAATCAAGCCATGAAAGATGAATCGATTACTCTTGAAGGAAATGGAAGTTACGAATATACACCGATCTATGTATCTGATCTCTTGGACGCCATAATACTAGCTAGCAAAAAATCAACAATACGTGAAGAAATTATCAATATTGGTGGGCCAGAAATTGTAACAATAGGGCATATTGCACAGAGAGTAATCCAGTTAGTTAAGAGGAGTAAATCAAAAATAAAATTCAAGAAGCCACGACCTAACTGGGGAACATCACATATTGGCAGTATAGAAACTATGAAAGAAATTCTCGATTTCGTTCCGAGATGGAGTCTTGATGAAGGATTGAATGAAACCATTACATGGTATGAACAATTCTATCCAGAAAAATGAATATGGGCTCATGGCCCATTTACTTGGAGAATTTTCCGTGTCACATAAGGAAATCACATTCTATGATGCCTTAGTATCAAGATGTGATTCATACCTCATAGAAATAAATTGAGTTTCTAAGCGGCTACTTGAACCATATCTCTGAGACCGTTAAGAATGAGTTTGTAACCTGTGATTCGTTGTTTTGGATCAATGGCAACCATTCCATATGTGGGAATACCCAATAAATCTTGAACTGACTCCGGTTTCATCGAACCAGCTAAATCCTGCTTGTTAGCAATGGCAATGACTTGCATGCCATCTAATTGCTGACGGTATTTTTCCAAAATCTGCCTCGTTTTCAATACAGCCTTTGGAGTGCTTTCAGTCACAATGACCACCATCGTGCTACCCTTTAACAAGTCAGGCCACATGAACTCAAAATGGTTCTGTCCACCCATCTCAACGAGTGTGACTTTTGTAGTGTCATCAAGTGTGATAGTTCCACAGTCCATTCCTGCTGTAGGGCGATAATTAGTTTCCAATTTGGTAGCTTTATCAGTCAGTAACTTGATTATAGTAGATTTTCCAGCATATCCAGCCCCCATGAGGGCAACCTTGACATATTGTGACATGGTATTTGACTCCATTACATGTCCAGCAAAACTCACATATCATCTAGTGTATTATGAGCGAAATACACGCTATACATATACGAGAATATCAATTGCAACGAGATAAAAACTCGTTAGTTAGTAATGCTTAACAAGGAGCTTCAAGAAATCAAGCGAGAGCCCAAAAAGATGTCAGACACAGATCCTCGCATAGTCATTATCGAGAGAGGAGCACTAAGTCGACTATGTGATATTCTAGGAGATTACACAAATCCAGTCTGTGTCAGTGATGAGTTAATATATACAAAATATCAACAGTATCTGGAGGATTCAACTGGTACATGTCCAGCATGGATAATGGCGCCAAACAATTCACAAGAAGAAATCCCAAAACAAGCGGATATAATTATTGGATTTGGAGGGGGAAGAAGTATTGATACCGCAAAGTTACTTGCACGCGAGTATAGCATCGACTGGGTTTCAGTTCCAACAGCCGCATCACATGATGGTATAGCGAGTGATGTTGCATCGGTCATTCAAAATGGGTATAGATATTCAAAGAAATGTAAAAGTCCAATTGCAGTGATTGCAGATATTGATATAATTGAACAAGCACCAACAATACTGAGGAAAGCAGGCACTGGTGACATTATATGTAAGGTCTCAAGTTTAGCTGAATGGAAACTTGCTCATGACCACAATGATGAAGAATTCCTTGAAGAAGTATACAATCTCGTTGAGTCTGCTCTTCAATCAGTTCTGAGAAATGATGATCTAGAATCATTGATTCAAGCTGAGATAGATTCAGGAAAAGCAATGAATCTGGCTCAAAGCTCAAGACCCTGTTCTGGAACAGAACATGCAATATCTCATGCGATGGATAGGCGCAATCAAAACCTCCATGGTATTCAAGTGGCATTTGCCACACCATTATGTGTTCATTTTTTGAAGCAAGTTGATTACACTAAACACAGGCCTATTGATATTCAAGAATATATGAGAGATCGAGATATGCCACTCACTTTCGAGGATATGAAATTGACACGTGAGCAGTTTTTGGATGATATACACCACGCTCTAAGAATAATGGGAAAGCGCAAACGATATTCAGTTCTCGAACATTTAAACGTGGATGATACTGATATTATTAAGGCATGCCAAGAGCTCAACTATTGAATACACTTCGACAGTTTTAAAAGAAACTGGAAGCACGGCGACCAGAACATGCTCATGGAGCAGTTTAATTTCATTACCAATGAAGTGAAAACAGAGGTATTAACATATGCCAAAACCAAGTTTTGTAGAATGGGAAGCAACAGAGGAACTTCAGAAGAAGGCTCTGGAATCTCTAGAAATGGCCAAAGATACTGGAAGAATTAAGAAAGGAATTAATGAGGTCACAAAAAGCATTGAGAGAGGAATTGCCAAACTCGTACTCGTTGCGGAAGATGTTGACCCCGTAGAGATAGTCATGTTTATTCCAGGTCTTTGTGATGATAAAAAAGCTCCTTACATATTTGTCCCAAGTAAGAAAGACTTAGGCGCAGCAGCAGGTATCGAACGACCCACAGCAGCTGTCGCAATTGTGGTCGAGGGTAAGGGCAAGAATGTAGTAAGCGATGTTGTTGAAAAAATAGCAGCAATCCGAAAATAGATTCTCTAGGTGATGGTGAAAAATGAGCAAAGAAGACAGCCCAGCCATTCCTGCAGAGGTGATTCAGCTTCTTGGACGTACAGGTGTTACTGGAGAGATTACACAAGTACGAGTCAAGATTCTTGATGGAAGGGATAAGGGTCGAGTTCTTACGAGAAATGTAAAGGGCCCTGTCAGACTCGGAGATATTCTCATACTTAGAGAAACTGAACGAGAAGCCAGAAAGATGAGGAGGCGTTAGACATATGGTTGGCACCCAGAGATGCACATTCTGTGGAAAGGATATTGAGCCAGGTACTGGTTTAGCATATGTTCAGACGAAAGACGGATCAGTTCTATGGTTCTGTTCAAACAAATGCAAAAAGTCTAGAATTGACAAAAAGATGCGTCCTCGTGACACAAAGTGGACCAAAGGATTTGAGAAAGGCGGAAAAGCCCGCTAGAAATTTCAACAGTAGAGGGGAAAATAACTCCCCTCTGCAATTGATAACTAATCTGATTTTTCTACTTCTTCTTCAATAAACGCAAAGATAGCTTCTGCCAGGTTCTGAATAGATTTCTGATCGATTCCCGAAGCATCTTTCCCTAGTAAGTCGATTAGTTGCTTCATGACATCGTCAGAAGTATCATGAGCCTTGATAGCTCCACGCACAACATTGCGAATCTCCATAGTGTAATCAATAGCACCGCCTATGTATCTATCAACATACTGACTGGCACGTTCTTTTGCGTCTTCAGATATAGCTAGGTCACTCTGACCAGTCCAAAGGTCGGTTTCTTGAGTTGCAGTCTCAATGCCATCAGAAGCATGAGCAAGATTGATTCCGGCCCAAATACCATATCTTCCACGAAGAGATTCATCTGAAGCTTTCTGAACGAATGTTGCACCCAAAGCGTTTCGGATTCCCTGAATGACATTAGGGCCTTCAAAGATTATTGCCAATACTGGTGAAGCAGTAATGAACTGAACAAGCCATGGAAAGAATGGTTTTTCTTTGTGAACCCCATAATGTTGTTCCGCAAGTGCTTTGGAAACTTGTATTTCTTGAAATGCTTTTACTGAATATCCCATATCTATAAGTGCCTTCAATACTATTGCACTCACTGTTCTTCTACAAGTCCCATCCGGTTTTAGTATAACAAAGGATTTCTCCAATTATCTCACCAATTGTTCGGATACACTGAAATGTCATATCCGTTCTATGTCCAAATCGAATAGACTAGTTATTTTAGATTTGTGACATAGACCATGATTCGTTGTCTAAACGACAATTTCATAAGATATTTTCCAAAGTCGGAATCCAGTCTGTTTATGGGGTGTCAAAATGTCAGAGTCTTCATCAGGGAAAAAGGCAAAGCTTCGATCTCCAATCGTCACAGTATTAGGTCATATTGATCATGGAAAGACATCTTTGTTAGATAAAATGCGAGGTACTGGAGTACAAGTTCGAGAAGCAGCAGGGATCACACAGCATATTGGAGCTTCATTTTTTCCAACTGCGACCATTCTTGAGATATGTGGAGACCTGCTGAAGGCCGTCAAGACCGAATTGACAATTGATGGCCTATTATTCATAGATACACCAGGTCATGAAGCATATCTAAACCTGAGAAGACGTGGTGGAGCTATTGCAGATATTGCAATTCTGGTGATAGATATTAACGAGGGGGCTCTAACTCAAACATATGAGTCATTAAAGATTCTTCAATCTGGTAAAACACCATTCCTAGTGGTAGCAAACAAGCTGGATAAAGTACCAGGCTGGAAAGAGAAACCCGGAATGCCATTGGTCCAGGCGATAAAAGCACAGAGCAAATCTGTACAAGCAGAGATTGATAGGCGGATATACGAGATAGTTGGAGCACTCTCTGCAAATAATCTGAATTCAGAGAGATTTGACCGAGTTAGAAATTTCAAAAACACAGTAGCTATTGTGCCAACAAGTGCTATGACAGGGGAGGGGATTCCGGAGCTCCTTATGGTCCTTTCAGGTCTCACTCAGCAATTTATGAAAGACCGATTGCGAGTGGTCAGTGGTCCTGCCCGAGGTGCTATTCTAGAAGTACGGGAGGAAACCGGATTGGGACTTACATTAGACACAATAATCTATGAAGGAACTCTCAAGAAAACAGATACGATTGTTGTAGGAGGGCTGGAAGGGGAAATCGTCGCGAAAATACGTACGCTTCTACAACCCAAAGAGTTGGATGAGATTCGAGATCCAAAGGAGAAATTCAATCCAGTTTCTGAAGTACATGCAGCTGCGGGTGTGAAGATTGTAGCCCCCGATATAACAGGAGCTGTGGCTGGTGCTCCAGTGTATGCGGTATCGAATCCGGAGAATCTTGAAGAGGTCCGCAAAAAGGTGCGTGATGAAGTAAGTTCGATCAGGATTCATCATGACTCCGCGGGAATTGTAGTCAAAGCAGATACATTAGGATCATTGGAAGCCGTAACCACTTTTCTCCAAGATAGAAAAGTTCCTGTTCGTGTTGCAGATGTTGGGCCTATTGTAAAACGTGATGTCTTGGAGGCTTTTGCAGCTGGTGATACAGATCCAATTAATGCAGTAATACTCGCATTCAATGTGAAATTCGCTCCAGATATTGAAGACCTTGCAGCTGAATATGGGGTGGAAGTCTTTCGTAGCGAGGTCATCTATCGTCTTTATGATGAATACAATGCATGGCAGATTGTCAAAAGAGAGCAAGCAAAAGCTGAATCCCTTGGAACGATTATTAGACCAGGAAAAATTGAACTAATTCCAGATTATGTCTTTCGTCACAAGAATCCTGCTATCGCAGGTGTCCGTGTAAGTGGCAGGATTGAACCCAAGGTAGGCCTCATCAACGCAGATGGAAAAAGGGTTGGTATGATTCTTCAGATACAAGATAGAAGCGTGAACATCAATGAAGCAACTGATGGAATGGAAGTAGCTGTTTCTATCCGAGGCCCGACTATCGGCAGACAAATCAAAGAAGATGAAGTCCTCTATGTTGATATGCCCGACTCTCATGTTCATGCGATTAGAAAGAACTTCTTCGAAGACATCTCGCCTTCAGAGCGCGAAGTTCTGAAAGAGATAATTCAGGTAAAACGTGCAGCTGGAGCTTTTGTCTAGACCTTTGAACAATTCACAATGTTTTTAGGCGTTCTACAGAAATCTTCCAACTGCAGCGGGCAGGGCGGGCCGTTTGCCGCGGCTTCAACCACAAGGCAATAGTGGCGCCAGTAACCCGGTGGCGGATGAAACCTAACCTCGTTAGGCTTTGTCGCTAAACGTTGACAAGTAGTCCCTGAAGTCTGCTTCGATCGCAGTCACATTCGTAGGTCTGTGATGAGCGATTTAGATTGTCGAAAAGGGTCAGGCTCGGGAGAGAACAGCCCTAAGATTAGGTTGTGGAGCCTCAGGGGTAGCTGCTTTGAGTGAAGCACATGTAAACCAAGCGCGGAAGGGACATTCAATACAAAGGGAGCCGCTGCACTTCTTGGCTCTTTTTCTGTAATGAGAATAAGGTTTAAGAGATAACACTTCACTCAACAAATTCGCCCACAACAATTTATAAAATGTAATGGGTAGATACGCTGAGGTCTCCTAGTCTGGCAGGGAGCTAGCCTGCTAAGTTAGTGTGCGAAGCACGCGAGGGTTCAAATCCCTCCCTCAGCGCCACAAATTGTTATTGTCTCTATCTTCCATAATTCTTCAATCTTGCAAATCTAACAGAGAACAGAAAGACAAAAAGCGTCAATTAAGATATCTTATCCGAAAATTTTCTGTCCATCTTAACAGAGTATATCGATACATTCCATATTTAACCTCCTATTTTTTACCTTTGAATACTTCAAAAAGTTGGAGAATATTTGCTACTTTTTCGCTTTTTTTTCACAATACAGAGTCGTTGTGAATATTGCAATTGTTCGTAGATAAAAGGGTAGAACTTCAATAAAGGAGAAACAAAGACAATGAAAGCACCACTTAAACCACCACCAGATGGCCCATGGTAAATATCTACAAAATAGAGGTGCCTGTGAAGGTATCTCGTTCTATTTTTTTATTTCTATAGTAAGACCAAGCTGAGATGCATGGAATACTATTTCTAAAGACCACAAGTTTATCCAGTCTTCCATAGTCTTTCCACCAAGATGACCAGATTCTTCATCCCACCAGAGAATTATTTGATTATCATCAAGGCCACCTTGGCAAGTATTTTGTAATTTTGCAATCATCTTCAGAGAATGCATTGGATTTACACGAGCATCATTAGCTGCAACAAAAAATAAAGCGGAGGGATAATGTGAGGAATTACTGACATTATGATAAGGACTGTATGAAATTAGTACCTTGAAATCCTCAGAATTAGCAGGATTGCCATACTCAGGAATCCAATATTGGCTTATTTCATCAATAGTGAATCTAATCATATCTGTTAAAGGATACATAGAAAATACTGATGAAAAGAGATCTGGTCTTTGAATCACCGCAGCTGCTACTATTAATCCACCATTACTTCCACCTCTAATACCTATCATATTTCGATTGGACAGACTATGCTCTGAAATCCACTCAGCACTGGAAACTAAATCGTCAATAACATTTTGTTTTCGTTCACGAATGCCTTGACTATGCCAGCGTTCTCCATATTCCCCACCACCTCGAAGATTGACAACGATAAAAATTCCACCAAAAATATTCCAAACAATATGGAGAGGAGAGTAAACGGGCATCTGAGACTCTCCAAATCCACCATAACCACTGATTACTGTCGGATGCGAGTTAGTTAAATCAAGATTTTTATGATGCATTAGGAACATAGGAATATTGGTGCCATCCTTAGAAGAAAACCAGATTTGTTTAGTCACAAAATCATCTGAATCTATATGCACATTAGGACGAAAGAATGATGAAAACCCCGTATCCTTATGAAACAATAGTTGTTCATGAGGACTATGAAATGTATTCATACAACACAAGAAGACATTGGTTTGTTCTATTGAAGACAGACTTAGAATCCGAATGAATTGATTTTGACCCAACAAGGTATCTATTTTTTTGGTTTCAATATCCATTTTACAAAGTAAAGAAGATGCATCATGCAACTCTACAAAAATTACAGAAGAACCAAATGGAATCATATCATGTATAAGGTACTCTCTTTCCTCAAGTAAAATTTTGCTATCAGGAGGATTCATTCCATCCCAATTCGTCAAATCATAGGTTATAATTTCACCTAAAGACGCCCGAATGTGATTCAACACATACAAAATACCATTGTGTAGATGAACAACTAGAGACGGGGATTCTTCTTGAAAGAGAATTGGATTCAATTTGGGTGATTCTAATAGCTTATATTTTGAAACGAGTAGATCAGATCCTTTTGCACGCTGTCGTTTTATACATATCAAATTAGAGGAAGGAGATCCAGATATGGAAACCATCTCCAAAGGGCGTCCTTTCCCAGACAAAACACAGATATCTACATCAGAAGATGTACCAATCTGATGATAGAAAACGCTACCAGCAAATCTGCCAGCACATTCTGGTTGGAAAGAATTGTAAACATAATATAGCCCACTTGAATCATGAAGCCAGACAGCTGAGGCAAGTCTGAGGCCTTCTATCGTATCAGATAGATGTATCATATCACCAACATGCATAATTCGAAGATTAGATAATTCATTCCCGCCTTCTGAATACCCATACGCAACTAACTTGCCATCCCAAGAGGGTGAGAACCAATCAATCTGAACTGTTCCATCGGGGTCAATATCAATGGGATTAACCAATGTAATTCGTTCACCATCGAACCCGTCCTGGTAGCAGAGTCGCATCTGATGGTCATCTTTGTATCTAAAAAGATAGAAAAAACGAAAACCCGA
Source organism: Promethearchaeota archaeon (assembly GCA_014728035.1). Classification (GTDB taxonomy): domain Archaea; phylum Asgardarchaeota; class Thorarchaeia; order Thorarchaeales; family Thorarchaeaceae; genus SHMX01. Next base: position 12,027 of record WJMJ01000059.1, on the reverse strand, counting down.
ATCAGTCTTTCTGATGACCACTGGTTTTGTTGACATTGCATCAAAGAGGGATAGTTCGCGGAGTCGTTCTTTAATAGGTTCTTGGTCACCATAACTCTCAATGACCTTCTTGCTGAACTCCATCTGTTTCTTAATCCAGTCTTGAACTTCAGGGTCGTCTGTGTTTTCCAACCATCTATAGGGATCGCTAACTTCAACTCCATGAATGGTTTCAACGATGTCTTCTTTTCGAGTTTCAGGATAATCGTGCCCGGTCATATATCCTACCACAGGATGCAACATCCGAATAGCAAATAAGTTCTTCCGTGATCATATTATCAATTAAAGAATAAATTGCACTGTTTTTAGCAATAATATATTCTTAATATGAATATATTTAAATATATAGAATGATATAATCTACTTGAGTGATTAATCACTCGATATTATGACAGATAAAGCAGAATTGATTAAGAAACGAGTAACAGACCAATTATTCTGGGATAATCGAGTAGATGCTTCAGACATCGAAATTGCCGTTGATGGAACAAAAGTTAAGCTAAAGGGAAAGGTTCCAAGCTACACCGCCCGAGAAAGGGCAATCTTGGATGCTTGGACAGTACAAGATGTGACAAAAGTAGAAAACGAACTTGATATTGAATATCCATCAATTATTGAAATACCAGACGATGATGAGATTAAAACAAGAATAGAACAACAATTATTTTGGAACACATACATTGACTCCACAGATATCGATATTGATGTAGATAATGGTACTGTAGAACTTGAAGGGACGACTGATGCATACTGGAAGAAACTTAGAGCTGAGCAATTGGCATCTGATGTGACTGGTGTGGTACTCATAGATAACAAGATTGCAGTTGTTCCATCAGAGAGTATTGTCGACAAGATTGTTGCTGAAAATATAATAGCCGCAATGGAAAGGAATCCACTTATTGATCCTGACAGTGTAACTGTTACAGTTGACCAAGGTAAAGCTACATTAAGTGGAACCGTATCGCATTGGACAGCTTATAGAGCTGCGATGGATGCAGCAGAATTTGCAACTGGCGTTATCAAAATAGAAGACCAGATTGTAATCGAGTAACCATAATCTTACCACTGACCTTCAGTGGATTTTTTTCTTTTTTTTCAAATACGCAGATTCATTCAAACAATAGCCTATTTTTACAGAATGGACAAAGAATTACGTCATCATCCACAGGTGTTGCATTCGCCAGATCAAAAGACATTTCACAATTTGGACATCGATAGATGTCACGTCCCTCGATTTTAAGGGCGTAAAGAGCTCGCTTTCTCATCGCATGAAGTACGCTTTCTTCGTCTTCACGGTTCACTGATGCAGTGCAACCAGTACCACAACAACCAGCCAATATTAGGAAGAGAAAGATAACTGGGGGAAATAAAAAGACACCAGTCAGATAATCATATGGGAAGTATAGTGAATACAAAAAATAGAGGATGAGTACAAGAATTGCACCTGCTATCCCCAAAACGCGTCGAAAGGGGGTAATTGGGATATGTTCGTCGCTCGAAGAGCTCGAATCGTCTTCTATCATAGGAATCAATTCTATATAGGAAATTGTCCCTTAGATACTCTTCTGTTAATAAAAGCAAAGGGGCTTTTCGCCCCTGTTCTGTGTTCATTGAGTTGACTCGAGGACAGTAGGAGTGTCCTGCAGTTTTAATCCAATAAAGGATGCAATCATCAGATAGACTCCTAGGCATAGCAAGATTTTACGAGTAAGAGTGAAAATCAAGTCCATTCCCATGAATCGGAACATGATTCCAAGCGTATACAATAGGTAGCCGATAGCAAAGTAGCGATATCGAGCTGCAAGTACGTTGTCTTCGACCCGTAAACTCTGAATAAGCAGAAGAAAGCTTACTATGAGAGATGCTGTCAACATTGTGTACTGAATATATGTCAGAGGGGGCTGCAGATTCATATCCCAAAGCTGAGTGACTGGATCCAGCTCAGGAATGAATGGTTGAAAAACGCCAACTACAGACCAAAGAAGAATCATATAACCAAAGACTATCAACGTGAATACGAGTCGTAGATTCTTCTTCTGAAAGGTATAATACGCCCATACATAGACAACTACAGAGGGAAGAATGCACTGTAGGGCAATAGCCAACGTTGAATATACGTAGCCATCAAGAGGAATACCTGTATTCAACAGGGAAAAAAGATGATACTCTTGTACAACAAGAAATATTGCATAGACTAACGCGAACATGGTTGCTGCAAAATGCCCCGTATCAAACTGTTTCAAAAGAATTCGAATACTCAAGACAGTAAGTAGGAGGAGTACTATTGCAACAATAATATTCAGTGATGCAATCAGACTGCCTTCAGGTGTAAGTTGTAACATGATTAGTCCCGGTTAAGTTCTGTAACTAATCCTCTATAAATCAATAGTGGAGATATAATTAACAATTTAAATTACTTGGTAATCAGATAAAAAAAGGAAGTAGAACACGGGTCGAAACCCGGTTCAAAGTAATTATTTCTTCTTGGCTGCAGCCATCTCTCGAGCTTTAAGGTCAAGAACGACTCCTACTGCCACAGTCATACCCATGTCACGTACAGCAAAACGACCCAGCTGTGGGAAGTCCTTGTACTTTTCAATGACCATTGGTCTGAGTGGTACTAGCTTAGCATGCATTGATTCTCCCTTCTTAACAAAGTCAGGATTCTCCTCAACAACTTGGCCAGACCTCTGGTCGAGTTTCTTGAGCAGTTCATCGAATCGACACGCAACCTGTGCAGTGTGAGCGTGAATAACTGGAGTGTATCCAACAGTGATAGCGCTTGGATGCTGGATAACCATTACCTGTCCTGTGAAGTCAGCGGCAACAGTTGGTGGAGCATCTACTGGACCTGCAACGTCACCACGACCGAGATCTTTTCTTTCGATTCCTCGGATATTGAAACCAATGTTGTCCCCTGGAACTGCTTGAGGCATCTCTTCATGATGCATCTCAATAGATTTGACTTCTCCAGTCTTGTTGGGAGGCATGAAAGTAATCTTCTGACCTGGCTTCATCACACCAGTCTCGACACGACCTACTGGAACTGTACCAACACCCTTGATGCTATACACATCATTGATTGGAAGTCGCAATGGTTTGTCAATTGGTTTTGGTGGAAGAACAACTTTGTCAAGTGCCTCCAGAAGAGAGGGACCATCATACCAAGGAGTAAGGTCCTTTGTCTGCTCTTTCAAGTTACATGCAGATAATGCAGAGGTGGGAATGAATGGAATTGCATCGGTCTTGTAGCCAATACCCTTCAAGAATCCACCGACCTCTTCTTTGACCTCATTATACCGGTCTTCACTGTAATCAACGCTTTCATCGTCCATCTTGTTGATTGCAACAATCAAGGAGGGTACACCAAGAGTCATCGCAAGATATGCGTGCTCTTTCGTCTGCCCACCTGGACCGATTCCTGCCTCAAACTCTCCACGTTTCGCGGACACAACAAGCAAACCTACATCTGCCTGAGAGGCACCAGTTATCATATTTTTTATAAAATCCTTATGCCCCGGAGCGTCGATTATGGTGTAATAATATTTATCGGTTAAGAACTTGAAGAAAGCAATGTCAATAGTAAGACCTCTTTCTCGTTCTTCTTTAAGTCTGTCAAGGGCGAAAGCCCATGCCCATGAGGGACGACCGAGTTTCTCAGCCTCAGCCTTGTGCTGCTGGAAAGTTCTTTCATCAACGGCGCCCGTCTCATAGAGCAACCTGCCCGTCATAGTGCTTTTACCGTGGTCAACGTGCCCTATGACGACCAGATTGAGGTGTTCTTTATTCTTACTCAATCTTTTCACCACGTAATTATGGTCTGTCCTCTTATAGGACAGTCTAGCCCTCCACCTCGGGGGATGCTTTTAATCATTTCGACAAGACCATGCGGCAGAGTTCAAAAACAATAGGTGGCACAAGAAATACCATCAATGAGAAGATCAAGCATCCACATTGGGAGAAGCGGTCCATAATGACTGCCATAAAAGGACTAGTAAGCCAAGGGAGAACATAGGAAGAAATGATGCTGTTGGGAAGGATATCACTAATAACAAAGTTAGCAGAATTACAAAAACAAATCCCAAGAACCACCAAAATAGAATGATATTGTTATGAGGACGCGCCATAGTAGAATTGGTAATAGGAACATCCATTCTTTGAATGATAATTCTCTTCAATCCAACTCCAACAAGCCATGCTGTTAATACTGAGAAGACCAATGAGAGAAGAGAGAAGTAATAGTATGGCTGTGCCAATGGATGCCCCAAAAGATATGTAACTAGAAGAAACCATAGAAGAAATGAAATAGGCACAAGAACTGCACCAAACCTTGCCAATTCCGGTCGTAATGGGAATACTTGGTTCTTCTCAACAATAACACCACTAGCCAGTATGAATAGAACAACTATACCAAAGGAGAAATTCAAGAGGAATATCAAGGAAAACATACTTACAAGTAAAAGAAATTCAATACACAGAATTTTGTTTTCGGTTTTCAATATACGCCCAGAATATTCCATACAGATATTGAGAAATAAACATTTCTGATGTTTCAGATGAAATTCATATGTGATGCAGTTAGTATATAGGTTTGTTCAGTATACAAAACAGGATGATATCTAATTGGAAACCGGATGATAAAAAGAGCGTGTGCTCAGGTTGCTTCCAACGCGAGCACTTCGCTTGTAGTTAGGTCACCGCTCTTGCTAGAGTCTTGGTGAGTAGTAGTTGATTGTGTATCAACGCTAGGCTTCATCGATATTACCTCCTGAAGTAAGCATCAGTGATAGCCTTGGTTGAGGGGGTCTTGGTTGCCTTGATGATCTTGGTCTTGGATACCGCCATTGTGTTCTACCTCCGGTAGGTGTAAGCAAAGGTCAGAGCCTTGGTGGTCTGCTTCTTACGGGTGATGTTCTTCGTCTCTGAGTTGGGTCGGGAGTTAATCGCTAACGCCATGATTGTTCACAAGATTACTACTCAGAATCAGTATATAATGGAAAGCCACGATTATAGGACACTGGAAGTAGTCACAATTTGTGACTATGAAAAAAGGAATTGAACGCTTGCGACCCAAAAAGGACCCAACAGAGAATTATAGACCGATTGCAATCTCAATAAGGGGATAGGTCAGAAAGACGCCAACAATCACTAAAAGAACTCCAACCACAACTTCTATTTTTCGAGCAGATGTAGTGATTTTTGTTGCTATACGGTCGCGGGCTTCTCCCGTTGTTATAGCAATTGCAAGATAAGGAATAAACACTCCAATACTTAACAAAACAAACATGAGAATACTAACAAACAATTCAGATTGTACACCAAAAAGAGCTACCAATGCAAATAGTGCAGGTCCGGTACAGGGTGCAGCAAGGAGGGCATAACCAAATCCAATCACGAAGACTCCTACTAATCCGTTGGGACTATCAGGTCCTTTTTGCATACCAAGATTGGATAGACGCAAGATTTCTCTCAGTCGCTCAGATATCATTAAGATGCCAATGAAAATGATAATCGATCCAAGAACAGCTTGAAGGTAAGTGAAGTACATAATAATAAGCAAGCCAATGAATTGTGCAAGGAAAAGAAAAATGACTAGAGATACTAAGATTCCAGAGGATAGGACCCCTGTTACCAATACACTTCTTGTCCGACTTTCCTCAGATTGAAGTGTACGAAGTAGGAACAGAGGGAGAAGAGGGAAAAGGCAAGGAGAGGTTGCAATGTATAGTCCCACCCCAAATGAGGATGCCGCCTGAAGAAGCACGTCTAGAATCAATAATCCCTCAACTATCCCATAAGACTTTCAATGGTTTCAGCCATTGATGTGGCATCCCATGTGCCTTCATGATTCCAACGCAGCATCCCGTCACCGTCGACGATAACCAACGTAGGAATATATCTCACTCGTAACCAATCAGAAGATCCATCAATATCTAGACCTAGCGGCCATGTGACATTTTTCTCCTCTTTATACTCCGTGAGCTGTTCAAGAGTGTCAGCAAGATCCACACACACAGAAACAATATTTATCGAGTCGCCATATTCTTCTTGTAGAATCCGTAGATGGTGGTTTTGTTGTGCGCAATATCCACACCAACGTGCCATAAAATCAAGAATGGTGATTCTTCCTCTAAGGTCGGCCATACTTAATGTTTCATTCGTACTCAGTGTAAAATTCCAGTTAGGTACTTCGATGCTTTCGTTCAAGAGATCCTGATCATCAAATATCAACGGTGGATATATCGAATCATCTGTGTCATCGGTTGTTGTATCATTGTTATTATCATTTGGAAAACTCATACTGGTGACAAGAAATCCAAAAACACCAATGGTAACAATGATGATAACGATTACACCTGTAAATAGACGTTTAGTTTCCATCATTTTTCAAGTCCTAAAATGATACGTTACGGATTGTAACCTACAATATAAGTAGTATTATTGCAAGAAAAGTTGCACGGTGAAATACCGTGCAGAAAACAATTATCTGGCAGAACGAGCTACTCGCTCACGTTCTTCTTTTCGGGCAATAGCAAAACTAGCTGGATCGCCTTTGTATGCAAGCAGTAATTCATCAACCAGACATTCTTCAAAGGACTTTGCACTCTTGTGAGTATTTCTAACCGCACCAACCGCCAAATACCGTAAAGCTAGATCAAGTCTACGTTGGGGAGCGACATCAACAGAACGAGGATATGCCATTCCACCATATGAAATTCTAGTTGTTTCCTCTGCAGGAGCTGTGTTTTCAATTGCAGTAACCAAAACTTGGATAGGATTCATACCTGTTCGAAAATCAATTATTTCAAATGCACGACGGAGAAGCTGGATAGCACGAAGTTTTTGTCCAGCTCGCTTTCCAGTTCTGGTCTTTTTCTCTTTTCGTTTCCCTGCATTTAGAAGCTTGTTTACAAACCTTTCGACAATAGGAACGTTGGATTTGTGAAATCTCTTGTGTGCATGACGCCCAGATGTATGTGGAATCAATACAGGTTTTAGCGAGATATAACGGATTAAGCCAGGATCCTTAATCGCAACATCTGTTGAATCCCATTTTCCAAATAGTAATAGGTCAGGTGCGATGTGGGGTTTGGGTTCTTCTTCTACGGGAGTTTCTTCAACTACTTCTTCTTCTGACATTAAGACCACCTAACGTATCGGTTTTTCGACCTTTCCATAAATCAACGATTCTAGTGAAACACCATTCACTTTGCGAACTTGCCATCTAACACCAGGCAAGTCACCCATAGCTCCACCCATTGCACCACCAATGCCTTCAACAAGTACCGTGTCATGCTCATCAATGTACTTCAAGCCACCATCACCAGGTATGAATGCTGTAATTTGTTTACCATTTTTTGAGAGTTGAATTCGCACACACTTCCGAATAGCTGAATTTGGTTGTTTACTCTCAACACCAACTTTCTCAAGGACGATACCTCTAGCCTGAGGTGCTCCCTCTAATGGGTCGGTCTTACGTCTAAGTTTTAGAACTCGACGTTTGTGGCTGGCTTTTTTCCAGCGGAACTTCTTTCGCTTGGCACGTAATGCACGGCCAGCAAATTCTCCTAGTGGGGATTTCTTACCTGTCAAATTAGTTTACCTCTCTGGTGATATTTAGTACATATACAGCATGTACTCTGAGGGGTGGTCAGAGTTTCGGGTTCTTTGTGGACTTAAAAGCATTATGACACGACAAGAAAAATCAACTAAGCAATTACAACATTGTCAATGTCGAAATGACGTCTTGCCAAGATTCTTGCACGTGCAACATTACGTCCATCTTTTCCTATAGCAATACCTCGATCTTCATTCTTAACAGTAACTGATGCTACAACAGTACCATCCTTGTGTTCGATGAGTTTTACACCCTCAACCCTAGCGGGAGCAAGAGCATTCTCAACAAATTCTTCAACCGTGTCAGCAATTTCAACGAGGTCAACAGGTCTTCCAAAAGCTTCAGCGGCAGCTCGAACATTGGAACCCCGCTTCCCAATAGCTCTACCCAATTGCTTCGAGGGAATAACAAATATCAGACGATCTGCATCGTCATCACGAACAACATCAACCGCGGAGGCTCCAGTAATTTTCTCAAAAGATGCGATTAGAGACATGTCCTCCATAGACAGCTTAACAGGCGCCAAATGACTCGCCTCACACCATCTTCAGTATCTTGGAATCGCCAGGCTCGATTACAGCGATAGCGGAAACCATAAAGGGCTTCCCAATGATTTCGCCAAGATCCCACGAGGTGCCTTTGAATTCGACAAGCCTCGTTTCAGTTAGCTGGGCATAATGTTCTATATCTTCATACTCATCTCTTGGGCAATTTGCTGCGACTACTACTAGTTTTGCATCTCCTTTCTTCAAGGAGTCAATTGATGACTTTGCACCAAGGCGACAATTGCCTGTATTAACTGCGCTTGCAATCGGTTGGTTTAGACTCAATACTTAAACCTCATTTTGCTGTGATTTGTTGGTTTACCCAGACAATTTTGCCCGTTGCCAGCTTTGGTTTTAACGCTTCCGCCACGGACATTATTGATCACTTTTCTGGGGTCTATATTTACTCTTTAGATCTGCTAAATTGGGAGGGGCTCATCAAGAGGTCGATAGCACCAGTACCTAAAGGTATTAGCTGACCTAAGATAACATTCTCAGTTATTCCCTTTAATGGGTCTCGGGCACCAGATATTCCTGCACCCAATAAATGATTGATTGTAACCTCAAAGGAAGCTCGAGCAAGAGTACTATTCTTCGAACCAGAGATCCCATGGCGACCAATCTGACGAATAGTGCCATCCACCGTCATCATATCCGCTACAAGAATGATATGACGTACATCTACATCCATACCCTGTTCATTTAGAACGCTCATAGCCTCTTGGATAATGGAATTTCGTGTTGCTTCGATTCCAAGAACATGATATATTTCACGGAGATTATTCGTGTACACACGATGCGGATCAACACCTTCTACTTCGAGAGCATCCTCAAGGTTGGACCCTTCGGTATACAGAACGTATTCATCACCCTCCTTTCGAATAACTACGTGAGCAATATCATTAATTCCTTTTACTCGTACTTCGCGAATCTTTTCGCTCAAGCGTTGAAGTTCTGCAAGAGTGTCATTAGTGGGATATACAAAGATGACATTTTCACCGGCTTCCACTTCACCCTTCTTCTTGATCTTCCCTTCAATAGCCTTTGCTACGGCATCAACTTCTAAGTCTTTATCCTCCATAAGTTCTGGATCAAGACGTATTTGAATTGCGTTTCTGAGAAGGTCAATTGAAACATTACTAGCAACACTTTCAACTAGAACCATCTCAATGTTTCGTGCAATTCTGCGAGCTTCGTTTCTGTCACCAGCATAGTCTGATGTTAAATGGATAGTCATAGTTGGAGTACTTGGATTTCGTCTCGCATCAACAATTTCAATCAAGCGGGGAAGGCCCTGAGTAACGCTAAGTTCTGCAACCCCTGCGTAATGAAAAGTGCGCAGGGTCATTTGGGTGCCAGGTTCACCAATACTTTGAGCAGCTACTGTGCCAACGGCCTCACCGGGTTCAACAATAGACTGTTCATAAGAGTGGATGACGTTATCACAAATGTCATCGAATTCTTTCTTTGAAATATCAAGACTTCCAAGTTTTTCCTCAAGTTCATCAATAACTTTTGGAGGTAGTCGTTTTTCTTCTCGTATTTTTGCGAATCGGGATTCCATATGTGATTCGACAGCACTAGTCTTTCTCTTTGACATTAAATATACCTCCTTATTCCAGTCTTCCTTTACCAAGTACTTTCTCAATAGCGATATCAATATTGACAGAACGGCCATGGTCAGATTTGCTTGGATCAACACCGTCATCGCCAAATTTGAACTGAACAATTCTACCGGGTGCTGTTCTGACAGTTCCATCGCCCTCAACTTTTAGGTCCTGCAGAGCGGTCATAAGTCGACGCTGCATATATCCAGAGGTTGATGTTCGCACAGCTGTGTCGACGAGACCTTCACGACCTCCTGCTGCATGGAACCAGTATTCAATAGGATCAAGTCCACTTTTGTAGCTGGATGTAACAAATCCTCTTGCACGAGCTCCGAGATCCCCACGTTCAAAGTGTGGTAGAGTTCGTCCAACATAGCCACGGCTAATTCGTTCACCACGAACAGCTTGTTGACCCACAACTGCTGCCATCTGTGACAGGTTGAGTCGAGAACCACGAGCTCCAGTCTGAGCCATAATGACAGCTGAGTTTTCGAGACCCAAGTGTTCTCCTGCAACCTCACCCGCAGAATCTCGTGCTTCGGCTAAAGTAGCCATTATTCTCTGCTCGAGGGTTTCAAGAAGAGTCTGGCCAGGATTTGCATCTAATTCGCCGCGTTGATAAATCTCTATCAACTGGTTCACTTTTTCATCTGCTTCTTTGAGAATAACTCTGATTCTCTGAGAAGCTTCTCTTGGAAGAGTTACGTCGTTAAGACCCATGGAAAATCCACGATCTGTAATAAGACGGACAAGAAGACGACCAAGAGAGTCCATAAACACTCGGGCTGTTGTTGAACCACATTCTTTGATGATTCGATGGAATAACGAGTCGGGCTCACCAGCTCCAAAAGCCTTCTCGTCCACGACTCCAAAGATTAGCTCTCCATTACGAACTACAACATATGCATCATATTCGCAATCCTCTTTCTTACAAGTAGCACATTTTCGGCAGATATTTGCCTTCAGTGAGATGTTAATATCATCGGGGATAAACATGCTAAAGATTTGTTTTCCAGTCCATAGCTGTACTGGTGCCTTGATAGCAGGATCAGGAAGAGTTCCTTCAAAGTCTGCAGTTGCCATCAGTTGATTGACTTGATTTAACGTATACATGCTGGATTTTCGGGTCAGCAGAAATGCCGCTGAGATGTAATCTTGCAATGCGCCAATGATAGGTCCACCATAGCGAGGGGATAGGATTTGTTCCTGTACCCTCATGAGAACCCGAGCCTCTGCTCTTGCTTCTTCAGACTGAGGTACATGGAGGTTCATTTCGTCGCCATCAAAGTCTGCATTATAGGGTGGACAGACATAAAGACAAAGTCTGAAAGTTCGATAAGGCATGACTCGTACTTCATGAGCCATAATTGACATTCTGTGCAAAGAGGGCTGTCGGTTGAACAGCACGATATCACCGGTTGATAGATGACGCTCTACCAGAAAGCCAGGTTCAATAGTGTCAGCAATGATCGAGCGGTCTTTTACGAATCGAAGGTCTACCCTTCTACCGTCTAACCGAATAAGGTAATTTGCTCCCGGATGAACTTCTGGGCCTCGAAGCACTAATTCTTTCATTTCTTCAAGGTTCCATTCAGTTACACGTTCTGGAATTGTAAGTATCTTTGCTATTTGTTCAGGGACACCAACTTCGTTCATGCTAAGATTCGGGTCTGGTGAGATGACTGTTCGTGCCGAAAAGTCCACTCGTTTTCCTGACAGATTCGACCGGAATCTGCCCTCCTTACCCTTCAATCTCTGCGCAAGAGTTCTTAGGGCTCGTCCCGACCTGTGCCTAGCGGGAGGAATTCCACTCACCCCATTATCCAAATAAGTAGTACAGTGATACTGAAGAAGCTCCCATAGGTCTTATAGGTACACAGAATTACTCTGCTGCACTTTCTACAATGAGACTGGGAGCTCCTGCATCCAAATTTTCACGTAAGCGTTGATTAATACGAATGATGTCAATGAGTTTATGTGAAAGGTCGTCCTCAGAGCGAACACCAGACTCCAAGGTGATCGATGGACGAACAGTAACTGGAGGGACGGGAAGGACAGTGAAAATGGCCCACTCAAGACGAGCGGCCTCTGCATTAATACCAAGGAGAGCATAATCCTCATCCCAGACATTCTCAAGTTGGGCACGAATGTCAATAGGAGTTAGTCGAACAGAACCAACTTCGCCGACCTCATAGATAGAGGTTGGTTTCTCAAGTTT